>JACPHN010000111.1 GCA_016188575.1 Candidatus Schekmanbacteria bacterium
GACCGATATCCCCGGCCGTCGGTTCACGGATCAAGCCACCACAGGCCTACTTGCTCCCGGCCATACCCACCCAACTGCCACGCCCCGTCTGGCCTACTTTTCGCCGGCACACCCCGGTCGTTTTTCGCCAGCGTTGAAGCTGAAGAAGCAGCGCACGGCCGCGAACGAGACCACGGCGCAGTCGGCGACGGGATCGACGACGGATCTGGCGACCACCTCGGCCACCGGTTACACCGTCACCGGGTCCGTTTGGGTAGAGGCTTTTGGGGACACCTCGGCCAATGGTTGTGCCGACAGCAAGGGCTGTCTGGTTGCCGCCTACAACACCAACACCTACCGGTACAGCGACGGAGTCACGGTACCCGCGGGTACGCTGGTGAAATACGTGGCCTTTCAGGGCAACTCGTACTCCCTATCGCTGCCCTTCCCCGGAACGTTTGTCATCGTCGCCGGCCGCATCCTCTACGAAGGCTTGCAATGCCAGTTCCCCCAGCTTGGCACCGGCGTGATCATCATCGGCAAGCCCGGGACCTACACCGTCAACATCGATACACAGAGTATTGAAGGAGTAGATTGGGGAAGATACTACAATCAGTTCGGACCCGATTACTCCGGCGGGGACATGATGGACCCGAAATACAACCTGTGCATGTCGGGACAAAACAAGCCGTGCTTCGAGCACAGGCACATGTTCTGGAGAGACATCGATGCGGGAGCCGCCGGCACCGATCTCCGCACCATGGTCGTGTCGAACGCGGATGCGACCAGCAGGGTGCTGACCACGTCGTCTGGCGCTTCTCCGGCCGCTTCGCGCATCGTGCAAAACCAGAACGAGCTCTACGCGATATTCATTTATGGCGGCAACGTGCAAGAGCTGAAAAACGCGCTGTGGATCACCTTCGACATCAAGACCGGCGCTTCGCGAATCGATTACATGTTCTATCCGGTATGTAACCTCATCGACATGTCCCGCGTCTGCCAGCCGAGGGTTCCGTGCCCGCCACTCCGGAAATTCGCGGTCATCGGCGCCGAGTGATCCAGGCCCCCCCGAGCAACGCCAGCAGCCCCGTCCAGCTCAGCGCCGGGACCTGGGTTCCCCCGTGGTAAGCGGTCCAGATGTCCACCTGGCCATTGCCGGTGCGATTGTCATACCCCACGCCCGTCGAGGGAATGTCGAGAGCGGATCGCTCGAGGACGTCCGCGAGGTCGGCGGGGCGGTCCAGCCGGTAATGCTCCTGGAGGAGGGCGGCCGCCCCCGCGATGACCGCGGCGGCCGCCGCGGATCCGCACTGGTACCCTGGCGCGGTGAAGGTCGACTGGCAGTCGGTAGCCGCGACGTGCGGGGAGATGCGTTCGACCAGCGCATCGGTCAGCAGCCGCGCCGGGCCCTCGCCGCTATACCCGCGCGGCCCGAAGAGCCGTCCGCCGGCCGGCTCCGGCTCGGGTGAGCCGCGGTCCAGGGCGGCTACCGCCAGCGCTCCGGAAACCGCGCCGATGCCGCTGATGGAAAACTCCGGTACGAAAGACTGACCCAGGGAGGGGATCTGGACGTCGGCGGGTCCGAGCAACGAACAAGGAGATACGTACAAGTCTATTATTCGCACCGGAGATGATGCATCTTTCCAAATACCAAGATAATATAACCCTGCCGGCTTGTTATTTTCACCGACGGAGGCCATCGGACCACCAGAAGAATCGCCGATCTCGAGCACATTCATGTTTGGATCGTAAAGATACAAGAAGTACTCACTGTACACGGTGGAGGCATAGTCGTCGCCCCAGATGAGCATGCCTCCAGTATTCGAGCATTGATCTGGCACCTCTATCGGCATCGCCGTGACCCCGCCGCCGAAATCATGAAAGCCGTTGCCGGCGTCCTGAAACGTGCCGCGGTAGTGCGTCAGGCGATTGTCGTCCGCGCTCGTCACGACCAGCGTCCCGTCCGCGATCACCTTCTCGATGGCGGCGATGGACGGATGGGTGTTGGCGAATGTCGGCCAAACATAGGTTCTGTCCGGAATCAGCGCGATGTCGGCGGAGCCGTCCCAGTACTGCTCGCCGAGGTCCGCGTAGAGCTCGCTCGCGGGATTGAGCATCGTGTATCCCTGAATACTCGCTCCGGGTGCGATGTCGTGCACGATTTCGGCGAGGCGGGTGCCGAGGCTCACCTGATGGGCGTCGTTGCGATACTTGAAGGTGATCACCGGCAGCTCGCCTTGCGCCAGCGCCGCTTCGTAGCCGTAAAACGCGTAGCCGAAGACCGCCACGGTGACACCCTGCCCGGTCAAGCCGGTTTCGGCGCGGAACCGGGCGAAGTCGTGCTCGGTGTCGGCCTGTGCCACCACCTGCCCCGCGCCGTGGGCGAATCCCCGGCCGAGCAGGCAGGTTGCTGCCATCAGTGCCAGCAGTGCCTTGCGTGCCATGCCATGTCCCTTTCCCAACGCTTTCTGAAAGCTGCCGCCAGCGCTGTCGCCAGACCATCGGCGGATTCTTCGAGAAGCGCCCAAAATCGTTGCTCGTGCTCATGGCAGCCGGCGCACCAGACGAGCTTGCACAGGATGTCCATTTCCACCGGAGCCAGGGTCATCTTGCCGACTTCGCCAAGCGCCGAGCGTAGTGCGGCTTCGTCGCGTTTGAAATACCCCAGCAGCATGTCTCGCTCAACCGCCCGCCGCGGACCGATCTCGGCAAGGAGCTCCGCCAGGGCGAAGGCTCGCGCCGCGTCTGCCGTGTGGACGGCATGCCGCAAGGCCAGCATGTACAGGCCCAGCCGCTCCTCCGTGCCGGCGAACGGGGTCTCTCGGAGGCGGCTGGACAGGATTTCCCCCGCGCCGTCGAAGTCGTGGCGCAGCAATCGATATCGAATCCGCGTGCAGTCGGCGAATATCCTTTCTTCCTCTTCGTCGAGCCGCGGCAGGTCGGTGTCGGAGAGCTCGCCCCCCGCGTCGACCAGCACGTCGCAACGAGTCAGCTCCAGGTTGCCGCGGACAGTCGGCGACAGGCGATGTGCGTAGCGAGCGGCGCGGTCCAGCGCGTGGAAAGCTGGGCCCAGTCGGCCCGACAGCCGCGCGAGCTCGGCCTGCTGGCACAGCATCATGGCGAGGTTGTCGACGCCGGAACAGTAGCGTTCGACGCGCTGGGTGTGTCGAATGGCCTCGGTGAGGAGGCCGAGCTCGGCCGCAGCCTCGACCAGATGTGACGAAGCGGGCAAGAAGTATGGATGGGATGCCGGCATCTGGGCCAGAGCCGCCGACACCATTTCGTACTGGCGAAGGGTGTTTGCGCCAGTGGAGAGGTTGGCCTGGATCAGACCCGCATAGATGTTGATGGCCAGATCCGGCCGATGCTTGTGCCGATCCAAGGAAATCTGAGCGTAATCGCTTCGGCGCAATCTCAAGGGAAGAGGGAGCAGAGCATCGTTGGCGGTTACCAAGGTGCTGAGAAGGATCTTGCGGGTGTACGAACCGAGCGCTTCGAAGGTGACCTCCTCCATGCGGTCCAGCAGGGAAATTACCGCATCGTCGAAGTTGTCGCCTTTCGACAGGTGCGCGATGGCGATGCACGCTTCCACGTACGCGTCGCGGCGGTCCGCGCACGCGTCCGCGAGCGCGAGCGCGCGTTCGGCATCGGCTCTGCGCTCCGCCATGGGGAAAAGCCGCGTCATCGACCGCGCCGCATACGCCCGTGCCTCGAGGCCCGGGTCCCGGAGCCCTGCCGCGAGATCGATCGCCGCCTGAGTCACCTCCCTGAACCGCTGCTCCCGCATCTCCTGTTCCGGCATGCACCGCAGCGCCTGCAAGTAGCAGATCAGGCAGGAAAACCACGCGCGCTCGTTGCCGATTGGCCGACCGATCATCTCCATGGCGGTAATCAGGTCGCGATGGGCGTCCTCCTGCGAGAGCTCCTCTACCAGTGCCATCCCAAACGCCACGGCACGGTGCGAGCCCGCCTCGAGGAGCAATCGCAGCGCTCTCGAGCGGTCCTCGCTGCGCACCGCCTGGGCGAGCGCGCCAACGTCCAGGTCGGCCGGCGTCGCTGGCCAGTCCGGGCGCGCCAGCGCGTTGGCCGGCCTCACCCGCCCATCCGCGTCGCGCAACACGTGCCTGCCGAGCGCATCGAGCGCCACCGCCGCCCGTTCGTTGCTCCAGCCCAGGGTTGCGGCGATCCCGGCCGGCGGCAGCCAAACGCCGCCGAGCCAAATTGCTCCATACGCCGCCGCGGCGTCCGAGGACAGCTCGCCGCGGGGAACGCGGTATGCGGCGGCGAGCTCGGCGAGCGCCGGCGCCGCGAGGATCCGCTCGATCTGCCGCGCCTCGATGCGCCAGCGCAACGTCGGCATGCTCAGCGCCGCGCCGGCCGCGATCAGCTCACCCAGCAAGGCGATGAGAAGCTGCGGCGTGCCACCGGCGGCGACGAAAAGCGTCGCCGCGGTCCGCTCGGCGTCATACACGTCGCCGAACACCCGCGCGAGCAGCTCCTGGGTCTCCGCGACACCAAGCGGCGCCAGCTCGATCGTCCGCGCTTCGTCTCGGGCGATTCTTACCGACCGCGGCGCGCTCGTCGTCGCGACGATGCGGGCGCGACCCCACTCGGCCCACTCGAGCGCATCGCGCGCCGCCGCCCACGCCTCGAGGTCGTCTACGAGCAACACCGACTCCGCGCACGCGCTCCCGGCCGCCGCGGCGAAGACGTCCCCGAGGTCGCCCGCTGCCATCGATACCACGTTTCGGCCAGCCGTCCTCAGCTCGGACGCGAGCTCCCGCAAGAACCTCGTCTTGCCCGCGCCCCGGCCGCCCCACACGAGCACGAGCCGTGGCCCGGCGGAGTCCTCCACCAGCGCCCCGACCTGCCGCTGCAGCTCCCGCCGCCCCACGTACGCCCAGGCGAGCCGCCACCGCGCGGTCTCGAGGTCTGGATAAATCGCGTCCGGATTCCACTCGGCGCACACCTCGGCGAAGGAGCGCGGCCGGATCGTTGGGTCGCGGTCGAGACAGCGGCGCAGCAAGGACCGAAGCCGCGCCGGGATGCCCTCCGACACCATCGGCGGGTCCTCGTCCATGCGTCTCGCGCAGTCCGGCAGGCTTGCCACCGGCAGCGGGGTGATGCCGGCAAAAACCTCGTGTATCAGCCACGCGAAGCTATAGATGTCCGCGCGCGCATCGACGAGCGTCGCGCGCTCTCTGCCCAGATGTCGTGCCAGGACCTCCGGCGCCATGTAGGCCGGCGTGCCGCCGGCCGCGGCTGCCGTCAACGACCCCAGGAGCCCGAAGTCCGTGAGCCTCACGGTGCCGTCGGTGGTCAGCATCACGTTGTCAGGTTTGAGGTCCCGGTGCGCCGCCGCCATTGTCGTCGTCACGAAATCGAGCGCCTGAGCGAGCTGCCAGCCGACACGAATTGCCGTCTCCGCGTCCAGCCCGACGCGGCTCGCCTGGGTCAGCGTTCGCGGCAGATACTCCATGACGAGGCCGACCATGCCGAGCTCCTCGTCGTGGACGACATCGAGCATGCGCACGATGTGCGGGTGCGCGAAGGCGCTGAGCGCCCGCATCTCCTCGCGGAACCGACCCGCCGCCCGCTCGCCCGCCATGCGCGTCACCTTCACCGCGACCTGCCGGCCGTCCAACTCTCCGCGGAACACCATCCCCATGCCGCCCTGGCCGATGAAGGACAGCAGTCGACAGGAACCGATGTGGCCGCGGGCGAGCAGCTCGTCGGGGGAGAGGGAGCTTCGAGTTTCGGGTTGCGGGTTTCGAGTGTCGAATTGCGGGTTTCGGGCTTTGGGTTGCGCGTTTAGCGCGGGGCCTTCCAGCGCTCGCGTTCGCGCGGCGAGGTGAAAAGGGGGGCCAACAGGCGGTGTGCTCAGGGTCTCCAGGGTCACCTCGGAACCGGAAGCCGGGAGATCGGCGCACGGAGCCGACGACGGGCCGCCTGAGACTTCGAGCGCGAAACTCGAAACCTCAAACTCGGAACCGACCTCCCACGTCCCATCGTAACCCCGCCGCAGCCGGCCCGCCGCGACCTGTTCCCCGAGCCAGTCGATCAGCGTCCCCGGCAGGCGCGGTGCCGCCGCCATGAGCTCCTCCGCGCCCGCCGCGAGCGGCCCGCCGAGCACGGCACGGCACAGTTCCGCCGCCGGCGCCGCTGCCAGCGCTTCGAGCCGTCGCACGGGCGCGCCCAGACCCACCAGCGCGTCTTCCGATTCCGCGGTCACCAGGGCCACGCCCGCGAAGCGCGCCAACAGCGCCGCGACGAATGCGCGGGTGGCGTCCGACGCCGCGTCGAGCCGTTCGAGAATCAGCGCCGACGCGCTCTCCCAGGTCGGCGCCAACGCCCGCGCCACCGTCTCGGCCGCGCCGGCGTCGAGCGCCGCGATCCCTTCGCCCGCGAGCTCCGCGCCGGGATGCGCCCGCCGCACCCGCGCCACCAGCTCCTCGGCAACCGCGCCCGCCGCGATCCGGTCGAGACGCAGCCGCACCACCAGCAGCGACGCGCGCTCCCACGCCACGCGCGCCTCCGTCGCCAGGCGGTGCTTGCCGCTGCCCGCCGGGCCGACCAGGCCCAACCGCGGTCCCGCGTGCCCCGGCCGGCAAACCGCCCAGGCGGCCTTCGCGATCTCGGCCAGCTCATCCTCCCGCCCGACGAGCCGCGTCGCGGGCAGGTCCAGGTAGCTGATCGCCGCCGGCGGGAACAAGCGATCCCGCTCCGCGTCCAGCTCCGCCCACGCCGCGAGCCGCGCGCCCAGCACCCCCGGAAACGGCCGCGCCTCCGGCGCCAGCGCGAAACACTCCCGCAGCACTGCTTCGAGCTCCGCGGGAAACGGCGCCACGATCTCGCTCGGCCAGCGCGCCGGCTGCGCCTGCTCGGCGCGGCCGGAGGCGTCGAACGTGCGCACCGGAAACGCCGCCGCACCGCACCACAGCTCGTACAACACGCAACCGAGTGAAAAGATGTCGCTCCGCGGCACGGCGTCGATCGCCCGGCGCGACTGCTCGACCGCCATCGCCCCCGGCGTCCCGAACATCTCGCTCTTGCCGGTCTGCCGCATCGAGCTCCAGAGATGCGACGCCGGCAGCTCCGCGACGATGCCGAGATCCATCAGCGTCGCGTGACACCCTGCTCCGCCGGCACC
>JACPHN010000114.1 GCA_016188575.1 Candidatus Schekmanbacteria bacterium
TCGGCTTGCCGACGCAGACGCAGCGGCGGCGGCGGCCCTTGCCGTGTCCACGCTCGTCCACGAGAGCTCCGGGATCGGCATGCGACCGCCGGCTGTCGGCTCACGCGACGGCACCCCCTGGGAGGTGACCCTTGACGTTTCCTCTGGCCAGGTGGCGGCGACGATCGCCCACCTGCTGAACGCAGTTGGGTCCACTAGGGTTACCGACGTGAAGGTGGCCGAACGGTCGATCGACGAGATTTTCTCAGAAATCTATCGCCAGCCGCGGAGCGAGTTGTGAAGAACACGAGCTGGCTGGCGCGCCTGGCACGGGTCGTCGCAGCGACTCGCGTGGCGTACGGCCAGGCGATTTCCGTGGAGCTGTCCTATCGGTTTGCGCTGGCACAGAGCTTTTTCGGCATCGCGATTTCGCTGGCAGGTCTGCTGCTTTTCTGGCTGGCCGCGGCGCGGGCAGCCGTCTCGCCCACCTACCCCGAGCATCTGATTGTCGGCTACTTCACACTCACGGCCGTGCACCGCATCCTCCACGAGAACCGCGTGAGCTTTAACGTCAGCGCGTCGATTCGCCTCGGCAAGCTCTCGGCCGCGATGCTCCGGCCATATCCTTTTCTGTTGACGGTGATGGCGCAGGCCGCGGCGCACGCCACGGTGCGCATCGCCATCATCGCGCCGATCCTGATCGCGCTGGCGGCCGCCCTCGACCCTCTGGCGAAGATCGCTCGCACGGTCGGGTGGCAGGAGCTCGCGCTGTACACTCTCGCCCTGCTGCTTTCCTTCGCGGCGGGCTGGCTCATCCAGATCACGGTCGGCCTTCTCGCGTTCCAGATGACGCAAACGTGGGGCCCGGACCTGATCTTCCACAGCATCTACGCGGTGGCGAGCGGTGGGGTGTACCCGCCGGATCTGCTGCCGCCCTTCTGGCATGCGCTGGCAGCCTGGACGCCCGTCTACTACATGATTGCCTTTCCCGCGCTGGTGTTGCTTGGCCGCGTCCAGGGCGCCGAGCTTTGCGCGGGGCTCGTCCGAGGCGCGATCGTGACCGCGGTCACCGCCGCCGTCGTTACCGTCATGTGGCGGCGCGGCATCCGCAGGTTCGAGGCGATCGGAATATGAGACGATATCTCCGCTTGTTCGCGCGCACTTTCTCGATCAGCGCTTCGGTAATGCTGGTCTACCGCAGCAACGTGGTGCTTTTCTTCGTCTTCGAGACGCTGTTTCTCGCCGCCAACTTCGTTTCCGTGTCGATCGGCTTTGACCTCGCCGGCGGGGCTGAAGTTGCCGGATGGTCACGCGAGCAGGTCTACGTGCTCACAGCCATTAACGGCCTCAGTCACCAGGTATTCATCTGCTTCTTCATCGGGCCGATATTCAATGTTGGAACACAGGTATGGAACGGCCAGTTCGACTACGTGTTGCTGAAGCCTCTGCATCCGCTGCTGAGCATGTGGTTCACTGGCCAGTACGTGGTCTCGAACTTGCCAAACCTGGCAACCAATCTCGTGCTGCTCGCGTGGCTCGGCGCCGCGGCCTCGGGAGGTGGAATCCTGGACGTCGCGAGGCTGGGGACGTTTGTGCTCTTCATCATCGCGTCGATCGCCGTTCGCGTGGCGCTGGCTCTGGTGTGCGTGGCGCCGGCGTTCGTCTCGGAGCGCCTGGCGGATTCGGAGGAAACATTTTGGTCCCTCTCCTCGCTGGGGCGATACCCGATGTCGGTTTTCCCGCAGACTATCGAGCTCGCGTTGACCTTCGGCCTGCCGCTGGCGATGCTGGCGTCGATGCCAAGCAGCGTGTTTTTTGGACGCGAAAGCCTGTGGGCGATGGCGGGGGCGCTCGCCGCCGCCGCAGCCTTCGTGGTCGCGTCGGTCAAGCTGTTCATGGTAGCTCTCGGACGCTACCAATCGGTAAGCTCCGGGCTGTGACGGGCGCCGGGAGCCGCTGGCGTCACGCCCGGAAAGAGGGCGCGGCGCCGCTCCGGCCGTCGCGCCCCAAGGAGTGCGATGCAAACTAGGGCGCGAGCTTCCAAAACACCGGCGTCCGGGTGCCTATCGCCAGCGGCGCACCGCACTCCCGCGCGACGAGCCACGGAAATCCCGAGTCAGGAAGGCCCAGGCACAGCAGTGAGCCGACATTCCTCAGTGTGAAGCTGCCGTCGAGCTGCATCTGGACTGCAAAGCGCTGGTTGGAACCGTATCCGCAAGTTTGCTGCCGCACGTAACGCTGAGCACCCGAGGTCGCGGGGATGTCCAGACACATCCCGCTATGGCGCGCCCGCACGACAAACTCTCCCGTGTGCGCGGCGCTTCCGGAACCTGTCGCGACGTAGAGCTCCTCGAGCGACCATTGCTGGTTGCTGCCGCGATTGCAGGGATAGGCGCCATTGACCCAGGCGGCCGCCAAACTTGATGACGGCACGTCCATGCAGTCCGCCTCGTTGCGGGAATTCTTGAGCAGAAGGTTCGGGTCGACCCGCCAGGTCCTGACGAGGAAAAACGCCTGTGACAGCGATGTGGTCTGCGTCACCTGGCCGCTCCCGGAGGCGCCCAGGTACGTGCCCGAGGCGGCGTTGCGAATCGCCATCTGGCCGCTGATCGGCACGAGCTGCCACTGTTGATTGAGGCCGCCGTGGCAGGGGTACTGCTGCACGTAGGAAGCGCCGGTCGGGGCGTCAAGGCACATCCCCGCGGTGGCGGGCAAGATCTCGAAATGAGGCCAGGTCGCATTACTCACCCGGCGAAGGCGAAAACGCTGGTTGGCGCCGAAGTGACAGGAGAAGGTTTGCAGGCGCGCGTGGGCGGCCGAGCTGGCACCGGCGACGTCGAGGCAGGCGGCGGTATCGAGCGCCGGCGAGATGACCAGCTCGGCGGGGACGTCCTCCCGGATCGGCACGAAGCGACCGATCACGGCGTGGTGGTCGGAAAGGTCCTGGCTCACCGCCTCGACCTCGACGGCGATGTTTTCGCCTCGCAGGTGCGCTTCGTTGTCAATGACCAACACGTGGTCGTACCACGCATCCGGCTCGTAATCGAACTCGCCGCCCCCCTTCAAGGTGTTGTTGGCGGAGTCGAAGGTGAACATGCGTCCACCGGCGGTGCGAGACGAGGCCGGTGGCGCGCCGGCGCCAAGAAGAGACAACATGCGCGCAAACTCGGGAGAATCGCGGTCAACATTGAGGTCGCCGGCGATGAAAATCGGCTCGCCGCGGTCCGGGTCCTGAGCGCGAATGAACGTGGCCAGCTCGCGAAATTGCAATTCCCGCACTTGCGCGTATTCGGGTGAGTCGGGCTGGTGCGACCCGTCCTCATAGAAGTAGGTCGCCTGGGTATGCGTGGCGAAGACGTGGTAGTAGCGGCCGTTCTTGTTGACGCGGGCGTAGGCGGCGCCCTTGTCGGCGTGGTAGTCGGAGCCGACGGAGTCGGTGTAGATCATCTTGCGGAAAACCTCGATAGGCCAGCGGCTGGCGATGAACACGCCGCCGTCCTGCAGGGCGCCGCCCTCGGTCCCCACGTTTTCGGTGATGTAGCTGTACCCATCCATCCAGAGCCGGCGCTTGAGAATACACATTCTGTCTTCGAGACACTGGCTGTAGCCGTCGTAATAGCCTGGCCCAAAGCCGCGCTCGCCGGCCCAGGTATCGTCGAAGGCCTCGGATACGACGATGACGTCGGGCGCGCCCGTGGCGCGCCGGAGAGCCAGCGCCATGTTGTTGGCGCGCCACTCGCTGTTGGGGCCGTCGACGGGAGGCACTTTGAGGTAGCTGTTGTAGGCGACGACGGTAAAGGAGCGGTCCTGAGCGCTCGCGCCCGTGGCCGCGGGCGCGGCGACCAGCCAGCAGGCGGCCGCGATGAGGGCGGGGGACAGCAGGGGGGGGCGGCGGTGGCAGCGAGTAACGGTGAGACGCATGTTGGGGACCTCGGAGATGGATTTTGTCGGTTTGGCCACGTGCGGCCGGCGCGGGGCTCGCCGCGAGGTTTGGCGCGACGTGGTGGACATGGCGGGAGGATGCAATGGCGCTGCCAAGCCGGAATCCAGCGTCTGTTTGACTGCGACGCGGCCGCGCCCCCCTCCGCCCCTCCCTCCGGCGGGCGGGGGAAAGTGAGATGGGGGTCTTCGTAGTGCGCTTTCCGCGACATGCCAGTCCAGGGCAGGCAGTGGGTCCAGGCAGAGGGCGGCAGCGGCCGGAAGCGCGGCAATGCCGGCTGCGTGCGGGGGTAGGAGGCAAGGGTAGGGGTGTAGAGCGGCGCCGCCACATTAAATGTCGGCGCCCAGGACGAGTTTCGTCGCCAAGCCGCGCCTCGCCGCGCCCCACGTGGCGCCCGCCACGTCGCTGCGCCCGATTCCACCGCCTGGTCGGCGGCGACGCGAGATCGCCCCCTCCGGCCCTCCCCCCGCAAGCGGGGGCATACGCGCTCGGATAAGGCTGAGCGCGGAGGTGCGGTCTCCGAATGGCATCAGCGCCGCCTGGGCCGCGGCGAGAAGCCGCCCCGCTTCCCCGCAATCTCCCGTGCGCCGTGCCAACACCGCGCCATGCAACAGCGCGATACCCGTGAATCGCTTCTCCCCCACCCGGCGTAGCCCCTCCAATGCCTCCTGGAGCAAGCGCCGCGCTTCCTCCGGTTGGCCGAGCTCACCGCAAACCGCGGCGAGGTTCGCCAGGGTCGCTCCTTCCATCTTCGCGTCTCGGACCTCGCGATGAATGGCGAGCCCCCGTTCATAGGCGGCGCGCGCCTCCAAGGGTCTCTGCTGCATCTGCAGCCATTGTCCGAGGTTGCTCAGTGCGTATGCCTCGCCAACGCGGTTGCCCAGTCCACCGTGGATGGCGCAGGCCGCCTCGAGGAAGGATTGCGCGTCCGCCTCTCCCTGCTCCGCGGCCAGGATTCCCAGCCCCAGCAATGTCGTCGCCTCCTGCGCCCGGGCACCGACTCTCCGAAAGATCTCGGCCGCCTGACCGTATGCCGCCTTCGCCTCGGCTCGGCGACCGCTTTTTAGCAGCGCGATGGCCATGTTGTTGAGCACGCTGCCCTCCATTTGCGGTTGAGCATGGGCGCGGGCGATGGCCATCGCTTCACGAAGGTTCACCATCGCCTCATCGACGCGGCCGCGGATCAACTGAATCCCGGCGAGCTCGGCCAGCGCGGTTCCTTCGTCCTTACGGGCCGCGATGTCCCGACACAGCGCCAACGCCTGGGCAGCCGTGGCCTCGGCCTCCTCGAGCATGCCGATGTGCCGCTGTAGCCCGCTCAGGATCCCCAGACCCGCCGCCTCGGCCTGCCGGTCGCCGAGCGCTCGCGCTTCGCACAACGCCTGCTCCTGCTCCCGCACCGCCTCCGGCAAGCGCCCCTGCTGGAACAGCACGGAGTACGCCAGCGTCCGCCGCACCGCGACCGATTCGCCGTCCAGCTTGTCGGTCAGACGCAGGTATGCGCGATAGAGGTTTTCGGCGACCCCGTATGCGCATTGCGCCAGGACCGTTTTCGCCGCGGCCAGGTACGCCGCGCGCGCGTTGGTGCGTACGCCTGCCTCTTCCCAGTGCTGTCCGAGCATGGTCTGATGTCGTTCGCGGTCCACCGCCGGCAGCGCCTCAATGGCGATGTCAGCCTCGCGATGAAGCGCTCGCCGTTGCTGCGATCCGAGCATCTGCGCCGTCGCCTCGCGCAATTTGTCGTGCGTGAACCGGAGATGTCCCGCCTCGGTCTCCTCAAGCACGTGGCGCCGCAGCAGCTCGGCCCTTCCCTGCAGGAAGTTGGGACCATCCAGGCGCGCCACCGCCCCGGCCCAAGCTGCCGTAGTCTCGCGCCCCAGAACAGCGGCGGCGGCGACAATCGCCGCGGCGTCGGCCGGCAGATCTCGAAGCCGGAATACCACCAGGTCCAATACCGCCCTGGGGAGCCCCAGGCGCGAGTAGTCCGGTTCCCCGGCGTCCTCACCGCCGCCTCTGGTCACCTGCCAGGTACCCCGCGCGTCGCGGCGCAGCACGTCGCTCGCCAAGACGAACGAAAAGGGCGGCCCACCGCACACGAGCTCGTACAGGATACAGCCCAGCGCGTAGAGATCGGCGCGCGCGTCGACGAGCTCCCCGCGGATCTGCTCTGGAGCCATGTACGCCACGGTACCGCCGCCCAGCCCCTGCAGCTCCAGGGTATCGCGGCTCAGGGGGCCGGAAAACTGCGTCGCGAGCCCGAAATCCACGAGCACCGGCCAGCTCGCGGCCGCCACCCGCGCGGGGTCGGGAGCGGGCACCGCGGCGCCTCCTTCGCCGCTGCAGGTTTTTCTTGCGGGCACGATCAGCACGTTGTCCGGCTTCAGGTCGCGGTGAACCAGCCCCTCGCCATGGAGGTAGGCCAGTGCCGAGCACAGCTTTCGGATCTGGGTCAGAACTGCCCGCAAGACGGGAGGTCTCCCTGAATCCACCGAAGGATCGCTGGCAGCGCGACAATGCCCTGCTGCGACCCTCCCCTCGTCTGCGGGGGGAGGTGAGGTGGGCGCGGGTCGCAGTGCCATTTGCGCGCATCCGACGCGCTCTGCCTCGCTGTCGCCTTCGGAGGTTGTCGCCGCCTGTCGCCCGGCCGTGACGGTCAGCGCGGCCTCACCCGCAGGCGTCGATTCGCAACCGTGTGCCTGCACCCAGCGCCGGAGGGTCTGGCCTTCGAGCAGCTCCATCGCGTACCAGGGGAGACCATCCTCGACTCCCTCGTCGACGATTCGCACGATGCCCCGGTGTCGCAAGCGGCTCAACGCGTGGATCTCGCGCCGCACGCTCTGTAGCAACCCCTCGCGGGCCATGCGCACCGTCTTTAGCGCCACGACAGCGCCGCTGCCCTCATGCTGCGCCCGGTAAGCCACGCCCATGCCTCCGCGTCCGAGCGACTCCAGCACGCGATATGACCCAATTTGCTTCGGCTGCATTTCCACGCCTGCTACTCCTCGGGGGCTCGCCTGGCCTGTCGACGACCTCACCGAGACGCCGCGCCCCTCAGCTCGTGGCGGCGCCGTCCTGCCTCCCTCGCCGGCCTTCCGTCACCGCGCCAGATCTGACCACGAGACGAGAGCCAGGGAGTCGCGGTGCAGGAGCCGCAAACTGTCTTTGGTGATCGCGGACGATCCATAAAGCGCGTAACGGATGGCGCCTGTCAGCGTGCTCTTGCCAAATCCGTTCGCGCCTTCCACGAGACACACGGGCCGGTGATCGTCGCCGTGCAGAGCAATGTCAGCGGTGGCAGCAAACAGGGCGTAATTGCTGAGCTTCAGTGAGCGAAGCCGCACCGTGATGAGTCGCTCTGCTTCCGACACGGCATCTTCATGGGGGTCGCCGCCGGTGGCGGTCAGCGATGGCGGGCCGACTTGCAGAAACGCTCGTGGCGGCGCCTCGGTGGCGCTGCCGGCGTGTTCACGGATCGCGATTTCGAGCCGCTTGTTGATACCGTGCCGGGATTCCCGCTCCATCGCCGTGAGGCGCTCGAGCAGGCGAGGATCGATCCCACGCTCACGCGCGACCTCATGAAGAACGCGCAGCTCACGCTGCTGTAGCGGCATGTACAAGGGCAGCACCCTCCAGAGGGAAGCGGCGACGACAGCCCCAGGCAGTCTAGAATAGGTCCATGGCCAGGGCAAGGGCACCCATGCGACCAGGCGCCGCCGCCGGTTAGACCGGATTGTTGCGTTGCCAAGGTCCGGTGAATAACTCTCCGAGCTCGCACGTATCCTGTGTGACTGGCGTCAACCTTCGCGCACGCAAGGAGTCTCAGCATGACTGTCGATGGCGTAAACAATACCTCCCCCGCCCAACCCACCTCCTATACCCCCGCGAGCCTGCCCTCACAGCCGTCTGCGCCTCAGGCGCCCGCCGAGGAAGGCGACGCCACGGCAGCGCCCGCATCGTCACAGCCGACCGCTGCCGACACGATGGAGGACACAGACGGCGCCGGCCGCGCGGCGGTGTCACCGGCATCCGAGCAGCAAGCGCGGCGCTTCGCCGAGCGCCCACGAAAATCGGAAGACGCCGGTTCCGCAGACCAAGAGCCGAGCTCGGGGCCGGCAAACGTGCAGCAACTGGCCGCCAAGGCACGCCGCGGTGCACAGGTCCGACCGAAATCAGCGCCGGCGCCCGGTACCGACCGCCAGACACCCGTCGACGCCGCCGACCTGAGAAAGCGGTACGACAAGTTTGTGCAGGATTCGGGAGGACCGTCCGCGACGCCATCCAGAGATGCCGCGTGGCTGGGCACGGCGTACGGCATCAACGACCCGACCAGCCGCGCCCAGCTCGACGAAGCCATGAAGCACGTTAGCCCATACCTGGCAAGTCAGGAGCGCGCTCAGGTCTATGCGCGCCTGGTTGACCTGACGCGACAGGGCAAGCTGGATTGGGTAGGACGCGCGATGAGCGGCGACGTCAAGGGCCACGCGATCAACACGCTGATCGCCAGTCCGGGTACCGCCGATGCGGTGCACAAGATGGTGAGCAACAGCGCGTTTCACAACCAACTGGTAAGTACGAACGCGCAGAAGGCGCTCATCACCGCGGCAGGCCTCCGCGGCGAAAAGGCCAACAATCTCCTGCAGCAATCCGCGTTTCGGACGGCGCCTTATCCCGAGAAAATGCGCATCGTACGCGCCTTGATGCTCAGCGGCACATGGGACGGGAGCGATGTCGCCGGCCTGCGCAAATTGACGGCGGAGCTGCCGGCAAAGCTGCAATCCGCCAGGGATGCCAAACCGTTTCTGGGTCGCGGGCCCATCATGAAAGATATCGCGACCGAGCTCACGCTGAAACCGTGGGCGCTCTACGCGCTCGACCGCAAGACCCAGACCGGCCTGGTCGGCGAGCTCTTCGATCGCTTCGCCAGCGGCGACGCTGCGCGTTCGAGAGCGGACGAGCACCACGCGCTGCGCGGCGCCTTCTCCGCGCTCAAGAATGACAACCCGGCGCTCTACCGCGCTACGATCGGCGGCGCGCTGCGGCAGGCCGGGGCCGTGGATCCTACTTCGCAACTGTACTCTCTGGGCGGAGGCGCCGGCGCCGACGTCGTCACCAGGCTCCTCGCCAAGAAGTTCGGAGGTCCGGCCGCGGAGCTGGCAGGGCCGGTGGTCAGCGGCCTCTTCGGCGGCGGCGCTTCGGCCGCAGGCGGCAGCAGCTCGAGCGCCGCACTGCGGGATGCCTACTTGACTTATATCGTCAGCGGCGTGCTGACCATGGCGGGCGCACCCGGAATCATGGGCATTCTCGGGACGGTGCCGTTCGAGCTCGCCAATCTCTTCGCCCGCAACTCCAACATCAAGCGCGGGGCGCAACAATACATGCTGTCCGACCCGAGCATCAACCCGTTCGCGTGACCTGAATTGCACAGGTCGTGCGTGCAAAGACACCCCCGGCTATGAAAGCTGGGCGGGCTCGGCGTACAGTACCGGGCGAGGAGAGTCCGCGCGATGGTCGAGTGGATTATGGTAGCTCGTCCCGTTCCCGAATTGGACCCGCGCCCTGGAGCACGTACCCCCGGTTGGCTCGCAGTGGTGGCCTGGTGGCCGCACCGGTGAACGTATGGTAATCCGAACCTGCCCACCAAGGAGGATGGACATGGTGGTCTTCGAGGCGACGCGGACTCGACTCGCGCTTCGAGGTGGTCATCGCGTTTGCGTCAGGAGGTCAGGCCCTGATCGGAGCCATTGTCGCACGGGTGGCGGGTCTGGATGTTCATCGCAAGACTGCGGGACTGGAAATCTACGTAGTGAATGCCTATCACGTCAAGAAGGTCCCTGGAAGAAGGACCGATATCTCCGATAGCGAATGGTTAGCGGAGCTGGGTAGATGCGGGCTGGTACTGCCGAGCTTCATCGCACCCAAGGATCTGCGGGACCTTCAAGCGCTGACCCGCTATCGGCAGAAGCTGGTTGCGACGGCAGCGTCGGAAAGGAACCGCGTGCACAAGTTGCTCGACGCCTGCGGGATTCGTCTGGGGGCGGTCGTCGGCGACATCCAGGGCAAGACCGCCAAGCAGATGGTCCAGGAGATAATCGAAGGCGAGAAGACTCCCGAGGAGATCGCCAAGATCAGTCATGGAAGACTTCGGGCGCCCGACGAAGTGCTCGTGGCGGCACTCGAGGGCCAGGTTGGCGATCAGCATCGGTTTGTCCTGCGGACGCTCGAGCGACACCTCGCCTGGCTGGATCGGGAGCTGGCCGACATCGAAGATCAGATCGTTGCGGCCATGGAGCCGTACCAGGAGCAATGGCATGTATTGGTCAGTTCCACGGTGTCTACGCGGGGCTCGTGATCCGCCGGGGGCACAAGCGAGCGGTGGTGGCCGTGGGACACAAGCTCTTGGAGGTGATCTACAGCGTTCTTGTCAATCGGCGTCCGTACGTCGATCCGACCGTGGACTATGAAGCGGCGATGGTAAAAAGGAACGCGCCGCGATGGTTGCGGATGCTCAAGGAATACGGGTACTTGGTTTCCACGGCCGCATCGCCTGCCGAGGCGACAGCGTAGTCGCTTTGCGCCCCGAATCGCCCAGCTTTTTCTACGACTCGGGTCGTAGCAGGTGGGGTGTCTTTATCACCTCTCGCCCAACCCCACGCCGTTCGGGTGAACGTTGCCGAGGCGCCCCACGCCAGTTGGAGACGGCCGCGGCAACCGCCGAGACCATGGATCTCCCACCGACGCCACTTTTCGGGGGCTTGACGGGCCTCGGATGACCCGGTAGGCTTGCAGCCATGAATCGGCCGAGAATCCAACCGCCTGTAGACTATAGACGGCCGGCATCGCCACTCCGGTGTACTACTGAGCCGGGAGGTTGCGCCAAGATGCCAAAGCCATTCCTGGGTTTACGAGACAATCCACACGGTCGCTTGATCCTGCTTGTGATCCCGAGCGTCGGCCTGGTCCTGGCAGCGCTTCTCCCGGAGCTGACCGCGCCGCGGCAGGCCCGCGCCGATATCCTCTACGAAGAGCCGTTCTCTGGAGCCAACGTCGACTGGCCGCGGACGGTCCCCGTCTTCGACCCGATCTCGGCAGGCGATGGTGCCTATTACTTCAACAAGCGGCTGCTGGCCCTGGGAGGCCCCCTGCCGTTGAGCTTCGAGCTGTTCTACCGGTCGAGCCTGACGCACGTGAGAGAGGCGGCGTCGGTCCCCTCCCGCTTCTGGTGGCGTCCGTTCACCACGGGGTTCTACTCGAGCGCCCTCGCCTCGTTCCAGTTGCCCGACGGAGGCTACGTCTCCTTCAAGAAGTCGAACGGCGCCTGAGCGTTGATGACCGCCGCCGACACGTCCTGGTTCCTCGACAACGGCTCGGCCATCGGCTACGCGCTGCAGGAGACGACGAGCTTCTTCTACCTGATGGACCCGATCGACGAGCTGGTCTACATGTACCAGAAGTCGATGATCTATGTTGCCGGGGCGCGCATCGTGAAGATCGAGGATCGCAACGGCAACGCGCTTCTGTTCTCCTACCCGTCGACCAGCGATGACAGCGTGAAGACCATCACGGACGCTCTGGGCAATCGGTCGCTTGCCCTGGCCTATGGGGTTGTTGGGGGCAAGATCTTCCTGCAAGAGGTCACGGATCAGAATGGCCGGCAAGTGACGCTCGACTACGAGGCCGCGGGTGCAGACAACGTGAACCAGCCCACTCTGCGCTCGGTGACCGACGCGCTGGGCAACATGACCACCTTCAACTACACCTTCGCCCAGGATTGCATCGGCAATCGGCGACTCCCGCTGGGCAACACGCCCTATGTCCAGGCCTACGGGAACGTCACGCTCAGCGGTTCGACGATGCCCCGCGTCACGTCGCGGACGGATGCCTACAACCAGGGTGCGACGCTCTCCTACGAAGCGGCCGCCAACACGGTCACGGTGCAGGCAGCGGACGGCAGCAGCCAGTACGAGCATTTTAGCTGGCATGGCCACCCCAAGGTCGTCACCGACGCGAAGGGCAAGGCGACGCAGCTCACGAAGAACGAGCTGGAGCAGATCACCAGCATCACCGACCGGCTCGGTGGGGTCACCTCCTTCACCTACCACGTCCCGACCGGCAAGCTCGCATCGGTCACCAACAGCAAGGGGGGGACGACGAGCCTCATCTACGTGGCCGAGGAGCAGACCTTCACCAATCCGATCAACGCCGAGAACGTCATGTTCACCTTCCACAACCTGGCGCGGACGGACTACGCGGACGGAACGAACGAGCAGTACACCCATGATGCAAAGGGAAACGTGACGGTCTTCACCGACCGAGCCGGGAAGGGCTGGACGTACAACTACAACTGGGACGGACAGGTGGCCGTCGCGGCGAACCCCTATGCCGGAGCCCGGTCGTTCCTCTACAACGCCGATAGTACGCTGGCGTCGAGCGGCGGGACAGGCCTCCAGAGAACGACCTACGCCTACGACGGCTACAGGCGGCTGCAGAACATCACCCATCCGGACGCGACGGTCGTCGAGCTCGCCTACGACCTCGACGATCGGATCACCTCGCTCATCGACGAGCGCGGGAACACGACCACGTTCGCCTACGATGCGAACGGCAACCTCACCTCCACGACCGACCCTGTCGACATGGTCCGCACGCTGACCTACGACCTGCTCGATCGGGCGGCCACGGCCGTCGATCGTCTGGGCAAGACGACGACGTATGCGTACGACGCGCGAGGCCGCCCGGCCTCGACGACCGACCCCACCGGCGTGGTGACGACCTCCGGGTACGATCCCCGCAGCACCGACTCGCGCCTCTGGCTGGACAGCATCAGCCACGGCGGGCAGACCTGGCGCGTGGGCTACGACCTGGAGGGGCTGCCTATCGCCGTGACCACGCCGCTCAACCACACGACGACCTACCAGCGCGATGCGCTGGGCTTCGTGGTCGGCGAGACCAACCCGCTGAACCAGGCCGCGACCTACACCCGGGATGCGTTGAGCCGCGTGACCGGTGTCACCGACCCGCTTGGCCGGAGCACCGGCTATGTCTACGACGCCAGAGGCCTGCTCGGCGGGGTCACCCTGCCAGTAGTCGGGTCGCTTGGTTTCCAACGCGATGATATGGGACTCGTGACCCAGGTCACGGACTTCAACGCGCAGGCGTGGACGTACGGCTACACCGTGCTCGGGTGGCTGGAGAGCCATACCGACCCACTGGGGCGAAGCTGGCAGCTCAACTACGACAGCCGCGAGCGCTTGAGTCAGACGACGTATCCTGACGGGACGACGTTGATGCGCAGCTACGACGCTGCGAACAACCTCACCCTGCGGCAGTACTCGGGAGGCCCAGATATCCCGATGGCCTACGACACGCTCAACCGCCCGACCTCGACAACGGGTCTTCAGCTCGAGTACGACGCCGAGGCCCGGGTGACCAGCACGCGGGACGACGTCGCTTTCGGGTCCACCTACGATGACGCGGGACGGCTCAAGACGGCGACCTACAACAACGGGGCGCTCACCGTGACCTACGCCTATCGCGCGGCCGATGGGCTGCTGAGCGGGGTGAGCGACAACGTGTCGGGAGCGACGCTCGCCTTCAGCTACGACGCCGACCACCGCCTGACCGGGATCACGCGCTCGAGCGGCGTCAACGCGGCCTACGCCTACGACGACGGCGACCGCCTGACGCGCATTCAGGAAGGCACGATCCTCGACCTGCAGTACACGCTGGACCCCGCGGGTCAGGTCACCCGGTTGCAGATGGATGCGCCGCTGGAGCCGGCGGCGAGCATCGAGACCGAGACCACGACCTTCCAGTACGACGCGGCATCGCAGGCCAGCACGAGCGGCTACGGCTACGACCAGCGCGGGAGGCTCACTCAGGCCCCGGGTCTGCAACTGGCCTGGGATGGCGCCTCCCGTCTCACCGCGGTCAATGCCGCCACGCTCGCCTACAATGGCCTGGGTGACCTGACGACGCGCACGGAGAGCGGCACGACGACCCACTACTACTACAACTATGCCATCGCCCTGCATCCCACCGTGGCCGAGCGCCGTGAGGGCGGCCAGTTCCTGCGCTACTATGTCTGGGCGCCCACCGGGGCGCTACTGTACGCGATCGACGCTGCGACCCAGCAGCCGCTCTTCTACCACTTCGACCGCGGCGGGTCCACACTGGCGCTGACCGGCGGGAGCGGCGCGGTGAGCGACGCGTACGCCTACGACCCCTACGGTCGGCTGCTCGCGCACACCGGCAGCAGCACGCAGCCGTTCACCTTCGTGGGCAGGTGGGGAGTGCGGCAGGATGGCTCGGCCCTGTACCACATGCGGGCTCGCTACTACCACGCGACCACCGCGCGCTTCCTCACGCGGGCGCCGGAGATGCGCGCCGAGGTGCCTCCGGCGGAAGCGCGCGAGGCGAACCCCTACCTCTACGCTCGGAACAACCCGGTGAGCATCATCGATCCTCTGGGACTGCCGGATTTCAGTGACCTCGAAGCATTCGGGCCAGACGTCACCGCGTTCAGCGCGATCTCCTACGGCAACACCCCCAGGGATCCGTGGTCTAAGGCCACCATGCAGGAACGAAGCGACTTCATCCAGTGGCTGATCGCCAACAAGCGCGCGGGTGGTCCGATCGAGTACGTGCAAAATGGCCTGGCCCAGCTACCGCTCCTCAGCTTCGAAGGACAGGTGGCGGTCATGGACCGTCTGGCGGAGTTCTTTCGCATGACGAGCCAGACACACGACGTCAACGAGTCCTATGAGATGGCCGAAGAGGTTCGCGCGCATATGGAGGCCTACTTCCAGTTCTGGTTGCTGGCCAGGGCGTCCCTGGGCGGCAAGGCTCCCGTCGCGCAGCCGGTCGCGCCGGCGACGGTGATCGGCAGCCGCGAGTCCTTGGCGAAGCTCTCCCCCCTTCGGCTGCTGGGCTTCAAGGTGGGAGGGGACAACGTGGGAGCGGGGGTACCTCCCGAAACGATGATGGCGAAGCCACGCGAGTATCGGAACCCGGAGGGCACGCCACCCACTCCTATTCAGGATACGTCCGCCTTCAGCGTGCTCCCATAGGCGCGAAGAGCCACGCGCCGGAGTCCCGGCTCGGGCACGGCGATGGAGTAGGCAGGCAGTGGAGGAAAGTACCATGCGATCGATCAAGATGCGGGGGCTGGTCGCCCTCGGAGCAGTGCTGTTCGTAGGGTGGTGCGGCGCGGTGCTCGCCGGCACGGTGGACTACTCCTATGACGCGGCGGGGCGCCTGGTCGCGGTGACCTACGATGGTGCCAAAACGGTTGCCTACACCTATGATGCGGCCGGCAACCTGACCGAGCGCCGGGCCGGGGAAAGCGTGGTGCCGGCCCTCGGGGCGGTAGCCGTGGTGGCCGGGCTGGCCGCGCTTGGGGTAGTCAGGCTGCGGCGCATCCGGCGAGTCGGGCGAAACCGCTGAGCGGGGAGCGATCGGCGCTACGCGCGGGTGCCGTCGGCCTGGGCTATACGGCGCCGTTGCCAGCCCGGAGCACCCGCGGCACGAAGCCCGGCGCCCGGCGCCCGTCGCCCGGGTCCGGCGGTCCCGGCGGGGCTTGCAGGCGATCCTCCGTAATGATGACCACCACAGCATAGACCCCACGCCGTTCGGGTGGCGCGTTTCCTGGCCGCTCCGTGAGCTTGTATCGCCAGGACGACGAAGGTTGCGCGGCCCATGCGCGGCGCATCCCCACGGACAAGTCGAACGTTGCCGAGGCGCCTCACGCCAGATGGAGACGGCCGCGGCAACCGCCGAGACCCTGGATCTCCCACTGACGCCACTTTTCGGGGGCTTGACGGGCCTCGGATGACCCGGTAGAGTGGCAGCCGTGAAGCGGCCGAAATTCCAACCGCCAGAAGCCCCGCGACGATGCCGAAGCCGAGCTATCAGCGCGGCGCAACGGACGAGCGCATTACCGTGAAGGCGCCTGGGCGCAGGCGTATCCGGGGCGGTCTGGCCGGCCTGTTCTGTCTGGTGCTTCTTGTACTCGGGGCGACATCCTGCGACGACGGCGATCCGGCGCAGGCCAGGCTCTCGATTGTCGCCAGCATTGATTTCGGCGAGGCCGAAAAGACAGTTGCCGTAACGCTGTACAACGAGGGAAACGCGGCCGCAGACTGGACGGCAACGGCCGCCGCCTGCTCGTGGATTGTGGCCATCGCTCCAGCTTCCGGCCGGCTCGAAGGGGGGCGACCGCAGTCCATTCAGGTCCGGATCGACCGGACCGGGATGCCGATCGGCTCATACCAATGTGACATCAAGTTTGCTGCCGAAGGCACAACGGCGCGTAGTACGGTTGAGCTCACCGTGGGAACGCCCTGTCCGGAGGTACGGTTTCTCAACGCCCTTCGTTGGAACGATATCGGCGGCTTCTGTGCCGAGCTTCATGCGTGGGCCGAGAGCGATGGGAAGCTGTACGCAAATACCTTCGACTGGCAATCCACAACGGAAACGGCGTCGGCCTATCAGCGGCTGGCGGCTCTGTATACGGACCACTGCATGGCGAAGCTCTTCAACCTGTCCGCTTTTCTGAATCGCGGGGGGTGCAATGCCACCCAAGGATCGGGGGAGGATTTTGCAGGGGAGCTCCTGCTGGAGCGCGGCAAGCGGTACACGCTCGTGCTCACTCTCAGCGGTTCCAGCCCGGCATTAGCGCTCGTGGACGACGGGACAGGCAGTCGGCTGAAGGTGGTCGCTGCCAACCCCAGGCCACGCGCCGATCAGGCCTGGCCCAACAGCTTGATCGCGCGAGAAAGCTGATTGGGACAGCCAGATCGTTGCGTGGGACAATCACCCAAGTCGTCGTCCCGCCCGGGCACGCATACGACAGGCCTCGGATGACCCGGTAGGCTTGCAGCCATGAATCGGCCGCAAATCCAACCGCCTATAGCCATAGCCCCGCACGCGCCAGAAAGCTCCGCAGCTCGCCGCTCGGAGGCGCGAGGCGCCTCGTCGCGGCGGGTTGCCCGCCGCGCTATCTCCGGAGTATGCTTCCTGCAGGAGGTCGAGGCTCATGACCCGCACGCTGACGCCCCTGATCCCGCCGGGACCGAGCCTGCTCACCGTGGAGGACTGTCTCGAGCTGCCCAACGACGGCAAGCGCTACGAGATCATCGAGGGAGATCTCTACGAGACTCCGGCACCAGTGCCCTATCACCAGATGGTCTCCAACCGCCTGCAGACGGCGCTGATCCTGGCCCTGCAGCGCACCGGCCGCGGCGAAGTGCTCAACGCCCCGATCGGCGTGATCCTTGATCGGCACACCGTGGTACAACCCGACCTGATCTTCATCCGCCGCGAGCGGGCAGCCCTCATCGGCGAAACCGCCGTGAACGGGCCGCCGGACCTGGTCGTGGAGATCCTCTCACCGAGCACCCGGCGTACGGACCTCACGGCGAAGTCCCGGGTCTACGCGCGCTTCGAAGTGGAGTCCTACTGGATCGTCGATCCCAGGAAGAGGCGCCTTGAGCTGTATCGGCGGAACCGCGAGCAGTTCCGGCTCGTGGCCACGCAGCAGCCACCCGAAACCGTCTGCCCCGACGAGCTGCCGGGGCTGCAGATCCCGCTGAGCGAGATCTTTCCCTGAGCTACTCCTCCCGCAACGCGTAGCGTCTGACGAGGAATCTGAACGACGGCACCGCAATCCGCTAGATCGCAGGTGGGGCGGCGCGGTGGAGCCGAGGGCATAGGGCGCTGCCTGGCCTGGCGCGCCGCGCGCGCTCGCCGAGCCACCGCAAGGCCCAGTCCGAGCCCCCACGCCAGCACCACCCCACAGCCCCGTGGCGGGCACTACCGACGCCGACAACGGCAGCTCCCAGACGCGGTATTCGGCAGGTTGGGAGACGCCGTTCCGGCACGCACCGTCGAGCCGGCCGCCGCCGCCACTGCCGGCGCACATGCGGTGGGCGTACGTGCCGGATGCATCCGGAGGTTCGCAGCGCCGCGCCAGTCGGGTCGCCTCGAAACCTCCTGGCACCCCGCGGATGAGTCCGTCTCCTCTGGCGCCGCGCTACGTTCGTCCGCGAGCGACGCTCCTCGCTCATGGAGCACTGCGCATTACGAAGACACCCCCATCCTTCCTCCCGCAAGACTCGTGAGGCAAAATGCTCCGTAACCCCGGCGCAAGCCGGGGGTCGGGGTGTCGCCGCTCCGCCAATCGCCCTGGTTCGACCTACTCCTTCATCAGCTCAAAATCGATCCGGACCGTGTTGGTAGACTCCGAGTCGAGCTCGAGGAAGATGGTCTCCGACAGGTAGCCCGGCGTTTCGGCATACACCTCCCATGCGCCGTCCGGCAGGTCCAGACGATACCAGCCATTCTCCGCGAGTGCCTGGTAGGAGCGCGTCTCGGCGCCGGCACCCGCGGTGTCAGCCGCCCAGACGCTGGCGGACGGCAGCGGCTCGGCGGTGTCCCGATCCGTGACCTCGCCGTAGATCAGCGATTCGGACGCCGTGGCCGCCCAGGGATGGATGAGCGTCTGCAGGAACGAACTAGGGGTCCGGTACGGGAAAGTCGTTGTTTCGCCCTCGGGAGCGCACGGGAAGCCCAGGATCTGGATATGCACAAGCATCCCGAAATCATCGCCTTCCGCGCTGATGGCCGCAAGCGGCACGCGCCATTCAACGCCCGTCTCGGCCTGAGCAAAGTCGGTCACGCCGCTGCTGCCCTGATGGTCCTCCCAGTCGACGACCTCGTCGCGATTGAGATCAGCGCGAATCCAGTGCCCGTCTGGGGCTGCCCGAAGCGGCTCGCCGTTGATGGCGCCCAGCGCCACGCCCAGATAGAGATCGGTGCCGTCATTCATGGCGTAGACCGCGCCAACCTCGATGCTCGGTTGGCCGGCGACCCAAATGCTACCGATTCTGGCGTCGGCAGGCCACTCCGATCCCACCTCGCCGTCGATCTGGCTCGCATCCGCGGCTCCCTGCACCAGGGGATGCACCTCTCCATCGTAGCTGTAGCTCTCAGCCCTCAGCACCGCGGGATCGTGCGGTGCGCGGCTCGCGCTCCAGGTTTCACAATCGAACGGCGTCGGCGTCGGCGTTTCCGTGGGCTCGGCGGGAGGCGTCGGCGTTTCCGTGGGCTCGGCGGGAGGCGTCGATGTCACCGTCGCCGTCGGCTCGATGGTCGGCTCCACGGTCGGGGTCAGCGTCGGCTCCGCTGTCGGCGTTTCCGTGGGCTCCGCCGTGGGTGTGGGTGTCGCTTCCTCGGCTTCGTCAACCACCGTGCTGGCCGACGCCTGCACCGGCGGCATCTGAAGACCCGTCACTTCCGCGGTGTTCGTGACCACACCTGCCTGCCTGGGGATCACTGCGATCAGGACCGACACTTCGGCAGCCGGCGCCAGCGAGCCCAGGTCGCAAGACACGACGCCCTCACGGTGCTCACAGGTTCCGTGCGTCGGCAGCGCCTCGACGAGCTCCAGTGTTGCCGCAAGAGGATCGCTGAGCACCAGGTCGTCCGCCTGGCCTGCGGAGTCATTCTTGACCCGAATCGTGTAGTTGAGCCGCTCGCCGGTCACGACGCGATCGGCGTCGGCTTCCTTGGTCACGCTCAGCGAGCCGCCGCAGCTTCCCGGCACCTCGACGCGGTACAATCCCTCATGCCAGGTTCCCGCGTACAGCGCGTAACCGCCGCTGGCATCCACCGCGCTGCGGCCGATCGCTCTGACCCATCCTTTCGCCAGGTCCGCGTTTCCCAGGTTGTAATCTTGCCAGCTTTCGCCCTTGTCGCGCGAGAGGTAGACGCCCCAATCCGACGCTGTGTAGACGCTCTGGCATTCGCATGGCGCGAAGGTGATGTCGCCCACCTGCGCGTAGAGCATCCGCTGCACCGGCCAGTTTCGGCCGCCATCGGTCGAGCGGAAAACGCAGGACGAGAACGTCCCCCCAAAGGCGGTTTGGGCGTTACACGGGTCGGTTTCCAGCGCGAAAACGTACGGATAGTCGAGCGCCAAGTCGTCATTGGTCGTCCACGACATGCCGCCATCCTCGGAACGGAAAACGCGGTTGTTGCCGCCGGCCAGGATCACTTGGGGGTTGTCCCGATCGAGGGCGACCGAACCAATCACGTGATCGCGAAACATGCCGCCATGGTCGCTGAACGCCATGTCGTGGCTCATGTCCTCCCAGGATTCGCCCCGGTCGTTGGAGCGAAAGATCCCCTGCTCCGTGCCGAGCCAGATCCGATCGCGGGCGGTCGGGTCCAGGCGCAGCGCGTGGACGAAGCGCGGCTCGCCGCCGCACTCGCCGTCGTGTCGGACCCAGGTGGCGCCGCCATCGGAGGTTTCGAGAATGTGCCCGGCGAGAGTTGCAACGACGATCGTGCTCGGGTCAAAGGGATCGTACGCGAGACGGGCGGCGCCATCCCAGCTCGGGACCGGGTTGCCGCTCCACGAGTCGCCTGCATCGTCGGAGATGAATAGCGCGTGGTGAGTCACGATGGCGAGGCGGTTCGGTTCGCTCGGGTGATTGGCGATGTCCTCGATCGCCGCGGCCCTGTTCTTGTCCACTGCCGCCGCGCTCCACTGGCGACCGCCGTCGGCAGAAAGGTAGAGACCCTGCGCGGTGGCAACGGCGAGCGCGTCGCCGCCCGGCGCCGGGGCGACTTCGAAAAAGACATTCCAGGCCGAGGGGAGGCCACTATCGGATCGCTCCCAGGTGCTTCCGCCATCACCGGAGCGGAGGATCTGCGCTGCCCAGCTCAACAGCTCGGGCGTGTCAGGCGCCTCGCGGGTGCAAGCGACCATGAGATCACCGCCGGGGAGAACGTCGAGGTCGGTGACCCACCCCTCTTGAAGCGCTGGAAACCACGTGGCGCCGCCATCCGTCGACTTGTCCACGCCTCGACCACCACCCAGATAAAGCGTTTGCGGAGAGCTCGGGTCCACGGCCAGGCGCCACCCCCCCCGCCGGAACCAGGAGGGCTCGGTGGCCTGCCACGTGGTTCCAGCGTCGTGGGATACATACACGCCCGAGAACGCGGTGAGGTAGACCGTGTCCGGGTTCGAGGGATCCGCCGCCAGGTCGTTCACCCGCAGGAAGAAGGGCAGACCGAAGCCACTGGCGTCCCAGGTCATGCCGCCGTCACGGCTGGTGAAGACAACACCGTGAGCGCCAACCCAGACCGTTCCATTGGGCGCGAAAGCGATGGCGCCGGTGAGGCCAACGGAATCGAGAGACGGCATCCAGTCCTGGCCGCCGTCGTCGCTCACGCGCAGGCCGCCCCACTCGAAAAGAAAGGCGCGTTGGGGCACAAACGGGTCCATGCGAATCCTCTTGACGAAGCGCTCGCCCTCGGCGAGCTCGGACCACGAGGCGCCTGCGTCATCCGACCGAAAGGCTTTACCTTGCAGGAGTGAGGTAACGAAGATCGTGTCGGGTTCGTGGGGGTCCCACGCCGCATCGCTGTAGGAACCACTGGCGTAGGGACCGAGCGGCTCCCAGCTCGCGGCTTCGGCCGCTCCAGCGCGACTCGGCAAGATAGCGACCACAGCAACCGCGACGAGAAAACGCAAAACTGCGATGGTGACCCGATCAAGAGCCATGGGAGCCCCCTGTGATAGCTGTTTCTTGGTCGGCGCCACGAGACGGCGCCTCCGATGCCATGTTACTCGTTTCGTGAAGGTCAAAGCCGCCCGCGGCGGCGCCAGTAGCTGCGGCCAGGTCGGCCAGGAGCTTTTCGAAGTGCGCTTCGTGAACACGGTGGCTGAGCTCGATCTTTTCGATCAAGCTGGCGAGGTGCTGCTGTTTGAGCTCGAAGCGTCGTCTGAGCTGAGGTGGGTGGCGAGGGTCCTCCGCGACCAGGTCCAGCTTGCGGAGCTCGATCCTGTGCTCTTCGAGCTGTCTGTCCAGCTTGCGATGATTGTCGCGCTCTTCGAGCACCGTGCGAGCAAGCCGCTCCACCCGAGCGACATCGGCGCCGCCGATGCCGAGTCTGGTGAGCGCGGCGCGGAGCTCGCCGGTAGAGCGTTCTTGCTCGACGGCATCGAGCACGGAGGCCAGCACGAGGTTGGGAACCGAATTCGCGTTACCCGCCGCCGGCGCCAGCGCGCCGGAGGAGCGATCTCGACCGCTGTCCGCCGGAACCGGTGTGGGAGTCGCGGTCGGAGCGACCGTGGCGGGGCGAGCTGCGGAGGCCCGCGGCGCAGGCTCGGTGAAGGCGGTGGCGAGCGGCCGGCTTGCGGGTGGGCTCGGCGTCTGGGCGGAGAACACAAGGACTCCCGCGGCGACCGACGCCACGAGCACGCCAGCACTCACGCGGAAGCGCCGCCTTCGCGTGCTTCTCGCGCCTTCGCTCTTTCGGGATTCAGATGCAGATGTTGCGCCTGGCGGCCCGGCTGCCATATCGCGGTCTCGACGTAGGCTCGCGGCTTTGCGTCCTCAGCTTTCGCTGAGTTTGCCTTTTTCAGTGCTTATTCCTTAGTAATCATTTTCAACGACCGGAGCAAGGCCTCTGTCATCCCTGGATTCACCGCCGGTTCGACGCCGACGCCGCGGTTCCTGCATCATGCCAGCGGCCAGCCACGCCGGACAGGTCTGCCGGCACACAAGCGGAACGTGCAGCAGGCGTCGCCTCGGGCAAGCGTTCGCTCGCGGACGAGCCCCGTTCCCATGACGTCGCTCATCGGGAAATCGACGGCGCACAGGATTTCATGAAATTCGCTCCAGCCGATTTCATCGAGTAGCTTGCCGATCGCGCACTCGTGAAAGTCGACGCCAAAGTCGAAGCTCTTTCCATCTCCTGGCACAAATGAAAACACAAAATCCCCCGGATGCATGCGCCACTGCGACCGCAGGGCAAACAAGCGTAGTAGCCACCACGTCGGCCGCCGGAAATAAAGCCAGCCGGCCCACCGCAGCAAGCGCTGATTCATCGCGGCGAAGGTGCCCTCCCATACCCGGACCATGAGCTCTCCAGCGCGCTCTCTGTCCTCCCCTTTTGCGCGAATTGCCTGGTAAAGGGCAAGCGCCATGACCGCGCCGACAATCTCGTATTCGAAGCAGTTGGTCAGCATGGATCCAACAAAAGGAAGAGCCGGGATCAAGAGCCGAAATCTCTCGGCCGATTCGAGAATAATTCGGTCAGCTTCCTCTTCGCCGTAACGAGCAGACAAGGTCGGCCGGGAGAGCGTCAGAATCCGCTTGTGAACCTTGAGAAGCCGTGCCGTCTTGAGCCGATAGAAGGGATGAGCGACCTCTGGGATGGGTTGTCCGTTGGCGACGTCGACACGATTGAATGCGGTCGAAAGCGATTCCATGGTGCGGCTCCTGGCGATCTTGAACTGACATGTCAGTATAGGTTCCCCGGCTGCCCAAAGCAAGCCGGCGTCGGCCGAATTTCGGGTGATGCTCCTTTACACGTGTCCACGCGCATCGCGCTCGCCACGGTGTTAGCCATATTCCGCCGACGCCAGCAAACCTCCCCCGCTACCCTCGGCGTGGGGTCGATAGCGTAGCCCATTTGTGCTATAGGCTGCGCCTGCTCCCGGCGAGTGCTCGCGGTGCGGCCGGCGCGCGGCTCGGTGTCCGACTTCCGTCGCAATGGGCCCCAATATGGACGTAATCCTCTTCACTGCTCTGCTGGCGTTTCTTCTCGGTTTCACCGCCGACCGCTGGTTTTTTCTGACCCGCGGGCGCGGATCTGAAGACACGAATGACGATGCTGAAGATGGCGCGGAACCGGCTGCGGGCGGCGAATCCGGTGCGCCGCCAGACGACGCGACCGCCGCTGACAACGGCGCGGAACAGGACCCCATCGACGAGCTCCGCGGATTCTCCCGAGACGCTCGGCCGTTTTTTGAGAACATCACGCACGCCAAGGACCTGTATCAGTGCGAGCCCTTTGTCGCGGGCATCGAGCTCCTGGTCGAGACGAAGTGCCCACTCGACATCCTGATCCAGATGGCCACGGGCACCGACGCCGTGCTCGCCTGCATGGCCCTTGCGGCGCTCGCTCGGCACGATCAGGCTTCCACGGTTACGGCGACGTTGCTGGAGCACATTGCCACCTTCTATCCATGGCAGCTCTACTTTGCATTGCTCGCCGTCGACGCGCACCACGAAGGTCCGATCGCCGGCCAGATTCTGGCCCGAGGGCGCCCGGAATGGGTCAACCACACCGCCGTGGTCGCCAGCCTCGCCGAGCTCCTCGATCGCCGCATCGCCGCAGGTGAGTCACCGACCTTCGGCGGCCTCCTCGGAACGCTGCTCCCGGACGGGATCACAGCTCTTCGCGAGCTCCTTTCGCGGCTGGGTGCGCCGCGCAACGAGGCGCTCGTGGCCGAGCTGGATGCGTGGGATTCCGCACGCACCGATCGCGCGTTCCTGCACACCGTCGGGCGCGTCGCGGAAGATCCGCGCGAGGTGGCGGATATCGTCGGCACGCCTGAGGTTAGACGCTGCCTCAAGGAGGCGCGCGCCGCGCTCTTCGGCATTCGCCCGCGCGCGTTGGTGGTCGTCGGCGAGGCTGGCACCGGCAAGTCGGCGGTGCTGCACCTGATCGCAAACGAGGCCAGGGCGGCAGGCTGGACCATCTTCGAAGCCAGCGCGCTGGAGGTGCACGCGGGGCAGGTTTACGTCGGGCAGATCGAAGGCAGAATCAAGGAGCTCGTGGACAAGGTTCATCGCCGGCGCAACATTCTGTGGATGGGCGGAGACCTCCAGCAGTTTCATAGCGTCGGCCGCCACCTGCACAGTCGCCGCGGGCTGCTCGAGCTGTTGACCCCCGCAATTGAGGCGCGGGACGTGCTGCTGGTGACGGAGGCTCGCACCGAGGCATTCGAGCGCCTCTTGCTCGCCTACCCGTCGCTGCAAACGATGGTGGCGGTGGTTCGGTTGGCCGCCCTCGATCAGCAAGCGGCTGAAGAGGTGGCGCTGGCGGCAACTGCGGCCTGGAAAACGCCGTCTGGCGTCGCCTTGTTCAGTGGCGCCACGCTTCGCGAGGCCGGTCATCTCGCGCGCCAGTATCTCGGTCAGATTGCGCCGCCCGGAAACGTGATGAACCTGTTGCGGCTTTGCAGGGAAGAGGCGGTGAATGCCGAGATTGATCGCGCCATCGGCACCGAGGACCTCGTAGGAACGCTCAGCAAGTTATCCGGGCTGCCGCGGGACATTCTGGATGAGCGGCATCCTCTGGACCTCGACGCGCTGCGGGCGCTGTTCAATCGGCGGGTCCTCGGGCAGGCCGAGGCCGTGGAGTGTCTGATCGAGCGCGTTGCCATGATCAAAGCCGGTCTCACCGATCCGACGCGGCCGGCAGGAATCTTCCTCTTTGTGGGTCCGACGGGCACTGGCAAGACCGAAATCGCCAGGACTCTCGCCACTTTCCTCTTTGGGTCCCCGGACCGTATGATTCGCCTCGACATGAGCGAATTCATGAGCCCGGAATCGCTGTCCCGGATTGTCGGATCCGCGGACCCAATATCCGAGAGCACTGCGCTGGTCGATGAGATTCGCAAACAGCCTTTTTCCGTGGTGCTGCTCGACGAAATCGAGAAGGCCCACGCCAGCGTCTGGGATCTGTTCCTGCAGGTATTCGACGCCGGACGGCTCACGGATCGCCGGGGCAATGCGGCGGATTTTCGGCACTGCACGATGATCTTGACGTCCAACTTGGGATCGGCCCTGCCCGCCGGGGTGAGCATCGGATTCGCGGCGGACTCCGGGCACTTCAGCACGGCGCGGGTGCAGCGGGCGGTCGGCGAGACGTTTCGCCCCGAATTCTTGAACCGCGTCGACCGCGTCGTCGTGTTCCACCCTCTGAGCCGGACAATCATGCGGTCAATCCTCCTCAAGGAGCTCGCCGACGTGCTGGATCGCCGCGGTTTCCGCCGCCGGGAATGGGCGGTCGAGTGGGAGGAGTCAGCGCTGGGCTTCTTGCTGCGGGTTGGATTCTCGCAGGAGCTCGGTGCGCGGCCGCTCAAGCGGGCAATCGATCGCTACTTCTTGTCGCCGCTCGCGCTCACCATCGTCAACCGCCAGGCCCCTGAGGGGGATCAATTTCTGTTCGTGCGCAGCGCCGGAGACGCGCTCGAGGTATCGTTCATCGATCCAGATGCGCCCCCTGCGGCCAGCGGTGAGGCGAGCGTCGAAGCGCCATCGGCCGAGGGGGAACCGGACTTGCGGGCGCTCGTCACGCTGGCGCGCGGCACGACGGCGGAGCTCGCGGTGCTAGAGGGCGAGCACGCCCGTCTCCACGCCGCTGTCAGCGAAAGCGCGTGGATGGCGGCAAAGGCGACCGCGTTGAGCGCCATGTCGGCGAAGGGTTTCTGGGATTCGGCATCCCGCCGGGTGACTCTCACCGCGATCGAACGTATGGACCGCATCGAGGCGGCGGTCGCCAGTTCCGCTTCTCTCCTCGATCGCCTGCGCCACACGCGGCGCGAACGCGGTAGCGGACACACCCTGCGCGCAGATCTCGCGCGCAGCATTGCCGAGCAGCTCTTCCTCACGAGCGAGGCTCACGCCAGTCACCTCGAAGGCCTGCCCGACGACGCCATCATCGCAGTCGAGGCGAGCACGGATTCGCCGGCACTCGCGGCGGACGCTAGCGATTTCGCGCGAGCGCTTGCGTCGATGTACGAATGCTGGGCCAAGAAACGCGGTTTTGTTCTGATCGCCCTGGAGCGCCAGGTTGTCACCGGCGAAAACTCCGGCGCGGCTACGGCCAATCGGTCCCTCTTCGCAATTGGCGGCCCGGGTGCATACCGAATGCTGCGCGCGGAAGCGGGACTCCACGTCCTCGAGATTCCCAGGGACGAACGCTCCTTTGCGCGCGCCAAGGTGCGGGTCAGAGTCCTGCCGCAACCTGAATGCTCGGCGGATTCCGCGGCCGGGCTGCGAAACGCGGCTTTCGCTGCCATGGCGGCGGAAGCTGCCGAATCTCAAGCGATCGTGCGTCGCTACCGGCGCGCCCCTTCGCCCCTGGTTCGCGACGGCGTGCGCGACGCCCGCACGGGGCGACTCGACCGCGTGCTGGAGGGAAACTTCGATGTCCTTCCTTGACCAACCAACCGATTCATCCGCCGGAGATTGTGCGAATGGACCTAGGTGCGCTGCTGACCAGCCCTGAAACGTATGCCAGCCTGCTGACTCTGACCGCTCTCGAGGTGGTCCTGGGCATAGACAACATCGTGTTCATTGCCATCCTGGCGGGCCGCGCGCCCCGCGAGCGGCAGTTGCTAGCGCGGCGGATCGGCATCGCCGTGGCGCTGGTGTCGCGACTGCTGCTTCTCATGTGCATCTCGTGGGTGATGCGCCTCGACTCCGCACTGTTTTCCGTAGCCGGCACCGATATCTCGGGAAAAGACCTGATTCTGATCATCGGCGGGCTGTTTCTCATGGGCAAGGCGACCCATGAGATCTACGAGAACGTGGAGCGGCCGGCACAACATCAGGGGCACGCGATTGAAGAAGCCGATGGCCGAGACGCGCGAGCCGGCCATCCTCATCACCTCGCGTGGCCCAGTTTCCTGGCGCAGGTCGTGATGCTCGATGTCGTCTTTTCCCTGGACTCAGTCATCACCGCCGTCGGTATGGTAAACAACCTGCTCATCATGGCTACCGCGGTTGTCCTCGCGGTAGGCATCATGCTCGCGTTTGCCGGCCCAATCGGAGATTTCGTGCAGCGGCGCGCCAGCATTCGCGTTTTGGCTCTGGCTTTTCTCGTGTTGATCGGCTTCTTGCTAATCACCGAGGGGTTCGATCAGCACGTCCCCAAGGGCTACGTCTACTTCGCGATGGCCTTCTCGCTTGGAATTGAAGTCCTCAACATGCGCATGCGCAGTCGCGCCGAGCGCCTGGACGAAGCAGGTGCCACCGAATAGGTGGCAGGCGCCGCGCCCAGGCGATGTGCCGGCTCGCCTGGGCTTTGCCGCGCGTCGTAATCCCGCAGCGGCGAAGCGCGCTACGATGCGCGCTTCCTGAGCTCGCGCGCGAACAGCCCCAACATCAAGCGCATCATCGCTTCGCGCCGGCGGTTGTCGAGCTCGGCAAAGCGAATCACGACCTCGCCCGGCCTCTTCGCACTGATGACGCCATCGGTCGAGAGGGCCTCCGCGCCCTCACCCACCGAAAACTTGCAAAAACAGCCCTGCGCTACCACAGGCTCGGCGTCCGGGGGTACGGACATACCAGCTTCCGCGAGCGCGAGGTGACGGAGCGCGCCGTCAAAGCGGTGAGCTCCCCCGCAGTAAAGTCTCGCGGGGACCTCGTGGCCCGGCAAGACAAAAGCCCGCGCGGTGCTCGTGTTGTCCAGCCGATAGAGTGCCGGGAGAATAACGTCCTCCATCTCGAGCGCCCTGACCGGCTTTTTCAAGAACGCGTCGGCACCCAGTCGCCGTGCCGTCTCCGCCGAGGCCCCCGAAGGGAATGAGCTGACCATGACGATCGGCGCCGTTTCACCGAGCTTCCTCAGTGCCGCGAGCACCTCCATGCCGCTCACGTTCGGCATGACCAGATCGAGCAGCAACAGGTCAGGGCGGCTCCTGAGGAAGAGGGCGAGCGCCTCCCGGCCATCCGAGGCCGTTCCAACCACGGCGAGCCCCGACGCCTCCGCCATCTCCTGCAACTGCCGGCGCGCCATCCGCGAGTCATCTGCGATCAGCACGCGCCGGCGAAATGCCGCGAATGCAGCGATCACCAGCTCCTCCGGCAGCGCGGGGGGCGCCACCACGCGCACCACGCCGCGCGCGTCGTGCAGGTGTGCAATCCGATTCTCCTCCGTCACGACCACGGTGGGCACCACCGGCCAGCCCCGGGCTCGCCGCAGCGCATCCCAGCGCCGCAGCGCTTGCGGCCCGTCGAGGTCGGGCAGGACCTCGCCAACGAACAGCAGCTCCGGCGGCGAGGGAAGTGCCGCCACCGCATCCAGCGAGCTCATCCCGCTATAGTCTGAAACCTCGAAATCCGGGCTCGGAAACGCCCGTAAGAGCTGACCGACAAAGGTTCGACCATGCGTGAGCAACGCGATGCGGATTGCTCGCTCGACGGGTGTTTCGCTCGACACGCAGGGCTGCAGGACGGGCCGAATCGCCTCCAGTGACTGCTGAAACACCGGTGCTTCGGAGCGATCCTCTTCTTTGCTCTTGCTACTAACCGTTCGGAGCGCCGCCTCCAAAGCCTCGTCGATGCCGTCGCGCAAGTCCGGGACTTGTTGGGCGACCGCGACCAGGAACCGCGCCGCTACCACGCGGAGCGGCTTGTGATCATGCAGCAGGAGCGACTGCACGAGGCGCACTGGCGCCGAAAACGCTGCACCCATGGCCATGCCCCGAGCCGCCAGCTCCCGCGCCTCGGCAATCTGCACCAATGACCCTACAAGCGACAGCAATCTCCGCGTCCGATCCACCGATTTCGCGGCCAGCTCGGTCAGTATCCCCACAGCTTCGGCCGTCCGATGCGCGGCGATGGCGTGCGCCGCCTCGTCGAGCTCGGCCTGGTTCTGGGTAACCTCGGCGCGGCGCGCCAGCGGACCGAGCGCGGCAGGCAGGCCGACAGCGCCCAGAGCGCGGATTGCCGCGTGCACGACGAGCGTATGCCGGTCACCGGCGATGAGCTCGACGAGATAGTCGACAGTCGCCTCTTCCTTGCGCTTCGCCAGTGCCTCAACAATGACGACGAGGTTCTGGACCTCGGCGGTTGCGATGAGCTCCGTTAGCGCCGGCGACGGCCCCAGCGATGCCAGAGCCCGCGCCGCCTCCTCCCGGCAGGCGCGGGAGGGGTCCTGCGCCAACGAGGAAAGTGCTGATACCACCTCAGCCGGTGCCGCGCCAGCGTGGCTCGCCGCCGCGCGCGCAACCTCGGCGCGAACCACCTCACTGGAATCGCCGCGTGCCTCCCGCAGGACCGTCCACGCCTCGGTCAGGCGCAGGCGCCCCAAGGCCGTGGCCGCGGCGCATCGCACCCCGATGTCGGGGCTGGCAAGACCATCGCGAGCCAGGCCGAGCGCCGCGCCTTGGTACGTTCCACCGCTCCGCTCGCCGATCGCAGCGATGGCAAGCAGGGTCTGGCGAGCCAGGTCGACGATCTCCGCGCGGTCTCGCCGCTCCGGTGACGATTGCTCGAGCTCGATCTTGACCTTCCGATACTGCTCGCCAAGCGCCTGCGACGCCTCGGGGCCGGAGATCTCGCCGAGAACGCGCGCCGACTCGTGTCGGGTCCACACGTCCGGGTTGCTCAGATTCGCCAGCAGCGCCTCGACTTGTGCCTCTCCCGCAATCAAACATAGCGCGTCCGCCGCTCGCGTAATCGCCCTGCGCGTCTTCCCCGCCGCTAGCGCCGCCAGATACTGCCCCACGGGATTCTTGCGGTAGCACTGAGTCAGAGCGCGCCGCAACACCGCCAGATATCCGGCATCGGTGGCGGCCCTGGCCTCGCGATCCAGCGCTTCCAGCGCGTCCGCGGTCCCGATCTTTCCCAGCGCTACGGCGACTTCCTGCTTCAACGCCACGTCGTTGGAGCTGGCCAGGAGCTCAGCAAGGGGCCCCGCAAGCTCGACACCTCCGTGCTCACCCATGACCTCCGCGAGATCAGCCTGCAGGGTAGGCTCCGCCGTGTCCAGGATCCAAAAGGCGAGAGCCTGCGCACCAGGTTCGCCCAACGCCGATAGTCGGGTCATGAGCTGGCGCCGAAACCAGGATCGGCCCGAGCGGCCCCGCTCATCCAGGAGGTCGCCAAACGACGCTACCCACGACCTACCGCGCATCGCGTTCCACAGCATCGGCGGTCCGCGGAAACCCGGCCGCCGGGTTGAACAAGCTCGACCCCATAGATCCCTCTTCGGAATCGCTACCCGCTGGCTTTACTCGCGCGCCGAGATTGCGGACGGCCGTCAGCGCAACTCACCTCTGCCGGCCACCGCGCCTGCGCGCGGAGCGCGGAGACTGACCCAGGGCGTGGCAGGTGGCGCCGTGAAGCGCGCCACCATCCGCGGCTCTCCTCCTGAGCCCACCACGAGCTCGCCTCCGTCCCTCCCCCCGCAAGCGGGAGGGAGATGAACAGCCTACGCAAAGACAGTAGCAGCGGCTCCGCCACGCCGCTCCCCGTAGCCTGGACCCTGGCCTACGGCGTCTCGCGCCTGCGCTGCGCGCGACTGATTGCCGTCCCCAAGAATGCAACTATGGCGAGCAGCCCAAGATCGAGCTGCCAGGCAGGCGATGACGCCAGACCGCCGCCTGCCGCCGAACGGAAGCAACCCCCGCTGTCCCCTTCGTCATCGTCGCCGCCGCCCGAACCACTCAGGCACGACGGGTACACAAACGATACGATACGTGTTTTCCACCAACCGTCAGCACCAACGTATTCGGTAGTAAACCAGAACGTGCAATCGTCGACTGGATCGACGTTCATTGCGGCGTAGTCCCCCCACCGGTATCCGGCGTCTTCTGGTTGCGGAGCGGCACTGCTGATGACCGTCACCTCCGTCTTTGACAGGCTGTTGTTGCCATCCTTTGCTTCTCTGGCAACGTAGCGAATCTGCGGTAGGATGTTGCGCTCGTTCGACGGGCTGGAAACGCTGTAGCCGAGGGCAATATCACCGACCTTGTCCATGGCGATGCTTCCTGTCCAGCGGTTAGCGTTGTCCGGCGCGTGGGTGCCCTGCTGCCGAATCGACCAGGCTCCTCCTGACCGGGTCAACTCGAACCAACGAATTCCCGCATGCCCCTGGCCGTCGGCGTCGACTGTGAAATTGCCGACGATGGCTTCCCGGCTGCCGAGATTCCGATATTGGAGCCTGTTCATGAGCATATCCGCGAGGGGATCGAGCGTCTGGCTCGTCCCCGGTTGCTCTATGCAGATCCCGCTTGCGCAAAGCTCGCTGTCGAAGGAGGCCAACGCGACATCACCCAGGTGCGAGAATGAGGCGCGCGCGGCAGCGGTAAAATCGGTGGTCAAAGTGTAGATTTCGAGGCGATCCGCGCCGCCGTGAACTTCGCCGTCGACGTGCCTCATGAACAGCCCGGGGCTGCCGGCGGGCGGCAGTGTTGGTCCATCCGCATCCACCGGGAGCAACGTCTGGAACGTGTTTCCGGGCAGACGAGGAAGCGGCGCACGGATGCCAGAAGCACTTTGCCCTGCCAGCATGGCCTTGCGGTCAACCGCGTACGCGGCGACCACCGCTTCGTCGGGCTCGTTTGTGCCGACATAGTACGCGTCTCGCCACACCCCATACTTCGGATAGTCCGGCAGCACCGAGGTGCGAAACCCGTATGCCCACCATCCACCCGCTATGGGATCGCTCGTCTTGGATACGGCGATGCACAGATAGAATGGGCCATCTTCGCTGTCATCAGGCCAGTTGAACTGGCTTACCACCCAGCGCTCGGCATACTGATCGTAGACGACGACGGGGTCACCCTGATCTTCCTGACCGCAAACGCTGGATGGGCTCCACAGTGAGCTGATGTCGCGCGGTGTGAGCAGGGTGCTGCCCGACTTGCTGAACACGGCGATTTGCGAGTTCACCATTTGCACGTAGTGGTTCGGTCCGACGTCTCCAACCGTGTCGGGAGGCAGATACCCCGTAAAGTCGATGCCGTCGAAGTTGGCTGAAGCCGACGGCGTCGCCGCTGCCGACACCGCGGTGGAACCCTGATCCAGTGCGGAGACCAGCCCCGAGCCGCTGGCTCGGATCGCGGGCTTGTCGCCTTGCGAAGGGTGCTGGTGACCTTCGCCAGGTGCCATGACAACGCGAATGGGATCACCAGGCTTCCATTTCTTGGCGAGGGGAAGCTCCGCCAACGAGCCGTCAAAGGCATGTGGCGCAGCCGGCCCAAGCACCTCGATCGCCAGTGGCGACGGCTCACCGGCGGACGCCGTCGTGGCGACCACCGCGGCGGCAACCAGGCCAAGCATTGCGGCTGCCGAAACGAACAGGCGGGGTGTTGTCGATCCCGGTAGCGATGCTATTGCCATATTCTCTCCTTGAGGGTTTGGGCCCGGGTCCGCAGACCCGGGGGAAAGCTCTATCGAAACGCTTGCAGAGAGAGCTGCACCTGGATGGGCCGCAGCGCATGGCTCGCCGGTAGCGTCCACCGTTTCAGGTGACTGGCGAGCGCGGCGGCGAGCGCCGAATCTTTGAGTGATCCGCGGCGCACGTCCACCTCACCAACAGCGCCATCGCCCGCGGCAGAAAGCACGACCACCAGGTCGCCGGCCTCTAATTTTCCGCCTGCGGCCACGGCGTCAAGCAGGCGGCTCAGCGCGTTCTCATTCGCGTACAGGACCCGGAGGAACTGCGCGTCGCTGATTTTTCCGGTAATCTTGAGCGCATCGACCCGCAGCCCCCACCCCGATTCGGTGGCCGCCGGGTCGGCAACCGCAAACGGGGGCCGCGGCGGCAAGCTCGCCTTCTCCGCCACCGGGTCGACAAAGCGCCACTGCACCAAGAAGTCCCGATTGGGAATCTTGTCGCCCTTCGCCAGGCGAATCGTCGCGGTGCCCTTGAACGGAAAGGTCAGGGCGGGCGCTTCTACGTCGCCTTCAGGTCCAGTCGTGACAAACACGATGGGGTGGCTCACGCAGATGATCCCGGCCAGATTCTTTCCAGTCGCGACCTTGACTTCGAGCTCGACCTCGCTTGCGGGCCGATCGGCCGGGATCGCGTCGCCGGGGGCTCCCGCCGCGCCGGCACTCACGGCCGTCCAGGCGGTCAATGGCAACAGCCAGTCCGGGCGGCGCTCACCGGGTGTCACCGGCTCCTCGTACTTGAAGACGACGTTGACAGTATCTCCGGGCTTTGCGCCCGAAAAACGGCGCACAAAGAGGGAGCGACGCCCGAGCAGGTTCGAGGTCAGACCCGTTTTCCCCGTCGAGCCGAGATCGGTCTTGTCCGCTGTCAGCGCCTTGTCACCGGCTTTCAGCCCTAACGCGGTGACGGCCGCACTGAGAGGCAACGGGTAAAGGTAACCGACGGGGCCCTCGGTTGCGTCCGGGGGGATGGAGAAAGATTGCACCAACTCAACCTGCACGCGCTGTTTTTCAATCGTCGCCGCGGCCTTGGTGTGCATCGGAGCAAGCTCGATAACGCGCCCCTCTTTGGTACAGGTCAGGGTCCCCTGAGTAGGCCTGGGGGCGACAGCCGCGGCCACCGGCTGGGTGGCCGCCGGCGGTGTGGAAGCCGGCGGTGTGGAAGCCGGCTGGGTGGGAGCAGCTTGTGCGGGAGCCGGCGGTGTTGCCGCCGGAGGCTGCGTTGCCGGCGGCTGCGCGCCGGTCGGCTCCGCGGAGGCTGGCTGTGTGGGTGCCGGCGGCTGCGTTGCCGGGGGCTGTGTCGCCGGTGGTTGCGGGTTAGTGGGCTGCGTGGGCGCCGGCTGCGCCGTCGCCTTGCCGGCTAACCCCCCTGTCATCATCGCCATCGCCGCAAGCATGATCGCGGCAACCGCCGCAGGCGTGCGGCGCGCGCCCTCAGATTCAGAGCCATACTTTCTTCTCATGGCGTTTCCACTCCTCCACTACTGACTTTCTTCTTGAGCACGCTAGTCCTCCTCCTCCGGTTCGGGAAGATCCGGCAGCGGCACCTCCACCAAGATCGGTACGACTTGTGACGGCGCATCCAACGTGTTGTCTGGAGCTGACGACACGCCTCCAAAGTCCACCTCCATGACTTTTTTTTCGGGACTTGGTAACGTAGCCAGAGATGACCGCTCCATTGGCCCTTCGCCCTTGACTACGCGGACGATTCGGGTCGATGCAAACGCCTGCATTGCTTGCTTTCCTTCGTCACGCTCGTCGATCCGCAGCAAAGCGCGATCCAGAGCGACCAGCCGCACTTCGCTGAGCAATCCTTGCTGCAGGGCGATGACGGGGCGAGATAATGGCTCGGTGGCGAAAACAACCTTGAGCTTGTCCTTCTCCTCACCGCCAAACACGGGGTTCTCTTCCGAAACCAGCGCGGCATCGAAACGGGAAAGAAGGACGCCGTAGAGTGCTGCCTGGTCATCGGCCGTAGCGGTGATGGCGCCGAAAAACGTCGCGGGATCGATCATTGCGGCGAAAATGGTCTGGCGTAGGAAGGAGCTGAACTGGCTTCCGGCGCTTTCGACCATGGATACGTTTTTTCCCTTCAGGTCGGCGATGCTTGTGACGGCTTCATTGTCGCTTCGCGCCACCATCACGAATCTTTGCGTTTCCGCGTCGCCACTGGCAAGTCGGTACATCGGGGTTAGCTCACTCGCGGCGGGAAGATCCAGGACAAAGGGGCTGTCGACGAGCAAGAGAAGTGTTCTTGGCTGTCCAGTCTGAAGGAACTTTGCGGCGTCCGGCCAGTGGCGAAAGACGCGCACATCGAGATCGAGGCGCGGCACGTACTGGGCCACATAGGCCGCCAACGAGGACGCCGCGCGATCCAGTTCTTGCGGTGACGGGAATGGCCCCGTGGGCATGTGCACGACAAATGCGAAGCGATCTGATTCCGCCGCCTGGCCGGAAACGGCTCTCACACCGCTTGTCAGCTCAACGGCCATGGCAAGCGAGATCCCCAGTACGCAGGGAAGTAGCCACCGGGGTCGCGTCATTGTCCTAACCTCCGGATGGCCGCTATCCAGGATTCCACGGTCCGACGCTGCATGCCGCCTTGCGAAACATATTTTTCGTAGTGCGGCACGGCATCCAGCGCGGTGCCGCCCGTCTCCTCGGTCAGGATGCCCGTGTTGAGGCTCGCCGCCGGGCTCGGTGTCGTCGACGTGGCGGCGGCGGCGAAGGCCGCGCGTGCCTCGTCCAGGCGACCGAGCCGGAACAGGGCGATCGCAAGGTTATTTTGCGCGGCAGCCAACACCCGCCCGGTCAACACTTTTGACGTCAAAGCGGCGGAGATCTCATCCCGTGCCTCCGCAAAACGCCCCGCGCTGACGGCAAGACTGCCTGAAAGAAAATCCAGCTCCGCGCGGGACCTTGCAGTTAGCGGGAGATTTCTGGCCACATCAAGCATCTCCCGGGCCTTGTCGCGATCGCCTGCGGACTGCGCGACAGCCCGAAAGACGCTGCCTACGAGCAAGCCACCATACGCCTGCGACACATAGGCGCAGGCGCCTGTGCTCGCGTCCGCGCTATCGCCAATGTGCACGACCGCAATCGGCGGCCCCGCAACGGCGGTTGCCGGCGCCGGTGTCGCCCCCGTGCCCGGCGGTCTGGTAGCGTGCGCCCCGAGATTACACGCAGTCCACGCCAGCCGCAGATGTTCCAGTGCCTCATCTTCCTTTTTCTGAGCCATAGCCAGATCGGCCAGCGCCATGCGCAGCGCGGTCCCGTCGAATCCGGCGCCGAGCGCCCGGTCTAGACTCGCGCGTGCCTTCGCGGCATCACCGATGAACCAATACAAGATGCCGAGCCCTGCCGCGGCCTCGCCTCTGGATATCTCTGCCCGGTCCTCCACCGGCAGTTTCTCGATTGAGGCGCGAGCACCCTTGCGATCGCCCCGGCTCAGCCGTAGTGCCGCCAATCCCAGCAGCGCCGGAGTCAAATCCTCGCGTTCGCGCAGAATGGCCTGAAGCTCCGTCTCCGCCTCCGCCCTTTTCCCGGTGGCCGCCAACAGCAACGCCTGGAAGCAGCGCAGGCGCAGCGTCATCTCCGCACTCGGCCTGACCACGTCAGCAGGCGCGTTGCCGCCGGGCATGCCGAGAGCAAGCACAGGCTCGAGCGCGTCGCGCGCCTGCGGATACTGGCCGCGCTCGGCGTATGAGAGTGCCAGGCGAATGCGAACAGGCCAGATCTCCTGCCGCTTCCCGGCGAGATCCACAAGCTCGCGGTACGTCTCGTGGGCCGCCGCGGCGTTCCCCGAGCGCCGCGCAACCTCCGCCAGCGCGAGCTGGACCGAAACGTTGTCCGGGGCGACGTCCGCCGCCCTCGTCAGCAGCGATTTCGCCGCCTCGAGGTCGCCCGAGCGCAGCCGGTACAGGGCCAGGGGCGCCAGCGCCGGGACCGTATCCGGCGCCTGGGCAAGAACGTTTTCATAAGCGATGGCGGCTGCGGACCAATCTCCGAGCGCACGGCTGGCCCGCGCTAGCGTCAGTTGCGCCTCGACCTGCACCTCCGCCGTAGCATATGAGAGGCCTTTTTCCAGCCACTCCTTGGCTTCCTTCGGCTCGTCCTTGCGCAGCGCCAGCTCGGCGAGGTGCACGTACGCCCGCGGCAGTGCGGGGTTCTTCGCGATCGCTTCGCGATAGACGGCCTCTGCCTCTTCGCGCCGCGCCAGCCGATACAGCGCGTAGCCGAGGTTGTAAAGCACCTGCGCATCCTCCGGAGCAATTGTCCGGGCACTTGTATAGGCGGTTAGCGCCTCTTGGAGGCGGTCTTGCTTCAGCAGGATTGCTCCCAAGTTTTGATACGCCACGGAAATCAGTGCCGGCACGGCCTTGCCCTTCTTGAGGGCCTCGACGTACGGCGCGAGACCGCGATTGTAAGCGTCGACGGCCTCGTTCGGCTTGCCGTCCGCCGCCAGCAGCGCACCGAGGTTGAAATACGCTTTCTCATAACTGGGATCGAGCTTTACGGTGTGGCGATAGGCCGCGATGGCGTCGCCCTTCTTGCCGACGGCGCTGAAGGCATTGCCAAGCGCAAATCGCGCGCTCGCGTCTTCCGGTAGCAGCTCCACGACGGTAGCCAAGGACGCCAGCGCCTCCTCCTTCTTGCCCGCGGCCAGCAGCGCGCGCCCCCTGAGTCGGTGCCATTCGGGGTTCTTGGGTTCAGCAGCGGCGCCGCGATCTACCAGCTCGAGCGCCACCGCGGGCCTGCCGAGTTGAACGTATGCCGCGGCCGCATTGAACAGGAGAGCATGGTCGTCTGGAGCGAGCTTCAGCCCCGCCTCAAAGATCTCCAGGGCGCCCGCCACATCCCCGCCCTGGTACAACAGCGAACCGAGCGGCAGATACGCCTGGGGCGTCTCAGGGGCCAGCCGGATCGCTTCCCTGAGCTGCGCGACCGCCTTGTCGCGATCGCCCGCTCGTTGGTGCGCATCGGCCTCGTCCAGGAGCTGACGGACGATGGCGGGCGTATCCTCGGCCTGCGCTGCCGCCCACTTGGGCAGCAGCGCGACGGCGAGCGCCGAAATCGCGAGCAGGACGACGCCGGCGCCGCGAAATACCATACTGCTCGACAATGTCGACTCGCTAGAAAGAGTACCCAAGCTCGAGGAAATACTCCCTGCCGGCAACTCTCGTGTCGACACCCGTCAGCGTTTGCGTCTCCCGCTGATTGAGCATGTTCATGCCGTATAGTGTCAGGCGCAGAGGTCGCTCCAGGGCTCCGGAGCCGACGGGGACATCGTAGCTTGCGCGCATGTTCAGGTAGATCGGATCGTCTAGCGGCCGAATCGTCGGATCTTGAAAATCCGAGTTGACCAGGTAGTAGGCGGCGGGCCCAACGACCTTGTCCCGCCACATCAGCTCGACGCTGCCCGACAACCCGGCGAACGGTCCAAAGTATGAGCCCAAAGTCACCTTGTGTTTGGGCGCGTAGACAAACTCGAGTTTCTGGCCCGTGCTGTCCGTTTCATCCCCATCCTGGCTTTGCGTTTGATACGCGTAGCTCAAGAAGCCCGTCACCGACTTCTGCATTGTCCACCGGAGCTCGGTTTCTCCTCCGTAGATGTTCGCGGTGCCCGGGTGATTCTCGTAGCGCAGCGTCGCCGGGGTTGGCAATGGGAAGATGGCGATCGCGATTACCATGAACTCCTTCACCTGGGACCAGAAGAGGTCTACTTTCGCCGAGAGGTTGCTGGAAAGACGGTATTCGGCGCCTGCATCGACGGTTTGAATCTGCTCGGGCTCGAGATCCGGGTTGGGCTCGAAAAGCACGAGCGGGATGGCCACGTTCGGCGGGAGCTCGGCGCTGAGAAACCAGGTGTTTTGATAGAGCTCGCTGAAGTTCGGGAAGCGAAACGCCTTGCTCCACCCGGCGCGCAGAACCATGGCCGCGCTCGGATTGAATACCGCGGCGAGTCGCGGCGAAAGCTCGGAGTGGAACTGGTCCGTCGCTCCGTCATATCGGAAGCCGCCGACCAGGCGCATCTTGTCGCCAAAAAGGGATAGCTGGTCCTGGGCGTACGCCGCGAGCTTGTGATAGTGGGTGTGGACCTCTTGCCCGGAGTCCGGGCTCAAGAGCTCGTCCGTATGCTCCCCGGCGTCTACCCGCCGGCTCTCCACGCCGACCAGGATGTCATTGGCGGGCAGGCTGTGAATGCCGACCCGGAAATCGCCGATGGCGAGGTAGCCATGATCGGATTTCTCGGTTGAGTGATCGCTGTATAGGCGGGCGTGGCAGGCGATGCAGTGCGTGCCGTTGCGGCGGGCGTAGGAAACGTCCGATCCAAACGAAAAGCCGCCGCCCTTGGTCTTGAAGTCGTACTTCGCCGCGACGATGTCGACGTCCTGTCGCGTCTCGGAGGCCCTGATCACGGCCGTCGGTCCCAGCAGAGGTTCGGAGATGGTCCACTCGTCCGCGTGGTCGCTATGCCGGTAATAGGACAGTTGTAGACCTTTCCAGCCGGCCTTGAAGTACGTGTCGGTGTTGCGAACGCGCGCGTCCGTCTGGTCGGTCCAGTAGGACATGGGATACTGGCTTTGCAAATACTTTGCCGCCACCAACACGGAGGCATCTCCAAACACCTGGCCGTAGGAAACACCCAACGATCCGGTGGAGCGATCCCCCGTGAATCCATCCATCCTGCCACCCCGGAGGTCGGCGCCGGAAAGAGTGATGATGTTGATCACACCCCAGTAGGCGTTCTCGCCATAGAGCGCGGATCCGGGCCCACGCACGACCTCGATCTGCTTGATGTTCTGCAGGACGAAAAAGTCCAGGCCCGGCTGCACCGGGAATCCGCCCTGGTTCCAGTCGTTGTAGGGGACCCCATCAATCAACAGCAACACGCGATTCGTGAATGGATTTTGGCCGAAACCGCGGATGTCGATCGTCTGCACCATGGGATTCCACCGCACATTCACACCGGCGACCAGGCGCATGAGCTCGGGAATGGTGCGGGCGCCCGACTCGCGAATCTGCCGCGAGGTGACGACGGTCACCGCACCCGGAGACTTGGAAATCGGAATCTCCGTCTTTGTGGTGGAGACGATCTTGATTTCTTCGTCGCCGAACAGTGTTACCTCCCCGATCGTGTCGGGGGCTCCGCCCGCCTCCTGGCCAATCGCTCGGGTAGCCTGACCGAAAAGCACGGCCATGGCTAGGCAAAGCAATACCCCGGTCGCACATCGCCGTTGCTCATTCCCGCCGTGCAGCTCCCGTCCGCTTCCATCATGCCACATGCCTACCATCTCCTGACGTTGAGTGTCGCTGGCCGCGCGCCACCTCCCTTGGCGATCAGCGCGGATGCAACGAGCATCTTTAGTTCGCGAAACGCAAAAGGGCAACTACCATGGCTGACGCATGGAACGCGTCCAGCCTCCCGGCGCGGTCAAGGCGCCGCCTTAGTAATGGCTTCCGGAGTAGCTGTCCATCATGGCTTTCTGCATCAACCGTCGCCATTCGTGATCGATTTTGCGCTGAATTTCGGCGATGTCTTCTGCCGCGAGATGGTTGAAGCGCCCCTGCGCCTTCAGATACTCGGCAACCGGGATGTCACGTGGCTTGACGTTGATTTGGTATTTCTCGCCATTCTCGACCTCATATATCGGGAAGACCTTGGAGTCCGTAGCGAGCCGGGCAATGCGGATGGAGGCTTCGGAGTCGATACGCCACCCCGGGGGACACGGGGAGAGCACGTGCACGAATGTGGTCCCACGCGTCTCCGCGGCTCTGCGGACTTTCCGCATCAAGTCCTCCGGATACGCGACGGACGCCGTCGCCACGTAAGGCGTCTTGTGCGCCGCCATGATTTCGACGATGTTCTTTTTCGGACCGCGCTTGGGATGTCCTGAGGGGGTCGTGGTCGTCCAGGCGCGATCGGGTGTCGCGCTGGATCGCTGCACGCCAGTGTTCATGTAGGCTTCGTTGTCGTAGCAGATGTAGATGATATCATCGTTCCGTTCCGCGGCTCCGGACAGGCTCTGCAGGCCGATGTCGAAGGTGCCGCCGTCTCCTGCCCACGCCAGGACTTTTGTATGGCTTCGTCCCTGGATGTCGAGCGCGGCGCGGACGCCGCTTGCCGCCGCGCCAGCGGTTTCGAAGGCGGTGTGCATGATCGGGACCTTCAGCGCCGAGTAGGGAAAAGGCCCCGAGATGATCGTCCAGCAGCATGCCGGGATGACGCAGATCGTGTCTTCCCCAAGCGCCTTGAGTGCGAGCCTCATGGCGATCGGGCCGCCGCACCCCTGACAGGCGAGGTGCCCGGAGGTCATCAGCTCTTCTTCTTCGCGAAACCGCGTCATCATAACTTCATCTCCAGCTCCGGAGGATCCTCTTTCTCAAGTGCTTCGCGCGCGATGGCCTCGAGGAACGCCGGGGTGATGTCGCGCCCACCCAGCCCCGCCACATAGCCAAATATCTTCGGTCTTTCATCGACGTTGGACATGGCGGCGCGGATCTCGTCCGCGAAGATCCCACCCTTGCCGAAGCTGATATTGCGATCCACGATGATCGCCTTTTTCTTACCAGCCAGCGCGGCCCTGACCTCCGCCGTCGGGAACGGCCGAAACAGCCGGACCTTGAGCAGGCCGATGGGTACGCCTTCCGCGCGCAACTTCCGCACCGCCAGGCGCGCTGGCCCCGTCATGCTCGCAGCGGTCACCAAGACGACCTCGGCATCGTCGGTCGCAACGGTCTCGAGATTCCCATAGCGGCGGCCGAAGTGCCGATGAAGCTCTTCACCGGCGGTGCGAAAAACGCCGATGGCCTCATCCATGGATTGCTGAATCCTGTAGCGCATTTCCATGTAATGCTCCGGCTGCACCAGCGCGCTGAACGAGCATGGGTTCAGCGGATCGAGGAGCCGCGTCGGCGAGAACACGGGGAGAAACGCATCGACGCGATCCTGGTCAGGGATGTCGACGGGCTCGTAGGTGTGGCTGAGGATGAAGGCGTCATAACAAACCATGACGGGCAACGCGATCTGCTCCGCGACCCGATACGCTTGCAGAACCGTATCGAGCACTTCCTGATTGTCCTCGACGTACAGTTGGCACCAGCCGGTGTCGCGTTGGGCGAGGGAGTCGGTCTGCTCGGTCCAGATGTTCCAGCCTGCGGCGAGTGCCCGATTGACATTGACCATGACGAGTGGCAGCCGCGCTCCGGAAGCCCAGTGCAGCAGCTCGTGCATGAGCGCCAACCCTTGAGAGCTCGTGGCGGTGAAGGTGCGCACGCCGGTGCTCGACGCGGCGATGATCGACGCCATTGCGGAGTGCTCGCTTTCGACTTTGAGGAACTTGGCGGCGAGCTGGCCGCTCGCGCACATCTCGCTCAGCTCCTCGACGATCTGCGTTTGCGGCGTGATTGGATAGGCGGCGATAACCTGTGCTCGCGCCAACCGCACCGCATGGCTGGCCGCGTGGTTGCCCATGATGACCTTTCTCATGCCTCTTCCCCCGCCAGGGACATGCTCGCCCGCGGGCATTCCGCCACGCAAATGCCGCAACCCTTGCAGTAATCGTAGTCGATTTCGTACCCCTTGCCCTCTCCGAGCGGCCGCACCGCGACGTCCGGGCAGAACACGTAACAATTGTCGCATTCGGTGCACACCCCGCAGTGGAAGCAACGCGCGGCCTCCACCAGCGCTTCGCGGTCCGTGAGCCCGGCGTTCACCTCCGCAAACCCGCTGAGGCGGGACTCGACAGTCAGGCGCTTGAGGCGGTGGCGGGGCTGCGACTCGAAGTATGCCGTGTTGAGCTCATCAAACGTGACGACATGCTCGCTGTCGCCGTATCGTTCATGAGCGAGGCTCCGCTCCAGGTACTGACTCATGGAGATGCCCCCGCCCAGTCCGACGCGCATCACCTTGGCGGCCTCCGCCTTTTCCGCGCCCGCGAGGTAGAGATCCACGGCGACGGCGGCGCGCTTTCCGGCCGCGATCGCGTCAACCACGGTGCGCGGACCAGGCGTGACGTCGCCCCCGGAAAACACGGCCTCCACGCTTGCCCGCCCGAGGTCGTCGACGCGCACCGAGCCGTCGCCCGTGACCTCGACGCCCGGCGGGAGCGCGCCCGGATCGGCGAGCTCGCCGATCGCAGCCACCACGGTGTCCACCGGGACTTCCAGCTCGCTGCCGGGAATCGGATGGGGTTGTCGCCGTCCAGAGTCGTCCGGTTCGCCGAGTTTCATGCGGATGAGCCGAATGGCGGTCACTGCCCCGGTGGCGTTCGTGGAAATCGCGACCGGCGCGCACAGCTCGTGGAGCTCTACACCTTCGCGGATCGCCTCGTCGATCTCGTCCTTGAACGCCGGCATCTCCGCCCTACTGCGCCGGTAGTACAACCCGACCCGCGTCCCCAGGCGCAACAGCACGCGAGCGGCATCGCAGGCGGTGTTGCCGCCGCCGATCACGGCGACGCGAGTGCCGAGCCGGGGGCGCGTACCCGCAGCCACCAGGCGCAGCAGATGGAGCCCGGACATCACGCCCTTCGCGTCTTCGCCGGGCAGGCCGAGCCGGCGACTCTCGTGGGCGCCAATCGCGACAAAAACGGCGTCGTACCCGACCAGCTCCGCATACGACAAGTCGCCGCCGCTGCCGAGGCGTACGCCGCACCGAAACGTCACGCCCATGCTCGCGATATCCGCAATCTCGTCATCGAGAACTGCGCGCGGCAGGCGGTGGGCAGGAATTCCGTAGCGCAGCACGCCGCCGGGTTCGGCCATCGCCTCAAACACCGTGACGCCGTGGCCCAGCCGTGCCAGGTAGAAAGCCGCCGTCAGCCCCGCCGGCCCTGACCCGATCACGGCTACCTGCTTTCCCGACGCCGGACGCGCCGTTTTCGCGAGCAGGTTGCGGTCGGCATGCTCGCCGGCAAACCGCTCCAGGGCGTTGATCGACACGGGCATGTCGAAGTGGGCGCGGTTGCAGCCCGCTTCGCAGGGATGAAAACACACCCGACCGCAGGTGCGTGTCAGAGGGTTTTCTTCCTTGAGCTTCAGCCAGGCCTCGGCAAAGCGATTCTCGCCGATCAGGCGAATGAACCCCTCGATATCGTTGCCTGCCGGGCAGGCGTTGCTGCATGCGGGGACCTTATTCTCATGGCGCGGCCGCAAGTATCGCCAGGACCCGGTGTGGTTCCACTCCATGGTCCCCAAGCTGACGACGACATTGGGAAGGTCGTCGACGTTCTGAAAGGTAATGCGCTGCTGTTTCATGTCGTACCTACTGCGCGAACAAGACCACAATCCACTGCTATCGCTGTCGCTTCAAAAGCAGCGCGTGCCGCCGATGCATTCGCCTCGGGGTGCACCGGTACCTCTTCTACGATCGCCGCGACCACCGCGTCGATGCTCACCAGCCCGGTCGCCCGGGCGAATCCTCCGAGGATTGCCGTGTTGACGATCGGAGCGCTCCGGCTGCCTAGGCGGTGCTCGAGCGCGATCCGACTCGCGTCCACGACGGCCACGGCGTAGCGATCGAGCGTGGAAAAGTGGTGCGGCGCTTGGGGGCTGTTCACCAGGACGCAGCCACCCGCCTTGAGCCCGTTCGTTACGTTGGCCGCTTGGATGAGTGTCTGGTCGAGCACAACCACGTGATCGGGCTCGTAGATATTGCTGCGGACGAAGATTTTTTCCTCGTCGAAGCGCGTGAACGCGGTCACCGGAGCGCCGCGCCGCTCGACGCCGAACATCGGGAAGCTCTGCACCCACTTCCCCTCCTTGAACAGGGCACATGCCAGGATCTTGCCGGCAATTACCGCGCCCTGCCCGCCCCGGCCGTGGAATCGTATTTCAACCATCGCCATGGACGCATTCCCTCGATATCAGGAGAACGGGTAGAGCACGGCCAGGGCCTTCGGCACCGTGACGCCGAGGCCGCGGAGCGCGTGCGGAACGCTGGAATCGAAATAGATCGAGTCGCCGGGGCGTAACACGATGCGTTCGCTCGCCGAAAGAAACTCGACCTCGCCGGTCAAAACATAGAGGAATTCCTCGCCTTCGTGCGTCACCGGCGCCGGATCGGCCGCGACGTCGAGGCTGAACTCCACCATGAATGGCTCCATGTGCTTTCCGGGCATGCGATAGGCCAGCGATTCGTAGTTGTACGCCAGCGCCGGGCCAGCCGAAGGCCTGACGCGCTGCATCTTCCGCCCCTCACCCGAGCGCACGACCTCGACGCGCGCCTGGTACCCCGGGTCGCGAAAAAACGTGTCTACTGTCGTCTTCAGAGCTCCGGAAATGCGCACCAACGCGGCCACGGTTGGCGGAACCACGTCGCCCTCGATCTGCGCCAACAACACCTCCGGCATTTCGCACCGATCCGCGAGCTCGGCCAATGACATCTCCTCACGTTCTCGCAGGGCGCGGATCTTGCGCCCGATCGCGAGCCTACGGACTTCCTGGGCAACAGAATCGGACATGGATCACTCCTTGAATTCAGCGGCGAACGATGCCATCCGTTAGACCAAGTGTACCGATCCGCGGCCCCGAGGTCAAACGACTCGACGGCCATCTCGGACCATCAGCCCGGAGAGGACTAATCGATGACCGATTCTTGCGCGCTTGATTCGCTGCGAGATGGCGAGCTACTGGCGGGAACAGCGGGCAAGGAGGTGCGCCGCTGGCTCTTCATCCAAGAGCAACGCCCGTGGGGACCGAAAGGGTTCGAGGACTGCCGGATGGCCGACGGCGTCAAGGAGTCTGTGGCCGCGGCGGCGGGTCACCTGGGCGCTCGCGTGCAACTGATCCGGCGGCCGGCGAGGGCGGCCGGTGGTCCCGCGCGAGTGGTCATGGCCGCGTACGTCGGTGAGCAGTGTGGCGCGATTCGCACCATGGCTGCGCGCGACGAGGTCGAGCTCGCCGACTTCGATTTCGCCCACCTGCTCGGCGCGACGATGCCGGCCCAGGGCCCCGATGGGACGCCATCCCCTGTGATCTGTTTTGTGTGTGCCCACGGGCGCCGCGACCCCTGCTGTGCCCGCTGGGGTAGCCGATTCTATCGCGCTTTTTCACCGACCGCCGGCTGTGAGGTGTGGCAAACGACGCACCTCGGCGGTCACCGCTTCGCCGCGAACATGCTCTGGATGCCGCACGGAGTAATGCTTGGGAGGTTGCGTCCCGGGGACGCGACCACAGTGGCGGCGGCGGTGGCGCGCGGTGCTATCGTCTCGCTCGAACAGTATCGCGGCCGTGTTTGTTACCCTGCGCATGTGCAGGCGGCGGAGGCCGCGGCGCGGCGCAGAACCGAAACGATGGAAGCGTGGGCCATGACCGCCGAGGAAACGACCGCGCTCGGCCCCGAGTCCTGGCGGGTTCGCTTTCGCATCGACGCCCCTGCGCCGCCGCGCCGTGTCGAGGTTGCGGTGCGAGCCCAAACGGCGCGTTTCCGCCTGAGCTGTGCCGATCCTGCTCCGGCGGATACCGTGATTTGGGTTCCGGAGATCTTGTAAGGGAACCGATCGGCTCGAGTCAGACTCGGCGCCGTCAGTCGTCGCAGCAAAGCCGCTTGGTTACATAGATGATGCGGTCGTGGCGAGCGTAGCCCGCGGCCGCAAAGAGGGCCAGTGACGCAGCATTGCTGTCCTCGATCATCGCGGCGTACACGCGGATTCCTTGCGCCGCCAGCCACGCTTCCGCGGCCGCTACGAGGTCGCGACCGACGCCTTGACGGCGACACTCAGGGGCAACGACGAGGCGATTGATCCAGCCCTTGCGCCCGTCGTGCGTGACCACCACCGCGCCAGCGAGAGCCGCGTCGACCTCGTGACCGAGCACGACCTGCGTTCCTCCGGCCATCTGGCGCGCGAAGGCCGCCCTGCCGTCGCGTCCGGACAGGCGCAGCGAGCTGAGCCCGCAACGCTGTTGCAACGCCACGAGAGCGTCATAGTCCTGCACGTCCAAGGTGCGCACGGTGCCGGTCATGCGTCGCTGTGTAATGCCGCGACCTGCGGCGGCGCAAGGGTGGTAGCGTCACCATCCGTCCCTCCCCCCGCTGGGGGGAAAAGTGAGGTGGGGAGTCTTCGTAGTGCGCTTCCCGCGCAGCCTGCAGGCGAAGAGGCGGTGGATTCAGGCATGAGGCCAGTCTGGGGCGGCCATCGGCATCAGGGCATCCCTGCACCAGCAGGGGAAGGCCCCTGGGGCTGCGCGTGGCGCTCCGGCGCCTCCCGGCCACATCGCCGTCGCGGGCGCGGACCGGCACGCTCATTGACGCCAACACCGGTTCGAGCTCGCCGTCGTGGGCACCGCAAGCACCTTGGCACGAAGCGTGCAACTGGGGCTCGCGACATCAGTGCTACCTCAATCCCAGGAGTATACCATGCGCATCGACGAGTCACGCTCTGTCCAGCTAAGGGTCGAAAAAGACAATCCGTCGAACGACGATTTCCATCCCGTCCCCAGTTGCGCCAATGACCTTCGCCCTCGCGATTTGACACTGCCGCCCATCCACGTCGATGGCTATGAGGAAAAGTCGGAAGATCCGTCTCTTGAGGTGCGGTATCCGAATGACCCGGCAATCACTCTCGAGCCGGTCGAGACGCTCCCGGCGGTCCTCCCTGACACCGCCCCAGAAATCAGGTCCGAGATCATGCGGCTGACCGAGACATTGCCCGCCGGCGTGACCCCGGAAGCCTACCTCGAGGAACGGGATCAGCTCGCGCGCACGCATCCGACTGGACTGACCGTCGTCGATCCGGTTGAAGACACAAGTCGGCGGCTCGTCGCTCTGAAGCAGCGGCTCACGGAGCTGGAGGCCCACGGTTCGCCGCAAGGACTCCGCGAACGCGCGGACGATCTCGCAGCCAACTACCGAGCGCAGCAGAAGGACTTATCGAAGTTGCTGCTAGGCGACGGCGGCATCTTCGGTGCAGGTAGGAATCAGCAGGATCTACATGCCGCCATTGGACAGATCATGGACCAGTTGCAGGACACTCGCGTCAAGATGCGCGGGGTTGTGCAGGAATCCGAGCTGGCGCTTCACGAGGCCCTGCTTTCGAGCTCGCTCGACGGGATCATCGGCGCCGACGAGCGCGCCGCCCTGCGGAAGTTGCGCGAAGATCACGAGGACCTGGTCGAAAGCCTTGGCCCGGTTGTCGAACCGTATTTCAACGCGCCGCTCGGCGGGATCCGGACCATGCGTCGCGATCTGGGGCGCCCCGGAAGCGCCGGCCCCGGAGGTTGGCAAGACGCGGTCCTGAATGGCGGCGACCCCTTTCACTTCCGGTTCGACTCGGGAAACCGCTATTCCGGCGATCTTGATCCCGAGCCGGATCGCGCCTGGTTGATGTAAGCGAACCGCCGAACGGCGGCCCGATTCCGGGAGCCGCCCCAGGCCAGATCAACGGGAGGCTCGACGCCCGCCGCGGCAGCGCCGCACTGTGGGGTAACAGGGGGCGCGAGTCTCCCTATTTTGGGCGTCGCGTGCGGGGGGAGGTGGTGATCACCGCGTGCGGAGTCGCAGCCACTTTTCGAGGCCGACAGCGCCGTAGCAGATCAGGCCGGAAACCAGGATCCGCGCCCAGGACCCGGCGCCGATCGGATGGCTCGCAAACGCCTTGTTCATGAAAGGAAGGTACGTGAACGCGAGCTGCAGGGCGATCATCAAGGAGACTCCGCCGCTTACCCAGGCGTTGGAGAACAGGCCTTGCCTGACCATAGAGCGCTCCAGCGAGCGGCAGTTGAACAGATAAAACAGCTCGACGACGACGAACACGTTGACGGCGACGGTGCGCGCCGCTGCCTCGGCTGCTCCCGCGGTCAGCTCCCAGGAGTACAGTCCGAAGGAGGCGATCAGCAACAAGACCCCGACGAGAACAATGCGCCCGATCAGCACGTTGGTGAGGATGGGATGCCCGGGATCTCGCGGCGGCCGGATCATGATGTCGCGCTCCTTGGGCTCGAAGGCCAGCATGAGCCCGAGAAGCACGGCGGTCGTCATGTTGATCCACAAGATCTGCACAGGGAGGATGGGGAGCGCGGCGCCGGCGAACGTCGCGGCGAGGATGACGAGGCCCTCCCCCAGGTTGGTCGGCAACGTCCAGGTAATGAACTTGACGAGGTTGTCGTAGACGCCTCGGCCTTCCTCGACCGCCGCTTCGATGGACGCGAAGTCGTCATCGGTGAGCACCATGTCGGCGGCCTCCTTGGCAACTTCGGTGCCGGCCTGGCCCATGGCGACGCCGATGTCGGCGCGGCGCAGCGCGGGGGCGTCGTTGACGCCGTCCCCGGTCATCGCGACGATCTGCCCCTGCGCCTGCAGCGCCATCACGAGGCGCAGCTTCTGCTCGGGGGCAACCCGGGCGAAGACCGCGGTTTCTCGCGCCCGCGCCGCCAGGTCGTCCTCCCCCAGCGCCGCGATCTCGGTGCCGCTCAGGACCTTCACGGGATCGCCAGCGCCGTCACCGGTGCCGTCGCCGGCGCCGAACAGGCCGAGGTCGCGGGCCACGGCGGCGGCGGTCAGCGCGTGATCGCCCGTGATCATCTTCACGTGAATGCCGGCGCCCTGGCACGCGCGGACGGCGGCCGCGGCGTTGGGCCGCGGCGGGTCGATCATGCCCTGCAGGCCGAGCCAGGTGAGCCCCGCGCGTACCTGGGACGGCGCGAGCCGATCTTGCGTGGGCGGCATCTCCAACATGGCCAGGGCGAGCACCCGCAGGCCTCGCGCGGCCATGTCCTCGGCGCGCCGTCGCCACGCCTCCGCGTCGATGGGGCCGGCGTCGCCCCGCTCGGTAAGCGCGCAATCACAGCGCGGCAGCACGCTTTCCGCCGCACCCTTCATGAAGACGAGCGTGGCTTTGCCGTTCGCCACGCGATGGAGACTCGCCATGTACTGGCGCTCAGACTCGAACGGAATCGCGTCCAGGCGCGGATACTGCGCCGCGAGCTCGGCGGCTACCAGCCCCGCCTTGGCAGCGGCGGCCAACAACGCACCTTCCGTCGGATCGCCCTCGACGACCCAGGCGGCGCCGCGGCGGGTCAGTTTTGCTTCGCTGCACAGCGCGCCTGCCTGCAGACAGCGCTGCAGCGCCGGGATTTGGGCGGCGCTCACCGGCGTCCCCGCGCGCAGAATCGCTCCCGCCGGCGCATATCCCGTGCCCGTCACGCGGAACACCCCGTCACCGGCCGCAACCTCCTGAACCGTCATCGCGTTCTGGGTCAGCGTTCCTGTCTTGTCCGCGCAAATCACAGTCGTGCTGCCGAGCGCCTCCACCGCCGGCAGCCGGCGGATGATGGCGTTGCGATTTGCCATTCTGGAGACGCCGATGGCGAGCGTTATGGTCATCGCCGCGGGCAGGCCTTCAGGAATGGCACCAACCGCCAGGGCAACCGCCGCCATCAGCATCTCGAGCCAGGTTTCGCCGCGCAACAGGCCAACGCCGAACGTCACGGCCGCGAGGCCAAGAATCGCCCACAGCAGCGCGCTACTGAACGCCGCTATTTTCCGGGTCAACGGCGTTGCCAGGAGCTCCGCGGTCCTGATCATTTCGCTGACGCGGCCGATCTCGGTGGCGGTGCCCGTTGCCACAACGATGGCCGTCGCCGTGCCGTGGACGACCAGCGTGGAGGCGTAGACCATGTTGGTCCGCTCGGCGAGGGAAGCGTCCGGCGGCAGCGGCGCGGGCTGCTTGACTATGGGCAACGATTCGCCCGTCAGCGCCGCTTCCTCGACGCGCAGGTCGCGACAGCGCACCAGGCGGGCGTCGGCGGGAACCTTGTCCCCCGAGCACAGCAGCAAGACGTCGCCGGGCACGAGCGCGCTGGCGGGGACAGTCTTCCTTGTCGCCGCACGCAACACGACGGCCTGCGTCACCATGCCGCGCGCGAGGGACGCAATCGCCGCTATCGCCCGCGACTCCTGAAGGTAGCCGATTACCGCGTTGACGGCGACGACGCCGAAGATCACCGCGGCGTCAACCACGGCGCCAAGCACGGAGGAAATCGTTCCGGAAACGATGAGAATGTAGATAAGAGGCTGGTGGAACTGCGTAAGAAACGTTATGATCTTGGATGGATCTTTGCCGACTGTCAGGAGATTTTCTCCAAACTGATTCAACCGCTCCTGAATAGCGGAATCGCCAAGCCCAGCATCGATATCTACACGCAATGAGCGCAGAACATCATCCGCAGAAACGCTGTGCCAGCTCTGTGTTGCCTCAATGCTCATTGTGTGTTATCAGATGCTGCAGCATCACCCCACAGCCACCTCCCGGACGCGACGTGTAACGACGAATCGCTCGCCGGCCTCAGCGTACTCGAGAAGTTTGGCTCGATGCGTCTTCGCTTCGAAAGTCCTCACGGTCGTTGCCATGGCACACCTCAAACCGGTCTGAAACTAGTTTGATCGGGGCATGGCCGTGTCGTACAACGAGTCGCGTGCGGGCGCAACGGCTAGGGTCAGTCTGAGCCCGCCGCCGGCTCGCCGTCCTTCCCCCCCCCGCTGGCAGGGGAAAGTGAGGTGGGGGTCTTTGTGATGCGCTCTCCGCGCAGCTCACAGCCGAACAGGCGGGGGATTCAGGTCCCGATTTGGGCTTGCGCCCCGGGTCGCGCGGGGGTTAGGCTGGTGGCCACGGCTCTGCCGAACCAGGTTACGAACGGTACGGCGAAAAGTTGGAGGCGGCGACACGCGTGCGATCGACAGAAGCCTGTCGTGGCGACGGGGCTGTCGAAACGGTGGCGCGCGGCGCGAAGGGGAAAGTGCGGCGATAGTCTATGGACTTGGCGGAAACAATCGGTCCCTATCGGGTTCAGGATACTCTTGGACGCGGCGGCATGGGGATTGTCTACCGCGCCGTGCACGAGCGCAGCGGGCAGGTCGTGGCGCTGAAGGTGCTGAGCTCTTTCCACGAAGCATGGATGCCGCTGGTGCGCCGAGAAATTCGCGCCATGACGCGGTTGCGCCATCCGAACATCGTCCGCATTGTCGCTCACGGGACGGTGAAAGGCACGCCGTGGATGGCCATGGAGCTCGGGCGCGGCAAGACCTTGCGGGATGGCTTTCTGCGCGGCTCCCCGGAAGCGATGAGCACGTCGACGGACGCCGTGCCCCGGCAAGGCGTCGGAATCGGCTCGTTTAGGCGGTCGCCGCGCGCCGCGGGGAGCTCGGGCGCGCCGCCACCTCGGGAGGCTCGGGCCGCGGCGCTGGCTGTCGTCCGGCGGCTGTGCGCACCGCTCGCGTATCTCCATGGCGAGGGATTCGTGCACCGGGACCTCAAACCGGACAACATCCTCGTGGACAATCGGGGCGAACCGCTGCTCGTCGACCTCGGTCTGGTCGCCGAGTTTGCCGGCGCCGTGGGTCGCGAACCGCTTTTCGTCGATGCCGGCGCCATGGGCACCATCCTCTACATGGCACCGGAGCAAATCCGCGGCGAGCTCGTCGATGCCCGCACCGACCTCTATGCGCTCGGCTGCATCCTCTACGAGCTCCTCACCGGGCACGTTCCCTTCCCGGGCGCGAGCACGGGTGCGGTCCTGCGCGGCCATCTTTCCCAGGCTCCCGTAGCGCCGTCCCGGTGCGCGGATGGCCTCCCGCCAGCGCTTGACGATCTCGTCCTGCGCCTCCTGGCGAAGGCCCCGGGCGAGCGTCTCGGGTATGCCGACGACGTGGCGCGGGTGCTCGCCGCAGTGTCGTCTGGGGGGCCGTCGCCCGTCCGGGCGGCGCCCCTTGCGCGCTCGCCGCAGGGGCCGCGAGCGTCGGAACGGCAGCGCCTGCCGCGGCATCGACCCTACCTGTATCGGCCCCGCTTCGTCGGGCGCGCGGATCTGCTGTCGTCGTGCCGGGCCGGCCTCGAGGCGCTACGCGGCGGCCAGGGCGGCCTGTTATTGATGGCGGGGGAGAGCGGGATTGGCAAGACGCGCCTGCTGATCGAAGTGGCGCGCGAGGCGGCCCGCTCGGCGCGGTCGGCCGCCGTGCGCGTCTTGAGCGGCACTTGTTCCGCACCCGGAATCGCACCGCTGCTGGCAAGCGCCGTCTGGACGTCGACGGAAGAAGGGCCACTCGCCCCGGCCACCGCCGCCGCCGCCGGCGAGCGCCCCGCCCTCCTGCAGGCGCTGCAGCGCCCGCTCCAGGAGATCGCCGACTGGTGTCGCGAGCACGGTCACGAGGAGACCGACCGCGTGCTCGGACAAAACGGCAAGGTGCTGTCGGCCTTCGCGCCCGCGCTTTCAACATTGCCCGGACAGGAGGCGTATCCCGCGCCTGCACCGCTGGTCCCGGAGGCGGCGGTCCAGCGCCTCTTCAAGGCGCTCGCGGACATGCTCGTGGCCCTGGCTCGAGGCGCTCCGATCCTGCTGATGTTGGATGATCTGCAATGGGCGGATGAGCTGACCGTCGGGTTCCTGCGGCATTTTGCGCGGCTGTCCGCGGACGCGCGGCCGGCGGTGCTCGTCGTCGGGGCATACCGGTCGGAGGAGGCCGGCGCTCTTCTGGACACCTTGATCGAGGAACCGGAGGCGATGCGGTTACACCTGCCGCGCCTCGATCGGCCGGTGCTCGGGATGCTGGTCGGGGACATGCTGGCCATGGCGTCGCCGCCGGGCGGGCTGATCGAGTTCCTGGGGCGCTGGGCGGCCGGGAACCCCTTCTTCGTGACCCAGTACCTGCAGGCCGCGATCGAGCGCGGCTTGCTGCGCCGCGATGAGCTGGGAAGCTGGCAGGTAGACGCCGCTGTTGCGCCCGGTGAGCCGTTCGCAGCCACCGTGTTGCCGCTGCCACGGACCATCGGCAGCCTGGTCTCGATGCGGTTACGGCGGCTGTCGCCCGCTGCGGTGGCGGTCGCCGGCGCCGCGGCTGTCGTCGGCCGGGCGTCCCCGCGGGCACTGGTGCGTATCGTCACCAAGCTTCCTGACGGAAAGTGGCTCGACGCTGTGGACGACCTCGTCCGGCGAGAAGTGCTGGAGGAGGATCCCGCACAGTTTCCGGAGCTCCAGGGCGCACTGTGCTTCACCCACGACAAGCTGCGTGAGGTCGCCTACGCCGAGATCGCGCCCGCGGCGCGCACGCTCCTGCATCGAGCGACTGCGGAAGCCATGGAAGCGCTCGGCTTGACGCGACTGGACGAGCACCTCGTGGACCTGGCCCGTCACTGGCATGGCGCCGGCGTGGCGGACAAGGCGCGGGCCGCATTCCTCGAGGCGGCGCGTAGCGCCCGCTCCCGTCACGCCTTGAGGGAAGCAGAGCAGCGGTACCGGGTGTACCTGACGACGCTCGCGCGGCCGACCATCGAGGGGGTTCAGGTGCGGGCAGAGCTCGCCTTTGACGTGCTCCTGCTTGGGGCCCGCCACGACGCGGCGGAGACGGAATTCCGGCGGACGCTGGAAGACGCGCGCATGCTCGGCGACGCTACCGGCGAGGCGCTTGGCCAGCGGGGCCTGGGCATCGTCTTGCGGAACACGGGTCGCCTGGCGGAGGCCCGCCGCGCCTGCGAGGAAGCGGTCGGGTGCGCGCAGCGCAGCGGCGACCGGAACGTCGAGGCGCTGGCGCTCCTGTCGCTCGCGTCCATTGCGAGCGACCAGGGCGCGCACGCCGAGGGTGGCACGCTGCTCGAGCGGGCGCTGGCGATTCACCGTGGGCTCGGGCGGCGAGACCTGATCGGAACGACGCTCAGCCGCCTGGCGACGAGCTTCGCCGATCGCGACCAAAAAGATGTCGCGGTGGCCCTCTACGAGGAAGCACTGGCCATCCATCGAGCCGAAAACGACCGGCGATCCGCAGCGCGAACCCTGAGTAACCTCGCCTGCGCCTACTGGGACGGCCACCGGCTCGACCGCGCTCTCCCGCTCTGGGAGGAGGCGCTGGCGATCTGCCGCGAGACCGGCGACCGCCTGCTGGAGGCCGTGACGATGGGCAACCTCGCTCACCTTCATGCGCACCTGCCCGGCGGCCTGCCGCTGGCCGATCACCTGAATGCGGAGGCGCTGGCGATCTTTCGCGAGATCGGTGACTTGCGCGACGAGGCCGTGATCTTGCTCGACATGGCGGTGGTCGAACGCCGGGTGCGCGGCGACCTGGAGCGGGCGGAGGCCTGCCTGGCCGGCGCCGAGGGTGTGGCGCAGCGCCTCGGCAGCAAGGTCCTGACGGCGAGCTGCGCGGCCCAGCGCGGACATGTCGCGCTGGCAGTCGGGGCCGCAGCGCGCCCCTTTCTGGCGGCGGCCGAGCGGATCACGCGCGAGCTCGGCGAGAGCCACACTGGAGAGCCCGTCCCCGCCATGCGCCGCCTCGTGCGGGCCATCGAGGCGGCCGAAGCCGGGTTGCCGCTGTTCTGCGGTGAGTGCCCGAATGAGGTTCCCGAGGTGCTGCGGCGTACCTGTGCACTTCCCCCGCTTGCGGGGGAGACAGAGGGGGAGATCAGGAGTGGCGCAACAACGCGCTCGCACCCGCTCTCTGAGTGCCGAGATGACCGGCGCTGAACGGCTTCTGGAGCAATGATGTTCTTGACAACCTCGGGGGCGTGCTGCTGCCCGCTTACGACATCGCTGGCGGGTATGCGCGCAGTGGTAGGCTCCAGGGCCTCTGCCTGCCGCGCGTCGAGACACTCAGCATCCGATGCCCCAGCGCTGTGAGCAGCAGCGCCAGACCGATACCTCCCGACGTGGGCACCGGCACGAGGCCAATCTTCGCCACGAAACCGTCCCGGCCTCCGCCGTGCTGTGCCTGATAGGGGCTCGCAGTCGGGAAGTTTCCGGACTCCGTTTCCCCGGTCACCAAGACGTTGCCGGACCGATCTATGGCGATAGATCGGGCACTTTCGGCGGACGAACCACCGAGGTAGGTGGAATAGAGGAGCGCGGAGCCCATCGCGTCGAGCTTTGTAAGAAAGGCATCGGAAACACCACCGCCGTAGGTGGCTTGGATAGGGCCTACCGTCGGGAAGTCCCATGAGCTCGTTTCCCCGGCCACATACGCGTTTCCCGAGGCGTCCACCGCGATGGCGTAGCCGTCGGACCCCATCTCGCCGCCGAGATACGTTGAATAGACTAGCGCGGAGCCCTCGGCATTCAGCTTTGTTACAAATGCAATCCGCAAACCCGTTCGGGTTCCCTGGAATGGATTTTCCATCGGGAAATTCTCGGAGCTCGTCCTCCCCGTCACATAGGCGTTTCCATCGCGGTCCACGGCGATGTCGTCCCCCCAGTCGTAATCCGAGCCGCCGAGGTAGGTAGAATACGCCACCGTCGGGCCGTTCAGGATGAGCTTGGTCACGAAGGCGTCGAGCGCCCCCCCGAGAGTTGCCTGGTAGGGACTCACCGCGGGGAAGTCGGTCGATAACGTGATACCCACGACATAGACGCCACCGGAACCGTCGACACCAATCGCATTCCCCCAATCGTCGTCCGAACCACCCAGGTAGCTCGAATACCAGAGCGCGGAACCTTCCGGGCTGAGCCTCGCGAGGAACGCATCCTCACCGCCGCTGTTGTTCCCCTGCGTCGGGCTTACCACCGGGAAATCCGTCGAGAAGGTGGATCCCGTCACATAGGCGGTGCCCGAGCCGCCTACTACGATTCCGCTTGTAGAATCGTAGCTCGAACCGCCGAGGAACGTCGAATAAGTCAGTGCAGAGCCGGCGGCATCGAGCTTCGCTACAAACGCATCGGCCCCATCGGTGGAGCCCTTCAGGGTCCTCTGGTAGGGGTTTGCTATTGGGAAGTCCCCCGAGTGCGTAGCTCCCGCTACGTAAGCGTTGCCCGACGCGTCCACGGCGATAGAATGGCCGTAGTCATCGTCCGATCCGCCCAGGTAGGTGGAGTAGACCAGCGCTCCCGCGACATCGATCTTCGTGACAAAAACGTCGACCCCACCGCCCTTGGTAGACTGAGAAGGACTTGTCGTCGGGAAGTCCGTCGAAGCTGTCTCGCCGGTAACGTAGGCGTTACCCAAGGAGTCTGATGCTATCCCATATCCAACGTCGCCGCCCGATCCACCGAGGTACGTGGAATAGCTCAGCACGGGATCAATGATCAGCGGCCTCAATGGATCGTAAGCTCCAATTTCGAACGTGACGATCGCGGCACTATCGGGGTGCTCGCTACCTCGTTCCGCCACGAGCACGAAACGTCCGTCCACGCGGCGCCGCTCACCAGATATTTCCTGGTAGATCACTGGCGCGTGCTGCTCGACAAGACCCCCGGGTACACGGATCAGGAGCTCGCCCAAAGCGCTGATGTCCACCCTATTGCTGCCATCGAAATCCAGCCGAATCGCCGTGGGATCCGCCCCTGCAGCCACCACGAAGTCATACTCGAGGCTCGACTGGTTGCCATGATACACGAGGTCGATACCGGGGTACACCGCTTCGAGCCGCACTCTGTCGTAGAGCGCTACCCGGGTGTGCCACTTCGCCGTGTCGTTGCCCAGGAAATAGCTCGCTGTGCCCCTGAGCTCGCCCAGCCCACGGATGCGCGCATGCGGATTCGCCCCCACGATCTTCATGCGGAGCACCGCGCCAGGTGTACCGCTCAGCTTGCACGGCGTAACCGATCCGTGCGGTGCCGCCCCGGGCTTCGAGGGCGAATTCTCCTCGCCTCCACGGTGCAGCGCCAGCACGGCTTCCTCGCGGGTAATGAACAAGGTGTACCCGGACCCTCGTGACAGAAACCGCACGCGTTCGTCGGTTTGGCCCTCATTCCTCTCAAAGAACAGCGGCAGGTGACCATAGCTCCCGCCCACGGCCCCTGGTCGACGTAGCCGAGCAGCCTGCTCGTCTGCCTTCACGACCTCCTGCGAGTAGACCACTGAACCTAGCAACACAAGCGCTGCACATACAACCGGTCCCCGTATCTTCATGGACTTCCCCCGTCCAGTTGATTCCAGAGAGAGCCAGTTCAGCTTTGTCTTCTCGACGTCGTTGGTGAAAGACCTTCCGGGCGAACTGAACCAACCCACGGCCCCAAGCCTATGCGTGAATCGCCCGCCCATCGACGGCCAGCGCCGCCTCTTTGAGCGCCTCCGCGAGCGTCGGGTGCGCGTGCACGGCGCGCGCGAGGTCCTCGGAGCTCGCCGCGAGCTCTACCGCCACCGCCGCCTCCGCGATCATGTCCCCGGCGCGCGGGCCGAGAATATGAATGCCGAGGATGCGGTCGGTGCGCGCGTCCGCGACCACTTTCACCAGCCCATCGACCTGCTCGAGCGTGCGCGCTCGCCCGTTGCCGCGAAATGGGAACGTGCCGACGCGGCACGCGATCCCGGCGGCCGCGGCCTGCTGCTCGGTCTTCCCCACCGCCGCGATCTCGGGATGGGTGTACACCACCGCGGGCAAGGCGTCATAGCTCACGTGACCGTATCCCGTGACGAATCGCTCCACGCACGCAATCCCTTCTTCCCCGGCACGGTGCGCGAGCATCGGGCCGGCAATCACGTCGCCGATCGCGTAGACCCCGGGCGCAGACGTTGCGTATTGCGCATCGACCGCGATGAGCCCGCGCCGGTCGACCGCGACTCCGGCCGCTTCGAGCCCCAACCCTGCCGTGTTCGGAGCGCGCCCGACCGCGACCAGCACGCGGTCGCACTGTAGCGGTGCCATGCCTTCCGCCTCCACCACGGCCCCCCGCCCATCGGCGCGGGCGCCAGTAACGCGCGCGCCGAGGTGAAACGCGATCCCCTGCTTCTGGAAGAGCCGCAGCGCCTCCTCGGCGATCTGGTCGTCGGTTCCCGGAAGAATCCGCGGCAGGTACTCGAGCACCGTGACTTGCGCTCCGAGCCGCCGCCACACCGAGCCGAGCTCGAGCCCGATCACGCCGGCGCCGATGACCACAAGGTGCGCGGGCACCTCGCTGTACGCCAACGCCTCCGTGCTGGTCCCGATGCAATCGCCATCGAGCGCTATCCCCGGAATCGTCGACGGCACCGACCCGGGCGCAAGCACGATGCGCGCCGCGGTCACCTCGAGCTCGCGGCCCCCATCTGTCCCCGCCACCGCAATGCGGCCGCCGCCCAGCAGCGTGGCACGCCCGCGAATCGTCGCGATCCCGTTCTTCTTGAACAGGCTCGCGATGCCGCGCGTGAGCATCGCCACTACCTTTTCCTTGCGCCGCATCATCGCCGCCAAGTCCAGACCGACCTCCCCGACGATCACCCCGTGAACGGCAAGCTGGTGGCGCGCCTCCTCGTATTTCTCGCTCGATTCGAGCAACGCCTTGCTCGGAATGCACCCGACGCGCAGGCACGTGCCTCCAAGCGCGGCCTCGGCCTCGATACACGCGACCGATAGACCGAGCTGTGCCGCCCGGATCGCCGCCACGTAGCCGCCGGGGCCAGCGCCGATCACCGCCAGGTCGTAGCTCTTGGTTTCCATCGCCTAGACCTCCAGGAGAATGCGCGACGGCGCCTCGACGCAGTCCTTGATGCGGCGCAGGAAGGTGACCGCCTCGCGGCCGTCCACGAGGCGGTGGTCGTAGGTGAGCGCGACGTACATCATCGGCCGGATCACCACCTGACCATCCCGCGCGACGGGCCGGTCCTGAATGGCGTGCATGCCGAGGATCCCGCTCTGCGGCGGGTTGATGATCGGCGTGGACAACAGCGACCCGTAGATGCCGCCGTTGCTGATGGTGAACGTCCCGCCCTGCAGCTCCTCGACCTTGAGCTTGTTGTCGCGCGCCCGCGCGCCGAGGTCGGCAATGGCGCGTTCGATCTGGGCAAAGCCGAGCAGGTCCGCGTCGCGGATGACCGGAACCACGAGGCCACGCCCGCCGCCGACGGCCACACCGATATGGTAGTAGTTCTTGTAGACGATATCAGTGCCGCGAATCTCGGCGTTGATTTCCGGAATCGCCCGTAGGGCGTCGACGGCGGCCTTCACGAAAAAGCTCATGAAGCCGAGCTTGACGCCGTGTCTTTTCTGGAACTCGTCCTGGTAGAGGCGGCGCAGCTCCATCACGCCGGAGATGTCGATTTCGTTGAACGTCGTGAGCAGGGCGGCCGCGTGCTGCGATTGCACCAGGCGCTCGGCGACCCGCCGGCGCAACAGCGTCATGGGGCGGACAACCTCCTCACCGGCCGCGTATACCTGGGCTTCCCCCGGCGCCAGGCGGGCAGCAGCCGGCGGCGCGGGCGTTGGCGTGGCGGCGGGTGCGGGCACGGGTGCCGGAATCGGCGGCGCGGCCGGTGCAGAAACACCGCCCACGGGAACGTCCGCAGGCTGTGACACCGCGATCGTTTCCGGTCCCGCCACCGATGGCGCACTCGCCGATGGGGAATCGCGGTTCGCGAGGTGGCGCTCGACGTCTTCCTTCAGCACGCGCCCGCCCGGGCCGGTCGCAGCCACCGCGCCGGCGGGGACCCCGTGTTGGGCGAGCAGCCGCTGAGCCGCGGGCATGACACGCGGCGGCGCAGGCTCGGGCTCCTCACGCGCGGGCACCGCCGCACCCGTATCGGCCGCAGTCGCCGTGGCCGGCGGCGCCGCCGCCTGCGCCCGAGCAGCCACCTCCCCGACCTCCGCTTCCGCCTCGATCAGCGCTATCACCTCGCCCACCACGGCCGCCGCCCCCGCGGGTTTGACGATCCGCACCAACCGCCCCGCCACGGGTGACGGCAGCTCCATATTCGCCTTGTCGGTCTCGACCATGGCCAGCGACTCGTCCATTGCCACGCGATCGCCTTCATGCTTGAGCCACGTGTCGATGATCACCTCCGAAATCGACTCTCCGGAGGCCGGAATGCGCACTTCCACCGTCATTGCTTACCTCACGATCGCGGTTGCGGCGGTCGCGGCGCCTTTTGCGTCCGCGAGCCCCAGGGCCTGCTCGATCACTCTCGCCTGTTCAAGCGCGTGGCTGCGCGCGGAGCCGGTCGCAGGACTGGCCGACCGCGCCCGCCCCACGACTGTCAAGGGAAACCTACCGAGCAGGCGATCGCCGAAGTTCAGGCGCAGGAACGGCCACGCTCCCATGTTCACGGGCTCCTCCTGTGCCCACACTACCGGGGTTTCCGCCGGGTAGGCCAGCAACACGTCCTGCAGCAGGCCGAGTGGAAACGGATAGAGCTGCTCGATACGGATCACCGCCGCATTTCCCACCCGCGCTTGCTTGCGGCGCTCGTCGAGCTCGTAGTAGAGCTTGCCGGAGCACAGCACAATGCGCTCGATCCGCCCCGGGTCCAGGTCGCTCTGATCGGGGATGAGCCGCCGGAACGTGCCGGTCGTGAACGCCTCGATCTCCGATACGACTTCGGGGTGGCGCAGCAGGCTCTTGGGCGTCAGCACGATGAGCGGCTTGCGGATCTTGCGGTGCACCTGCCGCCGCAGCAGGTGAAAGAGCTGCGCGGGCGTCGTGGGGTTGGTGACCTGGATGTTGTCCTCGCCGGAGAGCATGAGAAAGCGCTCGAGCCGGGCGCTGGAATGTTCGGGCCCCTGCCCCTCGAACCCGTGCGGCAGCAACAAGACGATGCCGCTCAGCCGTCCCCACTTGTCCTCGCTGCTGGAAATGAACTGATCGATGATCACCTGCGCGGCGTTGGCAAAGTCGCCGAACTGCGCCTCCCAAAGCACGAGCGCATCAGGCCAGTCGAGGCTGTACCCATACTCGAACCCGAGCACCCCCGCCTCGGACAGCGGGCTGTCCCAGATACCGGCCCGCCCCTGCGCCGCGTCCAGATGCGCCAGCGGCACGAAAGGCCGCCCCGTGACGAAGTCGAAGAATACCGCGTGGCGGTGGCTGAACGTCCCTCGGCCGCTGTCTTGCCCGCTGAGCCGCACCGGAACGCCATCCAGCAGCAAGGTTCCAAGCGCGGCCGCCTCCGCCGCACTCCAGTCCAGCGGGCGCTCCCCGCGCGCCATTTCCTGACGGCTCGCGACGAACCTTCGCAGCTTCGGGTGCAAGTTGAACGACTCGGGAACGTCCGCCAGACGCTCCAGCACCCGCGTCAACCGCTCCCGCGGCACCCCTGTAGCGATGTCCGGAACGGACCGATCCGGCCCGCCACGAAACCCTTCCCACAGCCCCTTGCCCGAGCTGTACCCGTACTCGAATCCGCGCTCGCGCGCCTCCGACAATGCCTCCTCCAGCCGCGCGCGCCGGCGCACCGAGATCTCGTCCGCCTCTTCCCGCGTCACTCCGCCCAGCTTCAGAAGGTTGTCGAGGTAGCCGTTGACGACGGTCTTGCGGTTGCGAATCGCCGTGTATAGCGTGGGCTGGGTGAAGGACGGCTCGTCGCCCTCATTGTGACCGTGCCGCCGGTAGCAGTACATGTCGATGACCACGTCCGTGCGGAACGTCTCGCGAAAATCGATCGCCAGCTTGATCACCTGCGCCACCGCTTCCGGGTCCTCGCCGTTGACGTGAAAAATCGGGATCTGGAGCATCTTCGCGATGTCGGTGCAGTACTGGCTCGAACGTGCGGATTCCGGAGGTGTGGTGAACCCGATCTGGTTGTTGACGATGATGTGAATGGTGCCTCCCGCGGTGTAGCCGGGCAGGTCGCTCAGGTTGAGAATCTCTTGCACCACGCCCTCGGCTATGAAGGCGGCGTCGCCGTGAATGAGCAGGGACAGAACCTTGCGATGATCGGTGTCCTGTCGGCGATCCTGTTTCGCGCGCACGCGACCGAGGACCACGGGGCTGACGAACTCGAGGTGGCTCGGGTTGAAGCACAACGACAGATGCAGCGTCTTGCCCGTGGAGGTCACCACGTCGCTGCTGTGTCCGAGATGATACTTGACGTCTCCGCGGCCGACGAGGCGTTCGGGGTCCAGGTCCTCGAACTCGCGAAAGATGACGCTGGCATCCTTCAGAATGATGTTGCCGAGCACGTTGAGCCGCCCGCGGTGAGCCATCCCGATCACCGCCTCCTCGACTCCCGTCTCACCCGCCTCTTCGAGGGCCAAATCGAGCAGCGGGATCAGGCTTTCCGCACCTTCCAGCGAAAAGCGCTTTGAGCCGGGGTACTTGCGCGCGATGAACTGTTCGAAGACCTCGGCGTCGACCAGCTTGGTGAAAATGCGGAGCTGCTCCTGCCGGGTGAGCGAGCGCCGGTTCTCGGTGTCCTCCATGCGGTTCTGCAACCAGAACTTCTTGGCCATGTCGTCGATATGCATGAACTGCACGCCGATCGAGCCGCAGTAGGTGTTGCGGAGGCGCTCCAGAATTTGCCGCAGGGTGAGAACCCGGGTTCCGGAAATGGTGCGGCTGGAAAACAGCGTATCGAGATCCGCCACGCCGAGGTCGTAGAAGGCGAGCTCGAGCTCGGGATGCAGTGCGCGCGGCGGACCGAGCGGGTCGAGATGCGCCATGGTATGACCGCGCACCCTGTAGGCGCGGATAAGTTGGTCGACGCGATCTTGCCGCACCGCTATCTGCTCGATGTCCAGCACTTGTGCGCCGCGCTCGACAGCGGCACCGGCGCGGCCACCGAACAGCGACGGAGCCGAAAAATCAGGTCTGCCGGAAACCAGTAGACGATCGCCTTCGGCGAGCCCGAGCTGCCGGAAATACCGCTGCCACTCCGGCTCGACGGCCGATGGATCTCGGGCGTATTGCTCATACATGGCCTCGACAAACGCGAGGCAATGGCTGGTCGGTAACGAGTCGGTGTTCATGGTGGGTCCTGCTGCGGAGGTGAGACCGTGGCGGCGACATGGCGGCCGCGCTTCCCGAGAATAGGTCCTGGGCGGAAAGCTGTCAACGCGGTGAAGCTGCCCAAATCCACCACCTGTTCGCCTGCAAGCTGCGCGGAAAGCGCATCACGAAGACCCTCGACGTCACCCCCCCGCCAGCGGGGGGAAGGACGGAGGATTTTCCAGCTCACCGTTCGCTGATTTCGATCGCGAAATCGGTAAGTTACCGAAAAATGCGGAACTGGTGCTCGCGGCGATCCGTGGGCGTGATGGGGCGCGGAGCTGGCATTCGGCATCCGTGGTCCGTGATGTCGCACGGACGAACGGCCGCTTCAGGGCGTAGGGCAATCCCGTCAGGCAAACCCTGAAGAGCCGTGGCCCCGGGGAATGCGCGGCCACTTGAGAGTGCGATCATCGACGCATTCCTACCCGCTTCGGAGAGCCGCGGCCGTTGGCAAGTCTTGCGGATTGGTGGCAAGCGACGAAATGCCACTGAAGCAGCCCAAGGGAGCGCTCGCTCGACCTGCCATGAGGAGATTGCCTGAACGACTTGCCGCGGAGATTTCAACGGTTCATGCTGACGGCGGGATTGCTTGCTGTTGGTCTGCTCATGCCCTGGGGGCAGCAGAGTGCGCATGCGGACTGCACCGCCGGTGCTCCTTACATTACGAGCATTACCGATAACGTAGGAGCATTTTCCATATTATATGGAGGCAAGGATCTAGAATTTACCATTACCGGCTGCAACTTCGGATCATATACTGGGACGCTCTATGTAACTGTGTATGATCCGAGCAAGCCGAATAATTCATATTATCAAACCTTTCCATTCAGTCAAGCAATACTGAGTGAGCCGGGGACGGGAATAACACTGATGACGATGACTTGGAGCAACAATCTAATCGTCGCAAAATTCGCTGGATATTACACGGAAACGATGCGCCTGCCGACGCTTTCTCCATATCTGGTGTACTCTTATTTCGCGGTTGGCAATACAAATACTCATAAGAGTAGCTACTATTTCCTGCACCCGTTCTACATGGGACAGTTCCCGTCGAGAGGTGACTGGGTCGACATGGATATCAGACTCCTCAATATCGGCAGCCCGGAAAGAGAGACGGAATGGCGCGGTCGCCTGAACGGTAATATGAGCACATCGACGGTTGTGAAAAAACCCAATGGGGACATCTTGCTGTATTACATCGGAGCGAAACGGGGAGAGTACAGAGACGCAGGTGGACCAACACATTCAAAACTGGGTGTGGCAAAGTCTCCAAATGGAATCGATTTCACGTACATATTGCCAAGTCAGATCGTCTCTGCCGACATGCCAGACGGCGCGCAGACTCAGAAAGCGGCGGCTGGTGTGTATTCAGCCTCGGCAATATCCTATCCGGAATATGTGGGTGTGTACCATACAAACTGTTTCGACGATGAGAATCCTGGGGACGGCGTACACTGCAATATCAATTACACAAAGGCTCTAAATGGGATGTCGAACTGGAGCTACAGAAAGATCGCCCTAAGAGCCAATGATGTCAATGTGAGCGGAAATCACGACGAGATCCACGTGCTGAGCGCGATGAATATCAATGTCAGCTCGAGCAACAACCATTGGTACGCTCTCTATGAATCTACTCCGTACAAAACCGAGGCCGATCTTGTCATTAGCGACAATGAGGTGCTTGAGAATGGTAACTACACGTCGGTGCCCTTCAATTTTGACAACGTGAATGGCAATACCACCGACCTGGATCATCCTGGAGATTCTAACTATAAGGTAAAGAGAATTTTTGCTGGTAGTGGGACAGCCATGCTGCTCAGCAGCACTCGTGATCATGACGCGTTCGGGCTGCAAATCGGCATCCCGCTTTTCCGCATGGGCCATCCGGTTGGATGGCCGGCAGCACGGGACAAGGTGGGAGAAGATTGGCTGCCAGGAGCACACCTGTACTGGCATTCCAATACGGGACAGAGCTATCGCATGCTCGAGCACGACAAATACTTCACCGCCAACGATCTGCTCACGGGGACGGTCTTGCGGGATGGACATACCTGGTACCTGTATGACCTGCGCGCCGAGATGGAGGCGGATGGCATCACGCCGAAGGTCGAGGAATGTGGGACTGCCAATGGCGTACCCCAGTACTGCTACCCGGCACAGGGAATCGGAGTCCGGGTCTACGACGAGCTCGGCAGCAGCGCCGCCAGGGTTGCCGCCACGACGGGTCTGGCGAGCCTGGCTCGCGGCGACGACGATGCGGCGAGCATCCTCACCCAGCGCCCACCGGCGGCCCGACCGATGGCTTGGAGCAATGCCCATTGGCGGCCGCTGACGCAGCAAGAGATTCGCGAAAGCGACAGCCCCTGGGCCGAGCTGTATCGCCAGGCCAGCGGCATGTTGGCGCATTAGGCTCACTGAAAGAAAGGCGAGGTGGCGAGATGCGGAGCTCAATTTCATGGATTCCTAACAGCGCGAGGCAACGTGGCCGGCTCGCCCTCTTGGCGGCGGTGGTCGCGTTGCTCACCGGCTGCTCCTCGAGCCCTGTCCAGGCCAATGCAGAGTGGGCTAAGAGCGGCGGGAGTCTGGGGGACGACAACGGCTACGACGTCGCGGTCAACGGCACGGACGGCAGCGTCTGGGTTACCGGCGACATCAGCGGGCCGGGGCTCTTCAACGCCGGGCAAGAAGACGAGATTTCCACCCCGTCATTCGGCGGCGCGGACATCTTCCTCGCCCGCTACGCTTCTGACGGCGGCCTGTCCTGGGTGGCCATCGCCGGGGGCACGAGCCGGGAAGAGGGATGGTCCGTGGCCGTCGATTCGGCGCGCGATGCGGCGGTCATTGGCGGTTATTTCGAAGGCACGGCGACCTTTGGGCAGGGGCAGAGCCATGAGACCACGCTGGTCGCCGCCGGAGGCTGGGAAGATGCCGACCTGTTCGTCGCGCGGTACGATGTCGATGGCCAGCTCGCGTGGGCGAAGCGCTCCGGCTCAAGGAAACCCGAGATCACTACCGCCGTGGCAGTCGACCCGCGGGATGGGAGCGTTGTGGTTGCCGGAGTGTATCTCGACCCGTTCGTTTTCGGCGCCGGCGAGGAAAACAGCGCCGGGATCGGCAATGGCCTGATCTTCGTCGCCAAGTACGCGAGCGACGGTAAGGTCATCTGGGCGCGCGGGGTAGCGGGCGTGGACCCGGAGGACACGTACATCTCGGGTAATGTCCAGAATCTCGCGGTCAACGGGACCGACGGCAGCATC
>JACPHN010000107.1 GCA_016188575.1 Candidatus Schekmanbacteria bacterium
ACCGCATCGAGATCCGCCCCCGCGACGTGCCGTTCTCCGGGGACTTTTCTTCCACCGTGTTTCGCATGACCCAGGACGGCCTCGCTTACGCCGCCTGGGCGGAACCCGGCGTCGGTGGCGGGCGCTACGCGGGATCGTTCTATCGGAACCGCCCCTACGCCCTGAGCCTGACGACGCTCCCGGTCGCTCCCCAGGGGCCGACCCTGGTCTTCGCCGGGCAGGATCCGACCACGGGCGCCTGGAGCACGCGGTGCAGCTCCGGGCTCGATTTCCCGGGCAGCGGCGCCGGCGCGGTGCTGCAGGCGAAGGTTTCGCTGCACGGGTTTTCGGGACAGTACCGGGAAACCAGGCACGAGGTGTTCCCCGGCGCCAACCTCTTCGACGGCTCGGACTGTAGCGCGGACTGGGACCTCACCACCGCGGTGGAGATCGAGTCCCGGTGGCAGGCGCGGCTGGGCCGCGAGACGCCGCCGGATTACCTGCCGGAAGGTGACGTGGCCGACCCTGGGAAGCCGGCCGGCAAGACCGTCGAATACCGGCTCGACGCCCGCCCGAACTGGGCCTTCGAGGCGGCGAAGCTCGAGCTGGGTTTCGCCACCACCCGCTACCCCGGCATCGCAACGAACGAGCCGTACTCGACCCCGGTGCCGCTGCCGGACGTGGACGACATCGCGTACTCCCCGCCGACGGGCGGGCAGGCCACGGCGCCGTCCACCGCGAAATGGCCGGGTTGGATCGACCCGTTCCACGCCGGCGGCGCCGCCACCGACAACGTCCACGGCTACTTCGACACCGCGCTCACACAGTACCGGACGGTAACCTACGACCAGACGCTGGCGGCTTCGGTCGACCCGAAGATCACGGCGCGCTCCACAGACTTCGGCGCCAAAGGCTTCTTCGCCGCCCGGTGGACGCCCAAGTATCAGAGCGACACCGAGTACATCACGCTTTCGGGACCCGTTGCCGCCGGGGACACGACCACGCGGAAGGTCTTTCAGATCCCGCGCGACGACGATGGGGACGCGTTTCCGCAGGCGGCGTGGCTGTCGTTTTCCGGCAATCCGTGCCCAGGCCAAACGCTCCCGCTCACGCCCGACGCGGACGCCGATTGCCATACGGACAGGCTCAACGGCAAGCGGCCGGGCGATGGGTTGCTGGCTTACGACGAGTATCGGGGATTTGTCCTTCCGGATGTGAATGGCATTCTCAGCCATGAACGCACCGCGCCGTGGACCAAGGACGCGTTTGTCGTGTATGCGAAGGGAAAAGACTCGAATACAAACGTGTCCGCCGACCTCAAGCCCGGCGTCAACTCCTTCGCGGTCGGCGCTCAGGTCAACCTGCACGCCAGAGTCAACGACAAGATTCGCACGGAGCTGACGGGCCAGGAAGTAATTGTCAACCCGTATCGCACCCATCCGCTGGCGGGAGCGCAGCGGCTCCTACAGGTTCTGCTGCCCCTACGAATAGGGAATACGGCCTGGAGATGGGGCACGACGACGATTGGAAACGGGGTAGCGCACATCGATGTCGAGCGCATCCGCAAGGATGTCGTCGCCACGCCGCTGAGTCCCCAGGACGCGGTGACCGTCAACCTCACCGGCAACGAGCTGACCCACTCCGTGGGCGTTGACGACCACGACGACAGCCCCGCTCCCTGCCCGCAGACGCCCATTTGCGACCAGGTTACCCGTGGCATGCCGCTCGCATCCACGCTGCCCGAAGGCGACCTTTGCCTCTTGTGGAGAAAGGCCAGCGGTGAGCCCTGTATGCAGCGCGACGTCATCGTGTTTTTCTACTGCGCCTACCAGGACAACCCGAGCCTTCCCGACTACACGAAAGCGATGAGCCGAATCACCGACAACCTCGTCTGCAATTCGGCGCAGGACCATTGTCGCGACGAGATCGACATCAGGAGCTGGTAACGTGAATCGGTACAAGATTGTGGCATGGGGCATTGTCGCGAGCATCGGCATCTTCTGCTCTTTGGCGGCTGGCCAGCCCCGCCCCGCGGTGCCGCCGTTTGGGCTCGAATTCGCGATTGGCGTTCCCGGCGGCGTCGCGGACGACATCACAAACTTCACGAACAAGAAAAATAACCCATACGTCGACATCTACGTTCGAGGGGGTCCGCTACGCTTCGTGGTCGGTGCCGGCACATATCGCTGGGCGCCCGGCCGCGTCTCCGGCGATTGGATTCGCGGGATCGAGTGTGCCATCGTCGGGCCGGCGGGCCAGACCGTGTCGCTGGGCGACTGGTCCCGCTGGACGACGCCCGCCGTCGCCGAGTCCTACCAGATCCCACCCGATGAACCGACTTTCCGCGGATTGGTACCGCTCGAGATCGTCCGGCAGCTTCCCATTGGACCCCTGGAAGCGAGCTGTTCCGCGGAGTGGCAGGGCAAGGCAGTGACGAGCGCGCCCAGCCTCATCCCTGGACCGGACGTTCACCTCGTTGAGCCCGACACGCCGATCCACCGCGCCATCTATTATTACCAGTGGGCAGCCGATGTCGACCTGCAAGCCACTCACCTCGAGCGACCGAAGGCCAACGAAAGAGCATGGCAGCTCATGCAGGGCGCGCTCAAGGAAAACGTCTGGATCCCCTGCATCTGGGGCTGGGCGGCGGCATGGGCGCGCGACACCGGCCGCAATCGGCGCGCCGCCGAGCTGTTCACCCGCTACCTCGAGGAGCTCACCGCCGCCGTCGCCCGCGGCGAGCCCGGCTATCGGCCTGAGGACACTATCGATATTGATCCCCGAGAAAAGCTGAAAGAGGTGCGCGCCGACTTCTCGAAGCAAATCGCGCACCTGCGGTCTCTCCCGGATGAAGAATAGGCCCGCGCCGAAGACGGCCAAATGCCTGCTCCGCAGAAAGGCGACTGGAGACCGCTGCATGCGGCGCGATGTCATCGTGTTTTTCTACTGCGCTTACCAGGACAACCCGAGCCTTCCCGACAACACGAAAGCGATGAGCCGCATCGCCGACAACCTCGTCTGCAATTCGGCGCAGGACCATTGTCGCGACGAGATCGACATCAGGAGCTGGTAACGTGAATCGGTACAAGATTGCGGTATGGGGCATTGTCGCGAGCATCGGCATCGTCTGCTCTTTGGCGGCTGGCCAGCCCCGCCCCGCGGTGCCGCCGTTTGGGCTCGATTTCGTCATCGGCGTTCCCGGCGGCGTCGCGGACGACATCACAAACTTCACGAACAAGAAGAATAACCCATACGTCGGCATCTACGTTCGCGGTGGACCGCTACGTTTCGCGGTGACCGTTGGAACCTATCAGTGGGCGCCCGGCCGCGTCTCCGGCGATGGGATTCGCGCGATCGAGTGTGCCATCGTCGGGCCGGCGGGCCAGACCGTGTCGCTGGGCGACTGGTCCCGCTGGGCCACGCCTCCTATCACGGGCTCCTACGAGATTCCACCCGCTATGCCGACCTTTTATGCGTTGGTTCCTCTCGAGATCGTCCGGCAGCTTCCCATTGGACCTCTGGAAGCGAGCTGTTCCGCAGAGTGGCAGGGCAAGGCAGTGACGAGCGCGCCCAGCCTCATCCCTGGACCGGACGTTCACCTCGTTGAGCCTGACACGCCAGTCCATCGCGCGATCTACTACTACCAGTGGGCAGCCGACGTCGACCTGCAGGCCACTCACCTCGAGCGACCGAAGGCCAACGAAGAGGCCTGGCGCCTGATGCAGGGCGCCATCCGGGAAAACGTCTCGCTCCCCTGCATCTGGGGCTGGGCGGCGGCATGGGCGCGCGACACCGGCCGCAATCGGCGCGCCGCCGAGCTGTTCACCCGCTACCTCGAGGAGCTCACCGCCGCCGTCGAGCGTGGCGATCCCGGCTATCGGCCCGCGGACTTCACCAGCGACGATCCCAGAGAGAAGCTCAAAGAGGTGCGCGCCGACTTCTCGAAGCAAATCGCCCGCCTGCGGGCGCTCCCTGACGAGGAGTAGGTCGGTTCCGGGCAGCGACGCACCGTGAGCCGGTTGTGCCCGGACCGCCCCGAAGACGAGGCGCGCCGTTCACCACGAGCCAATCCTCGCCATCAACGCGGCGGTCCCTTCGCGAAACGCCGCTTCCTCGACGATGAGGCTCAGGACGATGTGACCCGCGGGCAAGTCGAAGAAGTACCCCGGCTGCACCCACACGCCGGCATGGTGCGCCAGATCGGCGCACGCTTCATCCGCATCCATGACCACGGGGACGCGGACTATGGCGGACCAGCCCCCCTCGGCATCGAGGATGCGGCACGGACCTGACGCCCCGAGCGCGGCGCGCAAGCTCTCCAGATTTGCGGTCAGGCGCCGCTGGATCGCGGCAACGACCGCGGCGCGCAGCGACAGCAACGCCGGCAACGCCACCTGCACCGGCGTGCCCACCGACAGGTAGGTGTCCGCGACGAGCTCCAGGCCCTCGCGCACCCGCGCGCGCGCCGCCGGATCCCCGGACATGACGAATCCCATGCGCACCGGCGAGCCGATCCAGCGCGCCCACCTCCGCCGCCTTGAGGTAGCTTCCCGTGGGGTTGTTGGGCCCCACGGCGATGATCGCGCGCGCGCCGCCGGACGCCCCGTGCTCTACGGCGTCCAGGTCGATGCACCAGCGATCCAGGTCATACACGAGCCCATAGCTGCTCGCGCAGGCGCCGTCCAACTGCAGCAGGTGCGTAAACAACGGATAGCTCGGCGTCGGAATCAGCACCCGGTCACCGGGATCCGTCAGCAGCTTGAGCAGGAAGCTGTACGCCTCGCTCGTGCTCGCGGTCAGCGCGACGTCGCGCGGCTCCACCGCGACCCCGTGCACACCAGCGTAGTAAGCGCAGACCGCCTCGCGGGCATCGCGGCGCCCGAACGGTTCGGGCTCGTACGCGGCCAGCCGCGGGTCGTCCAGCGCCGCGCGAATCTCCGCCGCCGGCAGCGCCAACCCGACCTTCGTCGGATTGCTGACCGTCAGGTCGATCACCCGCTCGCCCAGGCCGGCGCGTAGGCCCGCGAGAGTGTTCGGCACCAGCCGCGGAATGCGGTGGGAAAGCATGTTGAGCTACCGTCCTCGAAGGGTGCGCCAGCTCCCCGCGGTGCTCCGGAGCTACCGGGGGCCGAGCTCTGTTCATCCGTATCATGGCACCGATTCGCCGGAGCGCGGGCGCGGCTCAGTCTGTCATGAAGCACGACACCAGGCGCGAGATCTCACCAACCAACCCACCTTGCCCGGTCAGCTCCGCGCTCGACGCAGCGCCATCGAGCGTGGGAAACAGCGGGCTTCCGGGCGAAAACAGCTCCGTGCTCCCCGGATGGGCGTCGAAGTACTCGGGATCCGTCGTGACCCGCAGCGGCCGCTGCATCCCCGGCATCGAAAGCTCATACTCCATACGCCCCAGCGGTCTGGCTTCCACGCCGGGCGGGAGCAGCTTCGCGCTGCGAATGATCTGATCGAGGGTCTTCAGGTCATACAGCGGCGCCGGCCGCGCGGGCATGTCCAGATCTGCCGCAGCGGCCCCGTCGAGATCGAACCCTCCCTCTTCGGCTTCTCTCACCTTTTCAGCCAGGCCGCTGGCCAGCTCTGCGCGCACCCGGTCACGGTGCTCGAGCGGGGCCAAGGTTGCCCCCGTAAGCACGTTCGTCACCGCCGAAAGAATCGGCTGCAGCTTGCCGACGAACTGGCTGAACAGGCCAATACGCTCCCGCAGCACCATGTAGACGTCGGTTTCCACCGTGTCGCGATAGTGCAGATTGACGATGCGAATCTCCGAAAAGGCGGATCCCAGGCGATCGATGCGACCGATGCGCTGCTCTCCTTTCATCGGGTTCCACGGCATCGAGTAGTTGACCAGCGCCCCGCAGAACTGGAAGTTGAGACCTTCCGCGGCCGCGTCGGTGCAGAGCAACACATCGGCGGCCTTCTCCCGGAAGATTCGCTTGGTCTCGTCGCGCGTGATCACCCGCCAGGTGCCGTCGGGCGCCGGAAGCTCGCCGCCGCGCCCCGAATAGCAGAGCACCGACATGCCGTGCTTCTTCACGAGGTGCTTGCGGAGAAAATCCATGGTGTCGGTAAATTCCGTGAAGATCATCACCTGCTTGTAGCCGCCCTCACGGAGCTCGCGGATTTTCGCGACGAGGACCGTGACTTTCGTATCCGCGGGCAGCACCTTGACCGCATCGAGGAGAACCTGGATTTCGCTCTGCTCCTCGCGCAGGAGAGCTTCCGCCGCGAGCTCCGCCGCCTCCTCGGCATCCAGGACCTCCTCCTGCAGATCGTCCTCGAGGATGTCGTCGTCTTCGAACGGCGCGGGTGGGCGACCCGAGCGCAGCGCCTCGAGCCGCTTCTTGAGCGTGGCCTGGAGCGCGTAGAAGCTCGACGCCAGGCGGCGGCGGTAAATGGTCATGACAAAGCCGATGGCGGTGCGTTGGTCCACGGCGGCAGCGTTGTAGGTCGAAGAAATATAGGTCTCCAGCGCCTCGTACAGGGCGCGCTCCGGCGCCGACAAGTCGATGAACACGTCTTCGACCTGGCGCCGAGGCACCGGCGTGTCGATCTTTCCGGCAGCAAAGTACGCGCGCAGGAGCTCGCGGGTGTGCCGTGACACCAGCCGCGCGATCGGCGTGTTTGCCTTCATGATCTTCAGCGCCGCCCGGCGGCGATCCGTGTCGAGTTGCCGGCGGCCCGTCCTGGCCTCGTCGCGCAGCGCCTGGAGAATCTTCTTCGCCGCGAGCTTGCTGTTCTTGGGCACGTGGCGCAGCGCCAGGTCGATCGGCGTTTCGCCAAAGAAGGCTTCGACCTCGCGAAACATGCGGGCCAGGTACTCGAAGTCGTCGTGGGAGGGGTTGCCGGTGCCGAGCTTGTCGAAAAACGCGACGAAGTCCTGGGCGGTCCACGCCGGAGGCAGCCCGAGCAGGTGCAAGAGATCCCAGACCTCGACGGGATCGACCTGCATCGGGGTCGCGGTCAGCAAGATCAGCCCCTGCGTCCGTTCCCTGAGACCTTCCATGAGCCGGAGCAACTGATTCGGGCGCAGCTCCTCGGCGCAACCGCCCCGGCGGCGCGCGTGGTGAGCCTCGTCGAGGATGATCAGGTCCCACGGATCGGCCTGCTCGAGCAGCTCCTTGCGGCGCTCGGCGCGGCGCATGAGCTGGCTGCCGGCGAGCACGCAGGGTTCTCGATGCCATTCGCTGCGGCTGACCTGACGCTCGGCGCGGCCGTCGAGCGCGGGGCAAGGATACCACCGCAGCGCCCCGCCATCGTAGATCGGCCAGTTGAGGTTGAATTTTTCTCTGAGCTCGATCTGCCACTGAATGAGCACTGCCTTGGGAGCGAGGATGAGAATACGGCGAGCGCGCCCCGAGAGCCAGGCCTGTCTCAGCACCATCGACGCCTGAATCGTTTTCCCCAGCCCCACTTCGTCCGCCACGAGGCACCGCGGCGGCCATCTGTCGTACATGCGGTGAAAAGCGCGGATCTGGTGGGGCCAGGGAGCAACCGCGCTCGTGGCCTCGCCCACGCGCTCGCCGCCGTTCGCGAACGCCGCCGCGTGGGTGATCCAGCCCCACAGGAGCCGTCTGATGTCGACCGGTGCAGGCTCCGGCGGGGGATCGGCGGCCGGCGCAGGCTCTTCATCCGGCGTTTCTCCTGCCGCCGCATCCTGGAGCCGACCCGGCAACCGGTCGCTCTCCGGCAGGAAACGCAGGAGCTGATCCCGCGCGGCGTCGGGCACAGCGATGGTGAGACAGCGACGCATCCTGTCATTCCACAGCTTCGCGAAGCCGGCGTCTTCCGTGTCGACGTGCTCCCGGTCGCCGCCCCAGGCGGTGAATACGTGAAAGCTCTCCCAGTTGCCGCGCCAGCCTTGGCGGGTCTCGTTGACCGAGCCGTTGAATGCCAGTCGATCGCCGGTCTTGTCTTCGACGATGCCGGCCTTTTCGTGGAAAATCCCGTCGGACGGGCACGGGTGGCGCGTTTCCGGGTGGCACGGTACTGCTACCCTGACCTCGAGGTAACCCCGGCCCACCATCCAGGCGAGCAGCTCCAGGGCGTCCGCCTGCACCGCGCTCTCGGCACTCAGCGGTACGCGCGCGAGCCGCGCACCGGCGACGTCCTTCAACGCCTCCCCGCGCTCGATCGCCTGAACCTCCGGCTCATCGAGGGTGCAACCGACCACGAGGCGCATGCGGCCGTTGTTGCGCACGATGCCTTCGATGCCCCGCGCCGCGAGGGTCAGCACGCCCGCGGAAAAGTAGCCCGTCGACCGGTCATATCGCAGCGCGCATGCGAGCACCGGATCATAGAAATCGTCGAGCAGGTTATCCTCGTCGGAGTCGTATTTGGTCTTCCAGGTGTAGTCTGTGAGCAGGGGCATGACCTACTCTGTGGGGGCTCCCGCTACCGTGCCAACGTCTTGCCAGCCTTGCGATTCGGTGCTCTCCCACAAGCCAAGCTGCCGCGGCCGGCATACGCGCTCGGTGTACGCCAGCCGGCGCAGGTGCTCGAGCGCATCGAAATCGCCGGCGGCATCGGCGATGGGACCTTTCTCGTCCGGGATGCGGGTGAAGGTCGACGAGATCGGCAGCACCTCGAGAATGGCGGCGAGAGCAATCGGAAAGGTCGGGTTCTTGTCGGCGCCGCTGCGCTCGAGCAGCTCGCGCGCGGCCTGCAGCCCCGCGGCGTGGACGCGCTGGGCGGCGTGGTGGAGCGCGTCGATCATGCCGCGGCTGCCGTCGGGCGCGCCGAGAGCGCCCTTGGCGGCGCGCTTCTTGCTGTCCCAGAGCACGACACTGCTGGCTTTCTTCTCGGCCATGCGGCCGATGATCTCCCGGTCGAGGTCGACACCCACGACGCGCGCCAGGCGCAGCGCTTCGTCGTAGGGAAACTCGGGCGCGCGAAAGGCATCCCAGGCGAGCACGAACCACTCGGTCGCGCCGTCGAGATCGGTGCGGCGCGTGGTCTGGAGGATCTGCTCCATGCGCCACTGTTTCACCTCGCGCCGCGCGGCCTCGATGGCGTCCTCGGGAGTGACGGCGTACGGGTCCTCGCCGGCGCTCGCGCCGCGCTTCGGCTGTCCCCGCTTGAGCGGCCAGTGCCGCGCGAGCTCCTCCAGCGCCGGGCCGAAGCACGACAGGTAGAGGTCGACCCCCGCGATGCCCGCGGCCTGAAACTCGGCGACGCGGGTCCGCACCGCCTGGGCCACGCGCGGCTCGACGTCTTCCCAGTAGGCAGCGGCGTCCGCGGCCGCGCGCGGCGGGCGGGGGCGGCAGACGAGAAAGATCGTGCTGGAGGCCGCGGCTTTGTCCCTGATGTGCATGCTGCCCGCGGCTTCCGTGTTGATGGGCCACGACGCGGAAATCGTAAACCCGGCTTCGAGCAAGCCCGAGGCCAGTGCGTCCCAGGCATCGGCGGACTTGTGGGTGAACATGACGGTCATGAGGCCGTCTGGCTTGAGCACCCGGCGGCATTCGGCGAAGATCGCCGCCATGCGGTGGTTGTAATCCGCCAGGGCGAGGTCGCGGGCGCCTTTCTTGCCCTTGAACTTGGCGACATTGGCAACCGCCTCGTTTTCCTTGTCGGTGAGTTGCCGGCGGAAGAGCTCGGGGTAGAGGTAGCCGGACATCCGTTTCTGCCAGACGTAGAAGAAGTCGGACAATTCCGCATACATGACGTTGTCGGCATAGGGTGGGTCCATCACGACCAGATCGACGCTCTTGTCGTCCAGGTGGTCGAGCTCATCCCCGGAGCCGGCCGTGATCGTCACCAATGGCGCGTAGAACGACACCGCCGGCGCAATCGTGCGTTGGCGAGCGGTCTTGATCGTGGCCTTCACGTCAATGTCGGGTCGGGTGAGCTCGATGAGCTCCTCGAGGGCTTTTCCCGTGGCATGCAAAGCCCAATCGTACCCAAGTCCAACAATGAGCGCGGCCATTTCCGCATACGACCAAACAAATGCGAAGTCGTGACGATCAAATAGACTCCTTACACGCGAGGTAGTCGTATCCCACCGGCATAATCGACAGCCGTAGTAGATAGTCTTGCTAGTGGCCAGCGACAGATACGCCAACGCCGCCCGCGTGACGTCGCTCAGCGCGCCTTTTGCTTCTTCTTCCCGCAGGAGCTCGCGAAAGACCTCGACGCTGGTGCCGTGGCAGAGGAGTTGGCGGGGGGAGAAGAGGTCGCGCCAACGGTACATGCCGTACAGGCGATGCCCGCGGTCGTAGTTGCAGGGGTCTCCGATTGCCTCCGTCGGCACGAGGTCAAACGCCTCCCACTCGGGCATTTTCTCCGCGAGCCGTGCCTGGATCGCGGCGGCGTTGTCGTCCTCGGGCCGCGGGGCGCGGGGCGCGGTAGCCGCGGTTCCATTTCTCGCTGGTGCGTCCGGTTGCGGTCGTCGTGATGACCCGCTGTTTGTAGACGACGGCAAAGAGCTGCTCGCCCATGCCGCCCGCCTGCGCCTGGCGCTTGATCTCGTCGCCGTCGACGGTGCGTCCGCAGTCCGGGAACGGGCAACTGGCGATGCCGCGCGCCACGGTGCCCGCGGAGTGCTCCTTGGCCTTCGCCACGATCGCGAAGCAACAGCGCCGATGGCCGGTGACGGTGTTGGGGATCAACCGCACCCCGGTCCCGTCCGGAGCCAACCGCCAGTTCGGACTGAGCGGAATGAGCCCGTCGCAGTAGGGGCAGGTGATCGTGCGGGACCAGAGGTAGTTGGTGGAAATCGCATTTGCGCCCGGTTCGAGTGGGTAATACGGCGCAAGCCTTTCTTCGCGTCGCTTGACGAAGTCCTTGGTGGTGCGCTCATACTCCCGGAGCACCTTGAGCCCGAACGTCATGGGGAGCTCGACCGTTGCCCGCAGAATGAGCGCGGCAACGGAGTTTAGATCATTGGCAAACGTGTCCAACCCCAGACGGAGACCTTCAAATGGGATACTGCCGCCACCGGCCGTAGGATCGAGCAGCGTGGGTTTCGCGATTCCTATCCGCGACATCTCGAACCTGTACCACTCCCGGTCGTTTTTCGTCGGCAGATACTTGAATGCTCGATCGTACGGGTAGGCCTGCCCCGCAAAGCGCTCTCCGGTGCGGCGCGCCTGATCGATTCGCTGCCGGCAGGCCACCGGATCCCCATGAATCCCCAGGACGTGCAGAAACCTCTCGCGATCCGCGTCCTCGGGCAACAGCGACGCCAGGATCGCCGCCCGCGACGCCACCAGCGGCCGGCGCGCCCACCAGACGTGAAGGCGGTTCGGCGCCGGAAACGGCGTCATGGGCGTTCGTTCGCGCTCGCCTTCCACGCCCAACGCCGCCACGGGCATCCAGGTTTCGATCAGGCGTTTCTTCATGATGGTAGGACTCCCGGTTCAGACTGGACCGTCACCGGCCCGCACCTTGCGGAAGGTTGCGGTGGCGTACGGCACGCAATTCGATCTTTCCGCGCACGGTCACGAAGCTCGAAGTCCGTAGTTGCGGCGGACTGTCTCCTGGGCGTCGATCGCATCGGTGATGACGAGCGTTTTCATCCCGTTCAAGCCGCCTGGTAGTCGAGGACCGCCACGGCCGCTCCCGATCGTGCTGCCTGATCGATCTGCCGGAGAATCTGTTCGGTCTCGGTTTCGCCGAAGTACGGTTCGCCACACTGGCCACAGACCTGAGCGGGGACGTGTCGAAGCACAAAGGTGTGGTCTTCGCGTTCGGCGACAAAGGTCGCCTTGCCGGATACAGTATTTCCTGTTTTGCAAATCACGCATGTCATGGTCGTTTCCTTCTCCGAAGGGTTGAATCCCATTGGTTGGGATCGGGTTCATAGAGACTGATGACGATCGTTTCATTCGTGGAGGGGTTGTTCGCTGCAACGACATGCAGAGGCCGATGAGCGACAAAGCCGAGCACCAGACGACTCGGATAGGGGGTATCGTTGGGATAGCTTTCGATTTCCTCGCCATGCACGAGCACATGGCGCACATCGAGCGTCGCGATTCGTCGCTGTGCCATGCGTAGAATCGCATGGCCTGAAAAGATCAACGGCCTCTCCACGGCAACTCTCCCATGCTCAGAAAATGAACGGCTCGTTTGTCAATATGGCGAACCTCAATGTCCAGCCCATAGCGCGTCCTTCCAGCCTTCAGGAACGTACCCACCGAGCGCAGGTGGTAGCTTGAGCGCCGGCTTCGGCCTCGGAGGGATCTCGTGGCCGTCACTGAGAACGGTATCGGCCCCACGTTTGTCAGATCAGGTACTCTACCATACTGGGTTTCAATTCTCCGCGTTTTCGTCTTCAATAGCGATGGCGAGTAAGTTGGCCAGAAAAGTCGTCAGCGCGCCCAATGCTGGTATGGATTCCGGCAAGACAGGCAACCAACCCTGATCCTCAAGCGACGCGGCCAGTGGCTTGCCAGGCTTGAGTAGCGCAACCATGGCAGACAGGCGCGCCTTTTTCGGGCCAGCAGGTTTCGAGAGCTCCTTGTGATCGGCATGGCTTGCTGGGGCACACGGTTGCCAATCCTTTACGAAGTTCTGTGCATGCTGGTGCAAAGCCGGAAAGCGCCTTTCGCCGATTGGCAGCAACAAATCTTCTAACGTGCCCGGCTGCTGGAGTCCCGGTAGCGCATAAACACCCGCACGCCGGTTTCCGGAGGTTGCAACCGTGTCAAGGCCGTCGGGACAAGGATAGCCGCTTTCCGCCAGCAGCGCCGCGAATCCATCAAAGCGTTGTGACAACGGCTCCTCATCGGAATCGAGCACAATGCCACGGCCTCTGGCTGGCACTCCGTCCGGATAAACGCTTCGCTGTCCATCAGCAACTGGCGTCGGATGTTTGTCAAGCCCGAGGCATTTCGCAACGCGACGAGCAAGCCAGCGCGTTGGACGAAAACAGGCGCCGGCACCGCCAACCGAGAAATGTCGTCTGCAACCGGCCACTTGAACGAAGCGAGCCACTGTTGGGCTGCTTCCGGAAACAGGGACTTGGCCTTCACCTTGTTGAAGCGGAAGCGCTTGCAGAGAACCTGAATGAGAAAGGCGACATCGAGCACGCCCTCGATGATGACATAAACGAATGAATTCATCGCAGATCGAGCCCCGCTTCGCGCATCTCGATTATCCGCTCCTTGCCATAGCGACGAAGCTCATGCCCATGATCGGGGCCGAGTCCAAGGTAGTACGCTGCCGCGTCTACGACCTGCTCGCGCGTCGCTTCCATCATGGCATCGCAGGCCTCGAGACTGTGTGTGCTGGCGAGAATCTGCACATCGGCTTCGGCGGCACCTTCCACAAGTCTGGTCATCACGCGGGGGAGAATACGTGGATGAATTCCTGCTTCCAGCTCGTCAATCAGGAGCAAACCGCCGGACGCTCGAGTCAAGGCCAGCGCCAATGCCGCCGAACGGCGCATACCGTCGCCAAAAGAAGCGAGATCTACGACGCCACGGCTGGCATGGGTGACGCGGACGCCGTCGCGACCGCGAACCGCGCTGACATCGAGTCCTTGCACCTCCGGGTCGAAGAGTTGGAGCAAGTCGACTGCCAACTGCTTTCGACCCTCGTCGACAACCTTGCTCAGGTGCTCCAGAAGCGCCCGGGTGGATCGATGCGTTGCGGGTGTAACGGTGAAGCAACGATACGACTCGACATCCCTGCCATACGCCGCGGGCGCTTCTCGGCGAAAGACCATGTCATGTACCGTCTGGCGGTTTATCCGCGCTTCGATGCGTAACGTCACATCACCCGATTCCTCGGCATCCCAGCTCAAGGTGGCAAGGCCCGACGCTTGCAGGTCTCGGCTTGCCAACGCGACCTGTCCCGTGAGCCTGAGCGCACGAGACTGCTTCGGACCGTCATCGAGATCCAATGGGACACCTGAAGGGAACAATGACCAGAGCCCGTCGGCGAGTGGCATATCCATGTCGCGCTGGCGCGCCACCTGTACCCACTGCGCGGGGTCAAGCGGACGCAGCAGGAGCGAGGCAGCTTCCAGTACGCTGCTCTTGCCCGCGTTGTTCGCCCCCACGACCAGTGTTATCGGTGCCAGGTCATCGAGGACGACATCCATCATGCCTCGAAAGCGCTGGATCACAAGTTGTTTCAGGATCATCGGAATTCCTCGGCGCGGGGTGCCGGGCTGGCACCTTGTCTGTAGGTTTGTTGCGCACCCATGAACATCAAGAAACTTCCTTCGTTGGATGGGGTGTTTGAGCGCGTGCTCGATAATGCCCGAAGCGAACGCCTCGGTCAAGAGCATTTCGCCCTGTTCATCTGCGGCTCGCTCGGTTCACCGCGGCGTCTCTTGGATGGCGCTACCGGTGCCGCAACCAAACACGTGCAACCTGCAAGAAAAGGTGATCGATCGAGAAATGGACGCGGGCGAACGGCACGTGAGCGGGGCCGACCGAGCCAAACGCTCCATCGATCGCGTTCGGAGCGGCATCGATCGCGTGTGTTGCTCGCTTGATCGCGAACGAAACTGGCTGGATCGAGCATGGAGCTCGATCCAGCGAGCCATTGGCTCGATCCGCGGCGCAAAAAAGTCCATGGGTCGACCTTCGATCTCGATAGCAGGCCGGCAGCAGCCGTGCGCCGCCGCAGCGCGACGCTCAGCCGCGGTCAAGGCGAGGTGCGCGGGGTGCGCTTGCGGCGCTGCGCGGCGAAGCGCTCGCCCAGCTCGGTGACCATGGCCGAGACGCCTGGGTCGCTGTCCTGCTGCTTCTGCAAGTAGCCGTAGACCAGGAGGGCCGCCTGGAAGGCCTCGCTGCCGGCCTGCATTGTCGCGTCGTCAAGGGCTCGCTGCAAGGCGACGAGTCGCAGGGACAGGGACTCACCTTGCTGATAGAGCGTGACATCGCGCCGGAAATCCGCAATGTCGAAGTTACGCGCAAGCAGGTCGGCATGGGTTTCGGCGGCCTCGAGCGCCTTGGTCACGAAGGCAAGGGACTTGTCGCCGAGTTTCGGCAGCGACCGCCGCTCCTCGTCGGTGAGCGCGATGTCGAAACCGGAACAAAGAGCGTCGAGCGCCTGCAAGTGGCCGACGGCCTCCGCGAGCTGCTCGGGCGAAAGAACCAGATCGATGCGATTCTCTACCATTCCGCGTCTCCTGTAGCGAGTGATCGGATACGGCCCACTGCCATATCTCGGTGGGGACCAGGGGGGCCGACGGCAGGCATCTCGGAGGAACCGTCGTCACGCGATTGCCCATCAACCTAGGCTGGGTGCGCACGCGCGTCAAGCGTAGACGCCAACTGCTGATCGCGTCATCTGACCAATTCAGGTGTCTCCTGGCCGCAATCTGCCCTGTCGCCGCAACTCTCTCGCCACGAAGGGTGCGTGGCGGGTGAGGTGTGCCAGCGAAATCTCCCCATCCCAATACGCCTCCGCATATTCGGCCCGTGCATCGCAGCAGATATCATCACGGAGCCCCAGGCGCGTAATCGTGGTCTCGACGGCATGCGCAACCCCATCCGGCGAGCACGCCAGTCGGTAGTTGTTCCACTCGTACACCCGATCCCATCTCAGGGACTTGGCAATGACGTGGTCCACGCTCGGTGCACCTGTGCCACGGGGAATGTACAGGCAAAGGTAGGCACAAAGCCTGTGGTAGCTGGAAAGCAGGTCATGGAGCGCATCTCGCCAATACGGAGGAAACGCGGCGGCCGGAATCTCATCCCTCGCCTGGGCAATCTGCTTGTGGCGTCTGCCGGCGGTCCTCAATGGTTTCTCGCCGACCATCTCGGCAATTGACCGAAGACCTGGCGCTCGCACTTCGATATCGAAGGTCGGGGGTTCGTCGGCGCGATCCACGTGCATCATGGCTGTCCTCCGCTCCGCTCCACGAACGCGTTCCAGCGCACCCAAAAGCGGTCCCCATCGGCAAGGACCGCACGAAGATCCTGGTGGGCTGCCATGACCCGCGCAAGGCTCGGGTTGGTCTGCCGCAAGATCTCTCTTGCCCGAAGGATGGCGTTTTCAGCCTCGATGCTGCCGCGATCCGTGGGAAGGTCAAATGCTTCGCTCGTAAGCCAATAGCCCGCCGTTCCATGCAGCGTGTAGGTCCGCTTGCGCAGATGAGCTCGGGGTGGGTGTCCATCGAGGTCGAGATCGAACCAGGCGTCCTTCGCCGGGTCAAACCAGGGTTCGGCCGATGCCAGGATGAGCGGCGAGTGCGTCGCGACGATAAGCTGAACGTCCGCCCGATCGTGCAGGACGGCGGAAAGATCCCGAAGCGCCCGCAAGATGAACCGCTGCCAACGTGGATGAAGATGGCTCTCGATTTCGTCAAACAGCAAGATCACCTGGGCAGCGCGCTTCTCCCCCAAACGCTCCGCCGCGACAGCATGCTCGTTCCAGGACCACATGAGCATATAGGCCAGTCCGGCGATGCGACGCACGCCTGACGATGCGTGCACGATCGGAACAACCTGCTCATAGCCTGTGCGAATGGTGGGGATGTCTTGAGCGTCATTTACCGACAGCCGCGTCACTGGCCCCACCAGGATGGGCTCAGTGCCGCGAGCCAGGACGTCAAGGATCTCGGCCATCTTGCGGGCGTTGTCGCCGTTCTCGCGAATCCAAAGAGACCAATCATCGAGCAGGCCCTTACAGACCTTGGTGGGCTTGCCATCGACCTCCACGACAAGCCCTTTCCAGACGTCCTCGGGAGCGAAGACATATCCAGGAAGTCGCTCCTGGATGTCGACATTGCCTTTTCGCTTCCAGTAGTTGCGAGCCGGATCCCACACCGAGAATCCTCCGTCGGCATGGGCATAGATGACCAGTCCAGGATTCCATGGACGACCCGCCTTTCCCCTCCAGGCTTCGTCGCGCGCCGCATACGTGCTCTCGTAGGTGACGCTTCCTGTCTTCGAGGCAAGACGGAATTCGATGGCCGCGCGTGCTTTCGGGTCAGTCGGTTGGGCCGAATACCCTGAGGTTAGCTTCGTTGTCCCCCGTGATCAGGTTGAGCCGCGGGGCGAGCTCCATCTCCATCTCGGGCGCCGGCCCGACGTTTGTCAGCTTCAGATACTCTAACATGCTGTTGGGTTTCAGACGTGCGGGTTTTCGCTTTCGATCGGAACGAAGTGGCGGCGTTTCCGAGTCGCGACGATGCGTTGATCGCCAAAAGCGAGTACCTCAGCAGCGGAAACGGCCTGCCCGGTCCTGGCGCTCTTGTTGTCGAATGACAGAATCATGGCAACACGGTAGCATGGGCACCATGCTACCTCAAGCGAAACCTGGCCTTCTCGGCTCGATTCTCGTCGCGATCAGCTTTTCCACAACGCGAGCTGGCGCGATTCCGTCACGCGCTCGGTGTAAGCGAGGCGGCGAAAATGTTCCAGCGCATCGCGGTCGCTGGCGGCGCTGGCGAGGGGTGCGGCCTCGTCCTCGATCCTGGTGAAGGTGGACGAGACGGGGGGCACTTCGAGCACCGCGGTCAGCGCGAGGGGAAACGGGGGCAACTTGTCGACGCCGTTCTTTTCGAGGAGCTCCCGCGCCGCCTCTCGCAGCGGTTGGCACAGGCCATGGAATCCCAATCGGCGCTGCGCGGGGCTTTCCCAGTCTCCTGCTCGATGCGTAAGGCTTCCCGTCGCAAATCTGCCGGACACTGCGGCTCGTTAGTGATCCGGCGCCTTGTTGACCTCCAAATCATGGATCTCCCACTCCCGCCGCACGACCTCATGATCGTGCTCGCCGAGATCGCTCCTGATCGCCTCGAGAAGCGCCTTTGCTTCGTCAACCTTGGCATCTTCGATGAGCTCCTCGAGGCGGTCGAGCTTCTTCTCCATCCATTCCGGGCGCGGGCGGACCCCCATGATTTCCCGCAGAACGGCATTGCTGTCCTTTCCGTAAACCGCCTCGGTCGACAGGGCCTCAGATGCGTCGGCAACGAGCAACCGCATCCACTCTCGCCTTGCCGTGGCAATGACTTGGGGAGAGTGGGTCGTGACGAAGAGCTGAATCTTCGGAAACGCCCGTCGTAGGTCATCCAGCACCTGGTGTTGCCAGGAGGGATGGAGATGCAGGTCGATCTCGTCGATGAGGACAACGCCTTCGGCCTTCGTTCCAGCCTCGCCGCCGTGGTGCGGATTCAGTTGCACGGCCCGCCATGCAATGTCGGCAACCATGCCCAGTATGTTCCGATATCCGTCCGACAAACAGGAGAAAGGCAATACTCGTCCATCTTCAAAGGTCAGTCGGAGCTCCTCATGAGCCACGTCGTACGAGAAACGGGTGGCCCCCTCGATGCAGCACAGCACCGCACTCTGGACCGCCTCGACATCGATCAGTCGAATGGTCGATGGATCTTCGCCCTGTTCCATGGCGGCGGCGATTTTCTGCAGCCGTGCTTGCTCTCGCCAGCGCATCCAGGCTTCGAATAGATTCTGGTTGGATGCCGGATCGAGGCAATCGGTGTAGCCGCTGAAGCGCGATCCAAGCCCAGACAGCTTTAGCAAGCTCTTTGATTTCTGGCTCCAAAGTCGTCCGGTCCCATAGTAGGCGAAAACGGGAAGATCGATGGAGGCGCTCGTCGCTACCGCCTTCTGTGCCTCTGCTGCCCACGATCGCAGCGCAGAGGTCTGGCCGTACGTAGTCTTCCCGCCTTTCTTGCGGAGCTCGCGAGACCAGGAGAGCCGTCGATCATGGACGCGGCCCTCGACTTCGATTTCGACGGGATAGGCTGGCTCGAGTCGAACCGCACCATGGCCGAGCTTCGGCCGTACAAGGCGAATATCTTCGTGCTCAATTGAACGTGCCGGCACCTCGGCGAGATTGATGAACCAACTGCCGATGGCGATGGCCAACGCGTCGAGAATCGCCGATTTTCCCGCCCCGTTTGCACCGTTGTTTGGGGATGGAAGCGAGCGTCAAATGTCTGGAAGCCGCGAAAATTCCTGACGACGAGTCGATCGATCCGAAACAGGCAGCCGCCATGATCCAGGTAGTCGAGAAACTCGAGCGGAGTCATGGCCTTGATTCGATGCCGCAGCCACAAGGCGGCACTGCCGGCAAGGATTTTGCGATTCCGGGTCAGAAAGACGTCGCGTCCACGGCGGCAATGGCCGAGGAGCGCATCGACGTCGCTGATCCGGCGCCGATTCGCCTGGGTATCGGCCTGTCGGTCAATGCCCAGGTAGAGGAGCTCGATGAGCTCGTTTGCAAGGTCGACCTTTTCCGCAGAAACAACGTAGTCGTCTCCGAGGCGTGAAAAGCCGAGTCGAAGGGGCGCAGAGACGGGCGTGTCGACAATGCTCAGCGCCTCGATGCGCGCCCGCAATGGCCCATCTGGAATGTCCATCTTGTAGCGGGAGCTCACGCCGACATCGAGTGTTCCCGCTTCGTGGCGTCGCAGCAGCTCCAGCGCTGCCTCGTGGTCAGGACGCCCTGCTTCCTGCATGTCGCGCAGGACGCTGGTGTCGGCGGTGACGCGTAGCCGGGACATCGCGATCACCTACCCATCTTCGGATCGATGAGCAGGTGTCGCAGCGACATGAGCACTCGCCTGGGGTACTTGCGGTGCATGGCCATCCCGAGCCAGTAGGCCGCTTCTTCCTTCTCCATCGCTTCTATGCCCTCGGCGACTTGCTGCATGTTGAAGCGATCGCGCATCGGGGCCAGCGAGCGAAACATGAGGCCAAGCTGCAGCGCGAGGAGCTCGTTTACGGCGAAGCAGCGCTCGGCCCCTGGCCCCATGCCCCCCAGATCGATGTCCGCTCTCTTCAGCCGTGGCAACACCCGCGGCTCGAGCAGCGCCAGGTTGCGACCGTGCAGTCCCGCGATGCGCTTCGCTTTCTTCAGATGCGGCGACGCCGCGCTCGGAAGCTGCCACACTTCGAGCTGGGTGTCGCTCGAGCTGATCAGCTTCGCGCGCAGCTCGTACTGCGGTTGCGCTCCGTTCACGGGACTGCAGTGCTTACCGTTACTCGCTCCCATCACTTCGCTTCCGCTTCCGCCTCGACGAAGGCCGCGCCCGTGGCGAAGCGCGTCAGCCGCGCCGACAGCTTTTCAGGCTCATCGCCGGCAAGCGGGAAACCCTGGTTCCAGCTCACCGTGTAGTTGCAAGTCAGGTGCGTCTCTGCCGCCGCCCGAAACTGAGGCTCGAGGAAATCCTTCAGCGGCTGTGCGTCGTTGGGCGGTCCGTCAAAGTCGAGTGCGAGCGTGCTGCCGGCGGCGGTCTCGTACTCGGCGTGCAGCCGCACCGTTTTTTCGGCGCCGCTCATGGCGGAAATCACGCTGAGCAAGCGAAAAGCGTCGGCAACTTCGAAGACGCGAAGCCGCAACCTGGCCAGACGCTCGACCCTGGCTGCCCGAGCGTCCTCCCAAATTCGTGTCAGCGCTTCCTTGAGCGGTGCCTCGGCCTTGAAGACTTTCGTCTGCGATTGGGGCGGTGCCGTCCCGCTGCCGCCGGCGCCGGAATGTGCGGGTCCAGGTCCCTGGCCTGGTGGGGTCGGACGCGGCCCTGGCGGCGGGGAACCCGTGCTCGCGCCAGTCGGCGGTGCGCCAGCGGCGGCGGGCCGCGGCCACAGACCCTTCTGGGTGGCGTACGCCATGGTGAAAACGAAGGACTGCTCGTCGATCTTGATCTCCGCGAAAGGGTCGCCGGGACCGAACAGGAGCTCGCCGCTCCTGTACACGTACACCGCGTCCTTCACGCCATTGTGGATCATCTTCACCAGGTTGCCGTTTCCGAGCATGATCGGCAGACGCGGATCGCTTCGGAATTCCCCCCGCAGATCCGCCGTGCTGATCTGACCCTTCTTGAGCGGGGTCTGGTCGCGCACGTAGGTAGCGGCGAGCGGACGGTCCTCGTCGCGCAACAGCTTGTTGTTATCGCCCAGCGCGCGAAGCACCTGCTGCTGGCCGGCCCCGGGTTTTTCGGATGCCGAGTGGACATCGAAGGCGGTGTGGCCGAGGTCGACACTGGCGCCGCTGACGCGGTTGCCGCGCGACGGGTAGAACATCTGGCGATAACACTGCTGAATGGCGAGTGCCAGCTCCTGCTCCGCGCGCTGATGGAGCTCCTTGACCTTGTTCTGTTGGTGCTCGGCGAGATCCCTCAGACGTTCCGGCTGCCGCATCGCCTCGAGCGCAAGTCGGCGGCGAATTCTGGCTTTCATCTCGCCGCACATCGCCTCGTCGGCCAACAGAAACACGAGATTGTTTTGAAGCTGGCGAAAGGCCCCCTGAGACCCCTGGGTGCGAAAGATCTTTTCGACCAGCGGCGGAATGGACACCGTGTCGCTTTTGACGGTCTCCGCGTCATAGCCGATCAAGACGAGATACGGACGACCGTCACCGACGTTGTCATCGACGTCGTAGGGAGCGCCGGCGAAGGGGATCAGATTGAGCTCCTGGCCGGCGAAGATGGTGCGGATGCGGTCGTTGAGCTGGGCGCGCACCTCGTTGGGATCGATCTGGTTCTCCTGGCGCCGGATAATCTGGGTCAAGTTGGCTTCGGTGAGAAACCGGAGCGGCACGGCAGGGCGATCGTCGAGGAAGGCGGATTCCGCCATGAACCGCTGGCGCGCATCGTTGATGAAGCTCGGATCGAGCCCGGGCGCGAGGATGGCGAAGCGGAGCTCCGGGGCGGTGACGCCGCGGATCTGCTCGTTGAACGCAAAGGTGTGCCAGAGAATGTTGCGCGCGACGAAGGACGTGTAGGGTGCCAGCCCGAGGTAATGCTTGACGTCGATCTGTTTCGCGAGCGAGGCGCCGCTGTCACTGGCCGAGACGTCGTTGCGGATGGCGGGGTCGAAGGCCGACAGCTCCAGCCGCGTGACGATCTCGTTGTGAATTGGACCGTGTCCGGGATCGATCTGGTGGGTGTGGACGGCGTACGTACCCGCCGGCCGATCGCGCCAGAGCTTGGCGACGGTCCGGGTGAGGAGCCGAAGCATGCCGCGGACTCTTTGGAAGTTGCTCAACGTGGAGAGCTTGTTCGTCAGCATCGACATGAGCGCCGGGTGAAAGGGATAGTCCCGGCGAAAGTGGGCAACCGGGTCCTCACCCATCCGCGGCGCCGGCAGATCAGCGGCGTGTTGGCTCCACAGTCTGCCGTACTCGCCGACGACCAGGGCCGCGGCCGAATCATCGATGGCCTTGAACAGCCGGCGCCGCAGCACCTGAGCGGTCTCGGGTTCGGAGGTAGGATCGAGCACGGTGGCCTTGCGGGCGGCGACGCTTTCGATCTCTTCGAGCTTTCTGGCGATGAATTCGTTTTCGCTGGAATAGGCATCGGTAGACTTGAAGGTCTTGCCGATGGCCAGCGTGAACACGAGCGCCGCGCCCGGAGAGCTTTCCACCGCCTTACAGAGCCCGGTGAGAAAGGGCGTGAGCTGATCGCCTTCCGCGCGGCCACGCACCTTGCGCAGGTAGACTGCGAGCTCGTCGAGCAGGATCAGCGTTGGTTGACCGCCGAACAGGTTGCGCAGCGTTTCCGCTCCGGGCGCGACGCGCTGCTGGTCGCTGGCCGCTACCGACCGATACCCGGCGGCACCGGCGAGCGCGTAGGCGAGCTCTCCCCACGGCGTGTAGGCGCACACGTCGTCGCCGAGCCGCCGGCCGTTCAGCGGATCCGCGTTCTCGCCGTCCCACGCCGCCAGGCGAGCTCCCGCTCGCGGGATAATCGTCGGGTCGAGGAATTCGGCAGCGTTTGCGACGCCGGGCATGCCCTTGGCGAGGTGGCTGAGCGCGATCAGCGCGTGGGTTTTGCCGCCCCCATACTGGGTGTCGAGCCGAAAGATCGACGCCGCCTCGCCACCCACGCCGCGGAGCCGCAGCGCAACGTTTTGGAGCACGGCCCGGAGCCCCTGCGTGGGGTGGGTGTTGGCAAAGAAAGTGGCGGGGTCCGCGTATTCGCTCGGCGCGGCTCCGGGCCGCAGAACCTGCGCGAGGTCGGCCGCATAGTCGGATTCCTTGATGCCGCCGCTCAACACGTCGTCACGCGGCTCGCAGATCTCAAACAGCGTCTTCATCGGCACTTGCCCCCACTTTTTCGTCTTCGGCAGCCTCTGGTCGCTGGCATCTCGCCCCGGCCTGTGCTCACACCGGAATCGCCGCGAGCTGCCGGCCGTCAACCCCGGGATCCGGCGTGGCGCGGCCATGCGGAACAAACTGCGCCCGGTCACCTCGCGGTAGGCCGCCACGTCTTTGCTCGTGAGGGTATCTTCCAGCGCGCCCTGGCTCGGGTTGCCGCGTCTTCTCGGCACGCTAGTGCAGCGATGGCAAGGAAGCAAGAGTCTCCGCCTCGATCTCAGCCGGCGCCGCTCGCGCCTTTCCCCAAGGGCTCGCGCCGCCCCGGTTCCAGCCATCTCGTCCGCGCCCCCAAACCGCTCTCGGCAAGGGCGCGGCGCAGCGACTCATCCGGCTCGCGGAAGTGCAACCAGCCGCTGTGGTGTAGCGGCACAATAGTGGCCGGGTCGAGCGCGCGACACACCGTAGGGCAAAGGATCGCAGCAGAATCAACCTTCCCTCGCCGGCGGGGACCGCGCGACCCACCGGCTCCGCGCCACCCGCGCCTGGACGCGCCCGGTGCGACATTCTAGAATCGCCGCCATGCAACCAGATGCGTCCCGGATCATGGGTTCCTACCGCCTGCTCGGCGAGCTCGGCAAGGGCGGCATGGGCGTGGTCTGGCTCGCGGAGCACGTGCAGAGCCGAGACCGCGTCGCGCTAAAGACGATCCGCGTCCCCAACGAGTCACTCCTCCGGAGCATTCGACGCGAGGTCCTCTCGCTCGCACGCACGCGCCACCCCGGCGTCGTGCGCATCCTCGACGAAGGTCTCGAGGACGGCATTCCCTGGTATTCCATGGAGCTGCTCGAGGGATTGTCGTTGCGCCACTGGGCGCAGCGTGTGCACATCGAGGCCGCTACCGCCGGCGACACCCCGGCAGGCGAGAGGCACACGTTTGCCGGTGCTGCCACGGTGCTGAGCCCGGCGGCTCTGCCGATCGCCGCGACTCAAGCCACCTCGCTGGAACGTAGTCCCGGCGCGGCGACCACCGCTCTCCCCGTCGCCCCTGTTCTGACCCTCGTGCGCCGTCTGTGCGGGCCGCTTTCCTACCTCCACGGCGAGGGCATCGTCCATCGCGACCTCAAGCCTGAGAACATTCTCGTGAGACCCGACGGCAGACCCGTCATCGTGGATTTCGGGCTCGCGGTCTTCTTTGGAGGTACCGAAAACCGGGAAACGCTGTCGATCGAGGCTGGAGTCTGGGGAACGGCCACCTACATGGCCCCCGAGCAAATCCGCGGAGAGCTCGTCGATGCGCGTGCGGATCTGTACGCGCTGGGCTGTATTCTGTACGAGCTGCTTACGGGGCGACCTCCGTTCCTGGGAGGTAGCGCGCGAGATGTTTTTCACGCGCACCTGTCTCGCCCACCCGTCCCTCCATCCCGGGCTGCCGGCGGCATACCGCCGGCGCTTGATGACCTGGTGCTGCGCCTGCTGGCGAAGGAGCCCAGGCAACGTCTCGGCTATGCGGACGTCGCCGCGGCCGCTCTTGCCGATCTCGGCGCGGAGGTTTGCCCCGCCGATGCCACGGGGTCACCTTCCCGCGCCTATCTATACCGGCCGGGATTCGCGGGGCGAGCGCACGAGATGGCGTTGCTGCGAAAGCGCCTTGACGACTTGGATTGCGGCCGGGGTGGGCTCGTGCTGCTCGGAGGCGCAAGCGGAGTCGGAAAGACCCGCCTCGCGATGGAAGTCGCTCGCGAGGCGCTTGCACGGGAGGCTCTCGTGCTTGCGGGCGAATGTCTGGACGGGGACCGGGAGCCGTTTCGCGCCTTCCGAAAGCCGCTTCAGGCGATCGCCGATCGCTGTAGAGAGCTGGGGCCTGAGGAGGCGGAGCGGTTGCTCGGCGCACGGGCAAGGTTGCTCGCGGCGATCGAGCCCACTCTTGCGGGGCTCCCGGGATTGGAAGCGTACCCGAAACCCACCGAGCTCACCGGCGAGGCCGCGCGGAGGCGCATGGTCATCGCTGTCGCGGACACCCTGTGGGCGCTGGCGGCGCACGACGCGACACTGCTCGTACTGGATGATCTGCAGTGGGTGGATCCACTCTCGGTCGAGGTGCTCACGTTTTTGTTGCGGAGCAAGCGGTTCGCGCGCTCTAGTTTGCTTGTTCTCGGTACGTACCGCAGCGAAGAGGTAGGCGATGCTCTCAAGCCACTTCTTCAAGGTGCGGGTACCCCGCCCGTAAAGGTCGGCCCCTTGGAGGAACGCACAGTTTCGGCGATCGCGGCCGACATGCTCGCACTGGATCGACCTCCAGAGCGCCTCGCACGATATCTGGCCGAAAACTCCGAGGGGAACCCCTTTTTTGCGGCGGAATACGTGCGTTTGGCGATCCAGGAAGGCCTCGTGTTCCGCAGCGGTTGGGGCGCATGGACGGTCGCGGCGGCCGGCACGCCGGACGCGGAGAGGGGCTACGCGGCGTTGCCGATGCCCAAGTCGCTGCGAGATCTCGTGGCGCGGCGGCTCGGGGGTCTGCCACTGGCGGCGAGCAGACTGGCGGACGCGGCCGCGGTCCTCGGCAGAGAGTCCGACGCCTTGCTCCTGTGGGAAGTCACGAGCCTGGAGGAAGTGACGTTTGTGGAAGCGTCGGACGAGCTGAATCAGCGCGGGGTGCTCGAGGACGGCGGTGCCGGGAAGCTCCGCTTTGCGCACGACACGATTCGCGAGGTCGCCTATTCACGCCTGGCGGACGCGGAACGGGTGGCGCTGCATCGCCGCGCAGCGGAGGGCATTGCGCGGCTCTACCGGCGCGACAGCGAAGCCCATCTTGCGGACCTCGGTCGCCACTGGCGCGGGTGTGGCGAGACCGAAAAGGCCAAGACGTGCATGCTGGCGGCGGCTCGGAGGGCGAAGGCCCTCGGTGCGCTTGCGGCCGCCGCGCCTCTCTATGCAGATTTCCTCGCGCTCGCCGGCGGGCCATCGGCCGAGAGCTCCGCGGTGCGCTGCGAGCACGCCCATGAGGTCCTGCGCACGCTCGGACGTCTGGACGAGGCGGAGGCCGAGCTCCGGCGCGCGCTCGAGGAGGCACGGGCGGTGGCGAATCGAACCTGTGAGGCGATGGCCGTCGGCCGTCTTGCCACCATTGCCGCGGATCGTGGGCGGCCCGCGGAGGCTCGGACGCTCTATCTGCTGGCGATCGCGGCTTTTCGCGATCTCGGTGATCGCTGGGGCGAAGGTCTTATGTTGGGGAATCAGGGAGCCCTGCTCCTGCGGCAGGGGGCATTCGATGAGGCGCGCGCTCTTTACGAGCAGGCTCTCGCCATCAAACGCGAGATAGGCGACCGGCGCGGCGAAGGGATCATAGTCGGCGAAGTCGGCAGCGTCTGCGAGAGTCAGGGATGTCTGGAAGAGGCACGGGACCACCACACGAGGGCGATCGCGATCTTTCGTGAGCTCGGTGACAAACAAGACGAAGGGGTCTATCTGGGCAATCTCGCGGTCGTCGACGCCCAGCGTGGGCAGGTTGACGACGCGCGGGCGGGATTCGAGCGAGTGCTCGCCATCGCTCGCGAGACCGGCGACCGGAGCAGCGAGGCGATCGATCTTTTTAATCTCGCTGACCTGTGCGCGGAGGAAGGCCGCACCGAAGCGGGGCTGCGCTCCGCGGAACAGGCGCTAGCAATCTACTGCGAGCTAGGCGATCACCAGAGAGAGGGCCAGGCGCTGTCGACCCTGGCAACGCTGCGCAGGGACAACGGCGATCTCGACGAGGCGCGGGCGCTGTGCGAGCGGGCCATCACGCTCCACCGCGAAGCTGGTGACCGCACCTGCGAAGGAGATACGCTTGGAAAGCTCGCCGGACTGCACCGCCTGGCGCATGGAGATCTCGCGGTGGCGCGGTCGCTCACGCTCACCGGCGAGACCATTCTGCGCGAGGTGGGCGACAGGATCTCATTGGCTGCATTGCTGTGCGAGGCAGGCCACCTGCGGCTTGCCGTGCGCGAATCCGCTCGACCTCTGATCGCGGAGGCGCGGGAGCTGGCGGCAGCCAGCAACGTCGGACCGGCGAGCTTTTGCCTTCGCAAGATCGACAAGCTCGAGCGCGCCCAGGCCGCCTTCGAGGCCGGCGAGCACGACCGCCTATTTCGCGGCCAGCTCACGTCGGATCTCACCGCGGGCCAGCGCCGCCGACTGATCGCTGGCGGCAATCTACAGCCTGCGCCGTAGGCTTTGGTGAGATAGGGGCGCGATAGGTCGCGCCCCAGCGTGGCGGCCTCAGGTGCAAACCAGATTCGGGCGACGCCCTTGATTGAAGATTGCGGATTGCGGATTGCGGATTGAGGATTGAGTGAAGTTGACATGTGCTGCCTCCATGAACGCGGATGAATTCAAGAACAGAACCAAATCCTTCGCCATCAGGGTTATTCGGCTGGTGGAAGCGTTACCGAAAAACCAGACCGCGAAAGTGATCGGAAACCAGATGCTCCGATGCGGCACCTCGGTTGGTGCGAACTATCGCTCCGCCTGCCGCGCCAAATCTCCCACCGACTTCGTCGCCAAGATGGCCATTGTCGAAGAGGAATGCGATGAATCCATCTACTGGATGGAACTGATCGTCGAAGCCGGATTGGTGGACCAAAAGCGCCTGCTCGATCTGAAAAACGAGGCAAACGAAATCCTTTCCATGGTCGTAGCCTCCATAGGAACCGCACGATCCCGCAAGTAATCCGCAATCCCCAATCCGAAATCAGCAATCAACGGCGACCACCAGTTGGGCGCGGCCGGCGTCGAAGGGGCCGAAGGTGTCGAAGGTCGCGGCGAGGCTGGCCCAGTAGCGCTCGATCTTGCCTTTGCTTTGGGGATGGTAAGGAGCGGCATGGGCCAGAGCCACGCCGAGCTCGGCGCAGATGCGCCCGCGCTGCCGGCTGACGTAGACCTTGCCGTTGTCGGCATGGACGAGGTGAGGGCAGCCCCAGATGGCGACGGCGCGCCGCAAGGTGCGCTCGAGGTTGATCTCGGTGCCGTCGACAAAGGCCTCGATGCCGGAGCAAAGCCGACTGTGATCATCGAGGAAGGCAAAAATCCGGGTGCGCGTGGAGGTGCCGCCGGGGTAGAGGTAGGGGCCGCTGACGTTTTTTCGTCCGACTGCCAGACGTCACCGGGGTGTTTGGCGACGAATCGCCGCACCGGCTCGTCGGTGCGGCGCACGCGTCGTCCCGTGAGGCCGGCGGCGGCGAGATGGCGTTGTAGCGTCAAACGCGCCAGCTCGCCGGGCTTTGCCGACCCGCGCTGGACCATCAGCTCGATGACGTGCCCGACGGTGCGCTGGGGAAGCTCCCGCTTCAGCGCCATGGCCTCGGCGAGCAACTCCGGGATGATCGCCTCGGGCGTACCGCGATCGCAACGATGGCGAGGGCGCAGACCGTCGAGCCTGCCGTCGGCGAACTGTCGATACCAGCGCTGCATGGTGCGCAGGCTCAGAGGCCGCGGCCCGAGCACGGGATGCTCCCAGCCGCGTTCGGCAATGGCCGCGGCGACGACACGGCGGCTCGCCCGTGGGCAGCGCAGAAGGCGTTCAGCGCGTCGACGCGAACCAAGACCGCGGCGAGGTCCCGCCATCGACTCTCCGGCACCTCGAGTGACCCAGTCTCGGCAAAGCTCCGCTCGGTGTCCGCAGTCCAGACGCGAATGGCGCACCGGCCGCGTTGCGCCTATCTGGCAGCCGCCCGCAGCAGCGCGGAGAACGCGCGCGCCGAGATCGTCGGCGCCTGCTGCCACGCCGCGGCGATGGTGCTCGCCTCGAGCGCGACCATGCGCATCGCTTCGGCGAAGATATCGAGGACCCAGGGCCGGCGGCGCAGCAGGAAGGGGGGTAGAAAGGAGCAGGTGCGCTTACAGACGACGCAGCGCTTGCGGGGCACAGGAATGCGCAGAGTTTCACCCGCCGCGGTCATGGCGTTGCGCCAGTACCGTCCCCAATGAATGAGGCGGCCGGAGCAGCCGGGATGAGGGCACTGCGCGTCGTCGGCCAGCGCCTTCACCTGGGCGGGCGATAGTACGAGGTAGGCTTGCGCCACACCGAAAAACAGCGGCAAAAGAGTCAGGTTCAGCCAGGCCACTGACCAACCCTGCGCGCACCTGGTCACGGTGCTCGAGCGGGGCCAGGGTTGCCGCGGTAATCCTGTTCGCGACCGCCGAGAGAATCGGCTGCGGCTTGCCGACGAACTGGTTGAACAGGCCAAGGCGATCGATGCGGCCGATGCGCTGCTCGCCTTTCATCGGATTCCACGGCATCGAGTAGTTGACCAGCGCACCGCGGAACTGGAAGTTGAGACCTTCCGCGGCCGCGTCGGTGCAAAGCAACACCTCGGCGGCCTGCTCCCGGAAGATTCGCTTGGTCTCGTCGCGCGTGATCACCCGCCAGGTGCCGTCA
>JACPHN010000108.1 GCA_016188575.1 Candidatus Schekmanbacteria bacterium
CCGATATCCCCGGCCGTCGGTTCACGGATCAAGCCACCACAGGCCTACTTGCTCCCGGCCATACCCACCCAACTGCCACGCCCCGTCTGGCCTACTTTTCGCCGGCACACCCCGGTCGTTTTTCGCCAGCGTTGAAGGGGAGGTGTGTTTACGTGGGAGGATGCTGGCCTTTAGGCCGGCGACAGTTTGGGCGGGGGTTCGGACCGGCTGACGAATGGATGAGGCCCATTCCTGCAGCAGCCGGAGAACAGCGGAAGTGAGCTTACTGGCTTGCGCCACAACGCGTCAAGTCGCCGAGCCTCCAGGCGGCCGCCGCGAAGCGGCCATCATCGCCTCCGCAGCAGCCGCCGCGACGAGTGCAGCAGCGCCCCCGACAGGCGGATCCCGGCGGCTAGCATCCAGCGTCGAAACGAACGCGTGAAGTACCACTGACCAAAGAAGGGCGCCGGAAGATAGCGGTTCTTGAGCATCCACGCAATAACGGATCGGGGGCGCGCGCCTGTCTCCGGGTCGCCCCATGGATGTACCTCTATCTGAAAGTCCGCATGCCCTCGCTTGAGTATCGCCTCAGCGCCGCGCAAGACTCTGAGCTCCGCGCCCTCCACGTCGATTTTGATGAAATCAGGGTCCTCCCCGAACAGGGTATCCAGGCGAACGCACGGCACCCGCACTCGGGTCCAAGTCACCGGTTCGGCAGCCGCCACGTCATGCCGAAAGAGCCCGCCGCTGACGTTGCTGCCGCTGACGGCAAACTCGGTTTCGCCGGTGCAATCGGACGCCGCTGCATGCCGCGCCACAATCACCGCGCCTGTCGCCCGCTCCCATTCTGCACAGTTGAGCAAAAGCTGCTCAAAGCGCAGAGGATCCGCCTCAATCGCCCAGATCTTCGGTGACTCCAGACACCACGCGGCTAGCCGGGTGTACTGACCAAGGCTCGCGCCGACGTCAACGAATCTTCGCATGCCGCTCAATAGGCGGGGTAGGTGGCGCAAAACGTCTTCCTCATGTGGATGCTCCGAGAAATAGGCGGAGCGCAACCGCTCGTACAGCTCTTCTCGCTGCATGTGATCGCTCCCAGCAAAGAACTAGGGAAAAGCTCGGTCCGCGAGTGCCACGGGCAGACGATTCCAACTTGCGTCATCACTCATCGGCACAGGTTCGATCCGCGCTATCGTCCATCGGCGCCGGCGCGGATTCCACTGGAAACAGACTGCCAAACTCCACCCGCGGAAAGACCTCGAGCATGCCGCCGATGGTGGCGTTCAGGATCCGAAAGCCACGCTGCGCAGCGAACGATCGCGCGGACTCGTACGCCTGTTCCATGCGCGCCACCTTGGGGTTATGCCAGCGATACCCGGGTCCAAAATAATCCGGGTCGAAGTGGTTCGGATCTCTTGAGGCCGAACGAATCACGAAGTCGTGATCCGCAGAAGGTGTTTCCGCCGGCAAGACGTAGCTGTGGTCGACGCCCACCAGGATGATCGGGTCACATCGCAGGTGAAAGGCGAGCTGCATGTTCAGGTAGGTCACAGTCCCTCCCCAATAGGCACAGGAGCGAAGATCTGCACTGAACGGGAAGGGGGGGCGGGTGCGGCGATCGAAGTAGACGTAGACCGTGTCTTGAGCAGGCAATAGCCACCGCCGCAGATCCCATGGAATGACCTTTATGGAACCGCTCCGATCGTTGAGTGCCGCCGCTCGGTCCTGGGCCACCAAGATATCCTCGACCGTCAGGAATGTCGGTTCGAAACGCATGCGGTGGTAGTTCAGAAACAAGGCGTTCGAACCGATCGTCAGTTCCCCGGCGAGAAGCTGCAAGTTCGTTTCTCGGAGGCTCGGGCCATTGCCGATGATGAAGCAGCGCTGCCCCCGGAAGGCACCGCGAAGCTCCTCGAGGCGCGCTCGGCTCGCAGCGGTGGCGGGATGCTGCCGCCAACTCGCCGCCGCGACCGCCGCCACGGCGCGGTCATAGCGGTAGGTCGCCCATCGATAGCCGCGCTCTCCGGCCATGGCGATGCCAATACGCCGCACCACCGCTCGTCCTTTTCCGATATCTCCTGCCACCAGGCATTCTCCGCGAAGCGCGGTACCCGCAACGCGGGTCCAGCGCGGGCTGAAACTGAGTCTAGCGCAAAGGGCCAAGAAACTCGCCACCAAACCGAGGCCGCGCCGAAATATCGTGCACGGTCCCGAGATTGCCGCGTGCGGAACCTGGGCCGTGCCACTTGAGAGCCGCCGGGCGATCAGGTGCCGATCGGCTGTCCGGGCTGGCCCTGGCGGAAATGAGAAATGAGCAGCTTGGCGAGGCGCCCGGGGTTGAAGACACCCGTAATATATGATAGGAAGATATATAAAGAAAACGATGACAGTGATGAAATTATATATGATGGATACATGTAGCGAAGCATCACAAATGTTAACACACACGAAATGTAAATAGAGATCATACTAGTGCATCTAAATATACGTATTGCCTTATTGTCAATTGACCATGCGTATAACATGTACAACGATGATAGTAAAGCATAGCAAATTGATGTAGAAATCGCCGCAGCTTCTGCACCAATCCTTGGAATAAATATCAAATTGGCTGAAATATTAATAGCGGCTGCGATGGGAGTTGCAATTCCGAAAATTGTTGTCTTGCCGTGTATTACGCTAATGATGGTAATAGATGGAAAATATATTCCAAGGAAGGCGTACGCCGATATGATCCAGTATATATAACGTTCTGACATCCCGTATTCGTCTGAGCCCAATACCGATACGAGAATTCTGGCCGTAATCGTCATCAGGAAGGAAAAAAAGAGAATAAACGATATGTACGATTCTGCGAGCATGTTCATGTATTCATAGTTAGCTCGGCCAGGAGAACCATGCTTCCCGAGCTCTGGTAGCAAGGCCGCATAAGCTCCTGTCGCGACTACCATTGTGGAAAATGCGATCTGATATGCAAATGAATACAATCCTATCTCATCCATTCCTACAAATTCTTGTAGTATTAGTCTATCTGAGAAGTTCATTGACCACAAACACATGATGTGCACAAATAATGGCGCGCTATATAAAGCGCTCGCCTTTATTTCAGAGAAATCCATCCGCACCCGCATCGTGCTATGAGCGAATACTGATGATACAACTCCAGCAGCGACGCACGACAACAGGTCTGAAACTACGATTCCGAACGATGCCAGGCGAAAGTATGCAACGAGGGCGATCGTAAAAAGCGTATTAGCCGCTATAAAAGCAAGAGTTATAATAGAATAGGCATATTTCCTCCCATCCGCTTTTAGAATTTCCTTTGGCAAGAATACCAGTAGCGCAAATCCGTATCCCGTCAGGATCGATATCGCAATCATCGGATCATACGGCGTCTCTCCTTCCATCGTGATACCGGTGTTCTTGATAACAATATGGATACCAAGCATAATCACGGCCGGTCCTGTCAGCATGAGCGTAAACACTGTTCTCCGGAAGTGCAGTCGCTCCAGAGCACTGACGTTGTACGAATAGCGAACGGCCGCGCCGGTAAGCCCGAATGTAAAGAAGAGTGCACAGAAATCGCGAATCGATCGACAGATCGCCACCACACCGAACTCGGATGGGGTCAAGTAGCGGGTGGTAATGGGCAGGAGCGCGACCATGATGATGCCGCCGACGAGCTCTGCGGCAACGTAGAGGATCGCGCTGCGGATAACTTGTCGGCGCGGCGCCTCCAGCGGGTACGGAGCCTGTTGGGAGACGTCGGCGGCCGCGTGCTGAGCCGGCGTCTGCCCGCCTACGCCAGCCCCGCCCACCGTAACCACGCGGCACACTGCTCCATCCCCGCGTCCAGCGCGATCCGGGGTGCAAAGCCGAGCACGGAGCGCGCGTGATCAGTACAAACAGTGGGCTTCGCGCGGAACAGGTCGAGGCGCTCCTCGTCCGGAATGATCGGGATCCCGCGAATTCGCTTCTTGAGGGCTCGCCACGCCTGTTCGCCGAGAACGGATTGCATCCACCGCGGGCGCGCGAGCAAGCCGGTGCGGGCGGCACTCCGCACTGCCGCTTTTGCCGGCCGGCGGATCAGGCGAATGATTCCAGCCTGCAGGCGCACCAGGCGGCGAAGCCGGCCGTAGGGCATGCACACGACCGTGTTCCGGCCGGTAAGGCGCTCGAAGAACGCATAGTACTCCCGCCACGTTACCGCGGCCGCGCCGCTGATCAGGAACCTCTTGCCGGCGGCAGCGTCCTGGACCGCTGCCAGGCAGAACGCGTCGACCACATCGTCGACGTGCACCGGGTTGCACAGGCCCGCGCCGGCGTCCGGTAGCACGATGCGCCCGCGCACGACTTGCCGCAGCGGGCCGACGGTCCAGGCGCCGCCCCTCGGGCCGTAAACGATGGTCGGCTGCAGCACGACCACGGGCAGCCCATCCGTGGCGGCGCGCTGCAGCAAGTACCGCTCAATCGCCAGCTTGTTGTCAGGATAGGCCCATCCGCAAGGCTCCGTGTTCGCGCTCTCGTCCAGTCGCCCATCCGGCAGCGGATGGTAGACCGAAATCGAGCTGGCGTAGACGAGTCTCTGTGCTCCATGGTGCAAACAGGCATCGGCGAGTAGCCGGGCCGCGGTTACGTTTGCAAGCGGGTCCGCGAAGTCGTGGGCGAGGTGAAAGACGACGTCGCAACCCCGCACCGCGGCGTTCACGGAGGCCGGGTCTGTCAGACTGCCCTGAACCATGTCGACGCCGAATCGCGACAGACCAGCGGCGCGCTGGTAACCGCGCACGAAGGCGCGAACGGGTGCATTTTCGACCTGAACGAGGCGCTCGACCAAGTGCCCGCCGATGAATCCGGTCGCTCCGGTAACGAGAGCCCGAAGCGGCTTCACGATTCTGCTCTCCGCATGAGTTGTTGGCCGGGGTGCTCGCGGCCCCACGGAAACTGTAGCGGGCGCCGCCGCTGATAGCATTGTTCCATCAGGCGCTGCGACGGTAGCGCCGTCTCCGCGCCAACACGTGGAGCGGTCCCCGCGGAGATCGCCGTCAAGAAATCCGCGAGCTGCTCCACGAAAAGGTCGGTAAAGAACTGACCAGGGATGCGCCAGCCCGAGTATGCGCCGTCGAAAAAGCGAAGCAGCTTGCGCGGCCGGGCGCGCAGAAAATTTTCGTGTAGCCCGACTTCCACGATTCCGCGGCTGCCGACAATGACCGCGGTCTGGCGCAGATCGCGCGTCCGACTCAGCACGATCCGCCCCTGCGCGCCACACCGCATGCGCAACCGCACCTCGGCGTCCGCCTCCACCCCTCCCGCCCTGTCATCGAAATACTCCAGCTCCGCGGCGTCCCCGAGCCACCAGGTCAGCAGATCGAGGAGGTGTGCACCCGAATCCAGCAAGACGCCACCGCCGGCGGTTTCTCTGCGCAAGCTCGCCGCGGATGCCAGCGGCCAGCGCCCGTCGAGCCCCTCTTGAAACTCGATCCAGTGAATGTCCCCGAGGGCGCCGGCGCTCAACAGGCCGTGCGTCCAACGCGCCACGTGGCGAAAGCGCCGCAACAGTCCAACGGCCAGGATGGCGCGTTTGGCCTTGGCGGCCTCCGCCATCGCCTCCGCATCCTGCACCGTCGACGCCAACGGTTTCTCGACCAGTAGATGTACTCCAGCCGCCAGTAGCGCGAGCGCCGCGGGGGCGTGCAGCGCATGCGGCAAGCAGATGATCGCCGCGTCGAGCTCGTGCCCGGCCGCCTCCCAACCGGAGGCCGTATGGGCGGCCCCAAAGCGCTCCTGCAATCCCCGCAAGCGCTCCGGGTTCGCGTCCACTAGCAGGTGCGGCACCACGCCGAGCTGCCGCAGCGCCGGCAGATGACCGATCTCCGCCACCGCTCCACAGCCGATGACGCCGATCTTGAGATGCGGATTATGGGGCACGTCGCCGCTCCAATGCCTGACGCTGGCCGCCAATAAAGTCTTTTGCAGGCGATCCTAGCGGCGCCCTTCCGGACCCGCAAGTGCCGGGTCCTCGGGCCATCGGCAGCAGCACGGGGCTGCTACTCGCGCCCTTCCTCCTGCGCCAGCCGATAGACGAAGGAAAGGACCTCGGCAACCGCCTCGTACAACGCCTCAGGGATCTCCTCGTCGGTCTCCAGCTCGTAAAGCGCCTGCGCGAGCGGCACATTATGGATGATCGGCACGCCCGCCTCCTTGGCGATCTCCTTGATCTTCTCGGCCATCAAGTTCTGGCCTTTGGCGACCATGCGCGGGGCGTTCCAGTTCTCGCGGTCATACTGAACGGCCGTTGCCAGGTGGTTGGGGTTGGTGACCACCGCATCGGCTTTCGCCGCAGCCTTCGCCCCACCGCCGAACGCCGTTTCCATGGCGATCTGCTTCCGCTTGCCCTTGATCTCAGGGTCGCCTTCCTGGCCCTTGTACTCCTGTTTGATGTCGTCCTTGGACATCTTCAGACCCTTCTTGTGCTGCCATTTCTGTACAGCAAAGTCCATAACGCCCATCGCAACAAAGAAAACGCCGCAGCGTGTAACCATGTCAAATATGATGTCATTGGTTATTCCAACGCTTCCTCGCACATTATAGAAACCAGTCATCATAATTGCATGCAGCGCATCCATCATGATCAAGTAGCACAAGATCAACGCTCCGCCCAACTTGATGCTCGACAAGATGAGCGTGATTAGCGTCTGCATCTTGAACATGTTCTTCAGGCCGGCAATGGGGTTTAGCTTCTTTATGTCTGGCTTCAATGGTTCCGTGACAAAAAGCGAGCCTACCTGCATGAACATCAAGAAGCCACCCAGGACCATGACCGCCGCCAATACAGGCAAAGTGACCTCAATGATGAGAGAAGTCCCCTCCTTGAGCACTTCGACAAACAGCCCCGGCTGTGGCGAATCCGTCATTGCCCAGTCGAGGCATCGGAGCAAGTAGGCGCGGATCTTCTCTCCGGCGCCCGGCGCGGTCTTGAGGAGCAGAACGGCGCCGATGAGAAATGCGAAGGCACCGGAAAAATCCTTGCTCTTGGCGACCTGACCCTTCTTGCGGGCATCCCGCATTTTTTGCGGGGTAGGTTCCTCTGTTTTCTCACCCATGGATTCCACTCCGAGGGTCGACATGTGCGCGCACTGCGGCTTCGTTATCGGTCCGTACCGCCAGCAAGTTGCGCCGCCGTACCCTCAACTTCCGCGCGCGATCAAGCGCACGTAGTAGTCCACCCACCGCGGGATCATTCCGAGGATGACCTCCATTTGCTCCACGATGAGACTGATGCCGACCATCACTGCCCACACGCCGACGATCATTTTGGTCGGCGCCGCGACAAAATCGATCTTGATCTGCTGGGCAACGCGCCCCAGGATGCCAACCACGGCGTCGGTCAGAAAGACCAGAATGAACGCCGGAAGGTTGAGCTGAATGGCGACGAGCCACATGTTTGCGGTCAGACGCACAATCAGATCCAGCGCCGGCCCGACCCCCTGACCGAACGTCGGGTATTCCGTGACGCCGATCATCGTAAAGCTGGTGAAAAAACCACTCAGGAACACGCGATGGGCGCCTGTCAGGAATACGAGCTGAATGGCGAGCTGAAACAGCAATATGCCCAGGTGCGAAGCCTGCGTCCCAAAGGCGGGATCCTGCATCGACGCCATCGAGGCGCCTCTGGCCATGTCGACAAGGTGCCCGGACATCATGATCGCGTGCATGAGGTGGGCGGCAATGAATCCTATCGTCATGCCGAGAAAGATCTCCTTGAGCAGCAGGAGCACGTATTCCCCGGTCGAGGGAGGAAACGCTGAAGGATCGAGCGGCGCCGCGATCGGGTAGATGAAGATCGACAAGATGAATGCAAGACTCATCTTGGTGCGCCCGGGCACGGATTTCCCCCCGATAAAGGGCACCAGCACGATGATCGGCTGGACACGCGCCATGATCAATCCCCAGGTCTTGATGACAAAAACCACATCAAGACCCCCGAGGATTTCCGCTAGCTCTTTCATCAGGCTACTCTACCTCGTGCAGCGCGGCTGCCCCACTTCATCCGCCCGAGGCTCCGGGACATCATCAGCCGCCCAGGTACTTCGGAAAGGCCTCGTAAAGCGATTGAGAAAAGCGAATCATCTGCGCCATCATCCAGTACCCCATCAGCCCCAGCAGTCCCAGCACCACGAGCATTTTCGGCACGAAGGACAAGGTCTGCTCCTGTATCTGCGTCGTCGCCTGGATCAGACTGACGAAAAGTCCGACCACCATACTGATTCCCACCGGCAAGCCCGAGATGATGACGACCATCATCAACGCCTCGCGGCAAATCTGCACCAAAAACTGCTCCACGCTGCCACCCTCCTACAAATATCCGATGACGAGGCCCTTCGTCAGCAGGTACCACCCGTCGATCAAAACAAATAGCAGAATTTTGAATGGCAGCGATATCGTAGTCGGTGATAGCATTGACATACCGAGCGCCTGAAGGACGTTGGCGACAATCATGTCGATTACCAAGAACGGAACAAAAAGTATGAATCCAATCTGAAATGCCTCTTTTAGCTGACTGATCGCAAAAGCCGGGATCAGGACCATGAAATCGTGTGGCCCAATCATCGGCGTGCGATCCTCAGCAGAGGCATTCTTCTTCAATCCATGTCGGTGCAACTGCATACCAACGCTGTAGAATAACATGCGCTCTCTCTTATGTGCATGCTTCTCCAAGAACTCTCTTAGTGGCTCTTTGCCCTTGTCAAACGCCAATTTCCCTATCGATACGGTTGCGTTCGACAATAGGGGTTGTCCGGTTTTTACTTCTACTATGTCTCTTATCTCATTATGTATTCTCGCCCCAACCGGCATCATGATAAATATGGTTAATATCATAGACAGACCAATGATAATCTGGTTCGGCGGAATCTGCTGGGTCCCAAGCGCGTTTCTCAGAATCGAAAAAGTCACGCTCACCTTCACAAAAGAGGTGACCATCGTGAGCAGGAACGGTGCCAACGAAACCGCCACAAGCGCTCCCATCATCAGCATGGGGCGGCTCACAGGGGTGTCGCTTCGCGATTCGGACAGGATGTCGCGCAGCGATTCCTCCACATTCGGCTCCGTGGTCGCCGTCGGTGTAGGCGGCGACGCCACCGGTGCCGCCGTGGCCACGGGCGTCTGTGCCTGCGCGCCAGCGGTCATCAGCAGTCCGCCCATCACGATTACAGCGGCGAGAAGCGAGGCGCGGACCGCCCAGCCGCGGGCGTGCCGGCGGCGGGCGCCGCGAGTGCGCGCGGGGACGGACGCCGCGGCGAACTGGCTGCGGATCGGCGGGCGATTCGGGGATTCCCACTCCATCCGCGATACGCCACTGGGCTGCGTCATGATTGTTTCCCTCCCGCGAGCGCTCTGAAGAGGGCTCGCACTCCATTTTGGTCGCGCGGCGCCTGGCGAGCGTTCGTTGCCGGCCCCGCAGTTTCTTCCGCCAAGAGCTCGTCGACATCACTTGCCGGGATCTCCGCGAGGGTGTCGAGACCCTTTTCTCCCGATCCGAGCAGAAAGTAGCGCTTCCCCGCCCGCACGATGTGAACCGTCCGGTTAGGCGCCACGCCAACGGTGTCCATGACCGCCAGCAAGCGCCCGCGCGGCACCGCAGACCGATACGCTCGCGGCAGACCCAGGCGCAAGACAACGTAGGCGCCGCCGCCGACGAAGGTGAGGGCAAGCAGGGTCTTGAGGAGCAGACCCACGCCGAGGAGCCCTTCCATAGGAGGCGCATCATCCTCGCCTATCGCCGGCCCGGTATTCGCCGGCGCCTCGCGCTCGTCGCTCGCCGCTACCACATCGCTGCGCGGGGAGCTGACGTCAGGAACCGGCTCCTCCAAGACCGCAGCACCCGCGGGGGCGCTGGCCACGGCCGTAGTCTCAGGCTCGGCGCCCGCGAGTGACAGGCTCGCGACCAGCACTACGGCAGCGCCTATCAGCCAGCCCGCGCGCCGTTGGGGCGCGAGCACGTCGGCGGAGCAAGTCACGTGGCTCACGAGACTAGCGGAACAGGTTGAGCACGCGGACACCCAACTTCCCCTCGACGTCGACGAGCTCCCCCTTCGCCACGGTGCGGCCTTCGACTGCGAGATCGACGGGTTCTCCGGGGATCTTGTTGAGCTCAATGATCTGGCCTGGACGGATTTTCATCAGATCCTTCATGGTCATGATTGCCTGACCAATAACGATTTTCACCGGGACATACACGTCGCTGAGCATGGGATAGGCCTGGTCCAGGTTGTCTGCCTCTTGACCTCCGCCACCAGGGCCGTCCGGGCCGAGCACCGGGCCAATATGTTCCTGCGTCGCGTCCTGTCCTTCTCGCACGCCCATGTGGGTATCCTCTCCGCGAATGATTTCTTCAACTCTGAGCTGAATTGTGCGGCCTTCCTTGACGATGACGGCGCGCAACCCACCCGCTCCCGGCCGATAATTGACACGCAGGATGACGGGTCCTCGCAGCTCGCCCTCGACGAGCCGCAAGCCGAGGTCATCGATGAGCACGACGTCTCCCAGACGTAGCCCGTTGATTTCGGCCTCGTTGAGCTCCAGCCTGCCGAGCTCGGCCCACATGCGGGTGCGATAGCTCGCCCAGGGTATCAGCCGCTCGCGAAGCAGCGCAATCTCCCGCGCCGACATGTCCTTGATGCTGTCGGGATCGGGCAGAAACCCCTCGAGGATCGCGGGCTGCGGCAGGAAGACGTGAACGTAGCCGCCATTGGCACCGATCGACCAGTCGAGGGAAAGCAGCACACCGGTCTCCGCCGCTGGAATCTCGCGCTCGGACAACAGCGTGCGGGCATCGATGAGGCCATGCAAGCGGAGGTGCACGCGAGGCCGATCGCCCCACTCCTCGTGGAGCAGATGCAGAACCTTGAGAAAAACAAACTCCAACACCCCGCGCTCTAGCTCCGAGAGCCCGACAGCCGCCTGGTCCCGCGCTTCCGTGCCGCCGAGAAAGCTGCTGACCAGGAAAGTCGCAAGCTCACTGTCCACTTCCACGAGGCACTCATGGTTGGTGGGGATCATCAGCACGCGCGCGACCTGCCCGCCTTTCGGTACCGCCTTGAGAAATGCGGCGGTGCCGCAGGTCTCGACTCGCCGCAGGCGAATCCGCTGGCGAAGCTGATGGCTGGCCTCGCTGCGCACCGAAAACCGCAGCTCGTAGCATTCGACGAGAATCATGTCACCGTCGCGGAGCGCTTCCGGCGTCTCGGGCAAAAGCCGCCTGCCGTTGACTAGCGTGCCGTTGGTCGAGCGGAGGTCCACTGCGTAGTAGCGTCCATCCTGTGCATAGATCTTGGCGTGCCGTCCCGACACGGCCTTGTCGGCAAGCTGTAAGGTGTTGTCAGCGTGTCTGCCGATTACCATTGGGGTTTCGCCGAGCGCGAACATGGTGCCGCTTGGCGTCGCCCTCTGCTCGTCACGGGATACCACTTCGATGGTAGCAACCTCGTCGCGGGCCTCATCGAGGCCGAACTTGTGCAGCAGACTGGCGAGCCTGCCAAAGAAATCTTCCTTGAAAAGCGACAGCGGCACGATTCCTGTCAGGCTTTCCACGAGTCGCGCCTGCTGCGCATCGACCTTGGGCAGCGACTGAAGGGTAAGTGGCCTGATTTTCTTGCTCTGAGCGGTGTCGGTGGTCATGGCTTGTCCAGGTTTTCCTCTCCGATAGTGGCGCCTTCCAACAGGGCGCCGTCAAGACGGGCGCCGTCCAACTTGGCGTCAACCAGGTTGGCTCTCTTGAGGAAAGCGCCATGCAGGTCGGCGCCGCTGAGATCGGCACCGCGCAAGTCGGCCTCGCTCAGGTTGGCGTGCCGGAGCGAGCAACGGCTCAGATCGGCGCCTTGGAGATTGGCGGCGCGCAGGTTTGCGTAGTCCAGGCAGGCCCCGGTGAGCACCGCCGAGGCCAGGTCAGCGCGCTTCAACGTCGCCTTTTGCAGGTTTGCCCCCACGAGGCGGGCCCGCCGCAGAAACGCATTCTTGAGACTCGACCACTCCAGATTCGCGGAGCTGAGATCGGCGTCCTCCAAGTCAGCGTTATTGAGGTCCACATCCTTCAGGTTGGCCTTGACCAATTTCGCGCGGACCAGGTTTGCATCTTCCATGTCCGCCTTGTACAGATCGGCGGCATTCAGGAGACACTCCTCCAAGTTCGCCTCTTCCAGGTCTACGTGGGGCATGCGCGCTTGCTGCAGGTCGGCTTCTTTCAGGTTGGCACCGTACATGTTGACCAGTTGCATCTCGGTTTTGCCCATTTTGGCGCGAAAGAGGTTGGCGCGCCACATGCTGACCGCCGAGAAGCGGGAGCGCGAAAAGTCCGCGTTGGAGAGGTCGCGATGGTCGAGATCGAGCCCCGAGAGATCGAGATCCTGGAGCGGCTGCCCGCCGAGCTCGACATCGTCGATGTCCAGCCCGGCAACGCCCTGACCAGATCGCAGCCGGTTCAGCAACTCGTCCAGGGAAACTTTCCTCATGAGAGATCCTCCGACTCGTCAAAAATCCACGCGAACCGAGTGCTCGCCGCTGTTGTTCAGCCGCTGCCAATCGTTGATCCCCAACTGCAGTGCTCCCGATCCAGGTGCGGCGACGCCCGCGCTACCGACCAGAAAGATCGAGCCGGCACTGCCGATTCTACCGATGAGCGCGCCATGAGGGAAGCCAGGGACAGGGTCGAGGGCGCGGTTGGAGGCGCATTCGGTAAGCTTGTTGCACAACGCGCTCGACAGCCCGCCCGGACCGGCGCTCGCGGATCCCCCTCGGCAATCCTCTTCCTGATCCAGACAAATCGTCCCCGTGACGGCGGCGGTGATGCGATCCCCTTTCTCGACCCGGATCCCGGCAACCTGCAGCGCCGACGTTTCAGCGTCCCGCGCCGGAACGGACACGGTCACTGTGGTATCCGTCGCGGTGGTTGCCCGCGAAGTCTCGGTCAGCGGGGAATTCCCGTTGAGACCGAGCGCCTTGATGCGATAGCCGTACGCGATACCCGGTTGCAGTGTGGCATCGGCAAATGTGACGACGTTGGCCACCACCTGGCCAACCACCGCAAACTCGCCATCTCCGGTCTGGCGTTGCAGCTCCAGCCCTTGCTCGAGGCAGCCCGCCCAGTTCGTGCCGTCGGACGGATCGTGCCAGCGGATTTGCACTTGATTCTGACCGGTGGGAATGGCGCGAAAGCTGCGCGGCATCGCCGGCACATCCCCCGTTGTGGAGGCCTCGAGATCTGCGGAGATAAGGCCATCGGCGAGCTCGTGCCGCACGCGAGCGCGGGCGACCAGGTAGGAGCATGAGTCCAGGTCCGTCAGCGTGATGGACCCCGCCGCAGGGTCCGTGCTTGCGGCCGATTCGTACCAGGTGTCGCGAAACCGCAGGTCGAGGGTAAAGAAGACTCCTGGCGGATACGGCTGGAGATTCCAACCAATGACCAGAAAGTCGTCGCCGCGGCCCTTCAGATACAAGATCGGCGGCGGCAGTGGCCCCACTCCTGTCAGCACGGCCGAGCGGTCGCTCTCGTTGCCGGCGAGGTCGAGAGCCGTGACGTACACGTTACCGGTGATATCTGGCATCGACACTTTGGTAGCATACTTGATCGGCGATCTGTACCCAAAGAGCTCTGCGTTTCCCGTCCAGTAGACGCGGTAACCGAAAATCTCGGAAACGGCAATCGGGACGCCGTTGGCGCGCGTTACCGGCGGGACGAAATCGAGAATGATGTGGGTCATGCTCAGGGGAAACCAGCGAATCGAGGTTGGGGGTCGGGGCGGCGGCAGCGTGGCGTCGAACGTCACCGCGGCGGAATGGTCGGCACCGGCCCGTCCGGGTGTGGGCCCGGCGACCGCCCAAGCCAGCGTGATCAGGAGGACGATCACCGCGACGAGCGGCGCACGCGCGCCGCAAATCGCCCGTTGCTGCGGGACCGGGTCGTGGCGGAGGTCGCTTCCGTCATGCCGGTCCCTGGCCTTCGCCGGGAGGAATGTTGCCGGCATGGCGATGATGGCGCCCTCGCGTCCAGTAGACGGGTGGTTTCGAGCGCCGCGACACCCTGACATGTTGCTCATCACCTCGCCTCGCACTACGTTAATTCCAGGACGGGTCGATATCCTGCATCGCGATCCGACACCGTCACCCTGGCGTCATAACAATACCTTAGAGGATTCCGGCGAGGAGAACAAGACGTCGACTGCCGCCGAATCCTGGTGTCCGAACCGCCGCTGGCAATAGATATGAACCGACCACCGTCATCCCGACGCGCCCCTGCTTGCAGATTCTCGCCACTACCTGCGGCCACCGCCGTAGGCGCGCTGTTGGTGGGTCTCGCCGTCGCCGCCCCCGCCGTCAGACCCGCGTACGCCGAGACCCTCACGTTCGCTACCCATGTGGTCATCAACGAAGTGGCCTCGGCCCCGAACGGACGGCCCACCGCACAGTATGTCGAGATCTACAACGCGTCGAAACAGAATCAGATTTTGCGGACGGCTGACGGCATCACGGTAAATCGTAGAATCGGGGATGCCGCCGAAGTGACGGCGACCGGCGGCATGTACCGATTCCCAAAGAACACCTACCTCTCGCCGCGACAGGCATTTGTCATTGCGAAGTGCGGAACGCCCTTCCGCAACGCCTTCGGATACAGCCCGGATTTCGAGTTCGCAGCCGGTTGCAATGACATCACCGTTCCGAACATGGAGCGGGATTCCTCGTGGGGAATCGGCTCCTTCGACCTGGCCTCGTCCGGCGACACGGTCGTGTTGATCGACACCAATGGTGCGGACATCAGCAGCTTTGCATACGGCAATGCCACCCTCGGCTCGGGAACGGCCGCCCCGCTGCCGCCTCCCGGCAAGGCCCTTGGTCGCATCACCGACGGCTTCGAGGCCACCATCGCCGGTAGCGACGAACGGTGGGATCGGTCGTTCGATTCCCGCGATCCGACACCGGGAGCCGGCCACATCGTGAGCGCGTTTGGTCGTCTGGACGAGACGCGCGTGCGCGTCGGATTTTCCGAAGCGCTGGTTGCCGGCACCGTCCCCGTGCCGAAGGCCATGACCACCGCAAACTTCACGCTCGAAGGCGTGTTCGCGCTGGAATTCGCCGAAAGCAAGCCGCTCGTGCTTCCCGATGGCACCGAGCCGTCGACTCTCGTGCGCCCGGACACTGTCATTTTTAACCTCCTCGCCGGGTTGACCATCGCGCAAGTCGATGCCAGTCAGTCGACAATCGGCCTGCGCAATGTCGTCAACGGTTCCAACCGCGTGGCCTCTGGAGATACCGTGCGGGTTCGCCAGGCGGCCGTGGGCGCTGACGACATCACCGACCTGTTCCTGCCCGGCAACGGGGACGCCGCGGCGCACCTTCTTCTCTACCTCGATCTTTCCTCCTGGGTAGGCGATGGGGACCGCCTGGAGGCCATCACGCTCCAGTTGACGCCGGTCGCCGGGTCCCCGAGCGGTGCGCAGCTCGCGCCCTTCTCTACGTCAAGCGCCGAGAGCGGGCTCGGCCTGTACCGGGACGATGGTAACGGCGTCTTTGACGAGTCACTTGATTATCCGATGCCGTTGCTGGCGCCTGATAACTGGGAGTTCAACGTGCCGATCACACTGGCCACGGAGCTCGGCGACATCGCTGACGTGCTGTCCACGGACGTGCTCAACCCGCCGCGCTTCTTCGCGGTGGCGCGCATGCCCGGCATCAGCAACGGCGATGCGTTCACGGCCACGCTGATTGCCACCGTCATCGAGATGCAAGATGGCGCGCGCGCCGCCCTGCGACCCGTCAGTCTCTTTGCCGCAACCAGAGACCTGGTTACGCAGGTGATCACCGGCGACACGGCGGCTCCCGTAATCCAGCCCCAGTCCGTGTCGCCCCAGGTCGCCAAGGATGGCGATCCGGTCACGATTCGCTTCGCCGTCAGCGAACCGTCGGGCGCCGATCCCGCCGTGCAGATCGATACTCATGGTGCGCAAAAGGATCCTTCGAGCACCACGACCAGCTTCGTCTATCGCTTCACCGTCGACCAGGAAGCTGGCGATGAGGAAGGAGAGCATCCCATTGTCATCGGCGTCGAAGACAGGGCGGGCTACACGGCGAGCGACAACTCGCTGACGGTCACTTTCGATTACACGCCGCCAGAGTTTTCAATTCCTGTGGAGGTACTCCCGGCCGCGGTGCCCGCGGGGGGAACGGTAACGATCACCTTCGAAGCTGGCGAAACGTTGGGGGGAGCCCCCGTGGTCACTCTGGCCGGACGGCCTGCGACCCTTATCGGCCAGCTTGCCAACGCGTATACCTACTCGTATACGGTTGATTCCGACGTCGATCCGGAAGGATCGCAGCTCGTGCTCGCCACGATTCGGGACAAGCCGGGGAATGAAATCACGGGCCAGACCGCGGTATGGGTCGACTACTCGCCGCCGCGATTCACCGCAGACCCGGTCATTGATCCGCCGTATGCGGCAGACGGGGCGAATCTCAAGATTACCTTCGACGTCAATGAGCCGCTCGCGGCTGATCCCATCGTGACGCTGGGAAATCGCGAAGCGATGCTCGTCTCGCGTAACGGGATGTCCTACGAGTACGCCTTCGTCGTCGACAAGCAACGGGATCCGGAGGGGGTCTTCGCGGCGACCGCGACGGTAGAGGACCTGCTGGGCAACCGGGGTTCGGCCACCGGCGGACAGGTGGCTTTCGACTTCACGGCACCGCAGCTCTCGGTGCTGTTGGATCGGCGCGGCGCGAGCTCACAGGAGACGGTCGTCCCCGTACAGTACTCGCTGCTCGACGCCATTGGCATCGATGACGAAGTGACGCGACTGACTTTCACTCGGGTGCGCGGCGCACCGGATCTGCGCGCCCATTACCTGATGAAGTCGGGGGGCATTACCTCCGACCTCGGGGTAAACACCGTCGCCCTCGACGGAGCCCTACTCGGGCTGGTGGAAGGCGCTTTCTATACGCTGACGCTGGACGCCGCAGACTGGGTGGGAAACAGCAGCTCGACTCAGGCTGAAGGTCTGTTGCTGTACCGCGGGGGCAAGACGGTCTTCGAGGTATCGGTTGGGGCAAAGGGCAGTGCCGACGGGTCTCCGGAGAAACCGTACGGCACGATTACCGCGGCGGTAAAGGCGGCAAACGCGGCCGCTGGGGGGTATGTCGTGGTTCACCCGGGGGTCTACGAGCAGCGAAACGGAGAGACCTTCCCGATCAACGTGAGCAACGACGTCTCCCTTATCGGCTACGGCGCTGACCTCTGCATGATCTATGGGGAGGCCGCCACAACCGTGCTTGACCTTGGCCCGGCACAGGGCTCGCGCCTCACGGGGACGAATGTGAGCGGTCTCAGCGTTCGCTGTGAGAGCACGGTTGCCGGCGCTGGAGCCGGGATCGCGATCTTTGCGGCGGAGTCCGACGTTTGGGTGCGAAACGTGATCGTGGATGGCTGTCAGACTGGGATTCGCCTGGACTACAGCGCCGCGCGGCTGGAAAATAATACGATCGTCAACAGCTCGGGTCACGGCATTTATCTGTGGTTTCCGCTGAGCGCCGACGCCGGAGAGTACGCCGTGGTCCGCTCCAACATCGTGGCCTTTAGCCGCGGCGCGGGACTGTACTGGTGGATCCCCGGCGGCAAGGACAACGGCCCTTCCGCGGCCACAGATGTCACCTACAACGACCTGTACGCCAACGCCAAGCTGGCGGCGGGCCACGCGCTCGGGGAAGAAAACCTGCTAATCGATCCGAGATTCGCCAACGCCGATGTCAGCGACTGGCGGCTGGCCGCGGACTCCCCTGTGGTGGGCGCGGGTCCCGCGGGAGAACCGCTCGGTGCGTTTGGAGGAAGCGGGTCGGTTGCCGTCCCGTTAGTGCCACTGAGCCCGGTCCCGCTGGCTCACGCGCCGTGGCTCGCTGCGGCCCTGGCCGTCGTCGTCTCGATCGCCTCCAGAAAGCGACGAAAGAGATAGCTGGAATCTCTCGGCCCTGGCGCTGCTTCCGGGTGATACTGAACCGAAAAGGCCGCAGCTCGCGGTGCGGAGATCCCTTCGCAGGTCCCATCATACAGGCTGACATGAGTGAGGTCGACGCCGCTTCCGGCGGGAAAGCTCAGTGGATCGACCGCAAAACCGTGGTTTTGAGAGGTGATCTCGACGTGGCCGGTGGTCAGGTCCTTCACGGGGTGATTGACGCCGTGATGGCCGAACTTGAGCTTGTATGTGCGCCCCTCGAGGGCACGCGCCAGGAGCTGATGGCCGAGGCAGATGCCGAATATCGGGCAGCGTCCGAGCAGCTCTCGGATCTGCTCGATAGCTCCCCCAAGCGTTGCGGGGTCACCTGGCCCGTTCGCGAGCAGGATGCCGTCAGGCTGTAGCGTCAGGACCTCGCGAGCGGAGGTGTGCGCGGGAACGATCGTCGGCTGGCATCCGTGCCGCACCAGCATGCGCAGCGTGTGCGCCTTGACGCCGAAGTCGTAGACCACGATGCGGCGCGGCGCATGCCCCGGAGACGGCGAGCTCGTCAGGCCACGTAGCGGCCACAGGGTGCTGGCAAGGTCGCGACCGGGATCGTCACCAGCGGTAAACTGAACAATCTCCCTACGGGACACCTCGGCCACGAGATTGCGCCCTGCCATTTGCGGAGAGTCGCGAACCGCGGCAAGTAGCGCGTGGGGGTCAGCGTTTTCGGTGGAGAGCACCCCGCGCAACGCTCCGGCCTGGCGAAGGTGCGCGGTGAGCCGGCGGGTGTCGATGCCCTCGAGCCCGATGACGCCCTGTTTCTCAAGAAAGCTGGCGAGCGATTCGCGGGCCCGCCAAGAGCTCGGCGTCGAGCAGCAATTGTGGACAACGAAGCCGGACAGATACGCGCGCCCGCTCTCGTCATCATCGCCGTTTATCCCGGTATTGCCAATATGGGGACAGGTCATGACGACAATCTGGCCGCAGTACGAAGGGTCAGTGAGGACTTCCTGATAGCCGCACATTGCGGTGTTGAATACGACCTCGCCAAAGACGGTTCCTACCGCCCCGAAGCACCGCCCTGGCAGGACCAGGCCATCCTCCAATACCAGGAGTGCTTCCCGTTCCGCGCACTCGGTCATCGTCCCAGACTCCTCCATGGATACCAGTGATGGGAGTGCTGCTTCTTGTTGCACGCTCCCGTCCAAGGGCGGAAGCGATCAGAGCAGCGCGTGCAACGATACCACATCGCCATGGCTGCCGCAACTCGGCGCACCGGAAGCAGGCGCGGGCGGGCCTACGAGCAGCGGCTGGTTGATCTCCAGCATGCTCACGGGCTCGTCAACAGCGACAGCTTTCACTGGCCGGCAAGTGCATGGATGGAATGACACAACGGTTTTCGTCGTGTCGGACTGCCGGCGGCTAGCTTCCAGCCCTTGCACGAAACCGTTCAATGCTCTATATTAAGAATCGATCGCTGATATGAAGTCTTTCACTTTTTTTCTGGAGTACCAAGAATGAGCGATTCCACTGAGCTCGTACGGCAAGCGGAGGCCTTGATGAACGTGGAGTCTCCTCTGGAGCTCTTGCAGCGTCTTGATGACGAGATCGGCCGCCTGAAGCGGCTCCGGGAGGGTCTTGCCGAGAAGTATGGTGAGAAAAGGACGGGGCGGGCGGGCCGCAGGCGGACGTGTCGCGAGCCCGGCTGTCAACTGCCGTCAATGAGCCGTAAGCATGACGGCGATGCCGGATACGGTTATTGTTCCGAGCACTGGAAAAAGCAATCCGCACAGAACAAGGCCAAATGGAAGACGGCCTACTCGGAACGGCTTGCTACGGCTCGCGGAGCACGCGGAAAGGCTTAGCGCGCAGCGAATAGCTCCTGATTGTCCAGAACGGGCATTTCGATGTCGCGGAGCGACACGAAGTGCTCGTTGTGTTTCCCCCTGGGGCGTCGAATGGCCATCATTCGATCCGCGCAAGCTGGATATGAGCGGGGAGCCAGATCGTGCAGCCCAAGTAGAGTGAAGCGCGCGCCGATTTCCGCGCGCGGGTGGGGTTCACAACAGTTGGCGAATTTCATGGACAATTGTAGACATGACAGTCGTCGGACCGCGTGAACAAGCAATCGGTGCCGAGGCCTTGACATGGGCAGATGCCTGTGATAAGAAGGCGAACATTGAGCGAGCGGCCCGGGCGTTAGGTCGCCTCTCACGCTCCTGTAAGGAAGCGTGGCGAGCACGTGTGGCGTCATGGGGGGCAGCTGGCTCGTCGGCAGCGTCATGAACGCGCCCGGGGTAGGAGCACGAGAGGAGGTATTCACGCTCTCCGCTCGACCGCACCGACTTCCCGCGAGGGGGGCAAGGCCGGTCTTGGCGGCAATCTCCGGGAAGTCGGTGCGACTCCGACTGCAAGTCAGGAACGCTGTTCGCCTGGCGAAGGAAATAGCGTAGACATCAACGGTGTTTACGTTTGTCTACCTTTTTAGGAACGGTAAGGTCAGTGCGGTCTCCGGGTGCCGAGGGCCGCGAGGCTCACTGCGCCGGAGTCCCGGAGGTGGGCGGCGCCGCAACCAGGATTCGCGTCGCCACGGTACCAAAGGCGCGGGCGCGCCGGCATGCGCCAGTGGCTGCTTTCCGGTCGCGCGCGACCACTCCACCAGCACTGCTCAGCAGCCACTTGGCAGCGCGCAACGCGAATGCCGTAACCAGCAGAGACTTCGCGCCCGCGCCGGACAGCCGACCGTAGCTCTTGCGCAGGAACAGCCATTGGCTGCGCGCAAATTCCGCAAGCAGCAGGCGCCTCACCACCAGACTCTCACCCGCAGCCTGCTCCGAGCTTCCCCCCTCGTAGTGCCGGACAAGCACGTCGGCCAAAAATACCGTGTGCCATCCTTCACGCGCCGCCGCGAAGCACAGGTCCTGCTCCTCACAATACATGAAGTAGCGGGGATCGAGACCGCGGTGCCGAGCCAGTAGCTCGCGCCGCGCACAGAGCGCCGACCCGCTTACCCAATCTACCCGACGCGAGCTGCTGCGATCCCACCCCGCGTAGACATAGCCGCCGAACCGCCGCGGAAAGCGGGCGCGCAGCCCAAAGTGCTCCGCCACGAGCCAGCCGAGCGTCAAAAATCGCCCACACGAGATCTGCAGGCGCTCGGTCTCGGCTTCCCCCGCACTGACGCTCGGTGTCTGCTCATCCGGCAGCACCGCGTCCGGGGGATAGGTGATGCGCGCACCCGCAATGCCGCAGCGGCGATGAGCACGCAAGAACGCAACCATGCGGTCAAGCGCGTCATTGACGAGCTCGGAGTCCGGATTCAACAGCGCCACGTACTCTCCCCTGCAGTACCGCAGCCCGAGGTTGACGCCACCGGCAAAACCCTGGTTGCAGGGTGATTCCACCAGCATGACGCCCGGCTCGATCTCGCGAAACCACCGAGCACTGAACCCGGGACTGGCGTTGTCGACGACGATGACCTCGTGGAGAACCGAAGTCTTGCAAGCGATCGACGCCAGACAGCGGCGCAGCCGCTCCGTCGAGCGGTAGTTGACGATCACTACGGACAGCACTGGCCGGGAAGGGGACTCGATGCTCACAACCGACCCGTTCGCGACTGCGCCTGATCGTAGTAGAGCATGAGTGACTCGTCGTCCATCAGGAGCTCCGCGGGCAAGCGGTCGGCCACGGCAATGATCGTTTCGTAGTCGGCGTCGGCCCAGGCCTTACGGAAACCAGCCCGGATCGCCTCGCGCCGTAACGGCCCGCGTATGGGGCCGCGCTTTGCCGTTACTTCGCGGAATTCGCGCAGCAATCTCCTCTCGCGCATCGCCGCCACGTCTCGCGCCTGCCCGGGATCCGGAATCGTCCACTCCTCCCCGCGGCAGACGAAGTTCTCCTCCAAGAGCTCGCGCAGCTCACGTTTCCCTTCGTCGTGGCGCCAGCCGCTGCAGGCTCGGAGAAACGGCGCGTGCAGGTCCCGATACGTGCTTGGGGCCGCGGTGAGCCGCAGGCGCAGCCAGCGCAGCGCTGACTGCTCGTCGACAACCGGGAGCAGATCGTCCCGCGCCGCGTCGCACGTCAGCCGCAAGGCGTCATAGCGAACGGCCTGCTCCGGCAGGAAGCACATCCCGTCTCTCATCGGGAATCGCGCCCTGAGCCCATCATAGAACGTGGCAGCGGAGAGCGGCACGGCCAGCCCGCGCTGCACGTAGAAAGCGACCATCCGGTCATATAGCAGGCAGTCCTGACGCTCCGCGGTAACTTCCACCTTTCCCGACGAGGTCGAATCGAGGGCGCCGACGGGGAGGGCGCTCAGGTGGGATTCGACGAGCTCCCACACCCCGAGCTCCGAGCCTGCGGCGGCGCGGATCCGGCGCTCGAGGCCCGGTCGCGGCTTGTATGCTGAAATCACCAGATCCCGCTTCACGGCCCCCGACGCCGTAATTTGCTTGAAGGACATCTGTTTCTTGTCCAGGACGCGAACGTCCGCCACGATGAATCCCGCGCGCGCAATGGCCTCCTGTAGCGCATGCCAGACGGCGTTGTGCGAGTTGTGGAACTCCACGGTGATCCATCGGCCTGGCTTGAGCACGCGATACATCTCGGAAAGGCATCGCTCCATCAGGTTTCGGTAGTCGCCGAGGCTCTTCCCCTGGGTCTTGTTGATGACCGCTTCTTCGCGATCACTGGTGCGCACGCGAAGCCAGGACTCGAGCAGAAAGTTGAGCTCCGAATACTGCAGATTCTGCCCGAACGGTGGATCGATGAAGATGTAGTCGATACAGTTGTCGGGGAGGTCAAGCTGCGCGCACGACCCCGTGGACACCACGACATCGCCTGCCGAAAACGGCGATGCTCGCAGCGCACCTTTCACCTGTCGAGCCTTGGTGCGCAGGAGGTCGAGCAGATTGTTCTCCACAGAAACGCTGGGGACGTAGAGCGTCCCGGACATGGATGCCTGACCGAATCGCAAGGGATGCCACGCTGTGCGCACGGAGACCCGCCGATTTGTGGACAGGAGGGTAAAAAGCAGAAACCGGCGATCGTCATAGGGTAGTTCCGCGGCGAGCTCCCAACAACACGAAAAGGCCAGCAGGTTTCGACGCGTGAAAAAGTGATGCGCGTGGGTGAGGCCGATGCGCTCATTGCGGTTGCTTTCATCACCGGGCGGCACTCGATCTTTCGGGTACCACCACGGCGCATCGGCTTGCTCGACACGGCGAAGCACGTTGAGGTCGTACGCCGTGGGGGCGTAGTGAAAGTTATTGGGCTTGCGCCCCTGGTGCACCCACACCGGGACGCTCTTGACCATCGCGACGGGGCCGCCGACCGCGTGGTCGTAGGACGTCGAGAACGCTTCCGGGCAACGCGCCTTGGTGAGCTGCGCTCCGCACCCCGAGCAGGTGAACGCGGAGGAAACCTCGCCGCTCTCGGCAGACACGGCGACATCCCAAAAAGCCAGCTCGCACCCGCATGCAGGACAGAGAAACACCTGAGACCAGACGAAGTAGGAAGCCGAAACGACGTGGCCGCCGAGCTTCGGCGGCTGCGTGTGGTACATCCAGCCGACCTTCTGGTCGGCCGCTGACAGGAGATGCGCGACGGCAGCCTCGTAGCGCGCCACCGGCAGCGGCGCGTTGTAGGCGTAGCTCACGAATGTGGCCAGCGGGCTGAGGTCGCACAAGACCGCTCGCCTTGCTCCCCAGCGAACCGCTTCTCCGCCGCATGACGCGTCGGGGAAGGCGCACATCTGCGCCGCGACCCCCGTCATTCCCGTCCCACAGAAGCCGTCCAGGACGATGTCTCCGGGATCGGTATAGTGGAGGATGTAGCGCATGATGGCCTGATGGGGCACTTTGGTGTGGTAGCTGTAGCTCTTGTACACCGCGTGATGCTTGCCTTCCGTGACATCCGCGGAGAACGGAGCCCGCGCATACGTATCCGTGAGCTCATCGTAGGGCGTGCCGTGGCGGGAGATGAGCTCGCGGAGATAGGGATTTGGGCAGGCGGTGAAAAAAGGCGGATCTGACAGGGCCAGGATGTCGTCGATGCTGCCCTCGGGAAATCCGGGCGACGATGTGTAACCGGGATGGCGGAGACGCGCCTCCAGATCGAGGCGATAGCGGGCTCGCCGCGATTCGTCGCGCGGGTCATCGCCGGTCGCCGCAAGTTTGGAATGCTGCGCCTCGGCGCTGTCCAGGTCGCTTGACCTCATCGGCCGCCTGGCCCGTGGCGGTGGCGGCGGGATCATGGGCTGAGGTTCTTTCTGAAGTAGTACTCGACGCTGTGACTCAAGTCGTGAAGGTCGCGAGTTTCGGATCCGCGGCGATATCCCAGCCGTTCGTAGAGGCGGTGTGCGTCGCCGAACCGGGTATCGCTCCAGAGCTCCACGTGGCGCGCCTCAACCCGCACGGCGGCGGCCTCGACGAGATCGCACAGACGCTTTCCGAGGCCGCGCCGCCGAGCTGCTCGGGCGACGTACAGCTTGCACAGCTCGATACCATCGGGCGCGGCCGCGGGGCGCCAGCCGACGCAGCCCGTGACGAGCCCCGTGCGGTCCTCGGCAATCCAAAATTCGCCATGCACGCGGGCAAAAGCCGAGGCGATGCAGCGCAGCTCGGGGACCTCGCCGTCGATGTCCATGACGCACCCCGGATACTCGCTCCAGACGGTGCTGATCAACGCGATCAGCGCGGCAGCGTCAGTATCGCGTGCCGCGCGAACGGCAATGTCCGCGGGCGCGACCTCGGGCAGGTGGTCAGGTTTCGGTGCTGGCATCGAGGCGAAGCTGTTCAAAGTAGCGAAGCGCTTCAGGGTTGGCGAGGGCATTGCGGTTTGTCACCGGCAAGCCCTGGAGCGCTCGCTTGACGGCAATTTCGACCTTCTTGCCACTGACGGTGTAAGGAATATCGGGAACGGCCAGGATTTGCGCCGGCACGTGGCGCGGCGAGGCCGCCGCGCGGATCGCCTGGCGAATGCGGGCGGCGAGGCTCGCCGAAAGCTCGCAGCCGGCGGCGAGCTTGACGAAGAGGACGATCTGGACGTCGCCATCCTGGTCTCGACCCACCACCAGGCTGTCCGCAATCTCGGCGAGCGGTTCGACGGCGCGATAGATCTCGGCCGTGCCGATGCGCACACCGCCGGGATTCAGAGTCGCGTCTGACCGGCCGTAGATGATCACACTGCCGCGCTCGGTGATTTCCACGAAGTCGCCATGGCACCACACTCCCGGGAAGCGGTCGAAGTACGCGCTGCGGTACTTCTCACCGGCCGGGTCGTTCCAGAAGCCCACGGGTTGTGACGGAAACGGCGTGGCACACACCAGCTCGCCCTTTTGACCGATCACGGAGCGGCCTTCCTCGTCAAAGGCGTGGACGTCCATGCCGAGGCCCCGGCATTGGATCTCGACGAGATGATGTCGGTGCCGCCGGAGATGGACGCAAGGAGCACATCGGATTTGATGTCTCGATAGACATAGCGAAAGCTGGCCTCGGTCAGCGGCGACCCCGTGGAAAGAATGGCTCGCAGCGCGGACAGGTCGTGCTGCTCTCGGGGGCGCAGGCCGGCCTTTTCAAGCGCGGCGAGGTACTTGGCGCTCGTGCCGAAGACGGTAACCTTGAGCTCCTCGGCCATGCGCCACAGCACCGCGGGATCGGGCGAAAACGGCGCCCCGTCAAAAAGGACGACCGTGGCTCCGGACGCCAGACCCGATACCAGCCAATTCCACATCATCCAGCCACAGGTCGTGTAATAGAAGATGCGGTCGCCGAGTTTCAGATCCACGTGCAGCCGGTGTTCCTTGAGGTGTTGAAGGAGGGATCCCCCTGCACCGTGAACTATACACTTCGGGGCTCCCGTAGTCCCGGACGAATAGAGCACGTATACCGGGTGGTCGAATGGGAGCTCCGCGAATACGAGGCGCTCATCTCGCGTCGCGGCGGTCAGCTCAGTCCACAGGATCGCGCGGGGAACGCCGCTGAGGTCGGGTGACGGTCGCAAGTAAGGCACGACGACAACCAGCTCGATGGACGGGATTGCCGCTGCGACCTCAGCCAGCCGGTCGAGGCAGTCGATCTCGGTGCCGCGATACACGTACCCGTCGGCGGCGAATAGCACCTTCGGCCGAATTTGTCCAAAGCGATCGACGACGCTCTGAGTGCCGAAATCCGGGCTGGCGGAGGACCAGACTGCCCCGATGCTCGTCGTCGCCAGCATCGCGATCACGGTTTCAACAATGTTCGGGAGATAGCCCGCGACGCAATCGCCCGCGCTCACCCCAGCTCTGCGCAGGGCGGCGGCCAGCGTCCCGGTGGCCGCCCGCAGCTCCGCGTAACTGACGCGGCGGCAAGCGCCGGTCTCGTTGCGGAAATCCAGGGCAATGGCTTCCGGCGCCGCTCCGGCCAGCAGATTCTCGGCGAAATTCAGGCGGCAGCCGGCAAACCACCGCGCCGTCAACATGTCGCCACCACCGCGGAGGATGGGCGCTGCCGGTGGCGTCATGCGGACCCCGAAATAGTCGGCCAGGAGCGACCAGAAGGCACCGGGATCGGTCACGCTCCAGCGGTGCAGCTCATCATACGCGGCGAACGTCCGGCCCGTGGCGGTCTCGGCCCGCCGGGTGAATTCGCTGATGTTCGCCGCCGCAATGCGATCCAGGGTCGGCTGCCATACCATTTCGCGCATGTTCGTCGTCTCCTGTCCCGCACAGCCTTGCCCGGCAGCAGATTCGCCGTGCCCCGCCGCCGCTGGCCGCGGGCGATAGAGTAGACACACCAGCGGGGCACAGTCAAGCTCGTCATCGTTTCGTCAGGTGGTGCGCGAGAGATCCGTGGCGGACGGCCATCTGAACCCACCGCCTGGTCGACTGCACGCTGAGTGGAAAGCGCATCACGAAGATCCCCACCTCGCCTCCCCGCGCAGGCGAGGGGAGGAGGGCGCTCGCGTCAACGCCGAGCAGACAAGGGATCGACGGCCGGCCACCCGCTGGCGAAATGGCCGCAAACGGGCTATGCTAATGCCGCTCGCTAGCAGTTCCGGAGGCGGTGCGGTGGAGGCGTGCTCGGACACCCTGAGCCTTGATCGTGGCATGACGCCGTGAACGTGGCACTGATTTGTGACACGGGGCCATCCTGCCGCTGTCGAGCACTCGCCGCGGCTGCCGGCGGGCACGGCCTGCGCATTACCGAGATGACGGCCGCGTCCGCTCTTGCGAGTGGGAATCGCGAGAGCGGAATCGCCATCCTGTGCGCGCTCGATCCGCGAACAAGCCGCGCCCTCCCGGAAGCGGCCCGCGCGTTCCTGTCACCGAAGCGCCCGCCGCTAATGCTGCTGGTACCTACTCTCCGGCAGGTCGACATCGGGCCACTTCTCGATACCGGTGTCGCCGACATCTGCGCCGCCGATGATCCTCTGCGGCTGGTTTGCCGCCGCCTGAAAAACGCCGCGCGGCCCAATCACGGCAACGGCGTCGCCGCCATGGACTTGACGCCCTACCGCCGCGTCGTCGGCATTCCCCGCGCTTCCTTCGTGTATTCGCACAACCCGCACGGGGTATTTACATTTCTCAGCCCCACGGTAACGGACGTGCTCGGGTATTCTGCGGAGGAGTTCTGCACGCACTACACCGAGTATCTCACCGCCAACCCGATCAACGAGCTCGTCGTCAGTCACACCGACGGCAGCCTGCGCGGCGAGGTGCAACCGCCGTACGACGTGGAGCTCTACCGAAAAGACGGCTCGGTTTGCCATCTCGTCGTCAGCGAGGTTCCCGTCATCGACGAAACGGGACAGGTGGTGGCGGTGGAGGGGCTGGCTACGGACGTCACGGAGCGGGTCGTCGCCGAAGAAAACTTGAAGCGCTCCTATGCGATTCTGGAGGCCCTTATCGAGAACACGGGCGATTTCATCCTCTACTCGGACGAGTGCGGCTTCCCGGTTTTCTTCAACACCGCCTACGCGCACATCATGATGGATGTCTTGGGGCTCGAGATGCGGCCCGGGATCAAACCGCACGAGCTTCTGCCTGAGGCCGCCGATCGGGAGTTCTGGGACCAGTGCCATCGCCGCGTGCTCGCCGGCGAACGCTTTTCCTTCGAGTACCGGATTCCCCTAGGTGAGCCCAGGTACCTGGAGGTGCGCTACAACCCCGCCATAAAAGATGGCAAAGTCATCGGCTTCTCCGAGATTTCCCACGACATCACCGCTCACAAGCTCGCGGAGCAGGAGCTCCGCAAACACCGCGATCAACTCCACGAGCTGGTGCGGCAGCGCACGGTGGAGCTCGAGAGCAAGGAACGCCGCTATCGCACCTACGTCGACGCGGCTCCCCACGGGATCTTCATCTTTGATGCGCAGGGCCGCTTCCTCGAGGCGAACCCCGCAGCCTGCGAGCTGACCGGTTTCGGGGCCGCCGAGCTCCGGGGCCTGTGCCTCGCGGATCTCGTGCATCCAGACGACCGCGCCGATTGCTGGCGACTGCTGTCCGAGCTTCTGGAGCGGGGAAAGATGTCGGCCGAGCTTCACTGCGTCCGCGCCAACAAGTCCGACCTCTACCTGTCGCTGGCAACTGTCGAAGTCGCTCCGGGCCGCTATCTGGGTTTCGCCGAGGACACGACCGACCGCAAGCACATGGAGGACGACCTGCGCGCGAGCGAACGCAAGTACCGCGACCTCGTGGAGACCTCCCAGGATCTCATCTGGCAGTGCGATATCGAAGGCCGTTTCACATACCTGAATCCCGCCTGGGAGAAAACGCATGGCTTGCCGCTCGGCGAGATGCTCGGCAGGCGCTTTGCGGACTTCGTGCCGCCGGACGAAGCCGCGGCCTGTAGCGAAGCGTTCGAGCAGTGCCTTCACGAGGGTAACCTCGTTGGCCTCGAAGCCGCTCACGTGGCCAAGGACGGCAGAGTTGTGCACCTCATCGTCAATGCCATTCCGCTGCTCGCTGACAGCGGCTTTGTCGTCGGCACGCAGGGAACAGCTCACGACAGGACGGCAAAGAAGCTGCTGGAGGAAGAGCTCCGCGAGAGCCGGCGTGAGCTTGAGCAGGCCAATCGCATGCTCCGCCTGGTGCTGGACACCATTCCTGTCCGGGTGTTCTGGAAGGACTTGAGTCTGGCCTACCTCGGGTGCAACCTTCCCTTTGCCCGGGATGCCGGTTCCGAGTCCCCTGAGGATCTGTTGGGTCGCAATGATTTTGACATGGTCTGGCGAAACGAGGCGCCCCGCTATCGCCTCGACGATCGGCAGGTGATCAGCACGGGCATCCCGAAGCTCGGCTTCGACGAGCCCCAGAGCACACCTGCCGGCACCACCATCTGGTTGCGCACGAGCAAGGTGCCGCTCCGTGACGGCGACGGCAAGATCATCGGCGTGCTTGGCACCTACGAAGATATCACCGAACGCAAGAACGCCGAACGCGAAAGGCGCGAGCTCGAAGAGCAGGTCCGGCACGCGCAAAAGCTGGAGAGTCTGGGCGTGCTGGCGGGCGGCATCGCGCACGATTTCAACAACTTGTTGACGGCGCTGTTTGGCGGCATCGACCTTGCTCTGCTGCGCCTGGGGCCGGACCAACCCGCCCGCACCCATCTCGAGACCATGGCGACAGCCGCAGCGCGCATGGCCGAGCTCACCAACCAGATGCTGGCGTACGCGGGGAAGGCGCACTTCGAGCAGAGCCTGGTCGACATCACCACCGTCGTCCGCGACATGAGCCCGCTGCTGCAAATGTCCGTGGCGAAGACGTCAAAGCTAGCGTTTGACCTGAGTATCGCCCTGCCCATGGTGAACGGCGACCCTGCACAACTGCGACAGGTTCTTCTCAATCTCGTGACCAACGCCTCCGAAGCGCATGATGGCGCTCACGGAGAGGTCACGGTTTCAACTTTCGCAGGGCCCTTGCCCGACCTCGAACTTGCCGAGCTCGTTGGCACCCTCGATATCGATGCGGCGACCGCCGTCGTCATCGGCGTCAAGGACCGCGGCCGCGGCATCGAGCCGGAGATCCGCCACAAGCTGTTTGACCCGTTTTTCACGACCAAATTCACGGGGCGAGGTTTGGGACTGGCCACCACCCTCGGTATCGTAAAGCAGCACGGCGGGGCTATCGTCGTGCGCAGCACGCCGGGGAGCGGAACCACTTTCTATGTGCTCCTGCCCGCCCTCACGGTGGCCTCGTCCGCGACCGAGTCCCCGGAGCCCCCCACAGCCCAGGGCCTGGCGCGCTTCGGCGCCCGGGTGCTGCTCGCCGACGACAACGCGGACGTCCGGGAAACCGCCATCCTCATGCTGGAGTCGGTGGGGTGCGACGTCGTTGCAGTCGGCGACGGTGAGGCGGCGGTCGAAATGGTCCAGAGCGATGTAGGTGCTTTTCACATCGCGATTCTCGACGTCACGATGCCGCGTCTCGGCGGCATAGCGGCGCTCCAAAAGCTCAGAGAGCTGGCGCCGCGGGTTCCCGTCGTGCTCGCCAGCGGGTACGCGGAAGAGGACGTCGCGCAGCGGCCCGGAACCGCTGGAGCCGCCGCCTTCCTGCACAAGCCGTTCAACCTCTCCGAGCTGCGGGAGGTTCTGCACCACGTGCTGCGGGTGCGATCAATCCCGTAAGCTCATCGAAGCCGCATGCCAGGTTGAGATTCTGTATCGCCTGCGACGCTGCGCCCTTGAGAAGGTTATCGAGCGCCGCAACCACGACGCCGCGCCGCCCCCCCGCTGCGACTGCGATCCCGCCGATCGCGATCGCCGGCGTGCCCCGCACGTCCCGAATCTCCGGCGGTGCGGCGGTGATCCTCACGAGCGGCTCGCCGCCATATTGCTCGGAGTACCGTCGGCCAAGCCCCGCAGCGGACTGTTCCTCGCCAAAGGTGAGGGCGATCGTCAGGCTAATGCCGCGGAAGAACTGGGCAACGTGCGGCGTGAAGTGGACCGACATCCCGAGGTGCCGAGACACCTCGCGTTCGTGCACGTGCCCTACGAGCTGATACGCCAGCAAGTTGTCGTGCAGCCGATCGGGGTCATTTCGCTCCGAAGGTGTCGCCCCGGCACCGCTATACCCCGAAACGCCGAAGATCACGGGGGGTGCCACGAGCAAGCCGCGAATGGGCCACAGGGCGAGCTGCATGCCGGTCGCATAACAACCTGGGTTGGCGATGCGATGGCTATTCTGCACGCGATCCCGGAAGAGCTCCGGTACCCCGTACTGCCACTGTGCGTCGAACCGATGGTCGGCGCTGACATCCACGATGACCGCGTGTGGAGCACGGCGGCTGATCGCCTCGACATACGACTCCGACATGCCGTTTGGCAAGGCCAAAATCCAGGCGTCAGCACCTCGCGATGCCGCCTCGTCGGCCGGCAGGTCCTCGAACAGAAGATCCTCCGGTGCGCCCGCGACGTGGTCCTGAACCCGTTGGCCGGCCAGTGACCTGGATGCGGCAAATGCCGGCTCGAAGCACGGGTGACGCAGAACGATGCGCAGCAGCTCGACACCGACATGTCCGCGCGCACCGACGACTGCAACTCGCCGTTTCTCGCGCTCCGTCACGGCCAGCTCCTCCTCTTCCATGCCAGGGACGGCGCCATCTCAGCCGGCGAGCGTCGCAGGAAAAGCGATCGCCGACTCGATGCATTCCTTGACTTCGTCGAAACTTTCCAAACCATACCAGAAGATGGTCCACGGGCCCTCCCGCCAGCTTCCCTGCGACTGCTGAAAATACCACTCGCTCACGGGATTGTCCCGGCGAGCGCGCCAGAACAGCTTGGGATGGTCACGTCGCATCCGCACCCACAAAGACGTTCCGATCCCCTCTCCTTGCGCCCGTTGGGTCACGGCGAACTTGTCGAGATACGGTATGGAGCTTGGGCGCAGCAAGATCGCGGTCGCTCGATAGGATTCCGCAAGGTAGACGCGATAGAAGCTCCTTGCCGTAAAGTAATCCTCCGCCAGCTTGCGCTCGAAGCACCGCTCGAGTAGCTCGCGCAGGCGCTCGATGTCGAGGGCGGACAAATCCTGATGAGTCTGGATGCGCTCGCCACGGCGCACGAGTGTACCCGAGCCGCGGTGGGTGAACAGCTCGCGAGCGAGATGATCCGGGGAAGTGATGGATACCGATGACGTGGTGGGCAAGCGGCCTAGCAGGTAATGGATTTCTTGAACTTTCAGGCGCATCCCGGAGTGAATCCACGGCTGGGCCATCAAAGTTTCATAGTCTTCTTCCAGGTTGATGGACGAAATCACTTTCCCCTCGCCGTCGAGCAAACCGCCTGTCTCCGTGAGGAACACGATCTTGAACGGTTTTATGGCCACCGCAAGCTCGCGCGCGGCAACGTCGGCGTTGATGTTTACGATCTGTCCATGGCGCGTTTCACCCAGGCTCGCGAGGATGGGAAGGTGCCCAGAGCGGATGCTGGAGTCGATGGCCTCCAAGTGAACCTGGGTCACCTGGCCGACGAGCCCAAACTTCTCGGGTTCAAGAAGCTCGGCTTCGAAAACTCCGGAGGGGATGGGTCGAGCTCTCGTACCCAGATCCTCCAGCGCCTCGACCAAACGGAGGTTCTCCTGCTGGAACACGCGCCTGGCAACCGTCAGCGTGGGGGGGCAGGTGACGCGAATTCCATCGAGCTTGTTCGTCTCGATGCCGGCGTCGCGAAGCGCATCGTTGAGCTGTGGGCCGGCGCCGTGAATAACGATGGGGTAGAGTCCAACGCGGTGCAGAAAAGTCAGTGATGAAGCCAGGCTCGCAATATCGTCGCGCAGGATGGCTCCTCCCACCTTGATGATTGCGAAGTGCTTGGACTCGACGCTCGAGAACAGCTTCAGGTAGAGATCGATTTCCTTGCTACTCGCGATATTCCGCAGCAGCCTGACAATGATATCTTGCGTTGTCTTCATGTGCGTACCCGTCACGGCAGGCTACGGCCTGGAACAAACCTGGGGCATTTTGAGCGTAATGAGGGAGGAATACCGTGTCAAGTGAGGCAACACGCCTGAATCCACTGCCTGTTCGAGCTCGTCGCGACTGCCCCCCCTCCACCGCTCCCGCCGCTTGCGGGGGGAGAGGTCGAGGATGGTCTTCGTGATGCGCTTTCCGAGCATCTTGCAGCCGCCCCGGCGGGAGATTCAGACACGCGTACCCGAGCGGCGCCGAAAAGGTTGCCGGCGGCGCGCCGCGATGATAATTTGGAGCCTGTAGCTGGCAGATTCCGCTGTCGGCCGAATGTCGGGTGATGCTCCTTACAAGTGACCACGCATAGTGCACTCGCCATGGTGTAAAACCCGCCCGGCCGACGCCCAGATTCCCGTCATCTGGTGCCTGAGCGCATGACCGACACGACCTCCGCCATGGATCCGCACCGGTTTCGACCGGGGAGAGATTTTTTCGTCGAGCTCGGTTTCTACGCCCTGTGCTTGCTGTGCGCCGGCTTCTTGCGCGCGTATGACCCCTACCTCATGGCGCTTCTCTTTACGCTCATTGTCCTCAAGGAGCTTTACTGGCGCACTCCGGGCGATGGCTGGTTCATCGCCGGCGGCGCGCTCTTCGGCGTTGGATTGGATCTGTTGTTTGTTTGGCGAGGGCTCCACAGCTACGTTCACGTCGGAGCCGCGGGCGTGCCGCTTTGGTCCTTTGCCTTCTGGTCGGTTTCCGTGATGCTGCTGCGGCGCATCGTCACCTACGTCGACTTCCTGTCGGCGCCGGACGAGCAAACCCGGCTGTTTGCCGGGAAAGCCGGTGAGCTCGTGATCTTCGCCGTGCTCTCGGCGGTGCTATGGTTCTGGCGCCCCGGCGAGGTCATGTCGGCGGCATGCATTCTGGCTGCCCTTCTGGTTCGACTCGCAGCAGTTCGCGAGAGTGGTGATACGGTCGTGTTTCTCCTCGTTGCGCTGGGATCCGCGATGACCGCCTCGTTCTTTGTCGCTCGCCACGTGTTGGCTTTCCCGCACAGCGAATACGCCGCCGTTCCTCTCTGGTTGCCGCTGTTCTGGGGCTACTTTGCGCTACTGGCCCGCCGCGCGATTCGTCCGCTCGAGCATCGGTTGAATCCGGTAGTGCCCTTCGCCTACATGTAGGTCATGCCGGACTTCGCGATCGAGCTGTCCGTGGTGATTGTGCACTACCGCTGCGCGGAGGCCATCGCCCGCTGCCTGGAGAGCCTGGCGGCGTTCCCCCCGGAAGCCCCGTGGGAGGTGTTGATTACGGATAACAGCGCGGGCACCAGCCATGCGCTCGAGCGTCACGGTATCGAGGGCGCATTTTCGGCCTCGCCCGCGCCGCCGCTCAAAGTCGAGATCCTGGCGGCCGAGCGCAACGTGGGCTTCGCTGCGGGCGTCAACCTCGCGATCGGGGAAGCGCGCGGCAGATTCCTGTTGCTGCTCAATCCCGACCTGGTGGTCCGCGAGCACACCATCGACTACTTGCTGCGGTTCGCTCGCGAGCGGGGCGATGGCCTGGGCGCCGTCGGACCGCGGCTGCTCTACCCTGACGGGACCCTACAGCCGTCACGCGGGACGTTTCCGACCTTGCGCTCCACGCTGATGCACCTCAGCGGAGTCCGTCGCCTGCTCCCGCTCGATCGCCTACTCGCTGGCCGGGGCGGTGTCTTCGGCGCGACCCTTGGCCGGTACTGGGCGCAGCTTGCGCCGTTGCCAGCCGCGCCCGAGTGCGTAGACTATACGACGGGCGCGGCCCTGCTCGTCCCGGCCGCGGTCATCGACAGAATCGGCGCTCTGGATTCTGGCTTCTTTCTATTCTATGAGGAAATCGATTGGGCAAAGCGCATGGACGAAGCCGGTTTGGCGCGGTTCTTTCATCCGGGTGCCGTGGCCATACACACCGTTGGGGAATCCAGTGGCGCCACCGATGAGGATCGCGCGCGCGTCGCGATCGAGCGCCTGCGCAGCATGCTGCGCTATTTTGCCAAGCACTCTCCGGCGCTTCTGCCACTCGTGCGCGCGGTGGTCGCGGCGACGGCACTCGGGCGTCTGGCGGCGGCGGCGGCGCGGCGGGATCGCTTGGCGATCGGCGACGGCTGGAAGCTCGTGCGCGAGAGCACCCGCTGGCGCCACATTCGCGCTCGGAACCGCGCGGCCGAGGACGACCGCGCGGCTAGCCGGTAAGAAGCGTCACCCGACCGATGCGTGGTGCTCCGCGGGCGAGACCTGCTCGCCGCCCCCCCTCCCATTCACCGGCTCGGCCACGTCTGCTCCCGGCATCAGCACGCCGCGAAGCGTTGTCGCCGCCAGGACAATGGCGCCGCCGGTGAGCGAAAAAGCACTCGGCGTTTCCCCGTGCACGAGCCACGCCCAGACCGGGTTGAGGACGGGTTCGAGCAGCAAGAGAAGCGACACTTCGAGCGCCGGCAAAACCCGAACTCCGCGGATCAAACACGCATACGCCGCGCCGATCTGGATGGCACCCAGGTAGAAAACGAGCGCCCAATCCAGGCTCGACCCCTGGGGCACGGATCCCGACAGCGGCAGCGCGACGCCGCTGGCGATGACATTGCCCAGGACGACGCCGGGAGCGGAGCCAGCAGGGTCTCGCCGCTCCGTCCAGCGCAGCAGCATCAAGGTGCATGCCCACACGAAACCGGACACCGCGGCGACGGCGTTGCCCAGCGCCGGATTGGGAGCGGTCGCAGAGGACTCGTCGATACCGAACACCAGCAGCAGAATGCCACACCCCACCGCCCCAAGAAACGGCAGGTCGCGACGGCGGAACGGCTCTGCAAGCACGTAGGGTGCGAGGAGACAAACGAACAGCGGTGCGGTCGACTGCAGAAATATCGCGTTGGCTGCCGTGGTCAGCTTGTTCGCCGCAACATACAGGATCATGGTCCCCGCATAGGCGGTACCGACAAGGAACGTCCGGGCCGTCCATCTTCCGCGCGCCTGCGGCACCGCTGCCAACAGCACCAGGGCGGCGACGCCGGACCGCAAACCCGCGACGTGCCACGCCCCGAGCGAACACGACTTGATGGCCGCCCCTCCCATGGAAAAGATGACCGCGGCAACCAACACCTGGAGACGCGCACGCAGCAATGCCGTCACCTTGCCTCTTCGGGCGTCGGCGCTGAGCCCGCATTGGCCACCACGGCAGGCTCGGCGGCCGCCACGACCTCCTGCGCCCATTCCTGCCAGAGCGCCACCAACACCGCCAGAAATACCGGCCCGATGAACAGCCCGATGAGCCCGAATGCGCCAAGGCCTCCGAGCACCCCGAAGAACACCAGGACGTACGGGATCCGCGTGGCCCCACTGATGAAATAGGGGCGCAGGACGTTGTCAATGCCGCTCACACAAAAAAAGCTCCACAACAGCAGCGCCATCCCCATCCAGATCGACTTGTTCAGGAAAACCCAGATGCAGGCGGGAACCCAGGCCAACGGCGCTCCAAAGGGCAGCAGCGCCAGGAACCCCGTCGCGCTGCCGAGCAACATCGGCGCCGGAACACCCGCGACGTAGTACCCGAGCGCCGCCAGAATGCCTTGCGCCAACGCCGTCAGCAGCAACCCGTAGACTACTGCCCGAACCGTCGCGCCCACGGTGTGAAGCCGATCCTGGGCGGTGTCGCCGGTGAACAGATGCACCACCGTGCGAACCTGAGCGATGATCTCCTCGCCGTTGCGGTAAAAGAAGAACACGGTCATGAGCGTAAACAGCACCTTGACCAGATTCCGTCCCACCGTTCCCGCGGAATGAAGGACCACCCCCTGCAACGACGCCGCATTCTCCAGCACCAGCCGCTGCACGCTGGCCGGATCCGCCAAAATCCTGGCCGCATACGACGCCGCTCGATCCCCAACGATCGGCACCCTCTTGATCCCATCCACGACCTCCTGGGGGTGCCCCGCCAGGCGGCGAGCCTCGCCGATAGCGTCGCGCACCTCGCCGCCGAGCAACCACGAACCGGTCACGACCGGCACCGCCACGGCAAAGAACAGCAAGGCAGTCATCAGCGACGCGCACAGATTCCTGCGGTCCCGAGTCCGGGCCAGCATGAAGCGATAAACCGGCCACGTCGCATAGGCCAGAACGCCGGCCCAGGCGATGGAGGCGAGAAAGGGGCGCAGCACCGTGTATGCGCCAATAAACAGCGCACCGACGGCGATTGCCGCGAAAATCCAGCGTTGGCTTTGTGAGATCTTCAACTGGCTGTCCGAGTCATTGCCGCTTGTGTCGAAGCAGGATCGAGGCTAGGACGATGCGAAGCGAAAAGCAACGGGACGGAACGGCCTGAATCCACCGCCGGTACGACTGCACGCTGTGCGGAATGCGCATCACGAAGACCCCCCACCTCACCTCCCCCCGCAAGCGGGCGGAGGGATGGAACCTTTGTTGAAAGGAGGAAGAGGAGATGGCGTACACGTCGATTATCCTGGACCTGGGCACGGTTTGCAGGCTGACATTGAACAGGCCGCAGCTACGCAACGCCATGACGCCGTTGATGGGAGATGAGATTGTGGACGCCGTCCGGATCATCAATGACTGCGGCGATGCCCGGCTCGTGCACGTGCGCGGCAACGGCGAGGCCTTCAGCGCCGGGGGCGATTTCACCTTCATTGAGCGCGGCGCCGCCGACAGCCCAGATGAGAATAGGATCACGCTGGTCAACTTCTATCGGCGCTTCTTGAGCATTCGCTCGCTGCGCGTTCCGTCGCTCGCCGTCATCCACGGCGCCGCCGTCGGGGCGGGGCTCGGTCTGGCGCTTGCCTGCGATCTTCGCTACGCGGCCTGCGATGCCCGACTCGCCCTCAACTTCACCCGCATCGGTTTGCACCCAGGACTCGCTACGTCCTTTCTTGTGCCCGGCCTGATCGGGTTGGATCGTGCCGCGGAGCTATTTTTTACCGGCCGCTTCGTCAACGGGGAGGAGGCTGCCGAGCTCGGGCTGGTCACGGCTGCGGTGCCCCGCGAGCAACTCGAAGCGCTGGTCTCGGAAAGGACGGAGCAGATCCTCGCGGCCGCACCGCTGGCGGTCGCCCAGGTGAAAGAAACGCTTTCGCACGGCGTTGAGGCGCGCCTGGAAGAGGCCATGGCACGCGAAGCTGCCGCGCAGTCCATTGACTTCGCCAGCGACGACCTCGCGGAGGCAATCCGCGCCTTTCGCGAGCGCCGGACGCCGACCTTTCGGCGTCGTTGACCTTCCTGCCCGCTCCGCGCCGGCGGCCTAGCCCTCAGTAGCGATCCACTGCCTGAGGGCGGGCAGCTCTGACCGTTCCCAGGACGCTCCTAGCCGCAGCTCCAAGAAACGCCGGTAAAGCGAACGGAGCATGCGATCGAGATCCTCGATCAGCGTCATGCGTTCAAGGATGCACTCCTCATCCTCCGGGGCGAGCACCGCCGGCACCTTCACGCCGCTGACTGCCAGCGCCGGCCCCTTGAGGAGAAAAGACCACTCTCCCTCGTCGCGCACGATGCGTATCCGCGCTTCCACCGCCTTCTTGCCGGCGCGCAGCGCGGCCTTCGCCTCAATGCTGGTGGCCGGCAAACCGCCGCGATAGAGGTTCTCCTGACAGTCCACGGCCAGCGCCGAGACGAGCAAGCGGTCATCGAAATACAGCTCGAAGTTCTTGCCCGCGCCCGGCAGGTCAGCAAAGAGCCCGTCCTGCGTCTCACTGCGAAACCAAAGCCATGTGACGAACTCCACTCCGAGAAAGGTCGTGCGGTTTGCCAGGTCGTACAGACTCATCGGCGGATCTCCGGAGCGGCTCGGCCGGCGTCCGCCAGCACGGCGGGTTCAACGGTTGCAAGCGCGCCCAGCAAGGTATCGTCCAGCCCAAGCTTGCCATACACGGCAGCGGCGTACGGACTGTCGGGAACGAGCAACAGACCGAAGGTGTCCTCAAAAAGCTCGACAAAGAGCTCGTTGCGTCGGTTGGCGTGACTCCAGTAGCGAACGACTCCGGCGGTGACGTTCCACACCATGTCGACGGCGCTGATGACGGGTAGGATCCGACGGCGCAACTGCTGGCGGACGCGCTCCTTGATCTCGTCGCGCAACTGGCGTCCGATCCGGTCCCGGTGGCTTTCGGCGAGGTATTTGCGCACTTCCGCCTCAACATAGAGGCGAAGCTGCGCCCCGGGAACCGTGAGCTTGTCGAAGCGGACCGCCAGAGTCAGGTATTCATTGTGCTGATACACGGCCGGTGAGAGGTCGAGGTCCAGCGGAAAGTGAGGGCTGCACCAGCCGACAGACTCCTCCGCGGTCCCGTCGATGTCGATCTCCTTGAAGACGGTTCGCCGGATTTGCTCTTCGAAGCGGGGACGCCAATCCTCGGGAAGCGGATCGACGACGTAGTATTGCTTGTAGGACAGATTACCCTTGAAGGCTCCCACATCGCACCTCCTTGACCGTGGGGAAACCCATATTGACATGGGCCCCGCGCTGGTGCAAGGACATCGCGAGCGTCGGTTCCTTGCCAAGCTCGGTCGGTGCGGGTATGCTGCTTGGTCGTAACCGTCGTTCGGATCCGCGGCGGGGAATGCAACCTCTCCGAACCGCTATCTGCGCTCCGCCGGTCGGATCGGGGTCAAGGCAGTGCCGCCAGGGAGTTTGGGATTTCGGTAGGAATGCTCAGGATGAAGGTCGTAGGTCTGACCGGTGGAATCGGCACCGGAAAGAGCACGGTGGCGGCGGAGCTCGCTCGGCTTGGCGCCCACGTTATCGACGCGGATCTCATCGCGCGTAGCGCGGTGGAGCCCGGTCGACCGGCCTATGAATCGATCGTCGCGGAGTTCGGCGCGGGCGTGCTGACCGCCCCGCACGGTGCAATCGACCGCGCGAAGCTTCGCGAGGCCGCCTTTGCGAGTGCCGAGCGCAAGCGCGTGCTCGAGCGCATCGTCCACCCGGCCGTATTCGGCGAGATGGCGTCGCAGATGCAGGCGGTCGCTGCCGCGGAACCGCACAGAGTCATCATACTCGATGTTCCGCTGCTGTACGAGACCGGCGCGGAGCGTCTGGTGCAATCCGTCATCGTGGTTTACGCGTCGCCGCCGATCCAGCTCGAGCGCCTGATGGCACGGGATGGACTGGCGTTGGCGGAGGCTGGCGCGCTAATCGAGCTGCAAATGCCGATGTCCGAAAAATGCCGGCGCGCAGACTGGATCATCAATAATTCCGGCGAGCTTTCCGCCACGCTGGCGGAGGTCGGGCACGTGTGGCGGGCCATCGTCGAGCGGAACGGACACGGAGCTTCGCCGCCGGAGGCGATGCCTCTGGGCGCGAGAGCGAGCGGTGAGGGCTGAAGTGGAGGTGCCACTCGGGACCTGGTCTGAATGGTACCAAATACGCGTGTCTGGGATGCCGGCGTCGTGGGCGGTGAGCTTGAGCACGCCAGAGACGCGAAGATGGGTCCGCAGTGGCGGCCCGAGAAGGATACGTGTCCCATGAGAATCGCGGTTATTGGAACCGGCGCCTTGGGCAGCGCCCTAGCGCGCGGCTGGCGGCAGGCGGCGCATGACGTTGTGCTCGCGTCCCGCGATCCGCAGAGCCGAAGAGCGGTTGATCTCGGCGTCGAGCTTGGCGTTGGCGTCGGCGCTGTCGCCGAGGCCGTCCGCAACGCCGACGTCGCCGCCTTGGCGACGCCCTGGTCCGCTATTGAGACCTCCATCGGGACCTGCGGTGACCTGGGCGGGAAAGTGCTGCTTGACGCTACGAATCCCCTGAAGCCCGGTCTGGCGGGGCTGGCGCTCGGCTTTGAAACGTCAGGCGGTGAACGCGTTGCAACGCTGGCGCGCGGCGCTCGGGTCGTGAAGATCTTCAACACGATCGGCGCCAGCCACATGGCGAACGCGAGCGGCGAAACGATGTTTTACGCAGGCGACGACGCGGCTGCCAAGGGAGTTGCGGCAGGCCTGGCGAGGGACCTCGGTTTCACGCCCGTCGACGTCGGCGCGCTCCGCGAGGCCCGCCTGCTTGAGCCGCTGGCGATGCTGTGGATCACACTTGCTTACAAGCAAGGCCTGGGACCCGAAATTTCCTTGCAGCTCGTACGGCCCTGACTCCGGTGCGCGGCTACGGTCGCGCGAAACTTTTTCCAAACCGCTGCAGGAGCCCGATGTCGTTGGTCTTGAGGCGGCCACGCATGAAGTCTGCAGCGCCCGGCATCCAGCTCCCGAGAACCATGGCGCGAAACAGCTCCTCGGACGTTTTCAGAACGCAGTCCGCACGGTCACTGTGCTTGCCCTGGCGGTGGGACATGCCGTCCGGGCCGAGCTGAACTGTCCACTTCTGTTCGGGCAGCGCACCTAGCGTGAAATAATACGATGTTGCGGTCGAAAAGCTCTGGCGGTCGAAACGGCGCGCCATCTCCTGAAAGAGCTCGTCCAGGGTCACGGGTCACTCCTTGATTTTGCTTGTTGGATCTTGCGCTGCTCGAGAAAGTCCCGGTACGCTTGCTGCATGATTCGTTCGCGCTCCTGGCCGATCGGGACGCCGTAGCCGGCCTCTCGCAGGTAACTAGCTTCGAGCCGATCGAAGTCCGCCCACGTGCACGTGGAGAAGCCCTCGATGTGGAACGTATCCAGCAGCGCCAAACCTCCCGGGCGGTTGCGGACGTCGCCGAGAAACGCAGTGCGCATCTTTTCGACCCGTTCGGGCGGCGCACCGACCCAGGCGACGACCCCGCCATAATTCACATCTCGACTGACATAGATTTCGCGAACCGAGCGCCACACCCGCTGCGCCTTGGTGGTCATACGTTCGAGTATCGGTCGCATGACGATGGCAACGTCGGCGGCGTTAAACAGCAAGGACGTCACTGTTGAAGTCGGTGAATCCGTTTCGATCACCTTGGAAAAATGCGAGCGAATGTTAATCTTGTTATCGAAGGCAATCGCATCCATCCAGTGCGGAGCGTCCGCACCGACGTCCGCCAGGGCGACGATCTTACCTCGCGCTTGCTCGAGCGTCTGGATATCGGAATTTCTGCGCACGAGCACCGAATACTGGAATGTGTGCGTACCGCCGAACGACGCGCACACGATGGGCTCGTATCCGTAGAGATAGCCTTTTTGCACCATATAGGACACGGACATCGAACCGAACCACGGCATGTCCTCGCCCTGAGCAACCCAGCGATCAAACGCGCGTTCCATATCCTCGGCGTGCCGAAATAGCTGCGTATCGAGGTCAGCCACACCGTGGGACTTCAGGAACACGGCGAATGCATCGAGGCCCTCGACGACGCGCGTCGGCAGGAGGGCTGAAGCGTCCGGATTGAAGTAGAAAAAGCGGGATCCCGGAAGCTGCGCCTCATCGGTCGGGCCGGTCGGTTGCTCGCCGCTGGCACGGGCCGGCGCCACGAGCATGGCGAGCACAAGCGTTGCGCACAACCCTGACCAAACGCCGGGACGCAGCCTCAACAGCACCTTTTCCGAGCTCCACGTGCGCTTCCGTAGCGAAGGTTACTTGACCTGGAAGCTTCTCTTTCCTGAGGACAGGCGGGTTCCGTTTGCAAACGATACGACTACTTCATAATCCAGGGTGCTGACCTGACGGCCTTCCAGTACCAGCGGGCAGAGGTAGCGTCCCTGAGTCCATGGCGAGAATCCCTCGCGCTGCCCTTTCTTGCCGTCAAGCTGATAATCTAGCGCGATGTCCTTCACTTCGCCAAGACTTTCCTTGACCTTGGCGATCACGACAATGCTGCTGCCCATGGAGTCCAGGCGCACCGATGTCTCGATCTCCTCTGCGGTAGCCAGCGCTACACCAGGCGCGTCCGCGGCGCTGCCGCCGTCCGAGCCCGCTGGCTCACCCGCAGCGGGAGCGGTTGGCGCCGCGCTCTCCGGCTCCCCTGAGGGCGGCAAAGCGGCTGCGCCTGGTTCTGCCGGAAGCGCGGCAGGGGTGGCTCCGGGAGGAGCCAGGGCGCTGCGGATCGCGGCGGCGCGCTGCTCGCCGGAGACCACCTGCAGGCCGACTGCCTGCAAGTGCTTGCCCTCGCGCTGTTCCAGCTCAGCCCAGTCGCACGGTTCGAATCCATCGATGAAAAAGGCGTCCAGCACGACGTCGCCGCCCTTCATCTCGCCCATGTTGCCGGTGAGCGTGTCAGCGAAGCGCCTGGACAGGTCGTCCGGAGCGCCCGCCCATTTTACTACACAGACCATGGTGAGCGGTTCGGACGTGTAGATCTCCCGCACCTCGCGCCAGATCATGGCCGCCTTCTCGCTCATTCTCTCGAAGAGTTGCTTGCTCACCAGTGCCACGTCAGTTGTCCGAAAGATGACGGCCATGACCGATTCCGTCGGTCCGTCCGTCGAGACCACTTCGCCGAAATACTTTTCGAGCCGCACCTTCTCGTCGAACGCCGTGATGTTGGTCCACGCAACCTGCTCGCCGCCCGTATTCGTCATGGATATTTTGGTGCCGTTGGCGTCCTGCAAGTTCTTGACCTGGGAGCCGCGGCGCGCAATCAAGGAGAGCTGCATGGTCTTGCTGCCGTCTCGCTGAGCACAAACGAGCGGCTCATAGCCGAACTGATATCCCTTATACAGCAAGTACCCGGACGGCAACACACCATACATCGGCATGGCACCCTCTTTGCGCCACTGCTCGAATGCGGCTTCTATATCTTTGGTCTTGTCGAAATACAAGGGCTCCAGATCAATAACGGCCTGTTTTTCGAAGAACTTGTGGTACTTCTCTAGACCTTCTTTGACATCCTCCTCATTGAGACCGGAAGAATCGAGGCTCAGAACGACGAATTTCGAGCGTGGGAGGTCCTCCGCCAGGGCGGAGGCTGCAAGCGACAAGCAAGCGACAAAGAGCACGTGCGAGCAGAATAACTTCATGATCATCACTCTAGGGCCTGGAAACGATGTTTTCAACGACAGGTGCGGTGCCGCAACCCCACCCCCCACCGCCGGGAGTCTCGATGCCGATCGTGTCGCCGGGATCCAGGATGATGGAGCATTTCTCCGCAAGCGGCTGCGGATCCGACGCTCCGCGACGGCGCACCCAGACCTTGCCGCCGAGACCCGGACCGCCCCCACGGAGCCCCCATGGGGACCGCAGGTGCCGCTCCGCCAGTACTGTCGCCTCGACCTGGCTCATGACCTCGATCTCCCGAATCAACCCGTCGCCACCGCGATGTCGGCCATCACCGCCGGAGCCAGCCCGCACCCGATATTGCCGAACGCGCAGCGGATAGGCGTGCTCCAGAGCCTCGACGGGAGTGTTTAGCGTGTTGGTCATGTGCGCATGCGTCGCCGACGCCCCGGGTCCCGCCTGCGAAGCGCCGAGTCCTCCGGCGATGGTCTCGTAGTAGACAAAGCTCGTCCCCTTGCGGGGATCGACTCCTCCCAGCGTAAGGTTGCTCATCGTTCCACTGCTGGCGGCGGGAATGTGCGCGTCGAGCTGCGCCATGGCGCCGAACAGGGCGTCCACGACGCGCTGCGAAGTCTCGACATTCCCACCGGCGACGGCATGGGGTGGCGCTGGATCCAGAACCGAGCCGGGTGGGATATCGATGGTGACCGGATCCAGAAGGCCGGCGTTGGCAGGGACGTCCGCCGGCACCAGACAACGAACCAGGTACGCGACTGCCGACACCGTCACGGCTCGCGGCGCGTTCACGCAGCCGCCCGTCGCCGGCGCGGAACCCGCGAAGTCCACGTGTAGGCGTCCCGCTGCAAACCGCAGCGACACCGAAATCGGCAGGTCGCGCGCGCCACAGCCGTCACTGTCAAGAAAGTCCGTGAACGCCGCCTGCATGCCGTCGTATTGCGCCAGGTGGGTGCGAACCCGAAGCGCGGTGTACGCCAGAAGCTGCTCACCCCAGGCCAACACCTGCGCGGCGCCGTGCGCATCGCAGAGCTCGCGCACCCGCTCCACCCCCCTGCGGTTCGCGCCAAGTTGGGCGCGAAGGTCGCCGTCGCGCTCTTCCGGCGTGCGGACGTTGGCAAGGATTAGCCTCCACAGGTCGTCGCTCACGCGTCCCCCCGTAATCAGCTTGACTGGGGGAATCCGCACGCCTTCTTGAAAGATTTCACGGGAGAGCGGCATGGATCCGGGGCTCATGCCGCCGACGTCCGCATGGTGAGCGCGGCTGGCGACCAGTAGGGAGGGCCGATCCGCGGCGTCGTCCAGGAACACGGGTGAGATCATGGTAATGTCCGGCAGGTGGCTTCCGCCAAAGTACGGATCGTTCACCACCGCGACATCTCCTCGGGCCAGCGGGAACTGTCGCAGCGCCGCCTGCACCGAGAACGGCATGGCGCCGAGGTGCACGGGAAGGTGCTCGGCCTGGGCCAGAAGTATTCCGGTACCGGAAAAAACGGCGCAGGAAAAGTCGCGGCGCTCCTTGATATTCGGCGACAGGGCACTCCGCATGAGCACGGCGCCCATCTCCTCGGCGCATGACGAAAGCAGCAGTCTGAACACCTCGAGCGCCACGGCGTCGGCCCCGCGCGGCAGCGGTGAAGCGGCTAACGGCGGGGATTCCGCCGAGGAGGTGGTGGCGCTCATTGGCGCGCTCCTGGCCGCGCGTAAAGGAAGAGAAAGCCGCGCTCGTCAGCGGTCGCCAGAAAATCCGCCGGAACCCAGGTGGTGGCGTGGTCTTCGCATACGACCGCAGGACCGTGCAGCTCGTCCCCTGGAAGCAGGTCGTCTCTGTCGACCGTTTGCGCCGCGGGCGTCCCGGAGCTCGCGCCGCCGGCGGCGCTGTGCGCGCGCAGCGCCTGAGGGCGGCGCCGAGCCCGCCGCCGGCGCCGGCCGGCGTGCGCGAGGAGACGCTTCTCAAGCTCTTCCGCGACAACGGGGGCGGTCCCTTCGCCGGCGACGACTACCTGAACGAGCTCTATTGGCCGATCGGGGAACGCAAATCCGAGCTGCGCCAGATGCGCGGCCGTGAAGGCGTCGGCCAGTATTGCGGTGAGCGGCGTGGGCAAGGTCCCCAGCACCTCGCGGAGAGTTGCCTCGGCGAGCACCTCACGCGGCGCGAACGGCTGCACGGATATCTCGTAGGATTGCCCAACGTACCGCATCTCGAAGCTGACGGTCGCAGTTACCGCGAGCTCGCCCTCGGCCGCGGCAGCGCGCATGACCTGTGCACACAGCTCGTCGACAACTGCCGGGACCCCGCCCGCCAGGGACGCATCGAGTGGCGCGAGCAGGGCCTTGGCGGCGCGCACAATCACAGGTGCCGCGAGCACGCCGAGCGCCGACACCAGGCCGGGTTCAGGCGGAATGATCGCCCGGCTGACCCCGAGCAACGTGGCCAGCTCGGCCGCATGCAGGGGCCCCGCCCCTCCAAACGCGAGCAGCGAATAGCCGCGGGGATCGATACCGCGAGCGACGGATACCGATCGGAGCGCAGTGAGCATCGCTGTATTCGCGACGCTCAGAATGCCGCGGGCGGTTGCCTCCGGCGAAAGCCCGACCTGGGCGGCCAGAGAGCTGACGGCGGTCGCCGCCGCGGCGGCGCGCAAGGCCATACGACCCCCAAGAAAGCGGTGTGGGACCATGCGCCCACAGACCACGTGAGCATCCGTAACGGTCGCAGGCCCGCCGAAGCCAAAGCAGGCCGGCCCTGGTCTGGCACCCGCCGAGCTCGGCCCAACGCGCAGCAAGCCGCCTTGATCGCGCCAGGCGATGGAGCCGCCCCCGGCACCAACCGTGGCCACGTCGACCTGGTGCAGCCGAATGGGCAAGTCACCGATCCGCGTCTCCCTGGTGAGCGGAATGCGTCCGGCGATGAGCGCAACATCCGTTGAGGTTCCGCCCATATCCAGGCTGATGATATTCTCGTCGCCGATCATCTTCCCAAGCAGGTACGCCGCCCTCACTCCGCCAGCGGGGCCGGACAGCACGGTCCGCACCGGCATGTCGGCAGCCGCCTGCCACGTGGCGGCGCCACCGTCTCCGAGCACGACCTGCAACGCGGCAGGGCCCAACCCGCTGTGCAACCTGCGGAGATACCGCTGCATCAACGGTGCCAGGTAGGCATTCGCCGCCGCCGTGCTGAGGCGTTCGAACTCGCGGTGCTCCGGGTTGATTGCCGCTGAGCAACACACTGGGATGCCGAGGTCGCGCAGCGCCGCTGCTGCTGCCGCTTCGTGATGCGGCGCCGCATACGCATGCAAGAATCCGATCACAACGCTTTCGGCCTTGCACTCGGCGAGGTCGCGTTTGATCTTCTCGAGGTCACCGAGAGCGAGCGGGACGACCACCTCGCCGCGACAATCCAGCCGCTCGGTGACGGGGAAACGCAGGCCGTCGGCCACGAGCGGCTGCGCCCGGTGTGAGACGGGGTCGTAGAGCGCCGGCCGGTTCTGTCGCGCGATACTGAGAACATCCTCGAAGCCGCGAGTAGCAACCAACGCCACGCGCGCGCCCGTGCGCGCCAACAGCGCGTTGGTTCCCACGGTCGTACCGTGCCGTACTACTGACGACGACGGCTCGCCGCCGAGCCCTACCTGCTCACAAGCCTGGATGACGGCGTCCCCGGGATTTGCAGGCGTGGACGGGACCTTGACGAAGCGAATCCCCTCGGCCTCCAGGGTGACGAGGTCTGTAAACGTCCCACCGGTATCGACCCCGATCTGCATTCGGCTTCCTGAGCGTTCCGACTCAGCCTCGCTTTTCCGTGTTGCTCGCAGGCGCAACCAGCATCCTCGAAAGTTGCTCGCTCCGCTCGGTCGCGGTGACGACGGCGCTGATGAGCATCGGGCGAAGCCCGTGGCGTTCGAGCTCGTGAATGGCGGCGATGGCGGTTCCGCCGGGGGTCGTAACCTGGTCGCGGAGGACAGCCGGGTGCTCGCCGGTCTCCTGCACCAGTCGCGCCGCACCGAGCACCGCCTGCGTGGCCAGGCGCAGGGAGATCGGGCGAGACAGACCCATCTTGACGCCGCCATCGGTCAGCGCCTCAATGACCATATAGATGTATGCCGGTCCGCTGCCGCTGAGCCCCGTAACCGTGTTCATCAGGTTCTCATCGTCGACAACCTCGACCCCGCCAACGGCCTCAAAGATCGCCCGGGCCATGGCGACGTGCGAGGAATCTGCGAGCTCACCGGGATAGATCGCCGTGGCGGACTCGTCAACGAGGGCGGCAATGTTGGGCATGGCGCGGACGACAGGGCACTGGCAGCCGAGCATGCCGGCGATGGCGCTGGTAGTCACGCCGGCGAGGATGGAGATAAAGAGCTGCTGATCGGTGACGCAGCCGCGAATCTCGCTCAGGACAGCGGTGGCCGCCTGAGGCTTGACGCAGAGAATCACGATATCGGCGCCGCGCACGGCCTTTGTGTTGTCGGTGGTGACGGCGATCGGGAAGCGCTGCTCGAGGCGCGCGAGCGACTTTTCGCGGCGCACCGTGGCAATGAGGTTGTCTTTCGGTGTCAGGCCGGCCTTGAGGATGCCGCCGAGCAGTGCGCCCCCCATGTTGCCGGTGCCGAGGATCGCGATTCTTTTGGTGGTGAGCATGAGATGAGGCTCCGATGAGGATTGCGGCAAGACGACCGGCTGGCGGCCGCGTGCTCGGCGCTCGAGAGGACACTGCGAGCAGCCCGCAGCGGTGGGGATGGCGCCGCGGGGTTAGGGTACCTGCACAGCCGCGCGCCGTCAAGTCAACGGTGTCCTGGATCCACCCCCTGTTCGCCGTTGGCGTGACAGTGCCCCCCACCCCGCCTTCCCCTGCAAGCGGGAGAAGGTGAGGTGGGGGTCTTCGTGGTGCGCTTCCGCGCAGCTCGCAGGCGCCCAGGCGGTGGATTCAGGGTGTGGTGGATACACCACCTCGCATGCCCGTGGACTGTGGCTGGATCGCGTCACAGTCCGCGGCCGCAAAGACTGCCGGAGCGCGGCCGCGCACTCGCGCACCACAGGTGATCCTGGCCCAATTATTGCAAAAGCGGAGGTAATGATCTCAGCGGATACTTCGCTTGCCTTTGACAAATCCGTGCGTCGGCGCTACCGTCGAGGAAAAAATTCCTGCAGATACGCGAGGATTGAGGAGGAGACGCAACAGGGAGGTGGAGAAGGTTTCAACTAGGCTCGGATAATCTGAACAGAGCATTCCCGCGAATGTTCCGCACGAGAAAGTTCTCGCAACGTGGTGATTCGTTTTTTTCCCCGCCACTTCCAGGAGGAGGTAAATGAGACAAAGGTGGTTTGTTGCCACGGCCTTGCTTCTCGCCGCAGGGCTCGCCCTGTCCGGAAGCCCGACATCCGCCCAGACGCAGACGGGTAACATCTACGGCACTGTGAAGGATTCCGGACAAGGGCCACTTCCCGGCGCAGCCGTCGAGCTGCAGTCCCCCCAGCGCGCCCCCCAGACCGTGTACACGGACGTGAACGGCCGCTTCCGCTTCGTCGACCTGCCCCCAGGTAACTACAACATTACGGCCACCATGGAGGGGTTCCAGGGTAACCGCATGGAGGGCATCGACGTCCGCGTCGGTGTCTCGGCAGACCTCAGCTTTACCCTGGTCGCCACGGTTGGCGAGGTCGTGACGGTAACGAGCGAGCAGCCGGTGGTCGACGTCAAGCAGACGGGAACGGCCACAAACGTCCCCTACGAAGAGCTCCAGAAGCTGCCCAACTCCCGCGACCCGTGGGGTGTTCTCAACCAGGTCCCGGGCGTCATGACCGACCGCATCAACGTCGGTGGCTCGGAGAGCGGCCAGCAGTCCAACTTCACTGGCAAGGGTGACGACGGTAACAACGCCATGTGGAACGTCGACGGCGTTACCATCACCGACGCCGCCGCCATCGGCTCCTCGCCGACGTATTACAACTTCGACGCCTTCGAGGAAATTCAGGTAACCACGGGTGGGTCCGATCCCAGTGTGCAGACCGGCGGCGTTGCCATCAACTTCGTCACCCGGCGCGGTACCGACGATTTCACCGGATCCGTGCACACCTACTACACCAACGATGCCCTCCAGGGTTCCAACGTCTCCGACGACTTGAAGAAGAAGAACTTCAAAGGCAACCGCATCCAGAGCATCGCTGAGTACGGCTTCGAGATCGGCGGACCGATCTCCAAGGGAATGGCCTGGTTCTGGGCGTCCGCGGCCCGCAACGACATCCGGCAGCTCAACATCTCCGACGTCAGCGACCGCACCGAGCTCAACAACTACGCCCTCAAGCTGAACTTCCAGCCGGCCTCGAACACCAACATGACCTTCTTCACCCACTACGGCGACAAGGTCAAGAGCGGCCGCCAGGCTGTCTTCACCACCGACCAGAACGCGACCTGGGACCAGAGCGGCCCGACGGCCGTCTACAAGCTCGAAGGCAGCCAGCTCTTCGGCTCCAGCTTCTACCTCTCCGGTAAGGTCGCCTATGTCGACGGCGGTTTCCGCCTCGAGCCCAACGGCAAGGGAGCCACGGTCTATGACCTGAATACCGGTGAGTACCTCAACAACCTGTGGCTCTATGACACCGATCGGCCCCAGTACCAGGGCAACGTCGACGGTAGCTTCTTCACAGCGACTGGACCCGTCGATCACGAGTTCAAGTTCGGCTTCCAGTACCGCAGAACCCCGGTCGAGTCGTACACGACCTGGGTCGGCGACGACGGTCAGCTTTCGCTCTGGGGATTCGATCCCGTCGTCGGTATCGCCTACTTCTACCGCCCCTACACGGTGAAGGGCGCCATCGACACTCTGAGCATTTACGCCGGCGACACGGTCACCTGGGGCGACTTGACGGCAAACGTCGGCCTCCGCTTCGATCGCCAGGAAGGCGAGAACGATGCGTCCAAGGCCGAAGCCAGCGCGTACGTACCGGAGCTGACGGAAGTTACTTTCAATGGCAAGGACCCCGGCTTCACCTGGAGCAACGTCGTCCCGCGCTTGGGCCTGAGCTACGCTCTCGGCGCCGAGGGGCGCACGGTCATCAAGGCGAACTACGCCTGGTACGCTGATCAGCTCGGTGTCGCCAGCGTCTTCAACAACAACCTCACCTACCAGGGTCTGGCCTACTACTTCGAGGACGCCAATGGCAACCATTTCGCCGATAAGGGGGAAGTTCGCTTCGATTGGGGCCTGTACGACGCCGTTCAGATCGACCCGGACGACACCAGCAAGGCGATTTGGGGCGCCACCGACTCCGACCTCTCCGCGCCTGAAACCCAGGAGGTGCTCATCGGCTTGGATCAGGAGCTCCTCAACGACTTTGCAATCGGCGTCAACATGTCTTACCGGCAGCGCGATAACGACACCTGGGCGCCCTACATGAAGGTCGACGCGGCTGGCAACATGATCGGTACTCTCGGCGTCAACGACTGGGAAGTATCCAGGGTCATCGACGTGCCGCTCGACTACAACCATGACGGCGTGAACGAAGAAGTGCGCAAGTTTACGCTCTGGAAGCTCAAATCCGGCGTCACCCTCAACCCCGGAAAGGGTCGCTATCTGACCAATCGACCCGACTACTACGAGGAATACAAGGGAATCGAGCTGTCAGTCGTCAAGCGCCTCGCCAACAAGTGGATGGCCCGCGCAGGATTCTCCTGGAACGATTGGAAGCAGCACTTCGACAGCGACAAGGCGATGTTCTGGCCGTACGATCTGTACCGCGACGACGACATCGTCGCCCCCAGCTCGCTGGGTAGCGGCGCCAAGGGCTCGATCGCTCTCAACGCCCGATGGCAGGTCAATATCGCTGGCCTGTATCAACTGCCCGTCGGCTTCGAGGTCGGAGCGAATGTCTTCGCTCGCGAAGGCTATCCGGCTCCGCTGCTTCGCCGCACCAGCACCCCGGTCGGCACCCAAAACCTGCAGATCGAACGCATGCTCGATGCGGAACGCATGGACAACGTGTACAACTTCGACCTGCGCCTCTCCAACACCCAGGACCTCGGCAAGGCCGGCTCGATCACCGTCGACGCGGACATTTTCAATGTCCTGAACAACGACGTTGTGATTCAGCGCAATCTGCGCACCGAGCAGTCGTCGTTCTGGAATGAGCGGGAAATCATGGCCCCGCGGATCTTCCGCCTCGGCCTGCGTTACCGCTTCTAACGCCTGATTTCGCGACAGCGCCGGTCGCCTCCGAGCGGCCGGCGGCTGTCTCCCCTCGCCCTGGTGCCGCTGGCACCAGGGCTTTTTTTGTCTTTGGTTGCGGGCCGCGCGATGCGGTGTTAGCATGATGGGCTTTACAGGTCGGCGCGCACGCCCCGCGCTCCGGCTGTTCCGCAACCCGGCTCTGCCCATGAAGATCACTTTCCTAGGAACCTCGTCCGCAACCCCCACGCTACGGCGCGGCCTCCCGGCCGTCGCCCTGCAGCGAGATGGCGAAGTCCTGCTCTTCGACTGTGGCGAAGGCACGCAAATGCAACTTCAGAAGGTCGAAGTCAGGCCGTCACGCATCGCCATGCTGCTCGTGACGCACCTGCACGGAGATCACGTTACCGGAATCATGGGGCTGCTCATGTCGCTGAAGCTGGCAGGGCGCACGGAACCGCTCATCATCCACGGCCCGGCCGGCATCAAAGATTATGTCCTCGGATCCATGCGCTACCTGCGCCTGCGGGTCGACTTCGCGCTCAGCGTCGAGGAGGTTGTACCTGGCGATGTCCTGCACAGAGCTGGATACGACATCTCGGTCTTTCCGCTCGATCATACGGTGCCGACCCTGGGCTACGCGCTCGAGGAGAACATGCGACCTGGTCGCTTCAATGTCGAGCGCGCCCGCGCGCTGGGCGTGCCGGAAGGCCCGATGTGGGGCCGGTTACAGCGCGGAGACTGCGTGTTGCTGCCGGATGGCCGCACGGTGGCGCCCGCCGAGGTATTGGGACAACCGCGCCGCGGCCGCAAGATCGTTTATGCACTCGACACGGCGCCGTGCCGCGATGCCATCTCAGCGGCAGCAGGCGCGAGCGTCCTCATCCATGATGCAACGTTTGCGCCCGAAGAGGAGGCTCTGGCTCGGCAGCGCAAGCACTCCACCAGCGTGGAGGCCGCGGCAATCGCTCAGGAGGCCGCGGTTGAGCAGCTCTACCTCACCCACATCAGCGCTCGCTACACGCATGCTGCGCCGCTGATGCGCGGGGTAAGGCGGCTGCTGCCGACAGCGCGAATAGCACACGACCTGATGGACGTGGAGATTCCTCTGCGCGAATAGCGAGGTGAGCATGAGACCGGTATTTCTCGTCGGATTCATGGGATCGGGGAAAAGTACGATAGGCAGACTCCTGGCCAGTCAATGGGCGCAGCCCTTCGTGGACACGGACGAGCTCGTCGAAGCGAAGGCGGGAAAGTCCATCACACGGATTTTTCAGGAGGATGGTGAGCAGGCATTTCGCACGCTCGAGAGGGATATTCTGGCACACGTGTGCGAGGAACGCGCCTCCGGGGGCGTCGTGGCGACTGGCGGTGGCGCCCCGATGGACCCCCGAAACTGGGCGCTCATGGAAAAGACGGGCCAGATCATCGCCTTGGTCGCCCCATTTGAGGTGCTCCAGCGGCGCATCTGCGAGCTCGGCGAAAGCAGCCGGCCACTGGCCGCTGACGCCGTCGGCCTGGAAGACCTCTATCGCGAGCGCGCAAGTCGGTACGCGGCGGCGAGAATCGTCGTCGAAACCGCGACGCTTTCGCCCGCGGCCGTGGCGGCGGAGATCAGCCAGCGGCTGGCCGAGCTTTGCCAAGAGGAATGAGGTGAGCTGCTCAACGACGGTTGTTGAAGTCAAGCTCGGACCCCGTTCCTACCCCATCTGCGTGGGCTACGGAATGTGCGGACCAGCAGGCGCCCAGGAGCTCAGGGAGAGGCTGGAGAGGCACTTAGGGAAACCTCGCGACCTCGCCATCGTCACCGACGAAAACGTGGCGGCGCTATACCTGGATCCCATGCGGGAGCGGTTGCGTCAGGCGGGTTGGCGATGCGAGGGGCTGGTGGTGCCCGCGGGAGAGGAATCGAAAAGCCTTGCCGTGGTCGAGCGCCTCTACGGACGGCTTATCAGTATGGACATGGATCGGGGAGGCGCTGTGCTCGCCCTGGGCGGCGGCGTCGTCGGCGACCTGGCCGGGTTTGTCGCCGCTACGTATCTACGCGGTATCGATTTCATTCAGATGCCAACTAGCCTGCTCGCGCAGGTGGACGCCAGTATCGGGGGCAAGGTCGGCATCAATCACGCGGCCGGCAAGAACCTGATCGGGGCTTTCCACCAGCCCCGCCTGGTGCTTGTGGATGTGGCGTACCTCCGCACCTTACCGCGAAAAGAGATCACGTGCGGCCTTGCGGAGGTGCTGAAGTACGCGGTTCTGGCGGGAGAGCCGCTATTCGGATGGCTCGAGAGCCGAATCGAGGAGCTAGCTGGTGACGCCGTCGATACGCCGTTCCGCGGCGCAGACTGGGTGCAGACGGTAGCGAGCTGCGCTGCCATCAAGGCACAGGTGGTGGCCGACGACGAGCGGGAGGCGGACAAAAGGATGCTGCTGAACCTCGGACACACGTTTGGCCACGGTCTTGAGCAAGCGGGAGGATTTCGCGACTTCTCCCATGGTGAGGCCGTCGGCTGGGGCACGGCGGTGGCCACCGACGTCGCGGTGCGACTGGGGCTGCTATCCACCGCGGAGGGCGCGCGCATCGAACGCCTGTTCGCGCGCGCCGGGCTGCCCACCAGCGTGCGCGGCTATTCCGTTGAGGCGGTGATGGAGGCAATGCGAAGTGACAAGAAGCGGAGCTCGGGTCGCCTTCGCTTCGTACTGCCACGGGCCATCGGTGACGTTGCCGTTGTCAGTGACGTACCCGGCGCCGATATCGCGGCGGCGCTCCGCTGCCGACTCGGCGACGAATCTCGCTAAAGCTCCGCCGCGTCCTGATCAAGGAGGATATCTTCGTGCCCGCCGCGAATCTCAAGATGCGGCTCGCGCATTGGGTGAACCCAGTTGATATGGCGCTTGTTCAGGAGCACAAAGATACGCGAGGCAATGGGCCGGCCGGACTCGAGATTAAAGACGTGTGCATCATTGATGGGAATAAAATCGATATCCTGGCGATTCAGATAGTCGGATAGCCTCCCTTTCCGGAACTCTTTCTCGGTCACGAGGATCTTCCCGACGATAGCATGTTTCGATGTATATATCTTTACGATCGCAAAGCCCTTGTCCAGGTCGACCACCAGTACCCCCAATCAGTCGAGCATCAATTGCACTACGGCTTGTAGATCGGTAGCATTGAAAGGCTTCGCAAGGTAGCTGATCGCTCCGGCACGGTAGCCTTTCTCCATATCGGCAACGTCGCCCAACGCCGTCAGCATGACAATTGGCATGTCATGAAGGCGCTCCTTCTTCAGCGTGGCGCAAAAGTCCAGTCCGCTCATGTTGGGCATCATCAGGTCAAGGACGATAAGGTCGGGTTTCGCCGCGCGCACCGCAGCGAGGGCCTGCAGACCGTCACACGCCTCGGCGATGTCGTAACCATCTTCGAGGATTCCGCGCACCAAGTCCCTGATGTTGGGCTCGTCGTCGACGACAAGCACTTTCTTGCGCTGAGCCATGGACACGATGACGTGCTTCTTATTCCGCGGCAGGAGTTTTCCCGCTATCTTAGGATTGGGGTAGCAGCCCTGTCAAGCAGGCAGCCAGGCCCGTACTGCGGATTCTGCTTGACACAGCAGTGCAGTGATGATAGGACGCGGCGCGATTCACGCCAGGATTGTCAGCCGCCGCGCGGTAGCCCGATCGCTACGCAGGATTCCGCGGCACGGCCCAATCGGCGCGTTCCAAGTTCCAAGGAGATGACGCAATGAGAAGAACAGCGCTGCTCACCACGGTCGTCTTGCTGGTATCGGTTGTGACGGCGGCGGCTCAGGAAAAGAAGTGCAAGGCGATGAAGGAAGATGGAACCGTCCTCGCCGAGCTGGCCTACGAATCGGGCAAGTATGGTGAATGCCTCGACAAGCTCAAAGCTGAGGTGGCCGGCAAGCTGTGCGGGCCGACGGACAAGAAAGTGAAATTCCAACTGCAAAAAGACGCGGACACGCCACGAACCTCCTCTGCGGACTGTTCCCTGGCGGCCGCGGCCGCCGAAAAGAGCGCCCCCTCCGAGCCAGCCGAGCCGGCGGCTGAAGAGCGTCAGAAAGACGCGACCGAGGCGCCCAAGCCTCTGACCTGCGAAGAGCAAAAAACGTATCTGCTTGACAATGCCGCCCACTGCGGCGCGGCCGACATCTACAAGAAGTGGAGCTGCGACACACCGGCGGAAGCCAAGGGAATCGGCAAGGCGTACGAAAAGTGCGCAAAGAAGGTCGAAAAACACGAGGGTGACCCGGGCGAAGCGGCGTGCACCGAAGCGCTCGAGCATCTCAAGGCTCAGGAGTGCGGCGCCGCGAAGATCATGGTCGCGGCCGCCGAAAAAGGTAAGGACTGCGCGACCGTCGAGGGGCGTCGGGCACTCGTGAATTCCCGAAACGTGTGCGAGAAAAAGTAGGCTCTCCCGGGGGATTTCACCTCAGGCACTCCGGGTGGCGACGTGTCGGCCCTGGCCGCATGGTCGGCAAGCCTTCTCGCGTCGCCACCGCCAGACGGTCAGAAAAGTCCACGGGCGGCGGCCCGCTGACGCCGCCGTCGCCCGCAGCAAGCGCCACACGTGGAAGACGCGCCGGGTCGTAGGCGGTGCGCGACGATCTTACGAGCTCACTCCCGTAGGCGCTCCACCAGGTAATTGCCTCGAGCAAGGACCCCACGTCAACCAGGCGCGTTTCGGCGTCGGCCGCTCGCAGGTGCCGCTGAGCTTTTGCGAGCAGCCGCACCATGCCAGTCGGTTTCCCCTGCTGCAGCTTGAAACACGCGGCTGCGACCTGAATCAGTCCCTGCAGCAGCCGCTTCTCGCCTCCCCGCACGAGCAGCCAGCCTTGCTCCCACTCTTCATGGGCGGCAAAGTAGCTTCCCTCGTTGAACAATCGGGCGCCCCGCGCGAGGCAATCCGCGATTTCCGGGGCGCCGTTCAAGCGCCTTTGCATGATGCCACCGTCCACCCGCGGGAGCAGCGCGAGAGATGCTCAGTAGGCGCCCGTAACAACCTGCCGCAGCGTCGCTTCATCGATATTCGATCCTGAGAGGACAATGCCGACGGTTCTGCCCGCCAGGCGCTCGCGGAGCTTGATCAGCCCGGCCAGGCCAGCAGCTCCCGCGCCTTCCGCGAGGTTGTGCGTGGTGCGCAGCAACGCGCGGATGGCCGCGGCGATCTCGGCGTCCGAAACCGTTACGAAATCAGCAAGCCCTTCCACCAGTGTGCCAAAGGTCATCTCATAGACGTTGCGCGTCGCCAGGCCGTCTGCAAACGTCTCCGCCAGCCTCCCGGGAAGCACGGCGCGCGCGCGCCACGAGTCGCAAATAGTCGGCGCCTGTGCCGCCTGCACGCCGAAAATCTCGAGCGTGGGTTGTAGGTGGCGAGAAACCGTGAGCGCGCCGACCGCTTGCGATCCCCCACCGATACTCAACACCAACGCATCCAGGGGAGTCTCGCACTGCCGCAGCATGGCGAGTGTCATGGTGGCGGCTCCCGCGATCACGAGCCGATCGTCGGTAGAATGAATCAGCCTCGCGCCCGTTCGCCGCTCGACATCTCTGGCGATGTCAACGCTCTCGTCGTAGTCGAGTCCGGACTCGATGAGAGTGGCAC
>JACPHN010000116.1 GCA_016188575.1 Candidatus Schekmanbacteria bacterium
CGTCCGAAGACGCGGAGCAACTGGGGCGCCGGCTGGAGTGTGCACTGGCCCGACGTGCTTCAATGGGGCCGCGTCCGAAGACGCGGAGCAACGGTCGCCCGTGCGCCCGGCGGCGCGCATTCGACCCGCTTCAATGGGGCCGCGTCCGAAGACGCGGAGCAACATAGTAGCGATCAAATGTCCCCAGCGCCGAGCTATCGCTTCAATGGGGCCGCGTCCGAAGACGCGGAGCAACGGCGCACCTCCCAATTATCGCCGGCATGCCGGTTTCCGTCAACCCCCGCGAGCGCCTGGTAGGCCGGCCGGCAGCACACGCCTCCACCGGCCCTTCCTGGCCCGGCCAGCCTCGTTCGCCGCGCGTCCAAACCTGCATTGCCAGCGCATTGTCCGGAGAATTCGAGCGCCTCCCGGGCCAGGCGTCACCACTGGACCGCTCGCAAGGCAACCTCTCCCCCGCCTCCTCAGCGGCTCACACGATCGTGGCCCGCAGCTCGTGCCTGGTATAGGGCCGACCGAGCGCGCGAAAGGCCTTGCGAGCCCTGCCCTCCGAGGGCCCCACGTCCACCAGCAACACCTGATCCGCCCGATGGTCGATGACCGCGTCGAGCTCGGCGATGAGCTCCGCCCGTGACCGGGGCGTCAGGTCCGCCCGAAACACGCTGAGCTGCAGGTGATCGCCAAACGATCGGCAAATCTCGAAAACGCGCCGAAGCCGCTTGGGATCGGCCACGTCATAGGATACGATAGTGCATACGGGATGCATGCGTTTTCCTCCTTTTCGTTCCCTATCGCGTTACGATCGGCACATACCGCGGCAGCTCGCCCATCATGTGCCGGCCGAGGAGACGGGCCTGAACCTCGATGATGCGCCTCCAGCTCGCGCGGTACCCGAACAGAGGATGCAGCAGCAGCGTGTCCATGCGGCGCTCGTACGTCCCCAGGAACGCCTTGCGGCCGCTCTGGGTCAGGTTGCAACCATTGGCCGCACGCACGAAGCTCGCTGGCGTCACCTCGCCGTTGTTGATCGCGGTGAGAACGACCGAGTCGGCGACGACGCTGCGAAACTCTTCCATGAGGTCCAGCGCCAGCGCCGGTCTGCCGTAGCGCGGCTGATGATAGACGCCGAGGTAGGGATCGAAGCCGACCGACTGGGCCGCCACGGTGCAGTCGCGAGCGAGCATGCCGTAGGCGTAGCTCAGCAGGGCGTTGACCGGATCGCGCGGTGGGCGACGATTTCGACCCGAAAGCTGAAAGGATTCGGCCCAGTCCGCCTTCACCATGCCACCGAAATGTCCGAAGTACAGGCGACCCGCTGCCCCCTCGATTCCGAGAAGCGTCTCCAGCCCGGCGGCGCCGCCGGCCGCCGCCGCCAACCTCGCCAGCTCCCTCAGCACAGCGCGGTCGGGAGCCGTGTGATTGCGCCGCAGCAGCGTGCGTTGGCCGCGAATCTTTCCCCGCACGATTTGCCTGGCGACCGCCAGGGAGCGCTGCCAGTCCTCCGCGACGGCGTACTGCGCCCGCCGCAGGACCACGTTCTTGTGGTGATGTCCCCAGGCCATGCCCACGAACCATCCCCCGAAGCTGTGGTAGCATACCGCGATGCCGCCATCCATCGCCTCCCGCATGGCTTGCGTGGTGATCTGCGCGTTGCCGAACAGACTGATCTGGCTCGTGTCGCGGGTTCGCACCGATGCCAGTTGCGCGCCGTCCCGGCCGGTGACCTCGAAGGAGCCCTTGGACAGGCCCACGCGGGCCCCCTGTTCGGTCACGTAGAGCGGGAATCCCTCCAGTCGGGGCGCCAACACTTGCCGCAGCTCTATCGCACCGGTCCCGACCGCTGGCGCTGAAGCGTGGTGCTCGTCACCGGAGGCGTGGTCAGTGGCCGTCGCATCCGCCAGCAGCGCGGTTTCGTCGGGCAGGCAGATGGCCACCAGGCTGCACCGCGGGCACTTGGGGCTGTCGCGCAGCGGAGCCGGCAACACGCCCGCGGCAGCCACCGCGCGGAACGTCGCGATGCGCTCGCGCGTCACCGCCACCAAACGGTCGTCGATGTCGATCTCGACGCGCCGCTTCGATGCGAGATAGACGACGATGCCGTGCTCCACTCGGTACCCTGCCTCGCGCAGCACCAGAGCTTGCGCGCAGAGCTGCACGCGATCGGGTTCCCAGGCGCCCGGCGATCCCGCGGGCGCATGCCCCTTCTTGTAGTCTACAGGGGCGGCGAGCCCCTCCGCGAGCTCGACGAGATCGATGCGGGCCGTTAGACCTTCTCGTTCAGCCGTGAGCCACACGGATCGGGTTTTCAGGTCGAGCGCTTCGTCGACCGCTTCTGCTTCGGGCATCTCCGCGTCGGGCCGGTCGACCCGGCGATGCCCCGCTGCGCCGTCGATCGTGTCCCCGGACTCCCGCCACTCGCCGTGCACCCACTCCAGCACGCCGAGGCGCTCGCAGTAGGTCCATTCATTGAGCATTCGCGCCGGCAACGCGAGCCCGCCAGACAGGACGCCACCTTCATCGCTCATGGCCTTCACCTCCGAAGCGCTGTAGACGAGCAGACTTTCTCTAATTGTACCCTGTGAGCCCACTCTACTCGCACAGCAAATTGCATGCACCTTGGGATCGTTCGTGAACCTTGACAATCGACCGTCGCTGTGCTCGTATAGGCGAAGCTGCTGGCGCTGATCGGCCCGCGGAGCAAGAGAATGAATTCTCACGACGGCTACGATACGTTCTTCGAAATCGCCATGGGAGGTAACGCCCATCCGTATCCGTATCAGCGCCGGCTCGCATGCGAGCTCACCTTCCCCGAGGTGCTCACGGTGCCGACAGGGCTCGGGAAGACGGCGGCGGTGATTCTCGCCTGGCTTTGGCGGCGGCGCTTTCACGACTCCCCGTCGGTGCGCGCCGATACGCCCCGCCGCCTCGTCTACTGCCTGCCGATGCGTGTGCTCGTCGAGCAGACATTGGCCTGCGCGGGCCGCTGGCTCACGGCCCTGGACCTGAGCGGGGAGGTGCGCGTGCACGCGCTCATGGGCGGAGACGCCGACCTCGACTTCGACCTTCATCCCGAGCGGGATGCGGTGCTCGCCGGGACGCAGGACATGCTGCTGTCGCGAGCCCTGAACCGCGGCTATGCCATGAGCCGCCACCGCTGGCCCCAGCACTTCGCGCTGCTCAACAACGATGCCCTCTGGGTGCTCGACGAGGTGCAGCTCATGGGTAGTGGCCTCGCGACCTCCGCGCAGCTCGCGGCATTCCGGGAGGCATTCGGCACGTGCGGTCCCTGCCGCTCGCTCTGGATGTCCGCGACCCTGGCTCCGGATTGGCTGGCGACCGTCGACCTGGCGCCGCGGGCCGCAGGGTTCCGGCCTTGGGGGCTGGAGGACGACGACCGGGCCACGGAGTCGGCGCGTATTCGCCTGGAAGCGCAGAAGCGGCTCGCGCGCCTGGAGGTAGAGCTGAGCCGCGAAACGGTAAAGGCGTATGGGAAACGAGTCGCTGCCGAGATCCTGGCGCTGCATCGCCCCACGACGCTGTCGCTGGCGATCGTGAACACGGTGGAGCGGGCAGTGGCGGTTTACGACGCGCTGCGCCGCGACGCGCCCCGAGGCCCGGACCTGTTGCTGTTGCACTCGCGGTTTCGGCCTGTCGAGCGGCAGCAACAGCGCGAGCAGCTCGAAAGTCCGATACCGCCAGAGGGGCGCGTCATCGTATCGACCCAGGTGGTGGAGGCCGGCGCTGACCTGGATGCCGCGCTGCTGGTCACCGAGCTGGCGCCGATCGCGTCGCTCGTGCAGCGCTTCGGGCGCTGCAACCGCGGTGGCCGTCAGGAGGGCGCGCAGGTGCGCTGGATCGAAGTCGATCCGGCCTTCGCGGCACCGTACAGCGAGCTGGAGCTGGAGGCGGCGCGCGTCTACCTCCGGCAGCACGAGGATGTGGGCCCGGCCCGCCTCGCGCCGGCGGACCTGGCGCCTGGCTATCGCACCGTGCTGCGGCGCCGGGATCTCGTCGACCTCTTCGACACCGCGCCGGACCTCGGCGGAGCCGACCTCGACGTGTCCCCGTTCATCCGCGAGGAGAAAGAACGCGACGCCCACGTCTTCTGGCGCGCCGATCTCGGCGGGGAGCCGAACCGCGAGCTGGCGCGCGATCAGCGGTCCGAGCTGTGCCCCGTGTCCATCTCCGAGCTGCGGAAATGGCTGCAGGTAGGCAAGGATGCGTGGCGCTTCGATTTCTTGGAAGGTGGGTGGGAGAAGCTGACAGCCAAGGCCCCCCTGTTCCCAGGAATGACCGTTCTGCTGCGCGCCGAGCAGGGCGGGTACGACGAGCGGTGCGGCTTTCTACGGACGAGCACAGCGGCCGTTTCGGTCGTCGCGCCGGAGGACGATCGCCGCCGCGAAGGCCTGATGCAGGAGGCCGACAGCGAGCAACCAAGCTTCCAGACGCTCGACGAACATACGACTGCGGTGCTGTCGGTGCTTGCGGAGTTGCTCTCGGCGCTGCCGGCCGGCGCTCGCTTTGCCGCGGATCTCGAGACGGCCGCCCGCTGGCACGACCTCGGCAAGGCCCACGAGGAATTTCAGTTTTTTTTGTTGGGAGACCCGCCGGCGGAGGATCGCTCCCGCTTGTGGGCGAAGACGGCGCGGGTCGCACCGCGCCACCGGCGGCGCAGATTCCGCCATGAGCTCGCCTCGGGCCTGGCCATGCTACAGAATGGTTGCTCGGATCTGGCGGCCTACCTGGCGGCAGCCCACCACGGGCGGGTGCGGCTGTCGATTCGTTCCGTTCCGGACGAGCCGCTGCCGCGCTCCTCCGGCGGCGAGCCGGAGAGCGGACGGCGCTTCGCGCTCGGGGTCTGGGAGGGTGACTTGCTCCCGGCGGTGGCGCTCTCCGGAGGTCACGTCATGCCGCCTACCTGCCTGGATCTTTCCCCGATGGAGCTCGGTGACGGACCGCTCGGGCCGAGCTGGACGGCACGGATGATCGCTCTCCGCGACTCGCCCGCCATCGGGCCGTTTTGCCTCGCCTTCCTGGAAACCGTTTTGCGGGCCGCAGATCGGCGGGCCAGCGAGAGGAAACCATGAACAGGCTCCACCTCACCGGCTGCCGGCCCGAGCCGCTCGCCGGCTATCTCAAGGCGCTCGGTGTGCTGCGCATGATCGGCGAACAGGCCGACCCCGGCGCCAGGGGAAACTGGGACGAAGCAGGGTTCGTCTTGCATACTGCGCTGAGCGAGAACGACCTGCTGGCGTTTTTCAATGAACGCTACCACCCCACACCGATCGTCGCTCCCTGGAATGGCGGCAGCGGCTTCTACGAGGGCGATCAGATTGAAGGAATCGACGCCATTTGCTCGAGCACCGGCGCGCGGCTGGCTCCCTACCGCGCTGCAGTATCGGCGATTCGCGGCTGGCCGGAAATGCCGCGCGCTCCACAGGCGGTGGGCGATGTCTGCAGAGCGTTGGAAGGTGCTGCCGCAGTCATGCAGCCCGGCAAGGCCAAGAACGAGCTCGACAGTCTCGTGCGGGCGATCGGGTCGGCGACCGCGGGTTTTTTCGCCGAGGTGGCGTCCGAGACGGGGTCCGAGGCGGCGTCCGAGGCGGTGAGGGAAATGAGCTTGGAGGCACTGGAAACACTCGCCAAGGCCAGGTCGGGCAAGATGGGCAAGACGGAGCGGCAGCGGCGCGCCGGCGAGCTGTGGCGGGAGGTTCGCAAGGGAAGAACGAAATGCCTGCAGCTTTCCCGCAGCAAGGGAAAGCCGGCGCTTCTGGCACTGTGCCGTTGCCGGTTGTCGGATGACGTCGTGCAGTGGCTCGACGCCACCTGCGCGCTGAATGCCGAAGGCGCGCCTGCGTATTTCAGCCCGCTCCTCGGCTCGGGCGGCAACGAGGGGCGGCTGGATTTCAGCAATGCCTTCATGCAGCACATTGCCGAGCTGCTGGCGAACGGCGACCCGGCGGGCAGCGCCGCCCGCCTGATCGCTGGCGCACTGTTCGATGTGCCGGTGCCGGGCCTGGTATCGGCGAGTGTGGGACAGTTCGACCCGGGTCGCGCTGGGGGATTCAACCAGGGACAGGCGATCGAATCGAAGGACTGCCGGATCAACCCGTGGGACTTCGTGCTGACGCTGGAGGGCGCGTTGCTCATGGCCAGCGCCATCACCAGGCGCACCACCGCTGGTGGCGGCAAGCTGTCGGCGCCGTTTTGCGTTGCCGCTTCCGCGGTGGGTTATCCGTCCGCGGGAGCGGTCGACGCGGCACGCGCCGAGGCCTGGCTCCCCATCTGGAGCAATCCGACGGCGCCGATCGAGCTTCGCCACATCCTTGCCGAGGGCCGCAGCCAGCTCGGCCGGCGTAGCGCACGGACGGGCCTCGATTTCTCCCGCGCCGCAAGCAGCCTCGGGGTGGACCGAGGGATTGCGTCGTTTGTGCGCTATTCATTCCTGAAGCGTCGCGGCGAAAGCTTCGTGGCTCTTCCCGTCGGCCGGATCCCGGTGCAGTTTCGACCCGCTGTCCGGCTCTTGGACGAGCTCGATCCGCTGCTGGCTCGCATCGACTTTTTTCTGAGACGGTTCAAGAACGTTCCCGCGACATTGGCGATGACCAGGCGACAAGTAGACGAGGCGCTGTTCTCGTGCTCGCGGCGCGCCGATGCGGTGGGCTTCACCGGGGTGCTGGCGGCCCTGGGACGGCTCGAACGCCTGATCGCGCGCCGAGACCGCGGCAAGAAACCCACGCTGCCGAGGCCGAGCTTTGGGCTGTCGGCGCGGTGGGTTGCCGAGGCGGCTGCGAGTGGGAGCCTGGAGGTTCGCCTCGCGGCCGCGCTGGCGTCCGTTCGCGCGACGGGCAAGGTTGGCCCGCTACGCGCGAACCTGGCCCCGGTAGATCCGGCTCGGCTCTGGAGCTGGGCAGAGGGTCACGGCCAGGTAGCCTGGGTAGGCGGCAGTCTCGCCGAGCGTCTCGCAGGAGTCCTGGCGCGCCGCATGCTCGACGCGCAGCGGTCGTCCACCAGGTCGGTGCCGGTCGCGGCCCACCTGTCGCTCCCCGCCGAGGATGTGATGCCGTTCTTGGGTGGGCAGATGGATGACGGCCGCATCGACGACCTGCTGTGGGCGTTCGGCCTCATCGACTGGAGGAAAGCGGACGGGCTCCATGAGGCGCGTCGCGCACTGAGGAGGACCGGGGGGGACAGCGGCGTCTGTCCTCTATCGCGCAGCTACAGCTTGCTCAAGCTCCTCTTTTCGCCGGAGCCGGTTCGGTCGATCGCCGTACGGCCAGAGCCGAGGATCGTCGGGCTTCTACAGGCTGGCCGAGGCCAGGATGCCTGCAGCGTGGCTGTCCAGCGCTTGCTGTCGGCGCAGCTCAAGCCGCTACGCGTCACGTATCAGCCAACGGAAGAGCCCCAGCGACTGCTCGCAAGTCTCCTCGTGCCGATCCGCGGGACGAAGCGGCTGGAGAAGCTCGTGCTCGCGGACGACACATCAAGGTGAAGGATGAGCTGGTCATGTTCGAGCGTCTGGTCAACGAACGGCGCATTCTCATGGAAGCGGAGCTGGCACCTGTTCAGGGTCATCGCTTCCAGCCAACTGGTTTTGCCGATATCGGTGCCGCGACGTACCAACTCGCAGATGGCACGCGCATGCTGCTCGTCGAGTCCGCGCAGTCGATGGCCAATCGCCTCGAGGCCACCGTGCTCGGACCCGACAACGAGCTCTTGCCTGAGCTTGCCGGCCTGTCCTACGTGCGCGTGCAACTCGAAGGCGCGGTAGAGGCCACCACGAGCTCCCTCAGCGAAGCGCACCGGCTCAACTCGCCGTTCATCATCGGCGACGAGGATTTCAGGAAGAAGCTCCTGGCGCGCGCGGGGTACGAGAAGGGCCGGCCGGTCGACTGGCGAAAGGTGGGCACGGCGCTGTTTTTCTATGATGTCAACGCGCTCGTCCACGGCGTTTTCCTTGCCAACGCCGAGGACGGACGCGTAAAGGTGCCGCGCGCTCTGTCCGGCTTCATCGAGGCGACCGCCGTACGGGAGGCCGTGTCGGGGGGCGTAAAGAACAACCCTATCGACCCGTCCGGCAAGCTACGCACCAAGCAGCTCGACAAGGACGTCTACGGCAACGTGCCATTCCACCGGACCGAGTATACCGCAGAGCGCACTACGGCCTACTTCAATCTCGATTTGGAGCTGCTTCGTAGTTACCAGCTCGGCGAGGATGCCTGGCGGCTGCTCGTCGCCCTCGCGCTGTTCAAGGTGCGCCGTTTTCTGGACCGCGGCATGCGCCTGCGGACCGCATGCGACTTGCGGGTCGTAGGCGAGCTGCAGGTCACGGAACCGACGCCGTTTTCAGTTCCAACCTCGGGCGTGCTCCTCGAGCAGCTCCGGGCGGATATCATTCGCTGTCGGCCGCTGTTTGCGGATCCCGCTGTGACCGAGCTCCGCACCCGCGTCGACTGGAAAAAGGACCAGAAGAAAGAGCGCGACGAGGAGGAGTCGGAGGACTAGCCATGCTCGTCATCGAGCTTCGGTTCCCCGCCGGCCGTTTCCACGCAACGCCCTGGGGGAGACATGTCAACGAGGGCGTGGTGGAATGGCCGCCGTCGCCTTATCGGTTGGCTCGGGGGCTTGTCGACGTGTGGAAGAGGCGTCACGGAGAATGGCCGGAAGCGCGGGTGGAACCACTTCTCGCGGCGCTGTCGGGCGCGCCGCGGTTCGCTCTGCCGGCCGCCACCGCGGCGCATACGCGCTCCTACCTCAGCTCGAATCAGCAAGACCCAGCGGATAAGCAGCTCATCTTCGACGCATTCGTGGCGCTCGACCGGGATGAGCCGCTGTGCATCGGGTTCGACGCGCAGTTGCCGCAGGCTCAACGGCGAGACCTCGCCGAGCTGCTGGGCGGCCTGAGCTATCTCGGGCGCTCGGAGTCGTGGGTCGAGGCGCGGCTCGTGGACGGCGGGGAGCGCCGTGGCTGGAACTGCGCGCCGCGCGACGGGGCGTTCGCAGGGGAAATGGTTCCGGTGGCCTGCGTCCGGCCGCGCGCCGATTACGATCGACTCCCCGACCTGCCGCACCGCAGGACCGCGGGAGGGCGGGCGCCGCGGCAACGGGATACGGAGGCGCCTTGCACATGGCTCGGGGCTCTGTGCCTGTCCAGCACGGAGCTGCAACTGGAGGGCTGGAGCGTTCCGCCGGCGCTGATGTGGACGGATTTCACCTTACCCACCGGGGCACTCGAGCCGGGCGGCTTTCCCGCCGCCGCGGGCTACGTGCCGGGGTTTCGCGAGGCGCGCTATGCGCTGGCATCCACGGTTCTTCCCAGGGTTACCGAGACCATCTCCGTGGCAGAGCGCATTCGCCGGCGGCTGATGGGCATTCATCGCCGCGTTCAGGGCGGCGACCCGGCTCTCGTCTCGGCGAGCTTCAGCGGCAAGGATGCCGAGGGAGAGCGCCTTCAGGGCCATCGGCATGTCTTCGTTCTGCCTCTCGACGAGGATGGAGACGGCCACATCGACCACGTCGTAGTGCGCCTGGCGCGACCGTTCGACGAGGGCGAGCTGAGGGCAATCGACCGCTCGAGGTCGCTGCCACAGAGCGACGGCAGGCCGGATATTCGCATGGTGCTGGTGACGCTGAGCGCGACCCCGTTTCAGAAGCAGGGATCGGGCTGGGCAAGCGTCACACCGTTCATCACACGGCGCCACTATCGCCGGGGTCGCGGCACGTACCAGGATTGGCAGGTTGCCGAGGTTCGGCGTGAATGCGCCCTTCATGGGCTACCGGCGCCCACCGGTGTGCGGCTGACGAGCGCGACCCCGAGCAGTCATCGCGAGATCCCGTGGTTTCAGTTTCTGCGCAGCCGGAAAGGCGAGGCACCTTTCCCGGGATGGGGGTTTGCGCTCGAATTCGACCGGATGGTTCAGGGGCCGTTCAGCCTGGGAGCGGGTTGCCACCTCGGGCTGGGGCTGTTTCAGCCGATGCTCGACCCTTCCCGAGCGGCCACGGGCTCCATGCCGGCTTCGGCCAGGTTGGAGGGCTGAAGGCTGGCCGCTCCCTGCTCAAGTGTCAGGCGCGCGATAGCGGATCGACGCGCATCCAGGGCTCTTGTCCAACGCCAACATGAGACATCACCGGCGCAACGGTGATGCAACGTTCCGCACTGGCGCAAGCACAGGATGATGCCGCCTTGGCGGTGCGGCCAGCAATGCGCCGACATGCGGGCAAGCTCCGCCGTGCGGCATCCAGGCCGGCGTGCCTTCCCTGCGGTCTCCGCTATAGAATGTTTCTGGAAAGCCGCACGCCTACGGAGCCCGATCCCCCGTGACCCGCGACGCCCAGAAAATCCTCGAACGTCTGCCCGAGCTACTGCGGGCGACCCCCGAGCTGCGCTACCGCCTCTACGAGGTGATCGCGGAGGAGTTCCCGCCGCGCCGTGAGATGGAACGTCTGCTGTCCGAGCTGGCCGCGATGCGTGAGCAATCCAATCGGCGGTTCGAGGCGGTCGATCAGCGCTTCGAAGCCGTTCTGGCAGAGCTCGCGACCCAACGCGAGGAAACGAACCGGCGGTTCGAGGAACGGCGCGAGGAAACCAATCGGCGGTTTGAAGCACTCGCGCAGCAGAACCAGCGCCTCATCGACATGGTCCAGTACCAAAACGCGACCGTCGGCGGCCTTCAGAACCGCGCTGGGCGCAACCTCGAGGACATGGCCGCCGGAATGCTGCGCTTCGGCCTCGGCATCACCGGTATTCGCCCCGAGCACATCCGCCTCCGACAACGCATCGAGGATCGCACCGGCCTCACTGGTCCCGCCGGACGCCGCTATGAGTACGACATCCTGGCGATCAATGGTCGCGTCTGCGTCTTCGAGGTCAAATCGGCGCCCGACGAAGAAGACGTCGATCGGTTTCGCGATAAGTGCGATCTGGTCGAGCACGAGCTCGGCTGCGGACCCATCGAGCGCGTCCTCGCCACCCTGGGCATGACGCCGGAGCCGCAGCGATACTGCGATGAGCATGGCATCTTGCTGGTTTGATCTTGCTTCCACGAAAAGCCTCTCCGATGTGGCGCGAGATTGGATCCCGATCTTCGCCAGAATGCGCTCGCTCTTGCCCAAGCAAGAGCAAGAAACCTGCCAAGCCACCTCGTAGCTTGCGCGCCTGCCCCCCACCGCTGCGATCATGAGGTTGCCAGGCGCTTTTTCCGCATCGGATGGCCAACCGGAGGCCGCCGCCGCCGTCCGGCACGCTACGCCACGCCGAGTCGCCGAGCCAGGTCCGGATGCACCTCGGCCAGCGCCTCGAGCACGTCACGGGCATGTTCGGGCGCCATCCGGGAAGGCCCGCGCCTCCCCGAACAGAAACGCCTCCTGCGCTCGGCGCAGCTCCGCCACGGCGGCGTGGTCCCGCCCTCCGACAGGGTCTTCTCCGTCGCGGGCGAGCTCCTCGATGCGGGCCAGCACCCCGGCGGCGGAATTGCTGGCGGCGAGCAAAAGATGGCCTTTCTCGCACAGCGCCTCGACCACCTCGCGGCGTTTTCCGAGCCGCTCGAGGCTCGCGATGGCTCCATCGATGCGCCCGAGCAGCGCCGCGGTGGGTTCCCCCTGCCGCCGCGCGGCACCGACGAGCGCCGTCGTGGCCATGGCCTCGATCCAGGCGTCGGGCAGGCGCCGCGCCTCGTCGATGGCGGCGTCGAGATTCCGCCGGCCGGCGACGAGGTCCCCAGACCGCAGGCAAACGGCTCCCAGGTTGAATGCCACGACAGCAACCACCCAGCGATCCCCGATTTCCGTGGCGATGCGCAGGGAGGCTTCGTAATGGCTCTGCGCCGCCACCAGATCCTGGATCCGTTCGGACGAGGCGCCGAGATTGTTGAGGATGGTGAGCTCCTTGTTGCGGTCTCCCATTTCGCGTGCGATTCCAAGCGAGGTCGAAAACAGAAGGAGGGCGCCGTGCGGATCGCCGGTCTCACTGAGCACGACCCCGAGATTCATTTGCGCCATCAGCTCCAGGTGCCGATCCCCCGAGGAGCGCGCCACCGCGACAAGTTTCTCGAAGGAGCGCCGGGTAGACCGAAATTGGCCTGCGCTCTGCGCGAGGCTGCCAAGGCTCATGAGCGCGATACCTTGCGTCGCCGCATCGCCGCAGGTGCGCGCCAACTCGAGCGCGCGGCGATGACAGCGGAGCGCCCCACCGGGCCGGTGACGGCGGCTCAGCACCGATCCGAGCCCTGTAAGCAGCGAGCTTTCGCTGCGCGGATCGCCGCGGTGGCGGGCGAGGCGAATCCCGCGCGCGAACGACTGCATCGCCCCCTCCGTGTCCCCGAGCGCCAGGCAGAGTAGCGCATGCGTGCGCAGTCCGGCGACGACGAGATGGTCCGCCCCGACCGCTGCCGCCTCGGAAAGCGCCGTTCGTTGATTCTCCGCCGCCTCGACCAGCTTACCGGTGCGGCGGAGCACTTCCGTCAACTGGTACTGGACCTCGATGCGCTCGGCACTTGGCTCCGCGAACAGCGCCAGGCATCTTTTGAAAAGCCGGGTGGCTTCGCCGTTAGCAAACGCGTTCGCGGCGACACGACCCGCGCGGGCGTAGCAAGCGCGCGCCGCGACGGGCTTTCCTGCCAGTTCCCAGTGCCGCGCCAGGGCACTGTCGCGGGCGAAAGTGTCCGAGGAGCCGACCGGAGGGTTCGTCTCCGAGCTCGCCGCCAGCGCCGACGCCACTGCCAGGTGCAGGCGCCGTTTTTCGTTTTCGCCGAGGCGGCCGTAGGCGGCCTCGCGAATCTTGTCGTGGCCGAACCGGAGCACGTTTGTCGCCCCGAGGTCCTCCAGGATTCGCCGCTCGACCAGTTCCCTCACGGCCGCCTGGAAGGCCCGCCCGCGGAGCGTGCTGACGAGCTCGGCGAGCGGCGCTTGCGACTCGCGACCGATCACGGACATCGCCTCGAGTAGCGCTCGGCTCGCCTCCGACAGCGCCATGAACCGATGGTCGAGAAGCTCCCGGAGCGTGGCCGGCAGCGGCAGGGTCTCGAGTCTCGCGTCGCCGACGGCCTGCCCGCCCAGTGTCCACGCGCCGCGCTGGTCGCGCCCCAGCACGCCATCGCCGACGGCGGCGTACAGGTATTCCGATACGAATAGCGGGTTCCCTTCGGAATGCTGCATCATCCGTGCAGCCAGAGCGTGAGCCGGCGCCGCCAGCGCGAGCATGTCCGAAATGATCCGCCTCACAGCATCGCCATCGAGCCGTCCGAGCTCCAGTGGGGAGGTCGCAGCGGCCGCTGCGAGCGCCCCGAGCTCCGGGCGGTGTTCCTCGGTGCGGGAAGCGGCGACGATGACGATCGGCGGATCGAGCAGGTGTCGTCCGCGCGCCAGGAACAGCAGAAAGCCCAAGCTGAGCTCGTCCGCCGCTTGCAGGTCGTCGACCAGTAGCAGCAGTCGCTCCTGGAAAGCAAACGCGCGCAGCGTGCCCGCAAGATACGAGAACAGGCGCAGGCGGGACTCTTCTGGTCCCAGCTCCACAGGCTCCGGTAGCAAATCCTGGCCGGGTAACGCTGCGATGGCGGGCTCGAGCTGCGCCAACACCTTGCCGCGTGCGCCGAAGACACACTTGGACAGCGTCGGGCCGAGCGCGCGGCACCGATCGCACAGGGTGGTCAGCAACTTGCGCATGATCTGCAGAGGCCGCTCCTGGCCGCTTTCACACTCCTCGGTGACCACCAGCATGCCGCGACGATCGGCCCGCCGACCAAGCTCCGTGAGCAGCTTGGTCTTGCCGATACCGCTTTCTCCCTGGACCAGCGCCAGGCCCCCCGCCCCGCCGCCGAGCGCCGCATCGACCCGCGCCATGAGCTCGAGAAGCTCGCGGGAGCGGCCATGAAACCTGGGACGGTAAAGATACAGGCGCGCGGGGGGTGCACCGATCCACGGTGCCGCCGGGGCCCCGATCTTCTCCAGCTCGTCCGCAACCAGATCCGCGTAGCCGATACGAGCGCGAGGCCGTTTTTCGAGCATCGCGGCGACGAGATCATCGAGCCGTGAAGGAATGTCCCGCACGGCCGCAGACAGCCGCGGCGGCGGGTCGTGAACCTGAGTCCGGGCAATGTGCGACCTCGAGCCGACGAACGGGGGTCGCCCGGCTAGCAGCGCAAAGATGATGCAGCCAAGGGAGTAGAGATCAGCGCGCGCGTCGACGTGGGTGTGCTGAAGCACCTCGGGTGCCATGTAGGCCAAAGACCCGCCGGGCTTGCGCACCTCGAGTGTCTCCCGTGACGTGCTCGTCGTGCCCGCGCCACCGCGCTGAAGCCAGCGCGCCATGCCGAAATCCACCAGCACCGGCCGATCACCTTCTGCGACCAGGATGTTGCCGGGCTTCAGATCGCCGTGAACGACCCCCTCCCCGTGCATGTAGGCGAGCGACCAGCAGATGCGCCGAACCAGGCCGAGCACACGTTCGAGCCCCGCGGCGCTGCTGGCCTTCTCGGTCGCGCCCGCCGCGCGTCGAAGTGCTTCACACGCCGCTCCCAAGGTCTGCCCAGCGACATGCTCCATGGCGTACCAGGGGATTCCCTGCGCCTCCCCCTCGTCGACTACCGCCACGATACCGGGATGCCGCAGCCGGGTCAGGGCGCAGATCTCGCGACGAATCCCTTGCACCGCGACCAGCTCCGGCACCATGACCAGCTTGAGCGCGCGCAGCCCACCGCTCCGCCCGTGCCGCGCCAGGAACACCGCACCCATGGCGCCGCGCCCCAGCTCTCGCACGACCTCGTAGCCCGCTATGCGCCGCGGCGGCTCCCAGATGCCATTAGCTTTTGTTACTGCCACCGAGCCAGGTACCCGCTTGACATCAGTCCCATTCGCAGGCGACACCGTAACCCGCAAAGACCGGATCGTTGGTGACGATCGCCACGTTCTCGCCTTGCGCCTGCGCGATCAACATGCGGTCGAACGGATCGCGATGCGGCCATGGCAAAGCTCCGGCCCGTTGAGCGTGTTCGACGCTGATCGGCAGCTCCGTGAATCCCTGGCTGGAGATGCACCAACCCAACATTCCCGCAACTTCCGCGGCGCCGGGGAGCTTTCCGATGCGTACCTTCGTGCTGATCTCCCAAGCTGAGGCCGCGCTGACCAGAACGGTTGTGTGCGGGTCGACGATGAGCTCGCGTGCATGGTGCGCAAGGCGCTCATCGCCATCCAGCCACCAAAGAAACGCGTGCGTATCGAGCAGCAGGCGGCGGGTTATTGCTGCCACGGATCAAGCTCCTCGGCAGGCAATGGATCGAAAAAACTCTCGGTTACGGTCGCACGGCCCTTCATGGCGCCAAACGCCCGCCCCGTCGCGCCATCGACGGGCACGAGACGCACCATGGGGCGCTTCCCGTGCGCGATCACGACAGTCTCTCCCGCGCAAGCGCGTTCGATCAGCTCCGAAAGTTTTGCCTTTGCGACGTGAATCGGAATCGACACCATAACCAAGTTTATAAGATCTGGTTCTGATCGTATCAAGCCAGCCCGGAGCCTCAACGCTGCCAGGGACGGTCCGGATCATCCGGCAACTGCCGGCATCTTCCAGGGGCACCCGGGTGACGCACCAGAAGTGCTCAGGTCAAGCGCGCCGAGACCCGGCGACCGTGGCGGCACTTGACGATCTCTACTGCCGCGTCGTAAACCTGGAGAGCCCGCGCGCATCTCCTGCCCGACCGCCCCGACACGGAGCGTTCTCCCGTGCCACCACAGGACGCCGGCGATGAGATTTTGTCCGTCGTCGGCTTATCGAAGACATACGTCACCTTCCGCAAGTCACCCGGAGTGATCGGCACCCTCAGGGCGTTTTTCCGCCGTGAAGAGGTGCTGGTGCCGGCAGTGCGCGAGCTGACGATGTCCATCCGCAGGGGTGAGATCGTCGGGCTCCTGGGGCCAAACGGCGCGGGCAAGACGACCACGCTCAAGATGCTGACGGGCCTGGTTCGGCCGAGCGCCGGAATTGCCATCGCCTTCGGCAAGTTCGACACCTCACGCCGCTCCGCCGAGTACTTGACGCGCCTCGGCATGGTGATGGGGCAGCGCAATCAGCTCAATCCAGACCTGCCGGCGGCGGACTCGTTCAAGCTCGCCCAGGCGATCTACGGAATCCCGGAAAGTCGCTGCCAACGCAGGCTGGATACGTGCCTGGCGCTATTTGGCGTGACCGACCTGGCGCTCACCCCGGTGCGCAAGCTATCGCTGGGCGAACGGATGAAAATGGAGCTTCAACGCTGGCGAAAAACGACCGGGGTGTGCCGGCGAAAAGTAGGCCAGACGGGGCGTGGCAGTAGGGTGGGTATGGCCGGGAACAAGTAGGCCTATGGTGGCTTGATCCGTGAACCGACGGCCGGGGATATCGGTCA
>JACPHN010000117.1 GCA_016188575.1 Candidatus Schekmanbacteria bacterium
ACCAGCTCGAGTAACCGCCCCTACACCGAGATTTACGTGCGGGGAGGGCCACTGGGCTTCGGGGTCGCGCTCGGTCTGTGGGGCTGGACCCCCGGCCGCGTCTCGGGGGATTGGATCCGCGGCATCCAGTGCAAGATCGTCGGCTCGGCCGGCGAGACTGTGTCTCTCGGGGAGTGGTTTCGCTGGACGACGCCGGCGGTGGCGGACTCCTACCAGATGCCACCCGACAAACCGCAATTCAGGGGATTGGTTCCTCTCGACATCGTCCGGCAACTTCCTGTCGGCCGTCTCGAGGTGATCTGCACCGCGGAATGGGATGGCCGCGAGGTCACCGATCTGACGGGGAAGGCGCGTTTCGCCCGGCTGGTGGAGCCCGACACGCCGGTGCACCGCGCCATCTACTACTATCAATGGGCTCACGAGGTCAGAGCGCGGGCCACGCACTCCGAGCGCGCCAAGGCCGACGAAGAATCCTGGCGACTGATGCAGGGTGCCATTCAGCAAAACGTGTCGCTGCCTTGCATTTGGGAGTGGGCGGCGGCATGGGCGCGCGACACCGGGCGCAACCGCCGCGCGGCGGAGCTGTTCACCCGATATCTCGAAGAGCTCACCGCGGCCGTCGCTCGTGGAGACCCCGGCTATCGGCCGGAAGACTTCACCTTCGATGATCCGCGCGAGAAGCTCAAAGAGGTGCGCGCAGACACCTTGGCGCAAATCGCCCACCTGCGGTCGCTCCCGGACGAGGATTAGTCTCATGCGGGGCGATCAAGCTGAAAGCGTCAAGAAACGCGGATGGCGATATCCGCAAAGAGCTCACCGGGCAAGATCTCGTCATCAACCCGTATCGCAGCGATCCGCTGGCAGGAGAGCAGCGCCTGGTGCAGGTGCTGCTCCCGGCAAGCATGGTGCAGACCGCCTGGCGCTGGGGAACGACCTCGATTTCCTCCAGACTCGCGAGGGTCGATGTCGAGCGCATCCGCAAGGATGTCGTCGCCACGCCGCTGATTCCCCAGGACGCGGCGATCGTCAACCTCACCGGCAACGAGCTGACCCACGCGGTCGGCATCGACGACCATGACGACAGCCCCGCCCCCTGCCCGCCGCCGCCGATAACCTGTGACACGGCGACCAGCGGGCTGCGGCTGCGATCCGACCTGACAGACGGCCAAATGTGCCTGCTCCGCAGAAAGGCGAGCGGAGACCGCTGTATGCAGCGAGATATCGTGTTGTTTTTCTACTGCGCCTACGAAAAAAACCCCGGCCTCCCCGACTACACCGCGGCCATGAATCGCATCGCGGACAACCTCGTCTGCAACTCGGCGCGGGACCACTGTCGCGACGAGATCGACATCAGTTTTCCACCGGCATCGCCGACCCGCGCCGGATGAAACGGACGGCCTCGCAACTCGAGTTTCCTATTAGGAGCTGGTTGCGACGGCAGCCGCGGAGAGGAACCGCCTGCACAGGGTGCTCGATGCCTGCGGGATTCGTGTGGGGGCGGTCGTCAGCGACATCCAGGGCAAGACCGCCAGGCAGACGGTCCAGGAGATCATCGCAGGGGAGTCGACTCCTGAGGAGATCGCCAAGCTCAGTCAAGGACGACTTCGCGCTCCCGAGCAAGTGCTCGTGGCGGCGCGCGAAGGCCACGCTCGGAATTAGGGGGTGGGGTGTTTTTGTCTCATCGCCGCTCGGCCCAACCGTGCTTTCATGGTAATCCACCGGCGTTCGGCGCGGGGGCACTGCTTCAGGACGCCGCCCGCCCGGTTACCGCGCTGGCCGTAGCGCCATGTCCCTCGGCGTGCCGTCCCCGCTGATCGCTCAGCCCCGCGATCACCGGGAGCAAGGCCGCTGCCGCCAGAAAGAGCCGCGCCCCGTCGGTGACCTCGGACTGAATGATCCCGGCGAGCGCGAGCAAGGTCGCGCCCGGAAGCGCCGCCGCTGCCCACGAGCGCTCCGCGCCGGCGCGCAGCCCCGCGGCCCCGAGTGCCAACAAGCCGCATACCGCCGTCACGTCGAAGATCGGCGAGCCGCCCGAGTGCACGTGCAGAAACGGCGCCGAAACCGCCACCAGCAGCCCGTTCCAGCGCGCCTGCGCGAAAATCACGGGTGCCGCCGGCAGCAGCGGGAGCAGCAGCAACCGCGTGGTTCCATATCGCGACCTCACCGAGCCGTCGGGCAAGCCGCTGTTGATCCCGAGCAACAACGCTGCGGCCGTCGCGGTTACGTGGAAGCTCGCCCATGCTTGCTCCGGGTCGCGCGCTCCCGGCAACCCGGTGAACAGCGCGACGTCCAATAGCGCGAGCAGTGCCCCCAAGAACGCGACTCTGGAGCTGCCCACGGCAGCGCCGAGCCCCGCGGCCAGCGTCCAGCTCGCATACGCCGCCGCGCGCAGCGCTACCCCGTCCGCGATCCCGAGCGCCGCGGCGTCGTGAACCATCCAGATCGCCAACAGGAGCAAGGCGCCGACCATCCCGGCGCTCCCTCCTCGCACCACCAGTCGCGCCAGTCGCCGCTCGCTCACCGGCGCCGCCCCTTCTTGCGGCCGCTGCCCGTCGCCTGCCGTAGCGGCCCCGTCGCCACCTGCTCCGCGGCCGCGGGCACGGCGCCCTGCCGCCGCGCCACCAGCTCCCGAATCGCATCGCGTAGTTTCGCCGCTTCCTCGAACTCGAGCCGCCTGGCATGCTCCTTCATCTGCTCGTTCATCGCCACCAGCCGCGCTTCGAGCTCTTCCTCGGTCGCCGGATCCGCCTCATCCTCCGCCACCTTCCGCAGCCCCTCCGCCCGCTCGCCGCCAGCGAGCTCTGGTGCCAGCCAATCGTGCACGCTGATGTCGATGATCGGCGCTTCGAGCGCCTTGACGATCGATTGCGGGGTGATACCGTGCTCCTCGTTGTAGCGCCGTTGCAGCTCGCGCCGGCGATTGGTTTCGCTCACCGCCGCCCGCAAGCTGTCCGTCATCGCGTCCGCGTACAGGATCGCCGTCCCCTCCACGTGTCTGGCGCAGCGGCCGATCGTTTGCACGAGCGATGTCGTCGAGCGCAGGAAGCCCTCCTTGTCGGCGTCCAGAATTGCCACCAGCGAGACCTCGGGCAAGTCCAGCCCTTCGCGCAGCAGATTGATCCCGACCAGCACGTCGAACTCTCCTCGCCGCAGGCTGCGCAAGATTTCCCAGCGCTCGAGCGTCTCCACCTCGCTGTGCAGGTACCGAACCCGCACGCCGAGCTCGCCGTAATACTCCGTAAGCTGCTCGGCCATGCGCTTGGTCAACGTGGTCACCAGCACCCGCTCGCCTGCGGCGGTGCGCTTGCGAATCTCGCCAAGGAGATGATCGATCTGATCGCGCACGGGGTGAATCTCGATACGCGGATCCATCAGGCCGGTTGGTCGGATAATCTGCTCGACCACCTGCCCGCCGGCGACATCGAGCTCGTACGGCCCCGGCGTGGCGCTCACGTACAGCACGCGCTTCAGAAATCCCTGAAACTCCTCGAAGTTGAGCGGCCGGTTGTCGAGCGCCGACGGCAACCGGAAACCATGTTCCACGAGCGTGAGCTTGCGGCTCCGGTCGCCATGGAACATCCCCCGCACCTGGGGTATGGTCTGATGGCTTTCGTCGATGATCACCATGGCGTCATCTGGGAAATATTCGAGCAACGTGGGCGGCGCTTCTCCGGGCGCGCGGCCGGAAAGATGGCGCGAGTAGTTCTCGATGCCATGGCAATAGCCGAGCTCGCTCAGCATTTCGAGATCGTACAGCGTCCGCTGGCTGAGCCGCTGTGCCTCCAGGTGCTTGCTCTGCCGATCCAGCTCCGCGAGGCGCTCCTTCAGCTCGACGCGAATCGCGGTGATCGCCCGGTCCAGGGTTTCGCGCGGCGTCACGTAGTGCGAGCTCGGGAGCACCGCCACCGTGTCCAGCGCCTTCAGCGGTCGCCCCGAAAGCGGATCGACCAGCGCCAGCGCATCGATCTCGTCCCCGAACAGCTCGATGCGGATCCCCCATTCGTCGTACGCCGGGAACAGCTCGATGACGTCGCCGCGCACCCGAAATACCCCGCGGTGAAAATCCATGTCGTTGCGCCGGTACTGCAGCTCGACGAGCTTCTCGAGCAGCTCGCGGCGGCCAATTGCCTGCCCGCACCGCAACACAAGCAACATCCCGCGGTAGGTCTCCGGTGAGCCCAGCCCGTAGATACAGCTCACGCTCGCGACAATGATCACGTCGCGTCGCATTAGCAGCGAGCGCGTCGCGCTGTGGCGGAGGCGGTCGATCTCCTCGTTGATCAGTGAGTCTTTTTCGATGTAGGTGTCCGAGGAAGGGATATAGGCTTCGGGCTGATAGTAGTCGTAGTAGGAGACAAAGTATTCGACCGCGTTCTCCGGAAAAAAGGCCCGAAACTCGCTGAAAAGCTGGGCGGCGAGCGTCTTGTTGTGTGCCATGACGAGCACCGGGCGATTGAGCCGGGCGATGACGTGGGCCATGGTGAACGTCTTCCCGGATCCCGTAACGCCAAGCAGCACTTGCTGATTGCGGCCTTCTCCGTAGCCGCGCGCCAGCTCGTCGATCGCGCGGGGCTGATCGCCCTGCGGCGCAAACGGCGTCGCCAGCCGAAAGCTCACGAATCAGCTCCAACCAATGCCGGCATGAGCAGCTCCTGGATCGCCCGTCGCGTTTCAAGCGTGAGCTCCTCGCGGCCGGCAAATGCCACCGAATCGGCGCCAATGGGGTAGCCGATGCGGAGCCGCACGGGTCCGGGGCGGAGGCGCATGGTATCGGCCGGGAGCACATGTTCGGTGCCCAAAATGGCGACCGGCAACACGTCCAGATCCGCCTCGATCGCGGTCACCGCCGCGCCTCTCTTGAACGGCAGGAGCTGATCGGTTCGACTCCGCGTCCCCTCGGGGAAGAACAGGAACGAGGCCCCGGCAATTCGGTGCCGCACGGCTTCGCGAATCGAGCTCATGGCACGCGTGGAGTTGTGCCGATCGATCGGGACCATTCCGAGAGCGCGAATTCCCTGGCCGAAAATGGGGATCGCGAACAGCGCCTTCTTGGTAGCGAATCTCAGGGGCATAGGCATGCCGGCCATGAGCACGGGAATATCGAGCAGGCTGCGGTGGTTGGCGACAACCATGTAGCAGGTGCCGCTCGCGACGTTCTCGCCCCCCTCCACGGTGAGCGCGATGCCGCTCAGGCGTACGATCGCCCGCGCCCAGGCCCGCGCAACCCGATAGGCGTGAGGCCGCGCCCGCGCACCGAGCAGACCGAGCACAATCACGCTGAGACCATGGACGATTGTCAGGAGCACAACGGCGGTAGCGACGAAGACCGCTCTCATGGCGCACCTCTCCAGAAATGCCAGGGGCACGCATGCGGCGCGGGAAAACCGCTGCCGGCGAACACGTTCGCGCGATGGTATACACTGGTCGCGTCGCGGAGGCAAGAGCGGACCGGGCGGCGTCCTCCATTCCTCCCCCCGCTTGCAGGGGGGAGGTGACGTGGGGGGTCTTCGTGATGCGCTTTTCGCGCGCCTCGCCTGCGTGGCGCGCCTAGCTGCCCGCGCGGACCTCGGCGTGCCAGATCTGCTGCACCCCCGACTCGTCGCTTCCGTAGTACACGACGTGCACCGTGCCACCGGCATCGGTGGCCATGCGCGGCATGTCGCCGGCCCCGGAGCTGACCGCCAGCTCGCCCGCGTGCGGCGCTACACTCGCGGCAACGGATCCTTCGGGCGTGGTCCAGGCGACTACCTCACGGTCATCGGGAAGAAACGCGAGCTCCGGCGACATCGCGTATCCGGTGCGGCGCGCCACCCACACCGGCGCTGCGTCGGCCTCGGCCATCGTCACGATGCCGAACGCATAAACGTCGTTGGGATCCTGCTCCGTCCACGTCCACCGCGGCACACCGCGGCTGTCGACGGCGCCACCGACATCGTCGGAAGAGAGCCCCGAGCTGCGATACAAGGTGCGCTCGCGACCCCAGCCGGCGCTTGCGGTCCAGTCAAAGAGGCGAATGTCGTAGCCCTCGTCGCCGGCTGACGTGGCGAGTGCGAGTCGCAAGCCGCCGCTGACGCCGAGCACCTTGAGGCGAAAGCTGTTGATATACGGCTCGCTGACCGCAATGGCCCCACCTGCGACCCAGGACGACCCGTCAAAGATGTAGTGCACCGGGTAGCGATTTTGAAAGAAAACGGCGTGAAGCCGGCCGTCTCCGCCCTTGGCGGCGCTGATGAGGCTGCCCTCGGCCACGGGCTGGGCGGGCGACCAGTCACCGTGCTCGAGGACCGCGTGATAGATTTCCGCCGTGCTCGTCTGGTAGCTCTCCCACAGCAGGTGCAAGCGCTCGCCGTCAGCGACAAGTGCGGGCCGGATCGACTTCCCGGCGAGCAGCGCCAGTGGCTCGGCGCGCCAGCCGCCATCCCCAGACACCGCGTAGTATAGAGACGCCGGGTCCAGGCTGAAATCGTGCCAGGCAATATGAACGCTGCCATCGGGCAGGCACGCTACCGCGGGGGTTTTCGCGTTGCCGGGGGTCGCGGCGACGACCTCGGGCGCGGTGATGGAGACCGTGTCACTGGCGGCGGGCGAAAGCAGGGCCAGAGGAGCCGCGCCGAGGGACGGTGTGGCCGAGAGGAACAGCGGGGTGAACGCAAGAAGCTGAATCCAGCGGTTGCATGAGGAGACCCCCGGTCGCACCTGAGGAGCGCCCGGACCAGGGTCGGGCTGGCGCGATTTCCCCTCCCCCCGCGCGCCGCGGGAGGGGTGGAAGGAGGCGTGGCCATTATGGCGGCGCGGGGCGGTGGAGCAGCGAGTAAGAGCGATATTGCGCATGGTGATCCCGAAGGAGAGAGGCGCGAGTGACGTATACCGGGCGGCAGGTCTATATGCAACTATTATGCCGTACACTTGCTCCTCCGCCCTGGCACTGCAGGCGCAGCACGCTGGCATCCCCGCCGGTCGCGCTTTCGGCCTGGGTGCGACGTTCCCGTCACGGTGTGCTCGCCTTGTGTGGCCCAGCCGGCGCACTCGCCTGCTGCCCGCACGACCGGGATCGCCCGCGACCTTGCCGCCCGTCTCCCGCTCCGTTATGCTCTCTGCATGAACATGTCCTCGCCCCCTCCCAACAGAGCCTCACCCCTCGCCGCATCGCGGCCGCGACCTCGCTCCTCCTTCTCGCTCCTCGCGGCGGCGCTCGTGCTCGCCCACGTCGGCGCCGGCGCGCCTCGGGCGTGGGGCGGCTCGCCCGCTGCGTCGCCGGATCACCCCTACCGACTCGTCTACGAATCGCTCCTGGGCTGGAAATTCTCTGCGTCGCCCATGCCGATCGAGCATCCTCCTGTCGCGTGGACGTGGGGAGCCGCCCACTTTGAGCTGCTCGGCGGGAGCCTCCGCAGCATGGAGCCGGAGGGCGGTGGCATGGTGACGGGTCTCGCCTTCGAGGGGCGCGCCAGGCTGACGCTGGCGCCGTCCACGGACGGCGAGCGGCGCCAATTGGCGCGCTTCTCCGGAATGCCGGAGGGGACGCTCGTCGATGATGCAGAGCGGATGGTATTGCGCTTTTCGGGGCCCGCGTGCGCGGGACCTCCGGCGCGGTCGGAGCCCGGCCCGCTTGCTCCGGTGCGGTGGGTAACCGCGCTTCACGAGGAGTGGCTCGAGATGTTCGGCGTTGACGTCGACGCTCGCGTGGTGCGCGGTATGCTTGTTCCCGGCGCTGACTACTGTCGCGCGGCACTCAAGACCAAGCATCACGGCTGGTTGGTCGTCGAGATCGACCGGCTGCGACCCGAGGTCTTCCGCGTCGAGCGACTCTTTCCGCGCACCGGCCTGACCGAGGTGTGGGTGAGCGAGCCGATGCCGGCCGCAGATGTCGCTGCCGCGGACGTGGTCGACCTCCAGCACGCCGACATTACCGCCGTCGTCGAGCCCAACTTCATGGGCGACAAGCTCGGCAAGAGCGCCACGCGCACCGTGAAGGCAACGTTCACCGTTACCCTCACCCTGACAGCGGCGCGCGACGGCCTCCGCGCCCTGCCTCTGTGGCTCGACCCCGCCGCAAAGGTCTCCCAAGTATCGACAGGCACCGGGGAGGTGTTGTCTTTCCTCCGCTATCCCCGCGGGCCCAAGTTCGCGTCAGTCGATGACCGCGTTTTCGCTCCCGATCTCACGATTCTGCTAAAAAAAGCCGTGTCCGCCGGCCAGGAGCTGGCGGTGACCGTCACCTATGACATGGAGCTCGCCAACTACGTTTCCGGCCGGCTCTGGTACCCGGGCGCCATGGACCCTCTCGGCGACCCCCATACCGCCACGTTGCGCATCGATGTCCCGGAGACGTTCTCGGTGCGAGCGACGGGGGATCTGGTAGCATCTACGGAGGCCGAGGGCGGCAGAAAAACGACGCGATGGGCGGTGGCGCGCCCCTCGCGCCTGGTCGCGTTCACCTTTGGGAAGAAATTCTACGAGCATGCCGCACCCGTCGCCGACGGCGCCGAGGTGATCGCCTTCGGCGTCGATCTCGGCGTCGGTGGAGGGGACGCGGTCACCCACGTCGCTCAAGATGTCGCCGCGAGCCTGAAGTTCTATCAGGATCTGCTCGGCATCAGCCTGCCGGCGCGTCAGCTCTGGGCGACGAGCATCGCCGCCCCCCACGGCCAGGCCTTTGACGGCCTTCTGCAGCTCTCTGAGCGGACGTTCTACAACGAACGCGCGGGAGTCTCGACCTTGTTTCGCGCTCACGAGACCGCGCACCAGTTCTTCGGCCTCGGCATCGGCTGGAGCGGTTACCGTGATCAGTGGCTCAGCGAGTCCCTGAGCGAATACGCGGCGATGATGTTCCTCGCGGACAAGTACCCGGAGGAGCGCTACTTCGAGGAGATCCTCGACGTCTACGCGGCCCAGCTCACCGGCTCGATAAACTCCGCCGGCAGCCCCTTCGCGCGGCCGGGGCTCATCCGCATCCCCTCCAAGTTTCTCGCGCGGCTGGGACCCATCGGCGTCGGTTATCGCGCCGACACCGCAGACCTCCCTGCGGGATACTTCATGCAGACGTATCACAAGGGGCCGTGGGTTCTTCACATGCTTCGCGCCATCCTGGAGCGTGATCATCCCGGCGCGTTCGTCGCCGTCTTGCGCGAGCTCGTGCAAACATTCTGGCAACAGCGCGTTTCCACCGCCAACTTTGCGGCGATCGCCGAAAAGCACGCAAAGGCAGATCTCGGGTGGTTTTTCTCGGAGTGGATTGACGGCACCGCGATCCCTACCTATCGGTGGAAGTGGCGCCTGTTGCCGCCGCCGGCAGCCGGGCCGCGGCAGCTCGAGCTCATGGTGAGACAGGAGCGCGCCCCCGAGGACTTTCGCATGCCTGTGCCCGTGTGCATCGAGTACGATGACGGGGAAAACCAGCTCGAGGTTGTGACCGTTTCCGGCGAGACCACGACGGCCGTCTTGCCGGTGCGCGCTGCTCCCACGGACGTCGAGCTCGCCTGCGGCCGGGCGGTGCTCGCCGTCGTCAAGGAGCGCTAGACAACGGCGCCGCGGCCTGACGCCGGCCAATTGCTGCTCGACGCCCGAGGTTCGCCTCGGCTCGTTCGCTCTACAGGTTCATCACGAAGCTGCCATCGGCGATGTCTTGTCCGTTACCCCGGCGTGATCCCGGCTTTCGCCGGAAGGGATCCGGACGCGGCCGCACCAATTCTGCGCTGATCCCGGCGAAAGCTGGGATGCCGCCGCAAGGACGACGACTTCGCCATCGGCCGATCCAGGCGGTGGCCTTGGGTCGGGCGCAGCATCTTGACAGGCTGGTCCAAAGATTCCATAACAAGCCCGCCTGCCGTCGTGCTCAGTTTGATAGGTGTTGCCATGCTCACAATCAAGCGCCGGATTACTCTGGAAGAAGCGTACCGCCTTTGCCATGCAGATGAGATTGTCGTCGCGGAGGACGTTTTTCCTCCGAACCACCAGGGAGAAGGCGCGCCACTTCTCAAGGAGGGCGCGACGCTCACCGTCAATTTCCTCAATCGCTTGCAGCAGCGCGATGTCGAATCGGTGCTCATCGATTACCCATTGACGGCCCTGAGCAAGCCCTCCGAGCAGATTCGGGAAGAGACGCTGCAGCTCGTCAACGTCGAGGTCAACAACTTCGTGAGGGCGAACTACCTGCATCCCGCCCTGCCGGCGATTGAGGAAGACATGTATGCGGCCCTCACGGAAAGCAAGACAGCGCTGGTAGCCGTTCACCTGATGACCGAATACAAACCGGCTTTCTTCCGAAAGTCGATCCGTTCCGCCCTCGTCTCGGCCCTGCTCGCGCACGAGCTGATCCGGAAGGGCAAGGCAGTGAGCGCCGTGAGCGCCCGCCAGATTGCGCTGGCGGCACTGGTTCAAAACGTGGGTTACATCTACGTCGCCGACTCCTGTGCGCTCGAGGAGGAGCGATCCCTGCGCGGATACAGCCGACCTGACTTCCTGGCGCATCCCGAGAAAGGATCCGAGATTCTCCAGCTCCTCGGAGGCGACGCGGCTTTTTGCGCGATCGTCCACCACCACGAGGAAGCGAGCGATGCGTCCGGAATAGGTGGTCTGTCGCTGGAGGAGATTCCCCTCGAATCCCTGTTCATCCGCGCTGGCGACGATTTCCGGCGGCTCCTGGATTGCGGCTTTTCGCATCATGAAGCGCTCACCAAGATGGCGGACGAGAGCATGCGCTATGTGGTGCGCGCCGCGAATGGCGAGGAGATCGCGCTGCCCGACCACCTCCCTGACCTGATCGTGCGCTACCCTGTCGGCACCGTGGTGGTGCTGAACGACGGCACCCACGGCCGGGTGAGCAAGGTGTTCGAGGGCGACCTCGAGCGCCCGATGATCGACATCATCGGCAAGAAGGAGGTCCCCATTTTTCATGAGGACAGCGCGACGCTGAAGGGAATTACGTACGTCACGCACCTTGACTTGCGCCGGTCGGCGACCTCCACGATCGTCAAGGAGCTCAAGGGCTGCACGTAGACGGGCTCGCGGCCCGGGCGCCGCGGCGGACATAGTGCAGGAAGACCTCGTCGCCTTCGACGCGGACACCTTCCAGAGAGAGGCGGCGGAATGGATCGCCGAGCGGATGCGGCCCATCCGCGAGCGCTGGCGCTCCGCGACAGCCGAGCAGCACGGGGCATAGGGTGACGAAAAGCTCATCGATGAGGTCGGCGGCCACAAACTGATAGATAAGATCACCGCCGGCCTCGATCAGGAGATTCGCGATGCCCCGCGCCGCCAGCTCCGAAACGATCCATGGCGGCGTCGGCTCACCCGCCTGCGGGCACGCGAGCTCGCAAGGAAGCGCCGTGCCGCGGTTGGCGGCCGCAGTCAGCACGAGCCGGCGGATGCGCGGCTCCGCCAGGTAGGCGGCGTCGAACGGCAGCGCGAGCGACCGCGAGACGATGATGTTCCAGAAGGGAAGTGGTCGCGAGAGCTTGGGGAGATCTTCCGGCCCTGGCAACAAGGGGATCGGGGTGCAGCGAAAGCTGTTGCCGCCAACCAGAACCGCGTCGGCGCGGCTCCTCAGGGTGCTCAGGAATCTCTGGTCCTGAGCGCTTCCGCACGGCACGAAGCGGCTGGCGCTGACCGCGATGCGCCCGTCCAGGGTGATCGCGGTATTGCTCGTCACTTTCACTCCCCGGCCCTGACCTCGTCGCTTTTGAGCGCGCTTTGCGAGCGCCGCCGCTCGATCTCCACGCCGGAGTACTTGAGACTCTCGACGGGGGCGCGTTTCCACACCTTGAGCTGCACGACCTCGACGTGCTCGAAGCCGAGCGCGGTCTCGGCAAGCACCTCGGCGACGGTCTCGATCAAGCGAAACGCCCGGCCCTGAACGGCGGCGATCAGGCGCCGAGCCACTCCGTAGTCGACGGTGTCACTCACGTCGTCCGTGGCCGCGGCGCGCGCGACGCCGCTGGTCCCCAAGCGGATATTCAGCCGCAACGACTGCGGCATCTCGCGCTCCCGATCCGTGCAGCCGACACGGCATGGGATCTCCAGCCCTTCCAAGAACACAAAGTCCATCGCATTACGCTCCCTGCCCTCGCGGCACTCCCCGCGGCACCATGAAGACGGTACTATCGAGCGCCCGCAGCGCGCAACGAGCTGCCCTGCCACGCGGGTGATGCAGGCAGTGCGCCGAATTCACCACGCGTTCGATGTCGGCGCGGCAGTGCCTCCTCCGTCCCTCCCCCCGCGTGCAGGGCCAGGTGAGGTGGGGGGTCTTCGCGATGCGCTTTCCGGTCAGCCCTCTTCCCAATTCGCGCGCAACGCGATAACGTGGTACACCCGTGTTGCGGCGGCGCACGTGAGGAGGAGTGGTGAGCATCGTAGCGGTAATTCAGGCGCGCATGTCGAGCCAGCGACTGCCCCGGAAGGTCCTGACCCCGATCGCGGGGCGGCCGCTGCTGGAGCACCTTCTGCTGCGACTGGATCGCAGCCGCTCCATCGAGCAGCGCGTGCTCGCGACCTCAGTCGATCCCAGCGACGACGAGCTCGCCGATTGGGCGACACGACGCGGGGAGACCGTCGTGCGCGGGCCATTGGATGACGTCTTGGAACGCTTCGTCATGGCGATTCACCTCACTTCCGCCCGCACCGTGATCCGGGTGACCGGCGACAACCCGCTCACGAGCGCCGAATCGATTGACCGCACCGTCTCCGCGCTCGCGGAACGCGGCGGCGATTACGCCGCCGAAACCGGGCTTCCGGTAGGCGCAGCGGCTGAAGTCGTGCGCGCTTCGGCGCTCACGCGGTCCGCGCGCCACACCGAGGAAATCCGGCACCGCGAGCACGTTACCCTCTACATCCGCGAGAATCCGGACGTTTTTCAGATACTCACCATGCCGGCACCTGCGACCGTGAGGCGACCACACTATCGGCTCACTGTGGACGAACCCGCCGATCTCGAGCTGATGCAGCTCGTGTTTCGCCACCTCGGCACCGGCGCGCCTCCGCCGCTGGAGGTGGTGATCGCCTTCCTTGATGCGAACCCGGGCGTGGCCGCGCTCAATAACGGCGTTTCCCAGTTCGTTCCGTGACGCGCGCCATCTCAGTATAGCTCCTGGCGCCGCCGCGCCGCGATCTGAGCCAGCGGGTCATCGGGCGGGACCAGCGCGGCCACGGCGTCGAGCAGTTGTGCAGCGAGCTCCGGGTTCTTCTGCATTTGCAGGATTGCCGTCGTGAAATTGTCCGTCGCCTGGCGGCGCTTCCGCTTTCGCGCTCGCGCTTCATCGCGTCGCGAGCCCGCGGCTTCGTCCGAGCCTTCGCTCTCGCGCGCCGAGTCACCGATCCCCGTCTCGGCCTCGAATACTTCGAATGCGGCCTCCAGATACTGCTCCGCAAGCTCTGGATTGCTGTCCACATTCTTGAGCGCGAGGTCGATGTTTGCCTCGCTGGCTTCGATCGCCGAGCCGTCGCGATCCGGTGCGCGCTCCAGACGCGGCGACGAGGCCACGCCCGTGGCCGGCCTGCGCGCCTGGCCGCCCGTGCTGGCGGCGGTAGACTCCGCCCGTCGTTCCCCCGCTTTCTGGGTCGGCGCGGGACCTTCGCCGGCGGCAACAGCAGTCTCCGTTTGGGCGTGATCTTGAGCCGCCGCCCCGGTATCGGCCGGCGGCGCCGCGATTCGCTCTCCGCCTTTGTCCGCCTGACCCAACCAGAACCCTCCCACTACCGTGGAGAGCACCAGACCGACAGCGACGCCAACCAGCGCATAGCGGGCCGCGCGGGCGCGCGCCGCCGCAGGCCGTGCCGGCCGGTCCTGATCCGCCTCCGCCAGCACCGCTCGCGCGTTGAAGGCGTCCTCTACCAGGATCTCGATTTCTCCGAGTCGCAGCCGATCGCCGGCGTGCAGCGGCGCCGGCGCGGCAAGCCGGACCCCGTTGAGCCATGTGCCGTTCGTGCTCAGGCGGTCCTGAACCTCGTGATGCAACGGACAGCGGCGGACAGCGGCGTGGTCTCGGGACATGGAATGATGGTCGATGGCGATATCGTTCTCGTCACTCCGGCCAATGGAGACGATGTCCTGCCGAAAAGTCAGGCGCTGTCCCTCGAGCGGTCCATTCTGGATACACAAGCGAAGCTCGCCGCTGGGCGCACCAGGGGTGACCTCCGCGCCGCCCGCCGCATCGAGCACGCCGCTCGCTGCCGGCACCGCTGGCGCCGCATCCAGCGGCGGCGGTTCAGCCGCCGCGGCGATTCCCGATACGGCCATGGCATCCGTGCCGTAGGTCCACCCCGCGGGAGCCTGCTCGTTCAAACCGGTGTCAACCCTGTCCGTCGTCGCTGTTGACGGAGCTGCCGGTTCTTCGCGCCAGGCCCCACCTTCTCCCAGTACCTGTCTGCGCAGCTCGTCCGCCCGCTCGGAGCTCTGAAACAGCGTGGCACCCACCAGAATATCCACGAGCGAATCGCTGCTGTCGAGGTCTGACGGGACGGCCGCTTCACCGGGAGCGCGAAACAGGATCGTGCCCGAGCCGATCTGAATGCGGCAACCGTGCACCAAGAGGCGCTCCGTAATCCGCTTGCCGTTGACGAACGTGCCGTTGGCTGATCCGAGATCGCGAATATAGAAGCGGCCTTCCCTGGTGAATACCTCTGCGTGTTGTCTCGATATCGCCGCTTGCGGGATCGGAATGTCGCAGCCTTCGTGCCGGCCAATCGTGATTGGGGCGTCATGAATCTCCAGTGTCTGCGCGACACTTCCCCCCACTTCGACTACGAGCGTGGCGGGTGATGATTCTCCGGAAGATGCGGGCGGTTTACTTTGCTTTTGCTCCATGGCGCACGTGTCGGGCATGAGGGATCGGGGTCGCTCTTATTATCATCTGAGCGGGAAGGCGAATCAAGACCAGCGAAGCGTCCACCCGCACGGAACCCGAGGCCGAACCTGTTGACACGAGTGAAGGCACGGCCTAACAGTCACGGGTACAAGAGAGGGGCGCGCCCGGAAATCCCGGCTCCGCGCATTGCGGTCCTGGACCTGGGCCCAACTGAGGAGGAATCGATGCGGAAACTGTCGGTCGGTCTACTGGCATTGGCTTTCGCTGTCGCCATGGGCGCGTTTTTTGGCCCGGCGGCGCGAGCCGACAACGAAACCCACGTCTACGGCATCGCCGAGTACGACGACTCCGGCCAGTGCGTCGCCGGTGAGCACTCGGTGCACACCGATACGGCAAACGCCTTTCTGGACGTGTTCGAGGACCTCAAGTCGGATGGCGACTGGGATTCGACCGTGACGCGCAACAACTCCAACGGGCACGGTAGCTATTGGACCGATAGCGGCAAGGCTTCGAGCTGCGTATGCGAGTCGTACCAATCCTCGTGCTCCTGCATCGGTGTCGACACCTCGTCCAACCTGGGCGCGGACGAGGCGGACGTCATCTACATACATACCCACGGCGGTTCGAACTACAGCTCATCCAGCCCGAGCTACTCCAGCCTCATTCTCGGGAACAAGAACACCGACTGCAAACCCCGCACCGACCAGAACATGCTGTGGGGAAACTCTCCGGGCGATCTGGACATCGCGGTGATCAAAGCCTGCCAGGGTTCACAATACGAGGTCTTCAAGAATGGCGGCTACTGGAGCATGACGAACAGCAGCAGCACGTTTCGCATGTGGAACGGGTTTCACGGAAACTCTTCCTGCGGTAGCCACGTGACCAGCTATGTCGAGGACTACGCCGAGGATTCCGTTTACAACGGCGTCGGCGAAAACTGGCTCGACGAGGCTTATGACTGGTGGGGCGACGACGATTGCCCGACCTCGATCGTGTTCTGCAGCACCAAGTCGAATTGCGAAAGCATGTATGAATACGGCGGTTGGCTCGACCGCAAGGATACCGGAACCAAATCGACGTCGTACATGTGGTACATCGAAGGCTGCGATCCCGAAGCTGGCCAGGAGCTTCCGAGCTAGGGTCGAGAAGAACCTGAGACAGAAAGGCCAAGCCATGATGAGATTGATGCGATCCGTTTTCGAGACAGTTGCCGTCACCTCGTGCGTCGCCCTCCTCGCCGCCGTCCCCGCGCGGGCGGAGCGCGGCGCTCCCGCCGCCCCCAGTGCCATTACCTTCGATCTTACCGACCTGAGCAAGACGCCGGCCGACGTCGCGCCGGCGGTCGCGCTGAAAAGAGAGGCGTTCCAGGCGACCAACCTGGCGAAGCAGATCCTGGAAACCGACCAGACGTTCACGGCGATCGGCAAGCTGCGAAACCGGGAGCAGCTCGAGTCTACGGACTGGTACATGGAGCTCGACAACCTGAAGGGCCACGCGCTCCTGATTTCCAAGAACCCGGACGGCGCCCCGG
>JACPHN010000115.1 GCA_016188575.1 Candidatus Schekmanbacteria bacterium
ACGGAGCGGAAGAGAACTGGCGGATTATCGGCGAGATCGAGCAGGCAATCGGACGGTATGGAGAGAAAATGATCGACTTTTACCACGCCTGGGAACATTTGGCCGCGGGTCTGCGGGCCTTCTCCGACGACGAATCCGCGCCGAAGATCGACCTGGCGCAGTGGCGCACGGTCCTCCGGGAGGATCCCCACGGCGTGGAGAAGGCGATCCGCGCCCTCCGCTTAAGAGCTCGGCAGGAAAGCAGCGGCCGCTCATCCAGAAGGAATTGGGCTATTTCGTGCGGCACCGTCATGAGATGCCCTACGGGGCGTACAGCTCGAGCGGCCAACCCATCGGCAGCGGGGTCCAAGAGGCCGCATGCAAGACTCTGGTCACTCAACGAATGAAACGATCCGGGATGGCCTGGGGCCTGGCTGGCGGGCAGGCGATTCTGACGTTGCGCTCGTGGCTACAGTCGGGACGTTTCGCCGCGGCGTGGCACATTCTCAGCCCACTATTTCGCCACCACTTTCACACTGCCACCAAGGAGGAGATTCGCGCGCAACGGCGAGCAGCATAGGCTAAGTCTCGAATCCGGGACTTGCACCCTTCGTGGCCACCCACAACCACTTCGTGCTCGACCGCGGCGGCAAGGTCTTCAAACAGAGCGCCCCGGTGATCAAGCTGCCGCCGGAGGCGACGGAGGACGATCACCTCGCCCTCCTCGGGCTGCTCAACTCCTCCACCGCTTGCTTTTGGATGCAACAAGTATTTCATTGCAAAGGCGGGCCGGGCGGGGCGTGTTCAAAAGACGAGAAGTACCACGACTTCTACGAGCACGACGCCACCAAGCTGAAACAGTTCCCCCTCCCCGCCGGGCGCCCCCTCTCCCTGGCCCGCCGCCTCGACGGTCTCGCCCAGGATCGCGCCGCCCTGCTCCCCGCCGCGCTCGTCCGGACCACCACCCCCACCCGCGCCGGGCTCGCCGCCGCGCGCGCCGAGGCCGAGGCCATCCTCCGCACCATGATCGCCCTGCAAGAGGAGCTCGACTGGATCTGTTACCGCCTCTACGGCCTGATCGCCGAGGACCTCACCTGTGCGTCCGCCGCGGCCGACCCACCGCCCCTCCGCCTCGGCGAACGCGCCTTCGAGATCGCGCTCGCTCGACAGGTCGCCGCGGGCGAGGTCTCCACCACCTGGTTCCCGCGCCACGGCTCGACACCGCTCACCGAGATCCCCGCCGACTGGCCCGCCGCCGAACGCGGCGTGGATCCCACGCCGGTCATCGGCTGGGCCGGCTGGACGTATCTCCAAAAAGCCCAGGCCCTCGCCGGCTACTACATCCGCATGAAGGAGCAAGAGGGGTTCTCCGCCAAAAAGCTCACGCCCCTGCTCGCCGGGCTCCGCGAGCTGGTGCCCTGGCTCCGCCAGTGGCACAACGAGATCGATCCCGCTTATGGTGTCGGTATGGGCGATTACTTCAACGAATTCGTCTACGAAGAGGCCCGCGGCCTCCACCTGAGCGCAGAGTCGCTGGCAAGCTGGACACCCTGAGCGTCGCCCGGAAGAATCGAGGATCCCGATGACGTTGCTGAAAACTCTGATCGACATCCCGGAACAGGTCCATCAGGGCGAATTCGTCCTGCGCCTCACCGAAGGTGTCCAAAGACACCAGGCCGCCGCCACCATCGACCAGTACGTCGTGACTCCCCAACTGCAAGGCGCATTTGACAACGCGCTGGGATTCATCCGCAGCGCCCTCGACACCGGGACCAGCAAGGCCGCCTACCTGCACGGCAGCTTCGGCAGCGGTAAGAGCCATTTCATGGCCGTTCTGCACCTGCTGCTGCAGCGCCACGACCAGGCTCGCGCCATCCCCGAGCTCGCCGGGGTGGTCGCCAAACACAACGACTGGACCGAAGACAGGAAGTTTCTCCTCGTGCCCTATCATTTGATCGGCGCGAAGAGCATGGAATCTGCCATCCTCGGCCACTACGCCGAATACGTGAAGGCGGTGCGACCCGATGCCCCGACCCCCGGCGTCTACGTCGCCGAGGGCTTGTTCGCGGATGCCCGCAACCTCCGCGCACAAATGGGGGACGCCGCCTTTTTTGCCGGCCTCAACGAAGCCCGACAGGTCGAGGACGCCGGCTGGGGCGCGCTCGCGGAACATTGGACCGCCGACCGCTTTACAGAGGCGCTGCACGCCCCGGCCGAATCCGCCGAGCGGGCCGGGCTCGTGGGCGACCTCGTCGACGGCTACTTCAAAGGATACAAGAACCTGGCCAAAGGCGGGGAGGAAACCTACATCGAGCTCGACGAAGGCCTGAGCGTGCTCAGCCGGCACGCCCACGGCCTCGGCTACGACGGCCTCATCCTCTTTCTCGACGAGCTGATTCTCTGGCTCGCGAGCCACGCCGCCGACGAGCGATTTCTCAGCCGCGAAGGCCAAAAGCTCGCGAAGCTCGTCGAGGCCCAGACCGCGAACCGCCCTATCCCGATCATTTCGTTCGTGGCCCGCCAGCGCGATTTGCGGGAGCTCATCGGCGACCACGTCACCGGCGCCGAGCAGCTCGCCTTTGCCGATGTCCTCAAGTGGTGGGAGGCCTGCTTCCACAAGATCACCCTCGAAGACCGCAACTTGCCGGCCATCGCCGCGCGCCGGATCCTCGCCCCGCTCACGCCCACGGCGCGGCGCCGGATCGATGAAGCGTTTCAGGAAAGCACCAGGGTGCGCGAAGACGTGCTCGAAACTCTGCTCACAAGCACCGCCGACCGCGCCATGTTTCGCCAGATCTACCCCTTCAGCCCGGCGCTGGTACAGGCGCTCGTGGCGCTGTCAGCGGTGCTGCAGCGCGAGCGGACCGCGCTCAAGATCATGCGCCAGATCCTCAGCGAGCAGCGCGATACGCTTCGCCTCGGCGACATCGTCCCGGTGGGCGACCTCTTCGACGCCATCATCACCGGCGACGACGCCATGACCGACGTGCTGCGGCTGCACCTCGGCAACGCCAAGCGGCTCTACTACCAGAAGCTCCGCCCCCTCCTCGAGCGCCAGCACAGTGTCCGCGCCGGCGAGCTCACCGCCGCAGACGCGGCCCGGGCCACGGCCTTTCGCAACGACGACCGGCTGGTCAAAACCCTCTTGATCGCCGCGCTCGTGCCCGAAGTCGAGTGCCTGCGCGCGCTCACCCCAACCCGGCTCGCCGCCCTGAACCACGGCACCGTGCGCTCGCCCATCCCGGGGCGGGAAGGCCATACGGTGCTCACCAAGGTCCGGGGCTGGGCCGCCGAGGTGGGCGAAATCAAGCTCGGCGACGAGGCCGCCAACCCCACCATCTCCATCCAACTGCGCGGTGTCGACACGGAGAGCATTCTGCAAAAAGGCAAGCCCATCGACAATCCCGGCAACCGCCGCAAGCTCATCCGGGACCTCCTCTATCAGCAGGCCGGAATCATGACCGGTGAGCAGATCTGGGTCCAACACGACGTCACGTGGCGGGGCACGAGACGGACCGTGGAGATCGTCTACGCCAACGTGCGGGAGCTCGTCGACGACTCGTTCGGCGCCAGAGGCGACACCTGGAAGGTCATCATCGACTATCCCTTCGACGAGCCCGGCCACGGGCCGAAAGATGATATTACAGCGATCCAGCGCTTTCGCCGCGGCCACGCCCCGGCGCGCACGCTCGCGTGGCTGCCCGCCTTTCTCACGCCGCGGGCGCAAAAGGATCTCGGCACCCTCGTCATACGCGATCACATCCTCGCCGGTGAGCGCTTCGATCAATACGCCGATCACCTCTCCGCCAGCGATCGGAAAACCGCCCGGGATCTCCTCGCCAACCAGAAAAATCAGCTCCGGCAACGCCTGATCAACTGCCTCGAGGGCGCCTACGGCATCACCACCGCGATCCCGGTGGATCGAGCATTTCGGCCGCAGGACGGCGCAAGAAGGGGGCACGTTGACGGTCGCGAAGCTGCGGCGCTGGATCGACGAACCGGAAGTGCGCGGGCTTCCCACCGAGGTCGAGAACCTCGTGATTCTTCTCTTCGCAGCGGAAACCGGCCGCTCCTTCTTCTACTACGGCAGCGTGGCGACGCCGGAGCTCACCAAGCTCGACGACAATCTGGAGCTCCGTGAAGAGAAGCTCCCCGAGCCGGCCGACTGGGAAGAAGCCGTGCGCCGGGCCGGGAAGATCTTCGGCCTCACGCTGCCCCACGGGCGCTCGGCCACGAGCGTGGGCAAGCTCACCGCCGAGGTGCAAGAAAAGGCACGGGCCGCCAAACCCGCCTGTGCCGACCTCGTCAGCAGGCTTGCAGACGTGTACCGCGCCCGCGCTGTCCCTGTCGCCGGCAACCGCAAGAGAACCGCTGACGGCGCGCTCGCGCTCGTCGCGGCGCTGTGCGCCGCCGCAAGCCCCGTCCAGGCGCTGGCGACCGCGGCGGTGCCCACCACCGAAGCCGCCATGGGGGTCAGCATCAAGAAGGCGGCGGAAGTCGCCGGAGCGATCGCCGACACCCATTGGGACATCTTCGCCGGACTCGAGAAAATCCAGGACGAGCGGGCAGAGGCGGCGCAAGAGGTCCTCGCCAAAGTGGCCCAGGCACTCGTCGCGGATGAGCACGCCACCGCGCTGCGATCGGCGCTGCAGACCGAGCAGAGCCGGGCGATCGAGATCATGACCAATCCGCCGAAACCATCCGAGCCACCGCGGCCGCCGATCCACGATGCGCCCCCCGACCCCACGCCTCCCCCGCGCCCGCCACGAGAACCGGATGCGACCCGACGCGGGAACCAGGTGCGCCTGTCTGTCGAGGGTGCCCGGCAGACGCTTCAGGAGATCGTGGCGCTGCTCGAGAAAGATCCGAGTCTCGTCGCCGACATCGCCTGGTCCCTCTATCGAAAGGACCGGGCGTGACCCCCGTACCGCTATCGAAGGCCAGACTCCGCGCCCAGGTCGACGCCGTTCTGAAAAAGAAGCCGGAGGCCACGGCCATCGGAATCCGCACCTTTGCCCCCTGGCAGGGGCTGCCCGAGCTTCTCGTGGGCCATGTCACCTTTCAGATCGCCGACTGCTGCTCCGAGCTCGAGATGCGCGAGCGCCTCGTCCTGGGCGAAAATACGGGGGTTCGCCAGATCCTGCTCACGCGCCTCGAGGAAAACAAGCTCAGTAGCGACGTGCTGACCCGCCTCGCCCGGCGGCGACTCGAGGAGCTCGGCCCCTGGTCCATCGTGCAGGAGATGTTCCGCGCGACACGGATCGATTCGCGCATCCTGGGGCAAACCTGGATGGCAGACGTGCTCGTCGAGCTCGCCCCTGCCGGCGGGTACGCGCCCGCCGCGCAGGGCGTCCTCGATCAGGACACCGTGTGGCGCGTGCTGCAGCAGCGGGGGCTGGGCCACGGCACCGAGCGGCCCGATGCCCTCGACCTGCTCGCGTGGACTCTCGACCCCAAGCACCTCGGTGGCTACGACCATCAGCCCGAAGAGCTGCGCAGGGGACTGCGCGACCGCATCGCCGAGACCGCCGGGGAGCTGGGGCTCGCGCTGCTCGACTGTCTGCAGGCCGGCCACGGTGCGGACGCGCTGTGCATCGGCATTGTCTGTGGGATCGTCTGCGCCCCGGCGGCGGTCACCGAAGAGGCGCTGGTGCGCGCCGCAACCCGCCTCGAGAAGTTTGTGGGCGGCAAGACCATTTCCCGCGACACGGGTCGGGCCTGGGCCGGCGCGGCGCAAGACCTCTTCGCCAGGACGCCGGAGGGGGCGCGTGAGCTCCGCCCGTGGCTCGTGCGCGCCGATGGGCTCCTCGAAGAGATCCAGGCCGCGGGCTACGCCCACCTCAGCCCTCTGTCGCCCAAAGGGCTCGGGGCGCGGTTCGCACAATACGCCGAGGCGCTCGCCACCGCCGTCCGCGAACCGTCGCTCGCCACCGCCGTAAGCGAACCGTCCCTCGCCGGACTCGCCGAAAAAGCGGCGACCATCCGGCAGCATGCCCTCGCGACCGATCCGCAGCAACTCGAGCGGCTCGAAATGTCCCTGCGCCTCCCGCGGTTTCTGACCACCGAAGACAAGGAGCCGCGATCCCTGGCCGAAGCCATGGGGCGATACAGCCAGAGCGGCGCCTTCGTCGATTGGGCCCGCACCTGGCTGCGAGGGGGAGAGTCTTTTCCAAGAGTCTCCGCCAGCTACGAGGCGCTGCTGCGGCGGGTGACCGAGCGGCGGCAACGAGAAAACAAGCTCTTTGGCGCCAAGCTCGCCGCTGCTGTGGCTGCCGGTACCGCCAGCGACGTGCTGTTTGTCGAAGACGTCCTCGAGGACGTGGTTGCCCCCTTGGCAGCGCAAACGCCGGTCCTGCTGCTCGTGCTCGACGGCATGAGCGCGGCAGTCCTTGCGGAGCTCCTGCCCGACATCCTCGAAAACGGCTGGCAACCGGTGACGAGGAACCAGCCGCCCCTGCGCCCCGTGCTCGCCACCCTGCCCAGCGCGACCCACATCTCCCGCACCTCGCTGTTGACCGGAAAGCTCCTGCAAGGCAACAGCTCTACCGAAAAGAGCGGTTTCGCTGCCCACCCCGCGCTCTGCGCGGTCGCGAAGTCGGCGCCCGTCCTCTTCCACAAGGCCGATCTCCAGGAACCCGGCGGCACCGGGCTCAGTGAGACCGTCCGCGGCAGCCTCTCCACCCCCGCCCAGCGCATCGTCGGCATCATCCTCAACGCGGTCGACGATGGCCTGCTCAAGAGCGATCAGCACCAACCCCGCTGGGACGTGGAATACCTGCGCTACCTCGCCGCCGTCCTGTATGAATCCCGGAGCGCCGGGCGCGGCATCATCCTCACGAGCGACCACGGCCACGTGCTGGAAGCCGGCACGACCTATCGCCCGTACGATGCCGGAGAACGGTGGCGCGAAGCCGTGGACGACGTCGCGGAAGGCGAGGTCAGCGTTGCCGGACACCGCGTCCTCTCCGCATCGGGGAAGGGAATCATCGTCCCCTGGAGCGAAACGGTGCGCTACGCCGCCAAACGAAACGGCTACCACGGCGGGGGTACGCCCCAGGAAATGGTGGTCCCGCTGGCGGTGCTCCTGCCTGTGGGGACGGAGCTCCCGGGCTGGGAGGAGACCGCGCTGTGCTCCCCCGACTGGTGGTCCGAGGAAGCGGCGGTGAACGCTTTCTTGCCCAGGCCTCGCAAGCGACCCACCACCGCACCAAGACCGGCGAAAGGCACCAGGAATGGGTCGCTCTTCCCACCGGCGGAACCGCCGCCGCCGGCCGCGAAGTCCCGCGCTTCCTGGGCGGAGGTGCTCTTCGCTTCGGAGGTGTTTGCGGCACAAAAACAAATCGTCGGGCGGGTCACACCGCCGGAGGATCAGATGCGAAAATTTCTCGCGGCGCTCGAGGAACGCGGAGGCAGCTTGACGCTGAGCGCTCTCGGACAGCGAATCGGCGCGAGCCCCATGCGCCTGCGGGCGTGGTCGCCGCCATGGCCCGCATCCTCAACGTCGACGGCTACGCGGTGCTGAGCGTCGACAATGCCTCGGCGACGGTCACCCTCAACGCCGAGCTGCTCAAGATGCAGTTTGGGTCATGATCACGCCGGCCCGCAGACACGAGATCATCGACGCCCTGCGCCGAGGAACGGTGCCGCGCCGCGGCCTGGAGACCTTCGCGGTCGGCCTCGAACCGTTCGCAAACGCGCTGCGCGCCGAGCTCGAAACGGTGTGCCGCGGCGGCAGCGCCTTCAAGGCCGTCCGCGGCGAATACGGCAGCGGCAAAACCTTCCTTTCGCGCTGGCTGGCCACCGAAGCGACGAAGCTCGGGTTCGCCACCGCGGAAGCGCAGGTCTCCGAGACGGAGACCCCGTTGCACCGCCTCGAAACCGTGTACCGCCGCCTCCTGGAACGACTCTCCACCGCCGCAACCCCCGGCGGGGCCTTTCGCAGCGTCGTCGACGGCTGGTTCTACGCCATGGAAGAGGACGTGCTCGCCGAAGGCGCCATCAGCGAAGAAAACCAGGAAGAGCTGGTGGCCCGCACCAATGCCCTCATGGAGCAACGGCTGGCCGAAATCACCCGCACGGCCCCGAGCTTCGCCGCGGCGCTACGGGGCTATCGGCAAGCGCTCCTCCAGGGCGAGCTCGCCACCGCGGACGGTCTCATCGCCTGGCTGGCCGCCCAGCCCAACGTGGCCGCCGCGGCGAAACGGTTTGCAGGTATCAAAGGCGACATCGACCACTTCGGCGCCCTGAGCTTTCTCCAGGGCCTCCTCGTCATGCTCCGGGACTCCGGCTACAAGGGCCTCTTCGTCGTCCTCGACGAGGTGGAGACGCTCCAGCGCGTGCGCCGGGACGTGCGGGACAAAGGTCTCAACGCCCTTCGCCAACTCATCGATGAAGTGGATTCGGGCCGCTACCCCGGCCTCTACCTGCTCATGACCGGCACGCCCGCGTTCTTCGAGGGCCCGCAAGGCATCAAGCGGCTTCCACCTCTGGCACAGCGACTCCACGTCGACTTTCAAACAGATGTCCGATTCGACAACCCCCGGGCCGTGCAGATCCGACTCGGTGGGTTTTCCCACGAGAAGCTGTGCGCCGTGGGCGTGCGGGTGCGAGACGTGTTCGCACACCATGCCGATCGCCCCGAGAGGGTGGTGAGCGTCGTCGACGACGCGTACGTCGCGCAGCTCGCGGCGGCCGTGGTGGGAAGGCTCGGCGGCAAGGTCGGCGTCGCTCCCCGCATCTTTCTCAAAAAGCTCGTGGGAGAGGTGTTGGACCGCGTGGATCAGTTCGAAGACTTTGATCCCCGCCAACACTACGCCCTGACACTCGGCGCAGAGGAGCTGAGCTGGGTCGAGCAACAGGCGACAGCGGCAGACGACGTCGACGACATCGCGCTCGAGATGGACCCGTGAGCCCTTTCGAGCAGCTTCATCCCGCCCTCCAATACCACATCGTCAATTCGCTGGGCTGGGCGTCGCTGCGGCCGCTCCAGGAAAACAGCATCCCGCCGCTGCTCGCCGGCGAGCATGCCCTGCTCATTGCCCCCACCGCCGGCGGCAAGACCGAGGCGGCGTTCTTTCCACTGCTGTCTCGCATGCTCGGCGACGAGTGGACCGGGCTGTCGGTGCTGTACATCTGCCCGCTCCGCGCCCTGCTCAACAACCTCCACCATCGCCTCGAGCAATACTGCGGTTTCGTGGGACGGCGGGTGGGCCTGTGGCACGGTGATACGCGCCCCTCGGACCGCACCCGCATCCTCGAAGATCCCCCGGACGTGCTGCTCATCACCCCCGAATCGCTCGAAGTCATCCTCATCCTGCGCAGGCAGCATCACGAACGGCTCTTCAAGAGGTTGCGGGCGGTGATCATCGACGAAATCCACGCCTTCGCCGGTGACGACCGGGGCTGGCACCTCCTCGCAGTGCTTGAACGGATTGGCCGCTTCGCGGGACGAGACGTGCAGCGCATCGGGCTCTCCGCCACCGTCGGCGACCCCGCGTCGCTGCTCAGATGGCTCGCGGGGTCGAGCCCGGGCAAAGGAACCGTCATCTCCCCTCCCGCGGAGGACGACACGCCAGTAGACGTCACCCTCGATTTCGTCGGCTCGATCCACAATGCCGCCCTCGTCATTTCCAAGCTTCATCGCGGCGAGAAGCGCCTGGTGTTTTGCGACAGCCGCGACCGCGTCGAGCAGCTCGCCGCCGAGCTGATCAACCGCGAGGTCGAAACCTACGTATCCCACGGGTCTCTCGGCCGGGAAGAACGTCACCGGGCAGAAGCGGCCTTTGCCGAGGCGCAAGGCTGCGTCATCGTCGCGACCAGCACGCTCGAGCTCGGAATCGACGTGGGCGACCTCGACCGCGTTCTCCAGATCGATTGCCCCGGCACCGTCGCCTCGTTCCTGCAACGACTCGGCCGCACGGGTCGCCGCCCGGGCTCGCGGAGAAACTGTCTGTTCCTGGCCACCAGCGAGTCCGGGCTGATCCAGGCCGCCGGCCTCCTCGAGCTCTGGGGCCGGGATTTCGTCGAGCCCGTGTCGCCTCCGGTCACGCCGTACCATATCCTCGCGCAACAGATCATGGCCCTGGCGCTCCAGGAGGGCGGCTTGGGCAAGGCTGCCGTCTGGGAATGGCTCGGCGGCATGCCCGGGTTTGCGGCCATGCCCGCCGAGCATCGCGCCGCCACGCTTCAGCACATGCTCGAAGCCAGGCTCCTCTCCGCAGAAGATGGCCTGCTCTGGCTCGGGGCCAGGGGTGAGGAGAGTTTTGGGCGGCGGAGCTTCATGCAGCTCTTTGCGGTGTTCAGCTCGCCCCCGCTCGTGTCCGTGCGCTACGGTCAAAAGATGCTCGGGGCAGTCGATGTGGCAACTTTCGCCATGCGCCACGATGAAGTCCCGATACTGCTTCTCGCCGGCCGCAGTTGGGTCGTCACCCACATCGATTGGGACGATCGCATCGCCACCGTCGAGCCCGCCCCGGAAGGCGGTCGGTCCCGGTGGATGAGCAGCGGCCAGCCGCTGCAGTACCCGTTCTGCCAGGCGATCAAGCGCGTGCTTGCGGGTCAGGATCCAAAGCGGGGGCACCTCTCGCGGCGCGCTCAGGAAAGACTCGCCGTGGTGCGGAAAGAGTACGGGTGGCTGCGGGAAGGGCGAACGGCTCTCGTGCGCGATGGGCGCGGGCGGCTCCACTGGTGGACCTTCGCCGGCCTGTGCGCGAATGCGGCGCTCGGCGCCGCGCTCGGCCGACGGGCGCTGGCGGTCGGTCGGGCCGACAACTTTCGCATCCCCATCGAGAGCGACGACAGTGACGCGGCGGTGGGATCCATCGCCGCTATGCTGGCCGCGTGCGAGTCCGAAGAGCTGCGCAGCCCGGTCCAGGAGAAGTCCATCGATGATCTCAAGTTCTCTGCGTGTCTCCCCCGGTCGCTCGCCATTCAGATGCTCGAGGAGAGACTCACGGATCGGCTGGGAATAAGCGCCGTGCTCGGCGAGGAAGTGGATCGGGTGGTGGAAACTGGTTGCGGCAGTCGCTGAAGCCACTGGCGTTGCAAGAAAGAAAACGCATTGCGGTGAGCTTTCTATTGGAATGGTCGAAGATCCGGCGCCGGCGGAATGTGCAATACACCTGAGGCCGCGACGCAGGGGCGCGACTTATCGCGCCCGCTCATCGCGGCCGGCAATCGGGGCGGATCATTGCCCGATGATCCCCGGCCCGGCCTGGCGCGCGATGAATCGCGCCCCTACGCGCCGAGGTGGGGGGTCTTTACGATGCTCTTTCCGCTGCCGGCGGGGCGTCGACCACGCGAAAACAGAAGTGGCAACTGGAGCCGTTCGCGGCGAGTGTGGTCGGCCGCGTAAAGATGAGCTCCGGGAGCTGCCGGGCAAAGAACGCCGCGTCAGCTCCACAGAAGGTGGCAGCGAGCTCGGGATGGCCGAGCGCGGTCGCGTGCGTGACGAAGGCACAGGCGCGGATGTGGAACGAGAAACCGGAAGCGTCCGCGACGACCGCGTCGCAGGACGCGTTCGGGAACCGGCCCACGATCTGGCTGATCAGCTCGCGGCGCTGGTCATCCGTCCAGAGGCGGGATTCCGCGAGCGCGATGGTGGGGACAAGGAAGGGCAGAAAGACGAGCGCTCCGGCCGCTACCAGCTCCGCGGTGATGGCGAGGGCGGCCGGCTGGCCGAGCTTCTCACAGAGGTAGCGGTACGCGACGATTGCGGGACCGGACTGCAATCGGGAATCGGCCTCCTTGGGGTCGCCGGGCGGCGACAGCGCGCGCCAGGGGTCGCCCCGCAACTGCCGGAGCAAGACAGATGCCGCTGTGCGCAGGGCCTCCCTGGTGCCGAGGTGGCGCCGGAGGATCGCGAGCGACGCTCGCGCGGTGCGATACTGGAGGCGAGCATAGGAAGACCAGGTGGGAACCAGCGGTGGGCGTCTCATGGGTGCGCGTTCGTGATGCGATCAGCTCTTGGGGGTGGGGGCGCCGGGACGCTCGATGAAGAACACTTCGGTAACCCCCGCGCCGCCGTTGGCTTGCGGCGCCGCGGCGAATCCGGAGTGCAGCTTGAGGGTGCCCAGATACTCATGGATGGCCTTGCGCAGCGCACCCGTCCCCTTGCCGTGGAGGATGCGCACAAATGGGTAGTTGGCGAGGTAGGCGGAGTGGATGAACCGATCCACCTCCGCCAGCGCGTCGTCCGCGGTCATGCCGCGCACGTCGAGCTGGGTTGGCAGGTTGGTGTCGGCGTGCCGGTCCCAGTCCAGATGATCCGTCGCGGGTGCGGTCGGATGCCGCGGCGGCGGGTTCTGGTCGCGGCTCGCCGCGGCGCGGAGCGGTGGTGCGAGCGCGTCCTGAGCCACGCGCATCTGGATGGCGCCGGCGCGCACGAGCGCCTGGCCGTCCGGCGTCAGCGCCAGAACCGTGGCAAGCAGGCCCGGTGCCTTTCCCAGGCCGCGCACGCAGGCGGTGGCGCCGGGCGCGAGAGTCCACGCCGGCGGCGCGACGCCTACCGGGGCGCGGTGGTTCGGAGTTGGCTCCTCGAGCTGCTCGGCGATCCGCTCGAGCTGCTCCTGGCGGTGCCGCGCGGCGCCGCGCGCTTCGTCCAGGGCCGTGACCGCGGCACGCGCCGCGATTCGTTGCTGATGTTGTGCCTCGGCTGCCTTTCGCAGCGCGGGCCGCGCCGCGTCCTTCTTCGCGGCGTCATCGAGCAGCCGCTGCGCATCGCGCTCGACCGTGCGGGCCACGCGCAGCGCCTCTTCGGCCCGGCGCGAGGCGTCGGCCAGGATCGCCTCCGCGCGCGTCGTCGCGCGGCGCTCCTTGATCGCCATGCGCCCGAGCGCGCTTCTACGGTCCCTTTCCAGGCGCTCGCCCTCGCGTGCCACCGCCGCCTCTCGGCCCTGCAGCTCGGCTTCGCGCTCCGCAAGCCGTTGCCGTTGCCGCTCGAGGTCTTCGAGCAGCGCATCGATGTCGGGACCACTCTGCTCATGGTAGGCCCGGGCCCGCTCCACGATCGCCGGCGGCACCCCCAAGGTGGTGGCGATGGAGAAGGCGCTCGCCCCGGCGATATGCCCCAGACGAAGCTCGTACGTGGGGCGCAGCGTGGCGGGGTCGAAGCCGACAGCGGCGACCTGCAACGCCACGTGATTCACCGCGTAAAGCTTGACCTGTTGCTGGTGGGTCGTTGCCACGATGGTGGCTCCCGTGCCCAGGTACGAATCCAGAATGCTCAGAGCCAGCGCCGAACCCTGCGCGGGATCCGTTCCCGTGCCGAGCTCGTCCAGAAGCACCAGCGACTCCGGCGTGGCGGCCGCGAGAATGTCCACGAGGTTGCGCAGGTGCGCCGAAAACGTGGAGAGATTGTCCTGAATCGCCTGCTCGTCGCCGATGTCGGCGAAGATCTGGGCGAACAGACACACCCGCGACCGTGGCGACACCGGCGCCGGAAAACCGGCGCGCAGCATCATCGAGATCAGCCCGATGGTCTTCAGCGCCACCGTCTTGCCACCCGTGTTCGGGCCGGTGACCACGAGCCCCTGCGTCCCCTGGGGCAGCGTGACCGAGATCGGCACGACCGCCGGCGCGGGGGCCGCGCCGGGGCCGGCGGCGGCATCGGCCGCTCGATAATACGCCAGCAGCGGATGCCGCGCGCCTACCAGCGACCATTCGGCAGGCGACAAGGTGAGCTCGGGAACGTGAGCCCCTACGCGCGCGGCGAACAGGTGCCGCGCTGCGAGCGCGTCGAGAGTCACGATCGCCGTGAACGTCGCCAGCAGCGGCTCCGAGCAGCTTCCGACAAGAGCGGTCAGTTCCTGCAGGATGCGCTGGATCTCCTCTTGCTCGTCAGCGGTGAGCTCGGCGACCTTGTTCTGCGCCGCCGTCGTCTGCAGCGGTTCGACAAAGAATGTGCCGCCGGTTGCGGATCGCGCGTGCACGATGCCCTGAAAGGTGCCGGAGTAGTTCGATCGGGCCGCAAGGCAGTAGCGGCCATTGCGCATCGTGACTACGGAGTCGGTGAGCGCATTCGCATAGGTGGAGGAAGAAGCCAGCGTGGAAAGCTCGTGGCGCAGCCCCGCAATGGTCTGCCGCAGCGCGGCCCGGATCGTCGCCAGCCGCGGCGAGGCGTTATCATTGATTTCTCCGGCTTCGTCGAACGTCCTGTGCAACGCGTTTCGGAGCCCGGGCTGAAGGACTACCGCCGCGGCCACGGGTGCCAGGACTCTGATGCACGCCGGCCAGTCGGAGTGGCTTTGGAGCTCGGGCTCCGCGAGGATCTGATCGAGCGGCGGCGGCAGCGCCGTTGCACCGTCCTCCGGGAACTGCTCGCCCAGAAATTTGAGGCGGTCAAGATACCCGCGGACGTCTGCGGCGATGTCGAGAAAACGGCGGATCTCCAGAAGCTGGGGTGCCTCGAGAGTCGCATCGACAACGGCGGCGGCGGTAGTCTGCGAGCGAATGTCCGGCAGCCCACCGCAGGGGGGGAGGCCATTGATCCGCACCGCGTTCTCCAGGTGAGCGAGCGCCGCCAGGTCGCGGGTGGCATCGCCGAGCGGTCGATCCGGCGACAGTGCGAGCACGCGGTCCTTCCCGGGCGCCGTGGCACAAAACGAGGAGACGATCTCGCGAAGGCGCGGAAACTCGAGCAGGTGCTGCGTGTGGCCGGCAAGCGCGACAGGAGCAGAAGCAGTAGAGGTCTCGGGCATTGTCGTCAGTCACTGGTTGGCGTGGGTTGCCTCGATAGTAGCATCGTCCGCGCCGGCTGTCGCTATCGCGACATACTCCGCTCCGTCCCCCTGAATTCACCGCCTGTTCGACGTCGACGCGACAGCACCGCCTCCGTCCCTCCTCCCGCTTGCGCGGGGAGGTGAGACGGGGGATCTTCGCGCAGCCGCACAGCCGGGCGATCTGGGAAGGGGTGGTCGCTTGACGGCGATGATAGAATAATTCATGCTGGTCCAAAACGCAGGGAAGACGCGGTGAATCGGAGCTGCGGCCGCGCCTGCCGCGCCATAGGGCGCCGCGAGCTCGCGGCGCGCGTCGTGGCTCCGGTGGGCGGTCGCGTGAAGAATATACCTGACAACCGAGTATGCGGCGCGCTTGCACCTCTTGCGTGCGGGGAAACGCGCCGAGGATTGGGTGAGATGAAAATAAGACTGGAAGATACGGCGGTTTTGCCGATCAGGATTCTCGGTGATCCCGTGCTGCGCGAACCCGCTGCTCAGGTCGATGCCATCACGGACGAGATTATCTCACTGGCAGCGGCGATGTTTCGCACCATGTACGAGGCGCCGGGAATCGGCCTGGCGGCGCCGCAGGTCGGCGTCGGGCTGCGCCTGATATGCGTCGATGCCGGCGCCGAAGCCAAACTCTCGGATGGTCTCTGCGTGGTCAACCCGCGGATTACCGCGGCGGCAGGGGAAGAAGCCGGGGAAGAGGGATGCCTGAGCATCCCGGGAGTGACCGGAATGGTGATGCGGGCGACGCACGTTACCGTCGAGGGACTGACGCTGGACGGGGAGGCGCTGCGCGCGGACTTCGAAGGTCTCCCGGCACGCATATTCCAGCACGAGATCGATCACCTGGACGGGATTCTGTTCATTGACTACTTGCCACGTCTCAAGCGCGACCTGATCAAGAGGCGATTTCGAAAACGCACGCTCTCGCAGGCGTCCTAGAGTTTGCTTCCTACCACGCGCTCGCGATGGTCGGCGGGCTGGCACCGCCTCAGCTTTCGCTGGCGCCGCCTCAGCATTCGCCGGCGCCGCATTTCACAATGACCAGCGTCAGATCGTCACGCCGCGCGGCTGCTTGCTCGAATTTGCATACGTCGTCATACACCGCCTTCAGGACCGCGGCGGCGTCGCGGTGCCGATTTTCCACAATCGCGGCCAGTAGCCGTTCCTCGCCGTAGAGCTCCTCGGAGACATCTTGCGCCTCCGTGACTCCATCGGTGTAGGCGACCAGGACGTCTCCCGGACACAGTTGCACCTTCCCCTGCTGAAACGTTATGCCCCGCAGGATTCCGATGATAGGTCCCCCCTCTGCGAGCAGCTCGTGAGAGCCGTCCGCGTGCACGAGCATCGGCGCGTTGTGGCCCGCGTTGCAATAGCTCAGTGAACCGGTCTGCGGGTCAAGCGCGGCAATAAAAACGGTCGCGAAGCTCGAGGACGGCGAAACTTGCAGCATGGTACCGTTCAGTCGCAGCATCAGCGTCGCCAGGCTGCGATACTTCTCCGCCTGCGCCCGCAGACTCGCGCGCAGCGTCGCCATCTGCAGCGCCGCGGGTATGCCCTTGCCGGCGACATCGGCAATGACGATTCCCCAGAGGTTGAGCGCCTTGTCATCCCCGTGAGCCTGCTTGCCCGCTCCCCCCGTCGTGCGCGCCCGTATTTTCAGAAAATCGTAGTAGTCACCGCCAACCTGTATCGACGGGACATTGAGCGCGGCCACCGAAAAGCCCGGAATGACCGGGGGCGAGGCCGGCAGCAGGCGGCGCTGGATTTCTCCGGCGACTTCCAACTCCTGGTCGAGCCGCTTTTTTTCGGTAGCCTGTCGAAACAGGATGGCGTTTTCAATTGCCAGCGCCGCGTGGGTGCAGAACGCTTCGAGCGCTCGCACGTCGTCATTGCGGAAGACGCCCGAGCGCTTGTTGGAAACTTGCAAGGCGCCGATCGTGTGACCTTCCTTGTCCCGGATCGGGCTGCACAGCAGGGTCGTCGGCGGCGCCGCCCCGAGTGGGTGGCACTGCGCATCGAATCTCGGATCCATCGTGGGATTGGCGAGGGTCACGGATTGTCCGGTCATCACGACGTGCCCCGGAATGCCCGTGGCGAGGGGAACCCGGCGCGAAGTGTCCGTGGACCCATGCGTCGAGCGCGCTTCCAACATCTGGTCGCGCACCAAAAACAGCGTGCAATGCTCCGCATCCACAACCTCGGTGACGATCTCCAAGATAACCTGCAGCACCCGGTCGAGGTCCAGAGTCGTGTTCAACAGCCGTGATGCCTCGATGAGGGACGCCAGGCGAGACTCCCAGGCGCGCTGCTGGGCCACGAGGCGGGAGTTGTTGATCGCGACCGCGGCGTGGCTCACCAGGGACTGCAAGAATTCGTAGGTGAGCGCCGTGAACGGCTGGGCGTTCAGTTGAGAATCGACGTAAACGACGCCGATCAGCTCGGTGTCCCGGGTGAGCCGCTTGAACCGTAGCGAAGCCGTGAAGGCGGGGCTGACCTCCCCCGATCGCGGTTCCGAGGAGTCCTCGGCGAGCACCAGCGAGTCCGTCGCTTCGTGAAGCAGCACCGACGCTTGCAGTCCCGGCGTCGACAAGGCCAGGGACTGCGTGGGCGCGGGCGCCGGAGACGTCCGCGGCACGCGCAGCGGCAGGCACATCACCCGCTTGAGGTTGAGGTCGACGACGCTTTCGCGACCGGCGAACCGGGCGTCAGCGGCGAGGTCGCCGATGATGACCGCCTTACCTGTCCGGCAAACCTCGTCGGTCACACTGGTCGACATGCGGAAATCACTGATGAAGCGGCCACTGCTGTCCATGGCGACGCGCGTCGCCAGTTGTCCGTCGTCCCCATTGAGCATGAGAATGCCGCGCTCGGCGCCCGATACCTCGATGATTGCCTGCATCACCATTTCGAGCACTTCGTCGAGAACGAGCGAGCTCGACAGCGCCCGGGCGATGTGGAGCAGCCGTCTCGTTTCTCTGAGCAGGAGCTGACTGTCGTGGGCCTGGCGAATCTGCACGATGCACTCGGCATGGGCGGCCTTCCCGAAACGCACGACGTCGGTATCCTGCAATACGGCCTCGGAAATCTTCGCGCCGTTTACGAAGGTGCCGAACGTGCTGCCGAGATCGCGTAACGTCAGGCGGTGAGCTTCGGCCAGGAATTCGGCGTGATACCGCGACACCGTCGGCTCGGATTCCAGGCACAGATCGTTGTCGCGGCGGCGGCCAACGGTGTAGCGGCGCAATGGCAGCGCCAGCAGGCGAACCTGGCCCGGGGAGGTGCGCATGGCGAGGACGAACGGCGAATCTTCCATCGCGGTCAATCCGTTGCGTTTTTCTGAGGCGGCATGAAGAGGCGATCTGTTCTGAAGCGAGGCGCGAGCGCGCAATGACCGCATGCGCGGGTGGGCGGGCTCACCGTCATGTATGCCGTGGGCGGCTCAGCAGCGTAGCAAGGCGCGCGCTCATTTGCAACGCGTGGGGCCGCGCACAGGTGGGTTGGGGCACCGCAACAACCTTGTGCTACCCAGAAGACCTCGCTAGCATGGTCGACCTGCGGCGTGATCAAATGGCGGCGCCGCTTTCCTCACAAGAGATCCCCTCACCTCAGCCTCGACCTGCGGCCACTGCGGCCGCGGCCCGCGCGGCGAGGACCGAAAGGAGAAGCTCATGAGCGTGCTCACCGACACCGAGGTTGTCATCGTGCGCAGCGAGCGCACCGTCGCAGCGACCGTCGACGGCGAAGCGGTGTTGCTGGACATCGAAAAAGGCGCGTATTTCGGCCTGGACGCGGTCGGCACCCGGGTGTGGGAGATGCTTGCCCTGCCCAGGACCCTGTCCGATCTGTGCATGGCGCTAACCGAGGAGTACGACGTCGAGCTGGGAGTCTGTCGCGAACAGACATCCGGTCTGCTTCAGGAGCTGGTGGCGCAAAACCTCGTAGAGCTGCTGCCGCTCGCAGTCGCTGGCACCGCGGATTCCGTCGGCGCGCCGCCGCCGGCGAATAGTTCGGAGCGCGCATAGGGCCAGGCGATCGCGATTTCCCTCCCCCGCCACACGTTCACGCGGGAGAGGGCGAGAGTGGGGATTCCCCTGTTACACGTGCGGCGCGATGTTCTTGTTCACGCGAAAGAGATTCTCCGGATCCCATCGTCCCTTGAGCTGCGCCAGCCGCTCGTAATTGCTTCCATAGGCCGCGCGGATACGCTCTGCCGGTTCCTCTTCGGTCAGGAAGTTGACATAAGTGCCGCCAGTCGAAAACCGCCGCAAGTCCCGCCACACTGCGCGCGCCCATTCGACGTTGGCCTCATCGTCCGCGGCCGTCTCCCAGGATGACGTAATGTTGAGGACAACCCGGGCATCCCGGTTTCCCACCGCCGAGTGCTCCACGGGGAGCGCGGCGAGCGCGCCGTCGATGGGAAAAAGAATGAGCGCCGAATGGGGCGAGACGATTGTCCCGGCATATTCGGCCAACTTCGAGAGGAGCTCCGTCGTCAACCCCGGCAGGTACTCCGACTTCCAGTAGTAGCGACGCCCCTTTGGTTGCGTCGCATCGAGGAGACACTGCTGCGAAACGTAGGCGCGCCGCTGCACGATGTCGCCCACCGGCGTGCCAAATGCCTTGATGGGCCGCAGCAGCTCCTCGCCGGCCGCCATTGCCCCCGAGTGACACAGTGCGAGCATGACGACGGGTTTTCCATGGATGTGCTTCGGCAACCATGGCGCGGGCGGCGCCATGCGCAACACGACCGCGCAGGTAAGCTCTCGGGGCGAATCCTCGATGACCGACCGCGCCATCGCAAGCACCTCCGGCGCGTGCTCCCCAGGCCACGCGATGGCCCCGGCGACGACTTCCGGCCCGACCGGGTGCAGCGCGTACGTGAAGCCCGTGGCCACGCCGAAGTTGCCTCCCCCTCCTCGCAACGCCCACAGCAGGTCGCGGTTTTCGTTTTCACTCGCACGGACGGTGCGGCCTTCCGCAGTCACCACGTCCATCGACCGGACGTTGTCGCACGTCCAGCCGAACCGGCGCGTCAAATACCCGAACCCGCCGCCCAACGTCAGTCCCGCGATGCCAGTCGCAGAGACGAAACCGAGCACGGCGGCAAGGCCGTAAATCTGCGTCTCGCGATCCACGTCGCCCAGCAGACACCCCGCCTGGGCGTGCGCCGTGCGTGCTACCGGGTCAACCCACACTCCGCGCATGAGCGACATGTCTAGCTGCATGCCGCCGTTACACGTCGCCAGCCCCGAAATGTTGTGCCCGCCACCTTTCACGGTGAGAACGAGGCTGTGCTCGCGCGCAAAAGCGACTGCTGTCACGACGTCGGCGACCCCCAGGCAGCGTACGACAAGCGCTGGCTTGCAGTCGATCATCGCGTTCCAGACGGTGCGCGCTTCCTCGTAAGTGCCCTCGCCGGCAAGCACCAGCGCGCCGCGGAGACGGGACCGCAGCGCATTCAGGACGTCAGGCCCGAGCGTCACCTCGGTGCCCGCAAGTCTCTTCGCCACAACACTAGACATCGCCACTTCTCCTTCGCGTACGCGGACCGCGACCCCCGCCATTCGGAAACGGCAGAGATCGGGTAAGGACTATAGGGTTATAGGCTTGCAGATGGTGGGGAAGAGAACGCCAGCGCCACCCGGCGCCAGCGGACCGCTTGCGATCATCGCCGCGCCGCGCTCTGCGCGCGCGGACTTCGCCGCAAGCCGATTCCTCAGATACCACCTGCGCCTCCTGGGTCACCGCTCGTAGCGCGACAACCCGCAGAGCTCAGCCGTCAACGTCGGCGGTGGCGCCGAGCAGCAGCGATCGGCGTGGCGTCGCCGACTTCGTCCGGGGTGGACGCCCCCATCTTACGGGCGAACCGGCCCAAAGCGCAATGGCGGTTTGTCCCCCTGAATTCACCGTCAGTCCGACTGCGAGCCGCCCGTGAGCGCATTGCGAAGACCCCCCCGCGACCTGCGCCGATGTCCGAGCGAAGGCGGGCTGTGCATCGTCCTCGGAGACTACGGCACCGGCACGACGTATTTCCTGCAACTCGTGGAGCAATAGGCGCTGGGCGCGGGCTTTCTGTGCGCGCGCGCCATCTTCGACAGCCGCGAGGTTCAACCCAGCCGGCCGCGCCGTCTGTACAGCAGCCTCATCGACCCTCCCCGAGCGGCCACGGGCTCCATCCTGGCTTCGGCCAGGTTGGAGAGCCGAAGGTCCGCCACACTTCGTCGTCATTACCCCGGAGGCGCTGGACGCCGTCCTGACGCGCCAGGCCGTCGCTGCTGCGCCCGCAGCGCCGTGCCGGCCTACGATCCGAGCGCCCGCCGCACGTCCGCGGCGGCCATGCCCGTCAGCTCACAGATCTGCTCGACGGTCAGGCCGCGGGAAACCATCGAGCGGAGCAAGGCTCGCTCCCGCTGCCGCACTCCTTCTTCCCGGCCTTTCTCCAGACCCTTCTCCAGACCCTGTTCCAGACCTTTCTCCAGACCGTCCTCGAACGAGCCCTCCATGTCGGTGATGTAGAGGGTTATCGGCATGCGGTGAGCCGCGTCAGGAGCGTGTTTTCAAAGAGCCCAGGGCCGCCTTCAACCGGGGAA
>JACPHN010000112.1:0-115496 GCA_016188575.1 Candidatus Schekmanbacteria bacterium
CATGAGCAGGCCCTCGTCATCCACCGCGAGGTCGGCAACCGGCAGTTCGAGGGGATCGTGCTCGGCTACCTCGCCACCCTGCACCAGGAGCAGGGCCGGATGGAGGAGGCGCGGCAGCTCCATGAGCAGGCCCTCGTCATCCACCGCGAGGTCGGCAACCGGCAGTTCGAGGGGATCGTGCTCGGCTACCTCGCCACCCTGCACCAGGAGCAGGGCCGGATGGAGGAGGCGCGGCAGCTCTGCGAGCAGGCCCTCGTCATCCACCGCGAGGTCGGCAACCGGCGGGACGAGGGGATCGTGCTCGGCGACCTCGCCGATTGGCGTCGTCTGACCAGCGGGGACCTCACCGCGGCGTGCGAGCATGCCGTCCATGGCGAAGGGATGATGCGCGAGGTGGGAGATCGTCTCTGCCTGGCAGTTCTCCTCTGCCAGCGGGGCCACATCGAGCTCGCCGCAACCCGGACAGCACGGGAATTCCTCGACGAGGTGAACGTGCTCGCGTCCGCCATGGGAGTTGGGCCTGCGAGCCGCTTGGGCCAATCACTCGCCCGTCTCCGGTGCGCCCAGGAGGCCTTTGACGCGGGAGAGCACGACCGCCTCTTCCGCGGCCAGCTCCTCGAGGACCTCACCGAAGGCCAGCGCCGTTGGCTCGTCGAGTGCGGGCACCTCGAACGAGAGCGGGCGGTGCTCCCGGAAGACGCCCCTCGGACCGCTCTGTCGTAGACGAAGAAACGAAGGGCGCGGTGGGGAAAAGGGGCCATGGCGGAAGTTGGCTGGGTGGTCGCCGCCATGATATCGGCCCCCGTCCGTCGCAACAGATGACGCGACCGCTGCAACGGTAGCATCCTGGCGTAGGGGCGGTTCACGAACCGCTTAACTTGATGCGAATGGGGCGCGATGATTCCTGCCCCTGCTCGCCGAAGCCTGCGGTGAAAGAAGTGTAAAGGACGAAACCGGACTCAGGCAGTGGGAGCGCGCCCCCAAGCGTTCACGTACGTTCGGCATCACGGACGCGTTTGACCCGGCCGTTTTTGCAGTGCTATGCTGTCGAGCCCTGGGCGCGTGCGCCATCCCGACGCCAGACGCCTGCGGCCGACCCATCGGCCCGATCCCCATGCGGAATTCTGGCGTCGGCCGAATGGGCTTTACACCATGGCGAGCGCAAATCGCGCGGATACTTGTAACGGAGCATCACCCGACATGCGGCCGACGCCGGAATTCCTGGTGTTCAGCAAGAAACCCCGTGCCTTCCTCCCGATCGTCGGTGCTATCGCCGGTGCGGCCGCCAGTCTATCCGCCGCTGATCACGCGCGGGGCACCCTGCCCCGGGAGCGCATGGCTGAAGCTCGGAGGCAGGGAGAAAACCCGCGCGAGGCAGCATGAAAGCGATCGGGCCCTATCGAATCCTCGAGCCGCTCGGCAAGGGCGGGATGGGCGTGGTCTGGCGAGCGGAGCACAACGAGACGGGCGCGGTCGTCGCGTTGAAGACCGTACGGGTTCCGGACGAAGCGCAGCTCCAGAGCATCCGACGCGAGATCCACGCCCTGGCCCGCCTGCGGCATCCGGGGATCGTGCGGATCGTGGACGAGGGGCTGAACGATGGCCTGCCCTGGTATGCGATGGACTTGCTAGAGGGCCAGACGTTGCGGCTGTGGTGGCGCGAGCTGCAACCGAGCGAGGGCCCGCAGGAAGGGCACCCGGTCAACGCCGCGACCGCGACGCAAGGCGGGAATCCGGCCGAGACCGCCTCGCTCGCGCTGCCGTCGCGTGCGGTCGCCAGCGCGCCGGCCTCGGTTCCGGATGCCACTCCCGGAAACGGGAACACGCGTTCGGGCACGCCCCGAGCGGTCTCTCTGGACCAGCTTCGCACTCGCGTCCTGTCGATAATCCGACGCCTGTGTGCGCCGCTGGCCTATCTGCACGGCGAGGGGCTGGTCCACCGCGACCTGAAACCGGAGAACGTGCTGGTTAGCAGCGCCGGCGTCCCGGTGTTGATGGACTTCGGGCTGGCTGCGTGCTTCGGAGGCCCGCTCAGCCGGGAGGCGCTGGAGGTCGATCTCGGGATCAGCGGGACCCTGTCTTACATGGCGCCAGAGCAGGCGCGGGGCGAGCGTCTCGATGCGCGGGCGGATCTGTACGCCCTCGGCTGCATCCTCTACGAAGGCCTGACGGGCAGGACCCCATTCACCGGCCTGGGCCAAAGGGAAATGCTCGCTGCTCATATTTCCGCACAGCCGCTGCCTCCATCGAAGCTGGCCAACGGACTTCCACCGGAGCTGGACGACCTGGTAATGCGGTTGCTGTCCAAGGAGCCGCGTCATCGCCTTGGCCACGCCGAGGATGTCGGAGCTGCGCTTGGCAGGCTGGGAGCCGCGGACGACGAAGTGGCGGCGGCCGGACCTCGAGGCCGAGCGTACCTGTACCGCGCCGGCATGACCGGGCGCGACTCCCCTCTGGCTGCGCTCCGCGAGCGGGTTCGCCTGGCCGAGCGCGGCCGTGGGGGCCTCGTGCTGCTGGGAGGCGAAAGCGGGGTTGGTAAGACCAGGCTGGTCGTGGAGCTCGGCAGGGAAGCTGTCAACCAGGGCGTGGCGGTGCTCGTCGGCGAGTGCACCGAGGGCAACCTCGAATCGGGCGGCGGGCTGCGCCCGCCGCTGGAGCCACTGCGGCCGCCGCTGCGCCAGATCGGCGACCGTTGCCGCGAGCGAGGCGCGGACGAGACGGAGCTCGTGTTCGGGGCTCGCGGCAGGGTGCTGGCCGAGGTCGAGCCGTCCCTGGCGGATCTGCCGGGCCAGAGCGACCATCCGCCGCTCCCTGCGCTTGATCCGGAAGCGGCACGACTGCGCCTTTTGATGAGCCTGGCCGACACGCTGGCGGCCGCGGCAGAGGATGAGCCGCTGCTGCTGGTCCTCGACGATTTGCAGTGGGCAGACGGCCTGACGCTCGATCTGCTTGGCCTCCTTTGCCGCAGCGAGCGACTGGCCAGCCAGGCGCTGCTCGTGCTGGGCACCTATCGCTCCGAGGAGACCACGGACGCCCTCGAGCGCCTGAAAAGCGCTGGTGCGGTCCAGCGCCTGGACCTGGCACGGCTCGACGAGACCGCCGTGGCCTCGATTGTCGGCGACATGCTGGCGATGCAGCCGCCGCCGCCCGTTTTCAGCCGATTTCTGGCTCGCCACTCCGAGGGCAACCCGTTCTTCGTCGCCGAATACCTGCGTCTGGCCGTCGATCAGGGCCTACTGGCGCGCAACGGAGCCGGGCAGTGGCAGATCGGCGCCATCCAGCCCGAGTCCCTGGAGGCTGCCTGCGATTCGCTACCGCTACCAGGCTCACTGGTGGATGTGGTCCGTCGGCGCGTCGAGGGACTCTCCGAGAACGCCCTGCGGCTGGTCGAGCGGCTCGCCGTCATCGGCCGCGAAGGCCCCATCCGCCTGGTGTCCGAGGCCGCAGGGCTCCAGGAGACTGCCCTGCTGGAGGCAATTGAGGAGCTGTTGCGCCGCCATGTGCTCGAGGAGCCGCAGCCGGGGACTTTGCGGTTCGCGCACGATCGAATCCGGGAAGTCGTGTACGGCCGTATCGACAAGGGGCGGCGTCCCGACTTGCATCGGATCGTGGCCGAGAGCATCGAGGCACGGTACGGCAGCGAGCTGGACGCGTACCTGACGGAGCTCGCACAGCACTGGAGGACGGCGGACAGGCCCGACAAGGCGCTGGTGTACCTGGAGCGCGCGGGGGAGCGGGCGCTGAGCGCGAGCGCGAACGAGGAAGCGACGCGGCTGTTCCGCACGGCTCTGGAGCTGACAGATGGATCCGGACAGGCCCCGAGAGCTGCTGCCTCTCCCTATCGTCGAGCGTGCTGGCAGCGGCGCCTGGGCGACGCGCTCTCTCTTGCGGGCAGGCATCGCGAGAGCCGCCAGCATCTGGTAGAAGCGTTTGCCGTCCTCGGTCGTCCGCTTCCGACCACGCCCGGTCGCGTCGCCGTGCGCCTGCTCGGTCAGTTGCCGCGGTTGCTGCTGCGTCCCTGGCGGAAGCGAGAAATCGCGGCCGCCCGGACACCCGCTCAGGAGACTGCCCTGGAAGCGTACCGAGCCTGCGAGCGGCTGCAACAGGTGGACTACTTCCTCGGCGACCTTCCCTCGAGCTTCCTGCTGGCAGCGTACGGCGCGACCCTTGCGGAGCGGAACCGCCTGGGTCCGGAGACGGCTCGCGCCTATGCCGTCCTCGGGCTGGGGACCTCCTTCATGCCGTTGCGCTTCGTCGCTGGCGCGTACTTCCGCCGCGCCCTGCAACTGGCTCGCCGCACCGAGGATTCGGGGGCACTGGCCACCGTGCTGCTGCTCCGCGGCCTTTACCTTGCCGGGTCCGGAGCCCTGGAAGAGGCGGTTCGGAGCCTGGAGGAGGCCGCGCATCTGACCTCGCAGCTTGGCGACCGACGCCAGACGGCAGAGGCGATGGGCCTGAAGGGGCTGGTCCACTCGCTGCAGGGCGGCTTCGACAAGGCCTTGGCCGTCTCGGAACGGTTGCTTGCGGAAGCCCGGCAGATGGACGACTTGCAGATGCAGACCGCGGCCGCCCTGTGCCAGGTGGGCTGCCTCTTGCGGCTGGGTCGGCTTTCCGAGGCCGTCTGCCGCGGCAGCGCGCTGGTGCCGCTGCTGGCCGAAGACCAGACCGACGACGACAAACTTGCCGCCCAGGCGATGTTGGCTCTGCTCGAGCTGCGCCAGGGGCGCGCGCCCAGGGCTCTGGAGCTGGCCCGTGAGGCTGTCCAGCTCGCGACCCGTGTCCAACCTTCTGGAGCGCCGGGAGTGATGACGAGCGGGACTCTGGCCCAGGTCTGTCTGGACCTCCGGGCACTGCAGGCCCAGAGCGTGGTGCAGGCCAACGACGTCGGCCCGCTGGCGGTCCAGGCCTGCACCAGTCTCAGAAGGCAGGCGCGGGTCGCTCCGCTGGGTTTGCCCTGGTCGTGGTATTGCGATGGCCGGCTGCTGTGTCTCCATGGGCACCGGAAGCGCGCGTGCCGATTCTGGCAGCGAGCTCTGACTCGGGCCGGACAATTTGGACTGAGCCACCTGGAAGGATGCCTGCACCTCGAGCTCGGCCGCCATGGGCCCGATCCGCAGCAAGATGCGCACCTGCGGCAGGCCCGCGAAATCTTCGCCCGCCTGGGGACGCTGCCCGATCTGCGCCGCGCAGAGGAGCTGCTCGCAGCGCGGACCGGCACACCCACTGAGGGCGAATCGGCGCACCGCCGTGAGACGCCAGGCTCGGCTCGCTGAAAATCAGCACCGGGCTCATCATCCATTCGCAGCCGATCCGAAACCCCGCCCAAAGCAGCAACTGACGGCGGTGCCTCCCGAATCGTTCATGCTGCGGTCCGGTCCGTTTTCGGCCGAGCGGAGAGGTTTTGACTACTCTGTGCGCCCACGCTACGCTTGGCGTCACCATCCACCCCATGCTCGCAAGCCGTCGGGAGGTCGAATGCTCGCGCAACAGCTCCGCACTCCCCGCGAACGCACCCTTTTCGCCATCTCGGTGGTGGTTTCGAGTCTCGTGTGGCTGGTCGTCATCGTCAGCCTCGTGGGCATCCTCTACGCCGCCGCGATCGGTGTCGTGGTGCTGATCGCCCACGCGCTGTTCCTGGCCCACGTCACGGGAAACGGCGTCAAGCTTGGCCCCGATCAGCTTCCCCACCTCTACCAGAAGGTCGTCGCGGCCGCGCGGAAGCTGGGCCTCGCCGAGGTCCCCGAGGTATACCTGCTCGAGGCCGGTGAGGTGCTCAATGCCTTCGCCACCAAGCTGCTGCGGCGCCGCTTCGTCATCCTCCTGTCGGACCTGGTCGACGCCTGCGAGCAGGCCGCGCGAGGCGAGGGTGGCGAGCCCGACGAGCTGGACTTCGTGATCGCACACGAAATCGGCCACCTCGCGGCGGGTCACCTCACCTGGGGTCTCTTGCTCCTGCCCGCGCGCGCCGTGCCGTGGCTTGGCCCGGCCTACTCGCGGGCCTGCGAGTACACCTGCGACGCCTGTGGTCATGTCGTGGTGGGAGATCTGGAGACCAGCTCACGGGCGCTGGCGCTGCTCGCCGCCGGCGGCAGTCAGGCCCGGCGGATGAATCTCGACGCCTTCGTCGACCAGCGGCGCGATACCGGCAGATTCTGGATGGCGGTCTTCGAGCTCAACGCCTCTCATCCCTACCTCTCCAAGCGCGTTGCCGCGCTCCGCGAGCGGGAGCGGCCGGGAGCGGCCCCGGCCGTCGGGCGCAATCCGTTCGCCTACCCTCTGGCGCCTGTCTTCGCTTTGAGCAGTGGTGGCGGTGCCGCTGCGGCGCTCGCCGTCGTCGCCATGATCGGCGTCCTCGCCGCGGCTGCAATCCCGAGCCTCCTCCGCAGCCGCATGATGGCCAATGAAGCCGCGGCGATCGGAGTGCTCCGGACCCTCGCTGGTGCGCAGACAGACTACGTCAATGTCGCCGCGCCGCACCGCTACGCCCCGTCGCTCGCTGTGCTCGGCTCCGGGACCGACATCCCGTTCATCGACGCGAACCTCGCAAGCGGGCAGAAGTCGGGCTACGAGTTTGCGCTCGAGGTGGCGCCGGCCGCCGACGGCGATAACGCAGAGGTCGGATGGTGGTCAACGGCGACGCCGATGGCCCATGGCACTACGGGACTCCGCTCGTTCTACATCGATCAGACCGCGATCGTCCGCGGCGCGGACCTCGGTGGACTGCCCGCGGGACCCGGAGACCCGCCGGTCGAGTGAGCGAACCCGGATCGCCCTCGTCCGGCCAGCGGGAGCTCACCGTGACCGTGCGGCTGCATCGCCGCGCGGCCAGGAGCTACGCGACAACCACACTGTACGGAGCCGCGAAGGCCGCATCGACTTTGATCCAGCGCACCTCCGCGCCATCGTGACGGCCACCGCGCTTCATCGCGCCGAAATACGAGTGCAGGTGCGATAATGTGCAGCACGCGTTGCAGGCCCGGGTTACAGCGGTGGTTTGGGTCAGGTCCAAATCCCGCCCGAACATGTCGCCGGCCCGCAGGCCGGCATCGTTATTGGGACGTCATGCGGGAAGTGGGCATTGGCGGTCATGCCGATTCCTGTCAGGGTGGCCGACCTATTGAGGGGGGCCGGCCCAGGTTGATCCTTGGAAGTTAGCTATTGACTGATACTGAATTTCGCAAACTAGTCGCAACAAAGCACAAGTTATCCTGACTGACCAACCCTATATAATGCGTTAGCCTAACGAATTAGCTAATAGCGTTGGTTAGCACCAAAAAAATAATGGAAACGTACAAATATGGTTCTGGAATCTCCTTAGATTTGTGAAATTATCTGACGGATCTCTTGACAATCGCATGATCGATGGCTATCTTACACGTATGGAGGCGAAGAGGTTCTGTCTGCGCTCCACGGAGTCAAACTCTCGGGAGGAGTCCATGGAGGTCGAAGGTCCCCAGGGTCAAGTTGCCTCGGTTCCCATGATCGGGCGTGCCCATGCGACCACTGGGCGGCTTCTCATCTCGCCGCGCCCTGCTACTGTTTCTCGGCCCGCGGCGCCTCAATCCCGCAGCGAGGCGCGCCGGGCGCGTCCGAACGCGACCGGCGACGGCGTCGGTCAGTTTGCCGCCGAGGCGGTGGCGCAGCTCGTTCGACAGGTTGCCGTCCAGGGGAATCTGCATCCCCGAGACCTTCTCGAGGATGTCGCGCGGCTTCTTGAGGGCGGCAGGAAGCGGACGCCCGCCCCAGACCTGACCCTGGCAAGGAGTCGCCACGAGAACGAGGTCCTTTGGCAGGAGCTCTTCGTCTCCGAAGAGAGGAATCGGCAGCTTTGCGTCCAGAACGAAGCGCTGGAGCGGCAGTGCTGTGATCTCCGGGAGCAGCATGACGTTCTCCAGCGTCAAAACGACGACCTGCGCGCCGACATCCGGTTTCTTTGCCGGGCGGCAGGGGCAGGGTCAACAGCGGCAAGCCCGGCCGAGCCGCCGGCCGTGGATGCGGAGCCGATGCCTGCGATGAAGAGCGTTCGCGACGCCGTTCGCTGCGCCGAAGCGGCCTTCACGGATACGCTCTTCTTCCTTCCGAGCGCCTTCGAATCCGCGGCGGAATCCCCGTTCGTGCGGCCGGAGGAGGCCTATCGCGCCTTGCGCGCCGTCAGCGAGGTCGCGGCAACCTGGCAGTCCAGTCTGAATGCTTCCACTGGATCCTATCCGTTCAAGATGGCGTTCGCCGATCGCGGCTACACCTACAAGGCGCGGATCTCGGACACGGCGCGGGGCAAGCACCGAGAGCAATACCTCTTTGTCCACAAGGGACGGCGCGAGCTCTTCCAGGCGCACATCACACTCGGTGCTCATTCCGCCAACTCCTGCTTGTCCATCCACCTGCTCTGGGATCGGCAGCAACGGCGGGCGGTCATCGCCCATGTTGGCCGGCACCTGCGGAATACGCAGAGCTGAGACGGCGGCGCCCGCCGGGGATACCGTGGCCTGGCGGATCGCCGCCGCTCGATCATCGCGACGGATCGAGGCGCCCCGGTCATCCCTGCACGACACGGGGGCCCGACTCGTCGCGCTCCTTGCGTCATTCGCTCTCCCGAGATGGACATCGACGTGGCGTCCGAGGCTGGTTTCGAGCATACCGCCGGCGCCGCCGCAGCACCAACACCAGCGCCACGGTCGCCGCCGCGAGTCCTGATGCGCCTATCGGGACCCCTGCGCTCAAGGCTGTCATGTCAAGGGTCTGGGTCAACGCTCCACTCCACGCCTGGACCGTGAACGGATGCGCGCCCTGGGCCAGGGATGAGTCCCCAAGTACCTGCAAGCTCGTGTCGGACGAGGCTCCCGCAGAAAGGTCGAGCTTCCCCGGATTGAAGCTGCAGTAGAGTCCAGAGACGAGATTTGGGCACTGAAAGCGCATCACGCTGTCCATGGCGCAGGCCGAGGAGACGGTGCAGGTCGATGTTGCGTAGACGCCCGACGCGACCGCTAGCGAGCTGGGGTCGCAGGCGAGAGTGAAGCTGAGCGGTGCACTCTGCGCAACCAGGGTCGTGGTGTCCGCCGCGCCAGGTGCGTCCTCCACATTGTTCGCCAAATCGCGAGCCACCGAGTAGAACGCGTAGGTTCTGCCCGGCACTCCGTGAAAGACTTCGGAGGTATTGTCGGTCTGCTGGAGCCAGGCCACGGAAGCTGCGCCGTCCTCGGACACGTAGACGGAATAGTCCTGGATACCCGAAACGGTGTCGCTGCCGGACCACTGTACCTGGAAGCAGGCGGCGCTCTGGGAAGCCGCCAGAGCTTGCACCTGGCTGACCGGCTTGTCGTTGTCGACCGTGTTGAGCCATTCCGGCGTGTCTATCGGGGGATTGGAGTCAAAGACTATCCTCGCCTCGTTCCGAACTTCGGTACCGTCGGGCAGCGCAGGTTGGAGGTCGACGACAAGGGAAACAAAGCCCTGACCTGCGGGCGGCTCGACGTTGGCCGGCAGGAACCCCGCCAGGGGATCGTCGGGCGGCAGTCCCGTAACGGGATCGATGGACTGAAACGTCCAGGTGACCGTACCACTACCCGTATCCAGTGCCGCACTCAGCCGTACCCGCAGGTTCATGTCCGGACGCAAGTCCACTTCCGTGGCGTAGCTGGTTGCTCCAGGGGGCGCCTCGAGGACGCGGTCGCCAAAACCCATGGCGCCGAGCCGAAAGCTAGCCAGATCCAAGGTCGTGGCATCGAGCTGGTCGGTCACGACCACCGCTTGCGCCGGTGCCGTGGCGGATGGGAGGTTTTCGAACTGGATCAGGTACGGCAGGGGCTCGGTACCCGAAAAGTACCGGGAATCGCCAGCACCATCGGGTCCCCCTTTGTCGTTGGGATCGGAGGAGGAAACGATTTGCGTACGTTTCCGAGATTCGCGAACCTTGATGGCCCACCTTTCGCAATCACGTAGCGCCAGGGCAATGTCGACGCCTGTCTGCACGGCCTGAATACCCGCCACCAGGACCCACGAGGCCCCTGGCGTACAAAGCACCGCCAGCTTCGCGACCCCCATCATGGTTTGGAAAAAGGAGATCGAATCATGCGTCGTGTCCTGGGTCCCGAGCGAGCTGGTGATCTGGTCGGCGAAACCATCGCCAGTGAGCTTGATGGCTTCTTCCAGGCATTTTGCTCCGGGAATGAAGCCTAGAATATCGCTCACCACCTTCTGTAGGGCCTTGATGCAGTCCACTGCCTCGGGCGACATCAGAGCCATCGCTCGTTGTCCGGGCCCGCCAGGAGAGTACGATTCCAGCACGGAGCTTCCCATCCAGGCGTGCACGTCAAACTCGCGGCCCAGGTACTGGGGATCTGTCGGCATCTTCAGCGCAAAGCGCAACTGACCAGCGCCGGGTGGGATCGCCATCAACAAGAGCGGGACGATGGTTTCCGCGCTCGTGTTGTACGAGATGGGAACCTGGGTCCAATCGATGGGGTCGGGATCACCGGGCACGACTGGATCCGTAACGTCAAAAAACGGGGTCATCGTCAGCCAATTGGGAAAGGCAATCCAGAGGGGCATACCATAGGCGTTTACGTTGCCATCATTGCGATACGCGATGCCAAAGCCGGGCAGCGCCCCGGCGCGCGCCCGGGTGGGGCCGAGCACGACGACCGAAAAGGTCGGATCCCTGCCCGGCTCGACGGTGAACGCGGAGGCGAGACTGGCGGTGGAACCATCGGGGTTGGTGACCACGACGTCCCATGAGCCCTGCTCCTTGCCCAGCAAGTCGAAGGTGGCCTTGACCCGATTCGGGCTGAGATACCCAATCGGATACGCAAGAATGTCGGTCTGTCCAGATCGCACCAGCTTGACCGAGACCCCGCTTTGAAAGCTTATGCCGGCGATCGTAACAAATGCGGTGATACTTCCGGTATCCCCCCCGCGGTTCGGGCTGATAGCGCCGAGGGTTCCCGTGCACGTTGCGCGCTCGCTTGCAGCCACGCCTTCGTACTGCCGCGCGGGCGAGTCGGTATTCTCCGTGACGGTCGGAGCGGGAGCATCTCCGCACCGCGAGATGACCGATGCCGCCGTCGCAGTGGCGCCGAGAGTGATGTCGACGGCAGTGGAGCTCAAGGGTTGCGTGGTCGAGGAGCTGATACTAACCGTGGCCAGCCCATCGACGGGGCTGAAGCAAGCATCGGTCCCGCAGGACGACGAGAGGAAGCCCGTGGAGTCGGCGCGGGACAGCCAGAAGTCCTTGTTGCCATAGAAGTCCCACACCCCGCCCCAAGCATGTCCACCGTCGAGGGTCCGCGCGGAGGCGTAGGCACCGGCCGTAATGGTATCGTCGTCGCCGTACAACCTTTGCCACTGGATGTCGCCGTTCGAATACAGCTTCAGTGCCAGCGTCTTTTCCCAATCCCAGCCCGAGACGAGATAGCCTCCATCCGCTGCCGCCTCGACAAAGAAAGCGGCCTCCCCGCTCTCCCCACCGTACGTTCTTTGCCACTGAAGGATCCCCGACGAATCGAGCTTCGTTACCCAAACGTCGCGGCTTCCCGCGCCGAAGGACTCCGTTTGACCGGCCGTGACATAGCCGCCGTCCCACGCCAGTGCAATCTCGTTCATGGAGTCATAGCCGGTCCCGCCTAGGGTTCTTTCCCACTCAAAACTGCCTGAGTCGGTCATTTTGCCGATCCACACGTCAAAGTCAGCCTCGAGGGTAAAGCCTCCAACAATGAACCCGTCCCGCGTCTGGTGGACAATCTGCGCTATCCAGTCGCCCACGTACTCCTTCTGCCACACGATGTCCCCTGCGGCGTCGAACCGGTATCCATACACCCCGACGCCCACGGCAAAAGCAATGAACCCACCGTCAGAGGTCGCGGCGCCAGCAATGAAACCTTCGCCCGCGGCGCCGGCATCAATGCGCTTGTTCCACAAGTAGTCTCCCGTCGAGCTTATCTTGAAGATCCACAAGTCGTCCTCGCCGGGAGTAGCTCCTTCCGTTCTTCCCGCGACGATGAAAGTCCCGTCGGGCGTCATGTCCATCGCTCCAAACTCCTCAGTACCGGTGCCGCCAAACCGCTTTTGCCATTGAGTCGTGCCGGATGAATCCACCTTGAGTATCCAGACATCTTCATCCGCCTCCCCGCCAGCCACAAAACCTCCGTCTGCGGTCTGTTCGAGGTACAGGCAGGTCTCGAGGCCTCCCAGATCGAAAGTCTTGGCCCATTGCGTTGCGGCACGGGCGGTTGGGCGTGGCGCAGCGAGATCCGCGCTGACGGGTCGACTCTGCGCACGGCTTGACCGGTTCAGTCCAAGTTGTCTCCCTGGTCGTCCGTCCTCTGCGTACCGCCGTGTGCGCTCCAACGCATGAAGGCTGTAGCGATCCATCGTGTGCAAGGACGGCGAATCCGAACCTCTGTCGGAACGAACCGCGCCGCCGACAGGCACAACCTTGGCCTGTCCGCGGCCACCGGGCTCGGCGTAACTGACTGTCACCAGAGCGACGGCGGAACAAAGACCAACCAGAAACATCCGGGTACTCATCCTTGTTGTGCTCCTCGAGTGAAGTTTCGTCCTTAGTTTCGGTCCGGCCCCGCGGATGGTGCCGCGGGGCCGGTGGGTCAGCGGCGACATGGCGCCTCACCCCGGCGCGCCGCTCGGCGCACGCGGCTCCCGAGCACCCCGATCGCCAGAGCCCCGGCAACCAGGCCGAGGAGCGGAACGGGGAACGGCCCACCGCCGTCCACCGCGAGCGTGACGAGGACGATGGCGGGGGTTCCCGCCTCCGCTCCGGGCGCGGTGATTCTGACACTCCCGAAGTAGGCGCCCGCCGCGAAACCGCTCGGATCGACGCTGACTGAAAGCGTGGCGGGGGTGGTGCCCGAGGTGGCGTCGAGCCCGATCCAGGGCTGGTCGGCGGCGGCGGTCCAGGCCAGCTCGGCCGGCCCGCTGTGGCTGATCCCCACCTCGAGGGGTGCCGGCAGCGCCCCCCCCGACTCGAAGATGAAGGGCAGCTCTGCCGGCCCGATGCTCAACGTCACGGGATCGGCAGGCGCCTCCCGCAGGATCGTAATGACCCGGGTCGCCCACCCGGCGCGGGCGGTGCTGTCCTGGGCCGCCAGCGTCAGCGTGTGGGAACCCTCGGCCAGGGTCTCGGCGCCAATCGGCAGCTCCGCGCCCGAGCCGAGCGCCCCTGCGACATCGGAGCTCCAGGTCAAGGCCGTGTCGGGCAAGGTCCCGTCCTCGAGGTCGATCGCGGAACCTTTGAGAATGACGAGCTGGTTGCCGGAATAGACCTCGTCTTCCAGCGGCGCGTCGATGGTGACGACCGGCCCGTGCTCGGGGATCGTCAACGGTGTCGCCGTACGCCCCTCCACCGTGCGGAGCCCATCGCTCGCCAGCACGCGGAAGAGCGCCGCGGCCGCGGGGTAGGTGTCCAGGTAGACCTCGAAGGCCGGCTCGGGAAGCAAGGTGGTGAGCATAAGCCAGGACGCGCCGCCGTCCCGGCTCCACTCGACCCGGTAGGAGAGCGGATCGCCGTCGGCGTCGGCGGCGGTCCAGCGGAGCCAGGTCCGGCCGTCAGCCTCGGTGACGACGTCCTGAACCGAGATCGTCGGCGCCGTCGAAGAAAGGCGTCGCTCGGAGACGAGCACGCCGTCACGGAGGATGGCGACCCGGGAAACCCCCGCCACCCACGGCACGGTCAGCACGAAAACCTGCCCGGATTGCTCGGTAAGCTCGTCGGGAGCGAAGGAGGTGGTGGAGAGCAGAGCGCCGGCGGCGTCCTCGAAGCGCAGCTCGTAGCTACCCGGCGAGGGCGCCTCGAGCTCCGCCTCGACCGTGAAGATCGGGTCGAGCGTCACGACCCCATCGGGCCCGACTTCGCCGCTTACCACGTACACAGCCTGCACCGCCCGCTCGCCGGGCGGCGCGGCGGGAGGAGCCACCCGCAGCTTGTCGTATACAGAATCGTAGTCCTGCCGCGTGATCCAGCGAGACGCGAAATAGCCCATGAGCTCGGTATGCACCAGGCCGTCCTTGACGACGAGCGATCGTCCTTCGGCGTAGGTGGCGGCAAACAAGTCGCGATTCAGCTTGTCCACTGCGGGCCTGCTGACCCGGCAGTTTTCGGAAAACGGTTGCCGCGGGTTCTGGTCGGCCACGCCACAAGCGACGTGGGTGAGACCGAAGCAATGGCCGAGCTCATGCGCGACCGTAGTGGCATCGGTGGCGTACGTGGCCGCCACCCGTGACGGAGTGCCCTTTGCCTGTCCGTTCGGATTCCACTCCCACGCCTCGATCTTGCCATCACCATTGAGATCGACCCTGAACGACTGGTAATCGGCGAGCACGGCCATTGTGTAGCCCGGGCCTGGGTCGATGGTCTTGAGGAGGGCGTTCAACTTCGGATTGCCGATGGGGTAGGAGCTCGCGGCGTCGTCCCAACGGCGCGTCGGCGCTTCCTGGACGCTCACGCTCGAGAGCGGGTGCTGGTGCCGGACTTCCCGCGCCGCGGCCCTCAAGTCGCCGGCCGTAGGCCGGTGCTCCCGCTTCGCGCCGTCCTTCCAGACGACGGGGACGAGGAGCAACGAGATCGACTTGCGCGGTTTGAACGCAACCGAGACCTTGCAGTTCCTGGTCTGCGTGGTGCCCGCCAGGTCGATCTCGGTGCACCCGAAGGCGTGTTCCCCGGCGCCCCGGAGCTCGAAGTCGAGCGTGTCGGTCGCCCAATTCCGTGGAATCGCAAACCACAGCCCGTCGCGGGGAAGCATCTGGTTCGGGCTGCCCGTCACCGTGGTCCGAATGTTCATCGGCTTGAGGGCGATGAGCCTGTCGCCGCCGCGCCTCACGATGAGCTCCCCCTCGACGCCGTCCCAACTCTTCTTGCCGGAGGTCGTGCTTTTCCTGAGATGGGCGCGGACGATCGTGTCTCGCTCGGATACGAAGACAGACTCGTTTTTGAGGCTCTGGATGCCTTGCGTCACCTCGAGGGCGTAGAGCTCGAGAGGAGAACAGGCGGACACCTCCGACGTGTTGTTCTGCTCGTCGGTCGCCGTCGCTGTCAGGTAGAAATCGCTGGCGTTGCTGGCCGGGATGTCGAAGCTCGCGTCGCCGTCCGCGTCCGTCGTCACGTCCAGGCTCACCCGAGACAGCGTCTGAGCCCACTTCTCGGAGCAGGAGTTGCTCCGGAAGATCTCGATGCGGTACTTCTTGCCGGGCTCGGAGCTCAGGCTGCCGTGGATCAGGGCGGTGCCGCTGTCGACGGCCATCGCGACCAGCGGGTGGTTCTGGAGGTTGTTCGGCCCCGTGTCGGCGTCCTGCTCGTCGTTGGGCGTGAGGCCGTCAACCCAGTTGTTGACCGTGCCGAGCAGGAGCTCGATCGGCAGCCCGTCGTTTTCGAAGATCGAGTTGCCGAGCACGGCGTTGCCGGTCCCGCAGGAGATGCTGACGCCGGCACCCGAGGCAGTGCCGAAGCGCTTGTTGTAGGCGATCACGTTGCACGACTTGTCGCACTTGCCGGTCGTCACGTCGGTCCCGCCGATCGTGTTGTCGCTCGGACAGACAGTGGCCCCATAGTAACTGCCGAAGCTGATCCCGTCCGCCCCGTTGGGGAGCTTCTTCAGGAAGTCGCCGGAGGCATCGACGCCGATGTAGTTCCCCTGGATCTTGTTGCCGGTTGCCGGACGATCGCCGCCGGTGGCGAGCTCGATGCCGTAGTACTTGTTCCCGGAGATCACGTTGCGCAGCGCGGCCGTCGTGCCGCCGATAGTCAGGTCCGTTACGGAGCCGAGCTGGAAGCCCCGGTTGTTCTCGACGGCCGTGGTGCCGTCGGCGGACGTGCCGACGTAGTTGCCCTGGATGAGCGCCCCCTCACCCTCCGCCATGAAGAGACCCGCGCCCTTGGCGCCGGAGATGACGTTGCGCGCGTTGGCGTCCGCTCCCCCCACGATCGTCCCGGTGCTTTGCGAGATATCGAGGCCGATTCCCAGGTTCAGCCCCTTGGTGCCGGACTTGTCGATCCCGATGTAGTTGCCGATCACCTTGACGTTGCTGCCGGTCACACTGACGTTCGTCCCGGAGTTGCCTGCCGCGACGTTGCGCGCTTCGGGCGTGGTGCCGCCGACGGTGCTGCTCGAGCCCCACATGGCGACGCCGTTGCCCGGCCCCGCGGATGCGTCGCCGGCCGAGTTCGTGCCGACATAGCAGCCCTCGACGGTGCTGTCGTCGCCCGACATCGCCAGCCCCGAGTTCTCTTTTCCCTCGCCGTTGATGACGAGATTCCTCACCTTGGAGGCAGCCCCCCCCAGATAGACGATGCCGCTGATCACCACGGCCCGCGATCCCCCGCCGTCGAGAGTAACGGAGCTAATGGTTGAGACGCCAGACTCGCCGGTGTCGATCCTCGCGCCCGCCCCGAGGTTGAACGTGATGGTGTCCATGCCATCGCTGACATCCGCTTCCTGGAGCGCGGCGCGCAGCGTGCAATTGCCGTCGCTGTCCGCACAGACGCCGTCCGTGGTGTCGCGGTCCGACGTGTCGGCGGTCGAGTTGACAGAGAAAGATGCCCGCGGCACCGAGAGCCAGACGACTGGTCCAGGGGTGCCGGACTCGAGGAGGACGAGATCATCCACGGCATCGACGTTGAGCTGCATCGGCAGCGCGGCCACTACGGCGCCCCCGGCCGGGAGCAGCCCGAGCGACCGCGGCGTGCGGGCGGCCGGCCGCGCGCCGGCGTCGAGGACGAGCACCTCGGTCAACTGGGCATCCGGGTCGCCGACGATCAGGTCCTCGGCCGGCGACGCGGAGACGCGCGCGGCCGCGAGGAGCTGACGCCCCGCACCTTGCGTCGTTCCCCGGGAAGCGCGGGCGGTGGCGACGCCCGCCGCAAAGCCGCCTTCGGCAGCATGATAGAGGCGCAGGCCGCCGTCGGCGGCGACCGCGGCGACCTCGTGCCGACCCTCCGGCGCGCCTGCCAGGAAGTCTCCGATCGCCAGCCCGGCGACCTCGGCCCCGACCGCGATCCGGCTCAGCCTGGCGGCCGGCACGGCGGCCTGCCGCCAGGCCGTGTCGGACAGGTGGCGATCGCGACCGTGCACGATGACGATCTCGGTGCCGGCGGCAACCGCAACGTCGACCGCCAGGTCATCGTCGAGCCAACCGAGCGCGAGGGCGGTGGCCGGCCGGGGCAGCGCGACAACCTCCGGCGATGCTGCCAGGGCGCCATGCGGCCCCTCGAAGATGCGCAACTGGGCGCCGGAATCTCCGGTGATCCCGACGAGCAGGTCATCGATCCCGTCGCGACGATTGAAGTCGCCGGCGGCGAGCACCGTCAACCGGCCGCCGGCAGCCAGGACGCGCGGGGCGCCGAGCCCGCCGTGCCCATCGGCACCGAACGCGAGCACCTCGGGCCCGCCGCTGTCGGCGACGACGACCTCCGGAGAGCCGTCCGCGTCGAGATCGCCCGACGCGATGAACGCCGGCCGGATCGCCACCGCGAACGCCCGGGCGTCTGGCAGGAAGGGCGCGTCGCTGCCCTCGCCGCGGGCGCGACGCGCCCGAGCGGCAGCCGTCTCCGGCCAGAGCGAATCAATGTTGCCGCGGTAGACGACGAGCTGGCCGCCGCCGCCGGTGCCGTAGGCGGCGACGAGGTCGGGCACCCCGTCGCCGTCGAGGTCGGCCGCGGCGAGGCCGAGCGGTTCCCACTCGCCCGCGGCGAACCCGTCGGCGGCCCCCAGGTCACGACCCGCAACGCCGATCTCCACGCGATCGCGCAGATGGAGCCAGGGCGCGGAGCCTGGCCCCGCTCCCGGGGTGCCCGCGACTGCCGCCGAGGCGGCCGCGAGCTGCAGGAGTGCCAGGGACAACAAGACTCTGTGCGCTCGACCCATACCTACCTCCACTGTTGAAGATCGCGGCGATTCTCATGCCGCTCGCCCCGGAACGGATTCGCAGATGCCGGCACCGGCGCGTCTGCAGCGGGCCGGGACGCCGGCACCTCGGCGGTGGCAGCGGCGGTGCTCCCGGCAACCGTCGCGGTGGCCGCGGCACCTGAAAGCCGGCACCCCGTTGTCAGTGGTACCCGGCGCGGGGCCGTGGGAGGATAGTCCTCCGCGGGAGATTCCCCAAACCGCCCCGTCGCCGCTTCCTGCGACCCGGTGCCACGCCCATCGCCTACCTCCACGACCGCGGTCGAGGCTCGCGGCCACGGCATCCGCCGGGCGATCCGGCGAGACGGCCATCGCCGGGCCGCCCGCCGGCACCACCGCAGGCCCATCGTTCTCGCTGTTGCCGCGCTCCGGCGAGTCGGCTGGCGACCAGCAGGAGCGCCGCGACGGCGGCGCCCGGACCGAATGCCGGCACGGGCTCGGTTACCGGCAGGTCGATCGAGAAGATACCGCCGCCGCCGCCGGAGGGCAAAAACCCATCCGCCGACACGTAGAGCCGGCGCGGGTCGGCGGGGGAGATCGCTAGCTCGAGGACCCAGGTGTGGTGGAGGCCGTCACGGTTGAGCAACTCCCAGCTCAGGCCCCCGTCGGTGCTGCGATAGACCCCGGCTTGGTCCAGGGCAGTTGGCACCAGAGCATAGTACGTGCCCGGTTCGTTGGGATCGGCGGCGATGGCACGCGGCTGACTCAGCTCGCCGAACAGCACGGGCAGACCGGCACTGGCATCGACCCACGTAGCGCCGGCGTCAGTGCTGCGCAGCAGGGAATTGATGTAGGTAGGGACCACTGGGATGTAACCAGATAGGAGGACCACTCCGGGCGTGAAGGGATCGGTGGCGATGGCGTCGACAGCCCACACGCTGCTGTTGACGGCAAGGCCGAACCACGTGCTGCCCCCGTCGGTGCTCTTGAACACGGAGTCCTCCTGTGCGTAGAGACCGCCGGCATAGACGTCCTGGGGCTGCGATGCGTCGAAGACGATCGTGCGGTAGTAGATCTCGTGTGACAACGCGATGCTGGAGCGCGTCCAGCTCGCACCGCCATCCGTGCTCCGGCAGAGCTCCTCGCCGGTCCCGCCGGCGATAAGGACGGCCGGATTGGTGGGGTGCACCGCCAGAGCTCCGGGCGTGGAGTCATCGGTGAGACACCCATTCGTGAGGACCCTGGTCCACGTCATGCCGTAGTCGCCGCTGCGGAATAGTCCACTGCCCATGACAGAGCTCCACGAATACGCGGTCCCCGGCTGGCTCGGGTCGACGACGGCTACGGCCGCTTCGCCGGAGGCACTGGCGCCGAAGGCCGACCATGTCGTGCCACCGTCGGTCGTCCGCTGCAGGGAGGATCGGCCGTAGGAACCGGCGTAGACGATGAACGGATCCACCGGATCGACCGCGAGGTGCGTGACACCAACCGTGCGCAGACCCGCCTCCACCTCCGACCACGTGGCGCCGCCGTCGAAGCTACGGCACAAGCCACCGCTCCCCGCGCCAGCGAGTCCGCCGGCCATCCCAGGCAGGGCCACGAGCCAGGATGGCGCGCTGCAGGGGAGCTGATCGAGCTGCGTCCAGGTATCGCCGCCGTCCTCGCTGCGGTAGCCAGCCCACTCTCCCGTCGCGTAGAGCGTGCTTGGCGAGGCGGAATCGAGGACGATCTGCTGGAGGTACGACGCCGAATAACCGTTGCCGGGCGTCAAGGGGCTCTGATGGACCCATGTCGTCCCTGCGTCCGTGCTCCTGGCGAAGCCCCAGTCGGTTATTGCCGCGTACACGATCCGTGGGTCGTGGGGGTCGATCGCCCAGTGACCTCCTCCATTCCCGCGGCCTGCCGGGATGCCCATGTCTGTGAACGCCCAGGAACCGCCTGCGTCCGTGGTCTTGCACAGACCCTTCGACGAGGATGCATAGAGCACAGGGGAGTCGGTGGGATCGATGGCGACCACCTGCGGCAGATTGCTGACGTCGCCGGCCGACGCGCAATTGCGCAGGATGCTTCTCCACGTCGAGCCATGATCGGTGCTGCGGAAGAGCCCCTGCTCGGTCTGCGTCGCGCCGTTGCCAGTCACGTACAGAGTCGCCGCGTTACCGGGATCGAGGGCGAGGCCCTCGGCGATCGCTTCCCCGACGATAGGGACGTACTCCCAGATCGAGCCCCCACCCGGAACACGGAGCAGTCTGCCGGCACCTTCGGGCGCGTTCACACGCGCCCACACCGTGCCCTCGCGATCGACCTCGAGCTCATAGAAGTCGACATCGCGGAGGGACGCCGCAGCCCGTCTCCAGCTCGCGCCGCCATCACTGCTGATGAAGATCCCAGAACCATAGACGCTGGCTGTGTAAAGCACAGCAGGGTTGGTGGGATCGACGGCAACCCTGAACATCGGCCCCCCGAAAGGCCCCACCGGCGTCCAGAACGAGCTCGACCCGCTGGCGGCGGTCGCCGCGGCGACGAGCAGGCCGATCCCGATCATGCCGCGACAGGCGTGGCTTGGTCGCACAACGCATCCTTTTCTTGGTGGCGTGACGAGCAGAATCGCGCCAGTTCCGGCCCATAGAGTCGACCTCCCTGCTGGCATTTGCGACCGCTGACGGGCAAAGATGGTAGAGTTGCGACGGCGGTCTTGCAAGGGCCGTTGCGATTTGCAGGCCGCTCCAATCGACACACCGTCGGCTTCGCCTGCCCGGCGCCGCGCAGGAAGCCGTGGCGAAGGTGAGTCGCGCCGGTGCTCCGCAGGAGGCCCATAAGATCCTCCGCTGGCTGGTTCGCCACGGCCCACAGCGCACCGCCGGGCGCGGAGACGAGCTCGGACACCGAGAGGTCGCGGTAAGCGGGCGTGAGGTGCGACCAGGTCGTTCCCGCGTCGGTGCTCTTGAAGATGCCGGCGTTCGTGCCGGCATAGCGGACTGCGGGGTTGGCCGGATCGACCGCGATGCAGAGTACTCGGCCGCCGTAGGGTCCGATAGGCGTCCAGTAGGAGCTGGCGGCGCGGCCCGGTGCCGCGGCCAGCAGGAAGGCGGCGATGCCCATCGCACCGGCCCAGGCGAGACGGAACCCGTAATGGCCTTTTTGCGGCATTCTCCGTGTCTCCTCCGTCAGTTGGTGTCCCCGGCGGCGGCACGAACGCCGCCGATCGAGCCCGCCCTCAGGTCCTGGCCGTCCTGACCGACCGGTGCGCCGCTTCGCGAACCGTCGGGACACCGCCTGGCGGTATCGCACCAGGCGCGTCGCCGCGAAACGGCGCTTCACAGGCCGGGGCCGCATCAACGTCTCCCGCCACCGCCATATCGACCGGCCTCATCCTCACCCTTCGCTGGTCGACTCCGGCCCGCCACGCCTCGTTCGCCGGATCCGTGCCACCGGCGAAAACCCCGCCCGCGGCCCTCCGCCGGCGAAGGCACAAGGCGGCGAGCAGCGCCGCGGCCACGCCAGCCGGCGCCAGCGCCGGCACAGGCGCGGTCGGCGGCAGGTCCCGGAAGAAGATACCGTTGCCGTCACCCCAGCCGCCCGAAGCGACATAGAGCCGGCGCGGGGAGACCGGCGAGACCGCCAGCACCCCCACATGCGTGTCGTACAGCCCGTCCATGTTCAGCAGCGCCCAGCTCATTCCACCGTCCGTGCTCCGGTAGACCCCTGACTTGTCGAGCGAAGACACTGCGGCGTAGAACGTCCCCTGGTCGATCGGATCGGCCAGCAGGTCAAGCGGGGACGCCGGCCGGCCGGCGCCAATCGGCAGGCCGGCGCTCGCGTCGGCCCAGGTCGCCCCGCCGTCGGTGCTGCGCAGCACGCCGCCCTCGCTGGTTTGGGGAATGACGCGAGATCCTCCGGACATCAGCACGACGCCGGCCGCGAAGGGATCCGCTGCGAACGCCCGGGCTTCGTAGCCTTCGATGCCGGTCGCGATCGGGGCCCAGTTGCTCCCCCCGTCGGTGCTCTTCCAGGGGACCGTGCCCCGGATGCTCAGATAGACGTCCTGTGTGCGCGAAGGATCGAAGGCGATCTCGCCGAGATAGGAACCCGTGGTCTCCGGCAAGTTGACCCGCGCCCAGGACGCTCCGGCATCTGTGCTCCGGCACAGGTCAGCGTATGAAAGGCCGGCGAGCAGCCGGGTCGGATCGCCAGGGTCGATCGCCACCGCCGCCGGTTCGCCACCGCCGCCGATGCACCCGCCTGTGTCGAGTCGCGTCCAGGTGGCGCCGTCGTCCCGGCTCCGGAACAGACCGTTGCTGCGCACGTAGATGGTGCCCGGCTCGCCGCCGCTGGCGAGCGGCTCCGGCCACTGGTCGAACAGATCTCCACCCAGCCTCGACCAGGTGGTACCGCCGTCGGTCGTGCGAAGGAGCTTTGAGCTGTTGCCGCCTGCGTAGACGGTAACCGGCCTGTCGGAGTCAGCCAGAACGTAATTGACGTAGTCGTTGTGGAGGCCGGCCTCCACTTCCGCCCAGGTGGCGCCCCAGTCGAAGCTGCGGCACAGACCTGAGATCCCGACGCCGACGAGTCCGCCGGGCTTGTCGGGGAGGATTGCCAACCTGGGCACGCCGCAGGCGAGGTCGTTGAAGAACGTCCAGGTCGCCCCCCCGTCCCGGCTGCGGTAGAGGCCGAACGTCCCCGTGGTGTAGAGCGTCGCCGGCGAGGCGGGGTCGAGGACGATCCGCGTGATGTCGCCTGCAGCGCTGCCCGTGACGGGCGTCAAGGGGCTCTGGTGGGCCCAGGTGGCGCCGCCATCCGTGCTCCTGGCGTACCCCCAGTTGTAGATGGCGGCATGGATGGTCAGGGGAGCGGCGGGATCGATCGCCCACTCCCCTCCCCGCCACATGCGGCCGGAGGGAATGCCCATGTCGGTGAAGCTCCACGAGCCGCCGCCATCGGTGCTCTTGCACAGGCCATTGGAGGTGGTCGCGTAGAGCGCCCGGGAATCGGTGGGATCGACGGCGACGACGATCGGCACGACGGTCGGGGTATCCGTCGGCGGGCAGTAGCGAAGGATCCGGTTCCAGGTCGCCCCCTGGTCGGTGCTGCGGAAGACTCCCTTGCGGTCCTCGTCCTCGTCGCTGCCCTCGCTGGTCACGTACAGCGTCCCCGGGCTGCGCGGATCGAGGACCAGCGACGTGAGGACGTCGTAGGGGCGATCGGCAGGGGGCACGACGTGGACGAAACCCCAGGTCGAGCCGCGGTCGGTGCTCCGCAAGAGGCCCGCCTCGCCGTAAGCCTCGGCGCGCGCCCAGACCGTACCGCCGGCGTCCACGCCGAGGTCGAGCACGCTCAGGTCCAGCAGCGCTGTCGTCGCATGGCGCCAGCTCGACCCGCCGTCCATGCTGCTGAAGATCCCCGTGCGCGTGGGGCCGGAAGCATAGAGCAGGGTTGGGTTGGTGGGATCGACGGCGACGCTACGGAGTGTCCCGCCAGAGGGACCCATCGGGGTCCAGCGGGAGCTGGCGGCGCGGCCCGGCGCTGCGGCCAATGCCAGCACGACCGCGAGCCCGACGCCGGCAAGACGGAGTCCCGCCGCCGCCGCCGCACGCTGGAGACCCCGCGGCGCCGACCCCATCCCGCGGACCGCGCCCGGCGCGACGTTCACCCCATGTCGCGCCGCGAGTGGGACCGGCGGATCGTCGTGCGGGAGGCGTGCCGGCTGCTCTGACGCCGCCTTGTCGCGGCGGGCAAGGACGCCCACCGCCAACGCGGCTCGCCGGCCGCCGTGCGGCGGATGCCGAGCACCATCACGCGGCTGCGACCCGACACGGCCCGCCATGCACCCGCCGCCGGGCAGCGAGGCGGTGTCCGCCGCCAGTGCGAGCTCCTGCCGGCGGCACGGCTCCAGAGGCGTGGCCCCCAGCGACCGCCCAAGCGGTGATCGGCATGTCCAAGGCAAGCGCATGGTGGCGCTCCGCGGCGATACGGCGGTGTCGCATCCCAGGCAGCGAGTACCAGAGCGGACCGGTTCGCTGCTGACCCGCGAGCCCACAGGACACTTCGATTCCGCGTATCGCCAGTGGCGATCCAAGCACAGTCCGACGAGAGTGTCAAGAGCTCGGGCTTCCCATCAGTTTTCCACCGGTTCCGCCGACCCGCGCCAGATGAGACGGACAACCTCGCAACGTGAGTTTCCTACTGGTCGAATAGCGCACCCATGGCTTCGCACATTGCGTTGAGAGCATCGCCTGACGGCTGCACCCAGGTCAGAAACAGCAAGCCGTCCTTACCGACCCCGATGGAGCTGCCGCCGCAGGTGGACGTTCTCTGCTCCAAAGCAATCTTCTCGACGATTTCCCACCTCCCGCCAATATGGTCGAGCGACCACAGGTCGATTCCCGCCGGGTCGATCAGCCCGTAGCTTCCCAGGATCCCCCTCGTCACGGCGACGAGGAAGCGACCGTCCCGGACGACGATTTCGGAGATTTCCGCGATAAGCTCGCCGTTGAGAGCCGTCACGTCGGCCGGCACGAAGCTCTGACCGCCATCGAGGCTCTGTACAGCGGAAAGGGATCCTTCATCCTCCCGCGCGAGCGCGAACAGACCATTGCCACCATCCGTCGCCAACCGGTACAAACTTCCCGCCGCGAATATCGGCACTCCGGCGCCGAAGCTCGACCCACCATCGGTGCTTTGCGAAAAGAAGATCTCCAGACCCTGCTGATAGGCCAGCAAGATGGTCAAAGGTCCACCTTTCTCGAAGACGGCCAGCTCCCGCGGCACGGCGAAGTAGCCGCCTGGATCGAGCGTCGAGAGGAGAGTCGCCGCCGAACCATCCGCGGGAACGCGACGAAACTGGATGCCGCCATGGTGGCAGTTGCCCTCCGGACAACTCGCAAGGAGAATATCGCCGTTGGACAGGCGCGCCCCCAGGGGATCCGAACCGGCGCCAAGCTCCAGCATGGTATGGCTCACCCAACCATCCGTGGTGCGGTAGGCATAAAGCGCGGGGGGGTTAGACCAGTAGTTTCGGCCCTGTCTCGTGACGATCAGCTCCCTCTTGTCTCCCAGCGCCTGGGTCGCGACGATGACTTCGCCGTTGCCGCAGTCGCCACCCAGGAAGAGGTTGGTCGGCTGCCAGGCGGCAAGATCACGCGTGGGGCGTGAGCGGTGGACTCTCCCGAGAAGACCCACCTGGAAGTAGGCGATTGGCGTGCCGTCGGCGTCGAAGGACGGGATCGGAACGGAATGGTCGAGGACGTCCTGCTCGAGCTGTTGGTACGAGGCGACGGGGACGTCGGGACCGAAGATGAAGTCGGCGCCGACGACCGACACGGTGGCGTCGGCTCCTCGGAAGGTCTCCGATTCCATGCAGGGTTTGGTTCGGTTGTAGCCGAAGACCCAGCCGCTTTCGGTGGCGGCAACGGCTGGTGCGCTGTTTTCAATGGCCGACACAGTCTGCATGGCCCCTAGAGGCCGGAGCTGAAGACCGCCGTCGGTGGACAGCGCACCGTGCAGCACGAAGTGGTCAGGCGAAACTCTCTGGTGCCAGGCGACGAGCAACTCACCCCGGTCACTCGCGCTCACGGTGGATCGATCGCCCGCGCCCACTTGCTGATCGGGTGTCGATACCTGTCGATCGGCCGAGTAGGAGGCGCCTCCGTCGGCAGACCGAGCGCAGTAGAAATCGCCACTGTAAGCATCGGGATCGACACGCTCGTCGCTCCAGCAGACGAGAATCTCGCTCCCGCCTGTTCGATGCCCCACCGACAGGCCGTCGAGAAGGTCCTGGACGTGCGGCTCCTCGCCGCGGTCGTCGACGCGGACCGGCGGGCCGAAGCTCGCCCCTCCGTCGGTGCTGTGCGCGGAGAAGACCTTGAACACAGCATCCCACCGGTCCGGGTCACGCCACCGCTTGTTGGACCAGACGACGGTTACCCCACCGTTGCCGTTCTCGGCGGCGGCGAAGTCGACGATGTCCGAATTGGGCGCCGGCCGAGCAATCTCGACATCCGCTCCGAAAGTCTGTCCGCCGTCAAGGCTTGTGGCAACGCTCAGGACCTGGTCACAACTGCTGGCCTCCTTTTTCGCCCGGACCAGAAAGACGCGGTTCGACGAGCTCGAAACCAGACGCGGCTCGAGCATCGTGGTGCAGGCGGGATTCATCTGAGCAATTCCGGTCGCCTCGCGCCAGGTCGTGGCGTCGACGCTATAGGCGACGTGGTCGGTTTTCGCCTTTGGGCATTCGTGTGGCGGGCAGGTTTGGTAGGCGACCAGCCAGCTCCCGTCCGCAGCCCGGGCCGGGCTACCGCCAGTCGCTTCGAGCCCATCGGCGGTGACCGGGACTTCGGCTGCAAAGTTGTGGCCGCCGTCGCGTGAAAGAGCCGTGTAGAGCCGACTGCTGCTGGAGCGGTTGTCGACGAAAGAGGCCAGGACGGCGCTGCCGGACGCGGCCAGGCCGCTCATCAGTTGCGACGCCGCCGGGTTGATCGTGTCGTGGAGCCGGGCAGGATCACCGCGGAGCCCGAGCTTGCCGTTGCCCGAGCTATCGTCGCAGGCGCCGACCAGCGCGGCCAGTGAAATCGCTATGAGGGTGGGTCTACAGATCCAGATGACGGTTTTGCTAAACATGATCGGCGATCTCCGAGGATGATGGCGCTGGCGAGTGCCGCTTCCTATGCTATGCAAGAACAATGCCATAGTTTCTGGCGCTTCGCCACGACATGCTGAGACAGGCTCTCCGGCCGCGGCGCGTGTCATACGTGAAATCCCACACGGGGCCGCTCAACCGCAGCATCGCGGCGACCGCTCCGGGACACCGCGATACGGGCTGATGCCGCACTGCGACCGTCGGTACGTCGGCTCGCGCCTTGCGCATCGTGCGACGGGGCCATAAGCTCGCGGCAGGGAAATCGATGGCGTGGGGTTTCTGACTGCGCTTGGTCCTGACAACGCTCATACTGAGCGATTTCCCCTTTGATTCCTTACGGCACGATCGGGTCGGGCAAGCCCGTATCCGTCCGCGTCCAGGCACGAGGGAGGTTTCGAGGTGAGGTATCGAGTCGCTCTGGCACTGGCGGTGGCCGCGCTCTGGCATGAACCGGTACTCGCGGGCCCGAGCGAGCTTGACCGGCTTCTCGGCACCTGGGGACTGCCGCCAGCCGACGACCAACCTGGCCTGACCGGTAGTTATCTCGCGTTGTTCCACACCGACGACGGCAAGATGCGCGTCGACCTCAGTGTGAACCCGCAGGGTTTGAGCTGCGACAGCGAGCGGGAAATCACCTGGAACGTCGCTCAGAAGCGATTCGAGTGGCCCAACGAGTCGAAAACCGTCAAGGGAGACGCCTGCTGGCTCACGGCGACCCCAAACGGCACGGGCCTCGATCTCACCGTCTGGTGCCCGTATGAATGCACAGACCCGGAACCGCTACAGATCAGGCTCGACCGGATTTCCGGCGAGCATCTGATCCCGCCAATCGATACCGCCAGTACCTTTTGCAGCAGCGATGACGTGCTCCGCCAGGAGCTCTGCCTGCCCGGCGCCGCGCAGGAAGCCGTCGCGAAGGTGAGTCGCGCCGGTGCACAGGTCTCGGTGCTGAGCGATGACCGGTCGTCACCGCAGCCCGAGATCAAGATCGTGATGCTCGATGTTCTCCGTGCTTGCCACGCCCGCGGCGGCGACCGAAAGTGTCTCTTGGAGGCGCTGCAGAGCCGCGTCGAAGCTCTCGAGACCGCGGTGGCCGCGCGCCAACGCCAGCTCGCCGGCGAGCTCCGCGCGAGCGAAGCAGCCGCCGTTGTGGCGGAGAACGCAGCGGATCAGAAAATCTGGCAGGGAGTCTGGAATCTCGTCAACGATGAGATGGTCGGCACGCTGACAATCCGGGATTGCGACGACCATGGGTGCACGGTCTCTATCGCCGGGATGACCAACTACGTATTCGGTGACCAGAACCGCCAAGGTAGTTGTCTCTTCGACGATGCCACGATGAGCTATCTGCCCGCGGGACGCGCTTTCGCGTACGTCGAACCATACAGCGGCGATGAAAACGCCTCCGATGCGGGACCGCTCGCGAACTTCTGTCGCCTCGACCTCGAACGAATAGCGGAGGGATTCCGCGTCCACTTGCGCGGTGCGGGCTGCCCGCTGCGCTGCCAGGAAGCCGCGGTCGCGCTTTCGAGTCTGAGTGGCGACTACCGTCCGCGCGGGCGCCCTGGTTTCAGATGTGCGGAAGACACCACCACGATGAATTGGGACGAAGAGAACATCTGCCTCGATCCGGAGCTCGCTCGGCTCGACCGGGAATTGGCGGCCGCATACCGGAACGCGACCCACTCCGTAGCCGCGGCGGACAGGGACGAGCTCGTGCGCGGGCAGCGAGCCTGGATCGAGCATCGGCGCGAGGATTGCGAACAATCGGCGAAGCGCCGCACTTGCCTGGTGGAGGCGTACCAGACGCGACTCCGGGAGTTGGCAGCTCGGTAACCGGTTGGCAGTGATGAAGGGTCACCCTGGCACGCCTCGCCTGATGTCGCCAGCGCCTCAAAGGCGCCGCGATTCTCTCTGGAGCTAGACCGTCTGCCTGAGGAGTGCATCCAGGAACAGGAACGAACGCACCACCGACCAGTTACACTGCATGCAGCCAATGGTGCATTCCCAGCGATTGCGGTTGGTCACCGTCAGATCGTCCTGATGCAGAATCACGTCGTGATCCATGATCGCGTTGTCCGGGTTCAGCATGACGCGCTCGCAGAAACGAAACATGTAGATCGCCCGATCGAGCAGCGACTGCGCAAAGGCCCGATCGCTTTCGTTGGGCGAACGGCGCAGTTGTTGCACCCATTTCGCGGAGGCACCCAGGAAGAGCTGCACCGGCGACAGGTAGGCGTCCATTACCATGGTTCCGGGATATCCGTAGCGCGAGCCGTCGACCCACTTGTCGTAAACACCGACCGTGGCCCCATCGGCCGGATCCGTCCACTGATTCCACTCGCCGTTGGCCTCGAGCCAGGCCAGAGTGTCCTGAATGCGTTGCGGATAAGTATCGTTGCGCTGGATCTCGTACGCATAGCCCAGGGCCTCGAAGAGCTGGGGAAGGTCCCACGTGCCACCGGTGTAGCGGTTCTCCTCGGCGCTCCAGAGCCTCGCCTGCATGAGGTCGGCGAGCTTGCAGGCAAGCGCCCTGAAGATGGCGTTGCCGCCTGCGGGGGCGATGAGTGCGTCGTACTTGGCCACCTGCGAACCCACCACCTCGACGCTGTAGTCGATTCCGGCTGCGTCGAGAGCCTCTTGCACGGCATCGGGATTCGCGAGCAGTGCGGCGCTGAGAATGGCCGCGATCGGCTCGATGAGGTGCTCGCAGCGGGCGCGAACGGCCGGGTCACCGGAATAATGGTCCATGCCGGAAATGAGCACCGGCAAACCGATGACCGCATACCACCACTGGTCATCGGCAAAGACCTGCTCAATGCCGTTCTCCAGGCCAGCGGAGACGATTTCCATGATCGCCGCCTTCAGCTCCTCTATGGTTCCCTGGCTCGGATCCCAACTCGCAAGGAGCGCCCGCACGTCGGCCGTGATCTGCTGAAGCCCGAGCTTCTCGATGGTCTGCGCCAGATCCTGGAGCTCCTGATCGACCAGGGCGTCTGCGATGCGGAGGTATTCGGGGTTGCCCGTGGTCGCCGCGAGAGTGTAGAGGACGATCGACGCCGGCCCCGGGCCTGTGCCGCCGTCCGGGCGAAAGGCGCGCTCCTCTTCTACCCAACCACGCTCGATGATGACGTCGGGGTGAGCGCTCATCCAGGAGCGGAACTCGTCCATCGCGTTGGTGGCCTGCCTGGCGGCGATACGCGGCGTGGCGGTGCTGGCGGGCGCCGCGACCGCGAGGCTGGCGGCAAGCAGTGTGGCCGTTACGGCGGTGCTGACGGTTCTCTTCACCAAGCGCGTCATGTGAGGCTCCTTTGCTTTGCAGATGGGTTTCGGGGAGAACGCCGCTCCAAAAGCAAAACTCACGCCACCGGCCGAGCGCGCGGCAGTGCGGTCTGTTGGGGATCGCGGCGGAGCATGGCACCTGGGTGGGCAACTATGTGGCAAGAACTTGTCAATACCAATAAGGATGTCCACAGCCTTCTGTGATATCCTGAAGCTCAACGACACCCTACCAACGGAGTGACCCGATGCCGGTGAGCATGTGGGACCCTGGAATCGATCGGCTGAGCGTCACAGACCGACGCAATCGTCTGCGCTGCTAACCGGCCCGCGAAGCTCCGGTACGGGTTTCGCCGCTGTGCCCGGTGCTCGCGCCTCCCGAAACTTCTCGATTTTCCGTTCGGCCCCCCGGCCATCAGGCCAGGGAGACATCAGTGGCACAGTGACATCCCCTTGAAAACGGAGGACTGCTCATGCTTGTTCGCGGCTTGGGGCTATTCTCGCTCCTCATCATGCTCGGAGGTCCAGCCATGGCGGCGCCGGATGCAGAGTTGCCAGCGCTCGAAACGCTTTGGGACTTTGCGCAGCCGGCCAAGTCCGAAACCGCTTTCCGCGAGGCCCTCGGCCGTGCCCGCACCGCCGGCAACCACGACTACGCGGTCCAGGCGCTCACCCAGATCGCGCGCGCCCAGGTCCTGCAACAGAACTTCGACGCCGCGCACCGCACCCTCGATGAGGCCGAAACCGAGCTCGGTGACAGGGATCTGCCGCTGGCCCGCATGCGCTACGTGCTCGAGCGCGCCCGCGCCTGGGACAGCCCGGCGCATCCCAAGCCCAGGAAGCAAACGGAGAAGGCGCGCGTCCTATTTCTGGAGTCGATTGACTACGGCAAGCGCCACAAGCTCGACGCGTACACGATCGACGCCATTCACATGCTGGGGATCATCGAGCCGCCCGACCAGCAGATCGCCTGGAATCTGCAGGCAATCGAGATGGCCGAGCGCTCCACGGACGCAAAGGCGCGGAAGTGGCTCGGCCCGCTGCTGAACAATACGGGATGGAGCTATCACGACGTCGGGCAGTATGACAAGGCGCTCGAGCTCTTCCAGCGGGGGTGGGAACACTGGAAGACGCAGACAGACGTGAAGGCGACGCTGATCGCAAAATGGACCGTCGGCCGCGCCATGCGATCGCTCGGACGGCTCGCCGAGGCACTGGCGCTGCAGACGTCGCTACTGGAGGATTGGAAGGCGGCGGGAATCGAGGAGTCCGGGTACGCCTCCGAGGAGATCGGCGAATGCCTGTGGGCACTGGGCCGTCGCGCCGAGGCCCGCGAGCATTTCGCCCTGGCCTTCGCGCGGCTCTCGGCGCACGAGAGCTGGCTCGCACAGGAAGAACCCGCGCGCCTCGAGCGACTGAAGCGCCTCGGCGCCGGGGCGGCCGAGTAGCCTTGCCCCGGCGGCCAGGGATGCGGCGCGCCCGCACCCGACAAGCGGCACGGCGCGCGTCCGATCACAACAGCGACACCAGGCGCCAGAGCTGCGCCGTGACGAAGCAGAGCGCAATTCCCACCGCCACCGGCATGAGCGACGCCACCGCCGTCCAACGGGCGCTGCGCGTCTCCTTCCAAATCGTGTAGATCGTCGTGGAGCAGGGATTGTGGCACAGGCTGAACAGCATCAGGTTGATCGCGACCAACAGCGTAAAGCCCCCGGCCTCGAGCACGCGCTGCGTGGCTGATTGCGAATCGAGCTCGAACATGACCCCGGCTCCCGAACCGACGTCGGAGATCCCCGTCACCAGTACGGACAGCATCAGCACGGTCGGAATGACGATCTCGTTGGCGGGGATCGCAATGATGTAGGCGAGCAGGATCACACCGGTAAGGCCGATCGCCGCCGCGAATGGGTCGAACAGGCGCACGGCATGCGCGGCAATGCTTACGCCGGCGATGTGAACATTGGCGACGAGCCAGATGACGGCGCCGGCCGGAGCGGCAAAAACGATCGCTCGCCACAGCACCAGAAGGGTCCGATCGATCAAGGATGTGTAGAGGGTTTTGAGCACGCGCGGCGGTCGGTACGGCGGGAGCTCGAGGTGAAACGTGGAAACCTCACCGCGCAGCACCGTCCTCGACAGCAGCCAGGAAGTCACGAACGTGAGCGCGACCCCAAGAACGGCCACAGCGACAACTGCCGCGGCGGAAATGGCGCCCGCCAGATACGGCGGTGCCATGCCGCCGATGAAGATCGACGCAATGAGAATCTGCGTCGGCCACCGGCCGTTGCACAGCGCGAAGTTGTTCGTGAGGATGGCGATGAGCCGTTCGCGCGGGCTGTCGATGATGCGCGTGGCGACGATTCCTGCGGCATTGCACCCAAATCCCATCGCCATCGTCAAGGCCTGCTTCCCATGCGCGCCGGCGCGACGGAATAGACTGTCGAGGTTGAACGCGACCCTCGGCAAGTAGCCGAAGTCCTCGAGCAGGGTAAAGAGCGGGAAGAATATCGCCATCGGAGGCAGCATCACGCTGATGACCCACCCCGCACCCAGGTACATGCCGTCAAGCAGCAAGCCGTCGATCCACCCGGGCACGCCAATCGCCGCGGACGCCGCCTTGAGCCAGGGATGAATCGTATCCAGCAGCAGGACGGACAGCAGATGCGACGGGTAGTTCGCGCCTGCTATGGTTACCCAGAAGACCACCAGCAGCAGCACAAACATGATAGGGAAGCCGAGAGCCCGACTCGTGACCAGTCGATCGATCGAGCGATCGAAGTCAAAGCGGGCCTTGTCGCCCGGATGCGTCACCGCGCGGTCGGCGATGCGCGCGGACTCCGCGTAGATCGATTCCACCAGAGTCTGGTGAAAATCGGGGCCGACTCTCCAGCGCAGCGTTGACGCCTCGGTGACAAGCGCCGTCGGGTCCGGGCTCGCGGAGGCAGGCTCGGCGCGCGGCGGCGGCTGCGGCGATTCCCCGGCGGCCGCCGGCATGCTCGCGTTTTGGAGCCTCGCGATTTCACCGGAGCGAAGCGCGGCAGCGATGTCGCCGTCGCTATCGAGCAGACGTAGCGCCACCCACCGCGCATTCGGCAACCCCGGGAGCAGGCCCTCGACCCCGGCGGCGATCCGGCCGACCGCGTCGGCAAGAGCGGGCGATTGCCCATTGATTCGGTGCGGCTTGCATACCGTGCGACCCGAGGCCACTTCGGCGATGGCCTGGTTCAGCTCTGGCAGCCCCCGGCCGAACCGGGCGGCCGTAGGCACCACGGGGACACCGAGGTCGCGCGCCAGCCGGCGGTCGTCGACCTGCAGGCCTCGACGTTTCGCCTCGTCCATGAGGTTGAGGCAGATCACGGCACGATCGGTGATCTCCAGGACTTGCAGCGCCAGATTCAGGTTGCGTTCGAGGCACGTCGCGTCCACGACGATGACCGTAACGTCAGGCTGCGCGAAGAGAATGAAGTTGCGCGCGATTTCCTCGTCGTGGCTCGCCGACAAGAGAGAGTATGTGCCAGGCAAATCGACGATCTTGAACCGCTTGCCGCCGAACCCAAAACTGCCCTCGGCGCGTGTGACCGTCTTTCCCGGCCAGTTCCCGGTGCGCTGGTGCAGGCCGGTCAAGGCGTTGAACACCGTGCTCTTGCCAGTATTGGGGTTGCCGGCGAGGGCCACGACGAAGTCGACTTGAGAGAGGTCTACGCCGAGTTTCGTGAGATTCGCGACGTTGTGAGCCGGGCACTCGACGCAAGCGGGGGCGGTTGCTGAAGCAGTCATGCGGCGACTCCTTTCTCCGCAGCGGTGACGTGGATGAAGCGCGCCTGGTCGCGTCTCAGAGCGATCAGAGCGCCGCGCACGCGGAGCGCGACGGGGTCACCGCCTGGGCCCATGTTTTCAACTCGAACCAGCGTGCCAGGGACAAAGCCGAGGTCGAGCAAGCGGCGCCTGCCGATGCCGCGGCAAGCGGGCGACAGCGCCACGACCCTGGCCTCTTCGTTGCGCGACAGATCCGAAAGATGGCGAGCCGGCTCTGTTGCCACCGGCATCACGATTGGGACCACCGAGACATTGGCCGCGATGATCGGCGCCAACACGTGCTCCTCCTCGTCGGCCTCGAAGCGCAGGCTATGGGGAGTTGATTCGAGCAGTCGCAAGCGCATCCCGAGATGCACCCCCTCGGCCAGGAGCTGCCCGTAGATGGCCTCGGGTTCATCCTCCATGTGGACGACTTCGACCACGTCTCCGAGCCGCGCCTGTGTCAACGGCATGCCGACCGCCGGACCGATTTCCCCGGAGGGCGTCGGAATGGGCGCACCGTGGGGGTCGTATCGCGGAAAGCTCAATCGCAACGCCATCTCCTCGGCCTCGGCCGCGGACGTTTCGTGCTCGCGGTGTTCCGCCTCAATGTGCCATTCCTCGGCAGCGTACCCGGTTTCTTCGGCCAGATATCGCTCCCAAAGGCGGTGAATGCGCACTACCCGAAGCGCCTCCCGGCGGCCCGCGGTGGCGAGCCGGTAGGATCCATTGCTACGGTTCACCAGGTCGAGTCCCTCCAGCCGACCCAGCAGCGCCGTGGCGTGGTTCCGCGAGATCTCGAGAGCGCCAGAAAGGCTTTGGAGCGTGCAGGGGGCCCGGCGGAACTCGCAGTCGTAGAGATGTTTCAGCGCATCTTCGATCAGGACACGTTCCGTTTTTTGCACGAGACGTAGCCAGCGCCACGCCCGCCCGCGGATCGGGCGAAACAGCCACGCGGCAGCCGTGGTGAGGAGAATGACGCCACAAAGGGCGGCGAGCGGTCCCATAACTTTATCTCCTTGTCGGCGCACGCCGAATTTTGAATACCCTAAAACTTCATGAGTACTAAAATAGCAGCCGCCGCACCGCTCGTCAACGGGAGGGTAAGCCTTAAATCACCGCCTGTTCTCCGACAGCGATCCAGCGAGCGATCCGGGAGAAGCCTCGCGCCTTGCTCGCGGCGGTCGTGGGCGGTACACTGGTGCACCCCGGCGCGAATTTCGGCTTGCTCTCCCCTCGCTTGCTTCAACAGGAAGCCTCCGCATGTGGCTCGTCGTCATTGTCCTCGGCATCGTCGAGGGACTCACCGAGTTCCTCCCCATTTCCTCCACCGGCCACCTGATCCTCGCGGGGCACTTGCTGTCCTTTACCGGTCCTCGGGCGGACACCTTCGAGATCTTCATCCAGCTCGGCGCGATCCTGGCCGTGGCGTGGGAGTTCCGCGCTTCGCTGTGGGACCTCGGCCGTCGCCAACGGCGCGATGCGGGTGCACGGGCCTTTGTCGCCAACGTCGCGCTCGCGTTCATGCCGGCCGCCGTGGTCGGTCTGGCGGCGGGCTCCGCAATCAAGGCGCAGCTCTTCGGCCCGGCTACCGTGGCCACGGCGCTGATCGCCGGCGGCGTCGCGATCTGGTTGATCGAGACCTGGATCCCCGAGCGGACGCCGGTTGACGTTGAAAAGCTCACTTGGCGGCAGGCGCTGGGCGTTGGCCTGGCGCAGATCGCGGCGCTGTGTCCGGGTGTCAGTCGTTCTGCCGCCACGATCATGGGCGGCATGATCTGTGGGCTGGATCGCCGTGCGGCTACTGAGTTCTCCTTCTTTCTGGCGCTGCCGACGCTAGGCGCAGCGACGGTCTACGACCTTCTCAAGAGCCTCGACATTCTCTCACGCGCTGATATCGCCCCATTTGCCCTTGGGCTGCTGGCGTCGTTCGTCTCGGCGCTACTGGTCATCCGGGGCTTTCTGCGCTATGTGCGCACGCACGATTTCCGCCCCTTCGCGATTTATCGCGTCGTTTTGGGACTGCTCGTACTGGCTGTGCTTTGAGGCACGAGAGATCGCAGCCGGCGGTGCCCGGCACGACGCGCTTGATTGCGGCGTGAGCCGTGCTTATGTTGTCGGGGCAGCGCATTGCCCGCAGGGGCGACCCCGCGGGTCCAGGAGCGGGAGCCGTACTGATGGTCACGGTCCCCCAAGAGGTGCGAGATGGCATCGAAGCGTTTCTTGGTGCTCACGATCTGTCTGGCAGTTACGGGCGTGGCGGTTACGTGCATGCCGAACCTCGCTGGGGGAGAGGATCCGCGCGAAGGGGCGGCGGCGACGTCGGTGGCGGCCGCTGAGGAACAGCACACCGGGAGCGAGACCATGAGATTGATGTCATCAAGCTTCGAGAGCGGCCAGGAAATCCCGAGCGAATTCACCTGCGAGGGAAAGGACAGATCGCCCGCGTTGAGCTGGACGGACGTGCCCCCCGAAGCCAAAAGCCTCGCGCTCATCGTCGACGACCCGGACGCCCCAGATCCGCGTGCACCGCGGATGACGTGGGTGCACTGGGTCCTCTACAATATCCCGGCGCAGACCACCGGGCTTGCCGCCGGCGTCTCCGCGGCAGACCTGCCAGCGGGCACGCTGCAGGGGAAAAACGACTGGCGGAAGACGGGGTACGGAGGTCCGTGCCCGCCGATCGGAAAGCACCGGTATTTCCACAAGCTGTATGCGCTGGACACGGCGCTGCCGGACCTCCGCGAGCCGAATAAGGACGGCTTGCTCAGGGCGATGTCGGGGCACGTTCTGGCGACCTCGGAGCTCGTTGGCACCTACGTCAAGAAGCACTGACTGGGGCGCAGACGGCGGCGAGCGCTCCTGGGAGCGTCGGGGTTCGCAGTGGCGGGAGGTGCGTTACGATTGAGGTGCGTCCGGCGCCGCCGTCGCGTCCACCTTTTGCCGGCGAAAGGCGAGCACTCCGACGCCATTCCACCACATGGCCCGATCCCCATTGAACCGCGCGGGGAGGTCGAGGAGAAGCTCCCAGTCGTGCGTCGACTCTTCCGCTGCCGCGATGGTGGCCTCTTTCGCGCGTGACTGCGAATCAGGAGCGAACCGCCAGTCGTCCACGATGACGAGGGCTTCGTCTGCCAGGTAGCGCTCGACGAGCTTTATCGCGAGGTACTGGCTCTGGTAGTCGTGCCCCGCGTCGTAAAAGTAGAGCCCGACTGGAACGGGCAGGGATGCCGGCGTGTAGATGTCACGAAAATCGCAGTTGTAGAATTGAATCTTGTCGAGCAGCCCGTAGCGCTCCAGATGGCCCTGCGCGGTCGCGAAAGTATTACCCTCAAATTGCGTGAAGTTGTCACAGGCAAACGCCGGGCGCAGAGGGTTTCCGAGCATTGCGGAAATGAGACTCTTGCCCTGAAAAGTCCCTACCTCCAGGTAGGCCTCATTCTCGGGGATGAGACCAAAAGCGAGATTCAACAGGCGCTGCTTCTTGATCGAGATCATCCCCGGCACGTCCGGGCAGGGGTCGAGCTTCGCGACGATGATTGGATCCCAAAACGCGTAGGTGGGCGCCGATACGTCTTCTTGCCGGAAGACCTTCGAGAATGCTTCCTGAAAAAGCGCGGTGCGCATGCTTCCGTTTCGCGTGAGAGGGGCCGGATTGGTCGCCGGTACGCCGTCCATTCGGTGCCGCACCGCCGAGCCCGCCCGAGACAATACTATGTGAACCTGGCTCGTGCAATGTCGTGCGGCGCCCTCGGGCGGTTGATTCCGGGCACTCGCCGGGCAGGTTTTCTACAACGAATGGTGGTGCGTCGAGCGTGGAAGCGACCGGCACTTTCCGCTCGACCCGAAACGTATTATGTACACTCTAGTAGACTCTTTCTGGGACGTCGTGTTCTCGATGAGCTCAGGCGCATACTCTCACGTGGCGAACCCGCAAGAAAAATGGCACCATCACCGTTTTCTGCGGTGGAGTGTCGTACTGGTCTTGCTGGCGTCGCTGGCCGTCATCGAGTCGCATACGTATGTGTTGCAATCCTTCGTGCTGGCCGAGCTGGTGCGGGGAGCGGAGTACATTCCGCGGCCAGGCGCGAGCTCGACGCTGCGCCCACCCTCGTCCGGCGGCCCATTCGATGAACGCCTCGGCTATGCAGACGTCCAGGCGTTTACTCGGAGTCTCGCCGAGAATGGTTACGTGGTTCGCGCGCAGGCGCAATGGTCACCGCAACTGGTTCGACTTGTCGACGCCGGCCTCTTTCCGCCCTACCGGGAGAAGTATCAGGCTGGCCTGACCATTCGTGATCGCGGCGGCAAGCCCCTTTTTCAATACCGCAGCCCCGAGCACGTCTTCGCGTCGTTGGCCGAGATTCCTCCCGTCCTCGTCAGGACACTGCTCTACATCGAGAATCGCAGCCTGCTGGACGAGGATCCCTGGACGCAAAATCCAGCGGTCGAGTGGGAGCGGTTCAGCATGGCGATGTTCGACTACCTGTGGGGGATGGTGGATCCTGGCCATAAGGTGCCAGGTGCCAGTACGCTGGCGACGCAACTGGAGAAATTTCGGCATTCGAGCGAAGGGAGAACGAGCGGCGCGCGGGACAAGCTTCGCCAGATGGCCTCGGCAGCGGCTCGGGCGTATCTCGACGGGCGCGATACGCGCGCCGCGCGGGAGCGGCTGGTGCTGCAGTACATCAACTCGATACCGCTGGCGGCGGCCCCGGGTTTCGGCGAGGTCATTGGCATTGGCGATGGCCTTGCCGTCTGGTACGGGGCGGACTTCACCGCGACCATCGAAACGCTGCGCCGGCCGCAGTCACACGCCGCGTTCGGCGAGGCGTACCGGATGACGTTGTGTCTGTTTCTGGCGCAGCGCCGGCCAGCATACTATCTCCTTCAGGACCCCCAAGCGCTGGATCGGCTCGCCGACACGTACCTTGGCCTCGTGCGCGCCGCCGGAATCCTGACCGATGCCGAGGCCAATGCGGCTCGCCGCGCGCGACGACACATTCGCACCGAGATCAGGACCCCCCCCGAGGTCTCGTTTATCGAGCGCAAGGGCGCCAACGCCATTCGCGCCAGAGTGCTCGATTTGCTCCCCTCGAAGGGGCTGTACGACATTGACCGATTGGATCTCGAGGTCTCCTCGACGATTGACCACGAGCTCGATGTCGCAGTCGCGGACTTCCTGCATCGCTTGCTGGATCCCGACGTTGCCGCCATGCTGGGCCTCAGGGAGCCGCGGCTGTTCTCGCAAGGCGACCCTGCCGGCGTTACCTACAGTTTCAGCCTTTATGAAGCCACCGCCGACGAAAACCGGCTCCTGGTCGAGACGGACAGCCTCGATCAACCGTTCAACGTCAACGAGGGGATCAAGTTTGACCTCGGGTCGACAGCCAAGCTGCGAACGTTGGTCACCTATCTCGAGATCGTCGAGTCGCTCTACCTGCAGTGGCGCACGATGTCCCAGGCGCAGCTCCGCTCCGTCATCGTCGACGAATCCGATCAGCTCGGCAAATGGGTGAGAGAATTTCTGTTGAGAACACCGGGTGCGACGCTCGAGCAGATCCTGGACGCTGCCATGGAACGAAAGTATTCGGCCAATCCCGGTGAGCCGTTCTTCACCGGCGGTGGGCGGCACTACTTCGAGAACTTTGACCCCGACGACAACGGCAAGGTGCTGAGCGTCCGCGAGGCATTCCGGCAGTCCGTCAATCTGGTGTTCATTCGCATCATGCGCGATATCGTGCGCTTCTACATGTTCCGCGTTCCCGGGGCGACCGCGTCCGTGCTCAAGGATCCGGCAAGCGAGGCACGCGTGGTCAAGCTCAAACAGTTCGCCGATCGCGAGGGCAAGGTGTTCCTGGCTCAGTTCTATCGCACCTACAAGGGGCTGTCAGCGACACAGGCACTGGATCGGCTTTGCTCGAGCCGACAGCGGACGCCCTCGCAGCTTGTCGCGATCTTGAGGAGCACTTATCCGGACGCTTCCCTGGACGACGTTCGCAAAATGCTCGCGAGCTATCTGCCGGAGGCCTCCATACACCCGGCGGCGGTGGAGCGGTATTTTCTTCAGGTAGATCCCCTTACCATGGTGCTGGCCGATCGCGGCTACGTAGCGCGGGTCCACCCGCTGGAGCTGTGGACCGTGGGCTTCCTGCGGACCCACCCGCAGGCGACGATGAGCGACTTGTTCGCCGCCAGCGTCGCGGAGCGCCAGCACGTGTATGGATGGCTCTTCAAGACGCGTCACAAGTCAGCTCAGGATAGCCGGATACGCACCATGCTGGAATTGGAGGCGTTCCTTGAGATTCACCGGTCCTGGCAGCGAGTCGGCTACCCGTTCGCTTCACTAACACCTTCGTACGCCACCGCGATCGGCAGCTCGGCAGACCGCCCGTCATCGCTGGCGGAGCTCATGGGGATCATCGTGAACGGCGGCGTCCGCAAGCCGACCGTGCGGATACGTCGCTATCACTTCGCGAAGTCGACGCCGTACGAGACCGTGCTCGATCGGGGGAAATTCCGTGCCACGCGCCTCCTGTCGCCAGAAGTGGCGGCGACGGTGCGCGCGAGCTTGCTCGACATCGTCGACCGGGGTACCGCACGGCGGCTATCCAAGGTCATGGTGCGGCGCGACGGTGCTCTGGTGCCGGTGGGCGGCAAGACGGGAACCGGCGACCACCGCTTCAAGCGCTACGGCCGGCATGGCGAGCTGCTTGACTCACGCGTCGTGAGCCGCTCAGCGGCCTTTGTGTTCATGATCGACGATCGCTATTTTGGCGCGATAACCGCTTTCGTGGCCGGTCCGGAGGCCGCTCGCTATGCGTTCACGAGTGCGTTGCCGGTGACGGTCCTCAAGCTGCTCACGCCCATCCTCGCACCGCTGTACGAGGGCGACTCGCTGCCGGCCGCCAAGTAGAAAGAGCCGCACACCTCGCCGGGGCGTGCTCAGGTGGTGGACCCCGACCTCACGAGGCGCAGCGCGCCAGGCTGACGGGTTGTCGCCGCCTTCCCCAGTTGCCGGGGACAGATTCGAAGACGCCGGCAATGGCGGCGTGACATGTCGGGCACGTGCCATTGTCAAGATCGAACGAGATGAGATCGTACCAATCGCGCTGAATGAGGGGCCGGCCACAGCCGGGGCAATAGGTCGTGTCGCCGTCGCGCTCGAATACGTTGCCCGTATAGACGTAGCGCAGTCCGTGGCTGCGCGCGATGTGGCGCGCGAGGCGCAACGTCTCGATTGGCGTGCGCGGGACGTCGGTCATGCGGAAATCGGGGTGAAACGCGGAGAAGTGAAGCGGCACATCCGGGCCGAGGGTATCGGCGTACCACGAGCTTAGCCGCTCGATCTCTTGCGCCGAGTCGTTGTGCCCGGGGATCAGTAGCGTCGTAACCTCGATCCACACGTCGGTTTCGTTGTGCAGCCACTCCAGGGTTTCGAGCACGGGTTGCAGGCTCGCGAAACAGAGTTTCTCGTAAAACGTGGCCGTGAACCCCTTAAGGTCGACGTTTGCCGCGTCCATGTGGGAATAGAATTCCGGCCGCGCCGTCGCCGTGATGTAGCCGGCGGTGACGGCGACCGTTCGCAGGCCACGCTCGTGGCAAGCGATGGCCGTGTCAATCGCGTACTCCGCCCAGATGACCGGGTCGTTGTAGGTAAACGCTACGCTGCGGCATCCCGTAGCGGCCGCCGCAGCCGCGATCGCTTGCGGCGTCGCCGCCTCGCTCAGACTGGCGACCTCACGCGACTTCGAGATCGTCCAGTTCTGGCAGAACTTGCAGCCGAGGTTGCACCCCGCGGTGCCGAAGGACAGGACAGGGGTGCCCGGGAGAAAGTGAGCCAGCGGCTTTTTTTCGATGGGGTCGATGCAAAACCCCGTGCTCTTGCCGTACGTCGTCAGCTCCATGTGGTCGCCGACACGTTGGCGGACAAAACAGAACGCCCGCTGCCCTTCGTGTAATCGGCACGCGCGCGGGCAAAGATCGCACTGCATCCTTCCATCGGGGAGCAGGTGCCAGTACCGTGCTTCGCTCATGACAATAATGTACACTCACGGCAGCGGTGCGTCAACTTTCTCACGGCTCTCCCCAAAGCGGATTGAGGGCTGCGAGCGCGATTGACCCGGCGAGGCTCGGGGCGATAGAGTGGCGCTGTCGAGAGGTTGATAGTCGCGGCAGCGAGCGACTTCGCATGTGGGCGGAACGTGGCCCACCGCCATCTCTCCTCTGCACAACCGAGCGATTGCGGCAGGACGATTCTCGAGCGACGATACGAGGAAACGATGGGGACCGTATTCTGCAGCCGCTGCGGAGAGACGAATGATACCTCCGTGCCGCGGTGCATTCGCTGCGACGCCATCCTGGCCAATCTGGCCGAAACGGTTGACGCGGACGTCGCCACTGAGGCAGCGGTTCTGAGCACCGGCCTGGTGCGGCTGGGCGAGATCATTCTCGGCAAGTATCGGGTGGAGCAACTCCTCGGTCGAGGCGGCATGGGGGTCGTCTATCTCGCGCACGACACCTACATCGATCGCAAGGTCGCCCTGAAGGTCATTCGCTTTGACGTGGACATCTCCGGAGCTCGCCGGCTGGAGCTGGCGGAGCGCCTGGCCCGAGAGGCCCGCACCGCCAGCGCGGTGATGCACCCCAATGTCGTCATCATCTATGACGCCGGAGAGTGGCATGACGTCAACTACGTCGTCATGGAATTCGTGGCTGGCGTGTCCGCCGATGTACAGCTTGCCGCGAGCGGACCGCTCGACCGCTACCGCGCGCTGGAAGTTACCCTTCAGGTCGCGGCCGGGCTGGGTGCCGCCCACGCAGCAGGAGTCGTGCACCGGGACGTGAAGCCGTCCAATATCCTCCTCGCAACAAATGGTCAGGTGAAGCTGACCGACTTCGGCATCGCCAAGGTGCTGCAGGAAGCGATTCCCATCACCTCGACCGGCGCCACCGTCGGTACCCCAGCCTATATGTCGCCGGAACAAATCCGCTGCGAGGCCGTCGATCATCGGTCCGACCTGTTCTCATTGGCGACGGTTCTCTATGAGATGATCTCAGGCAAGCGCCCATTTCACGGAGACAGCCCGCACGCGCTGTTCTACCAGGTGCTCGAGACGGCGCGCGTGGACCTCAGCTTCGTGCCGGAACAGCTTCGCGACCAGTATGACGCTTTTTTCAGCCGCGGCCTGGCCAAGCAAAAAGAGGGGCGATTCAGCAGCGCCGCGGAGCTTGGCCGGGCAGTGCAGGGCCTCATGCGGCTGGAGCGCCCGGCGGCGGTCGGACCGGACATGAGCATTTTCGCAACCCCCAAGCTGCCGCCCAGGCTCGATGAGACGGCCGGGAACGGTGTGCCTGCGGTGCCGTCTGGAGCGAGCTTGCCGGAAAGTCCCCGGATGAGCGGTCTGAGCCGCCAGGGATGGCTGCCGCCCGCAGGTGCTCGCCGCTGGCCACTCCGCATCGCACTGGCTGCTATCGGCGTCAGTGCGGTGGTCTTTGGGTTGTTCGGGACGCGCCTGCAGAGCCGCGTGACGCCGCTTCCCACCGCGGTGCCCACGCAGACCTCGGCGCCAACCCCACCGGCACCCGCCTCCACGCCTACGGCGATCGTCGTCATGACGCTTCCCGTCCGGACCGAGCCATCCCCAGAGCTGCTTGCGACCGCGACCTCCAGCGCGACGCCCGCCGCCCCAACCGCGACCGCGACCGCCCCCCCTCTGTCTCCGACACCGGCCGCGCTATTGCCGACCGCCACCCAAGCGGCGGTGGTCCCTACCCACCCCCCGGCGCTGCCATCGGGACGCCTCGAGCTAACCGTCCGTCCGTGGGCGGAGGTCTATCTCGACGGCAAACGCCTCGGCTACAGCCCGGTGCCAACGCTCGCGCTCACCGCCGGTCCGCACGTCCTTCGCCTCGTAAATCCGACGCTTGCCGTCGACATCGTGCGCAACGTATCTGTCCCCTCCGGCGATACCCGCGCGCTCACGATCGAGCTGACGAAAGGCTGGTTGCGGATTCGCGTGCAGCCTGCCGCGGAAATCATTGTCGACGGCGTGTCGATGGGGCTCGCGGCCGACACGAGTCTCGAGCTGCGCACCGGGCCACATGAAGTCGTCCTGCGCCAGGAGGGCTACGAGTCCTGGACGGGAAAGGTCGAAGTGTTGAGCCAGGTTGAAGTGGAGGTACCGATCGCGCTAAGACATGCGATCAAGCAGGAGCCCACCCCGGAGGGGGCGAGCTCGGAGCGGGACAGGTAAGGAGAACCATCATGAAGGGAGCTTGGAGGACGAGGCTCATTGCGGCGATGCTCGTTCTTGCGGCGTTCGGCGGCCTGTCGTGCGCGAGCGGAAGAAAGAGCACCGAGAGGCCTGGCGAGAACGCGGTATCCGCCTTGCCGCCGCCGCTGCCAAAGCTCACGCGCGCCTTTCTCTGCGACACGGTGACGACCGGCGCTGGTGCTATCAAACCCGGCCCGGCCCGCGAGGGCTTCCGCAGCTCGGACCGGGAAGTCTACTTGCTGGTGCGGCTCGACGATGTCCGCGGCAGCCACGACCTCACCTTCAAGTGGTACGGTCCCCGCGACGAGCTGTACATCGACAGCGAGCCCGCGACCATCGCCGCAAGCGAGAAGAGCTCGCGCGACTACGCGTATCTCTGGCACGGGATCTACATAGACGGCGAAAAAGCGTCGACCCTCCACGGTGGTTGGAAGGCTGTCGCGGTACTGGACGGCGCCCCGCTAGTGACCATCCCGTTTGCGCTCACGGAGTAGCGCGCTTCGGGAGCTTCGCCCTACGGCCAGCGGGTCAACCGCGCGCGCTCGGCCGCCAGTCTGTCCAGCGCGCGCTGCATGGTGCCTTCGAGGCGCTCGGCACACGCCGCGACATGATCATCGTTCTGCGCCGCTCGGGCGCCGCTCGGCAGAAAGTGCACGGGCGGCAGGACTTCGATGAGGATCTTGCTCGGCAACGGAAAATAGGGAATGAGTGGCCCCAGGGTCATTCCCCACGGCAGGCAAACCGTGAGCGGCCAGACCTTGCTTCGCGCCCAGCGGGGCGCGCCGATCAGCTCCGCGAGCCAGCGCAGATCATCGACGATCAGGAACGTCGAATGCGCGCCGGCCGCCACCACCGGCACGATGGGAACGGACTCGCGCAGCGCGAGGCGAACGTATCCGCGCCGGCCGCCGAACACGATTCGATTGCGATCGCGAAACGGCCGCATGGCGTCGAAATCACCCCCAGGATACACGAGCGCTTTCATCCCGGCCGAGAATATCCGGTGTGCATTCTCGTGGCTGGCACGCACACCGCCAAGCGGCACCAGAACCTGGTTGAGAAGCGGCGTTCGCAGGATGAGCTCGTGGCCGAGGCCGTAGGGAACGGCCTCGAGGCCGTGGGCGCGGAACACGGCCGCGCCGAAGATCCACGTATCCGGCGAGTATGACGCGGAATTGTGGTTGCCCACAAACAGAGCAGCGCCCGCGGGAATGTGCTGCAGCCCTCGCACCTCGGCCCGGTGGTATGGCGCCAGGATGTTCTCCGCCCACCACGCGAGCTGGCGAATGCGTTCGGGACTGCGGTTGTCGATGCGATCGATGTCGTATTGATGGACCATGGCGATCCCCGCTCCTGCTTTTTTCGTGTGCTGCACACGGAGCAATGCGCATCACGCGTCTTTTTGGGGGCGGTACAATAGATCGGGCGTGCGGATTCGGCTACTCCGTCGCTGCCGGGTGGCGTCCCTGCCGCTCGCCCCGTCCGCGTTGCGCCCGAGCCTTCTTGGGGCTACGTAGAAAGTACCCGCCGCGTCGCGCGCTCTGGAGCGACCAACGACCAGGACAATGTAAGACTCGTGGCCAAAAAATCTTCGGGAACCAAAGCCGGGAAACGGCGAAAGGCCGGCGCTCCGGCCGCCGCGCTCAGCCCGGTTGTATTCAGCGGTATCGATCCATTCTGGCTCGAGCATCCTCTGCTCTTCTTCGGCCTTCTGGTCGGACTTCCGGGAAAGCTCCTGACGGAGCTGGGGCAGCACTTCGGTTACCCCTCGCCGCCGCGCCCGCAAGCTCTGTGGCTCTCCTTTCTCAGGGGGCGTCTGGCAGAGCGCTACGAGTTCATGATGAGCGTCATCCAGCGGTTCTGGGAGAATCTCTGGCGCGTTCATGGCGAAGGCAAGCCCGCTCCTGATAGCCAGGCGCTGCGCCTGGAGTACTATCGGCTCTTGCGTGGCGTGTACGACGACGGGCAGCCCATCTCGGTGCCGTTGAGCCTGATCGGGCGCATCTACACGAACGGGAGAGTTGGCCGCCGCCGCGTCTTGATGTCGCTGGAATCGGATACTGCGAAGCTGCTCGCCCGGGACTATCCGGACCTCGTGCACGCCGCGTCCTCGCTGCTTGGACCTCCTGGGGAAAAAATCGACGTGCACGGAATCGCCGGGCAGGTCGAGTCGCTCACGGAAGAAGTGGGAGAGCTCACGGCCAAGCTGCGCCGCGCCGAGCGGCGCAACGAAGAGCTCGAGGAGCGCCTGCGAGAGGTCGACGGCAAACTCGAGGCGGCACAGCTCGACAGGCGCATGGCCGTTGCGGTTGCGCAAGCGACGGAAATGGCCCGCGGCCAGGAGAGCATCACGGCGCTGCGCCTGGAGCTGAGGGCGATGGAGCGCACGCTGATCAAGGCGGCAAGCGAGCACGAGGCGGTCGTCGAGACGCTCGAGTCACGGCTCAAGCAGCTTCAGACAGAACGTGACGAGCTCGAGAGCGCCGTGCTCGATGAGCCTGAGGCGGGCGATGAGGAGCCGCCGCAGGAGGGACCTCCCGGGTTTGCCGGGATGCGCATTCTCGTCGTCGGCGGTCGCGACATGTCGGCTCAGCGCGAGTATGTCGGTGCCGGTGGGGGACTGCTGTTGCAGGAGGCCGTCGATCCGCGCGCGGCAATCGCTCACTTTCCGGTTTCGCTCGTGGTTTTTGCAACGTCGTATTTGACTCACTCCACATACGCCACCGTAAAGGATGCATGCCGCAGGTCGCAGATCCCCTGCCGGCACTGGACCGGCACATCACTGGAGTCGTTCCGCCGGGCGCTCGCCGGCTTCGGGAGCAGATGAGAGCATGAGCACATGCAAATGGAGAGCCCGATTTCGCCATGGCGCATGAGCGAGCAGACAAGGTAGGAGGCGTGAGGCGGTCCTCCAGCTTGTGGCTTCGGTCTGACGACGAGTCGGCCCTGAAGGCGGTGCCGGCGACCCCGGAGGGCGCGGCGGCGAACGCCGACCGAGATAGCCACGACGGCTTCGAGCAGCACGGCGACAGCGCCGCGAGCCGTCGCGAAACGCTCGGGATCTCTGCCGGTGCGGCGGCGCCGGCGGCAAGCGGAGGCGCCCGCGCTGAAGAGGCGCCAGCCCAGTCGCGGCGGGCACCGGAGTCCGCCACGGGGTCGCCTTCCCGCCACGGCAACACCGCTCAGCGTGGCGCCCGAGACGCGTCGTCGCGCTCCTCGGCGGCGGCGATTCCGCTGCCGTTGCGCCGGCGACTGGAGGCGGCTGCGAAGCGTCTACCGCCGGGCCTTGCCGACCCGGCGCGGGCAGACAGCGTCACGGCAGAGAGCCTGGCACACCTTGCGCCCCTGGACGTTGTCGCCGCGCTTTACGTGCTGAGCACGGGGACACTCACCCAGCGCCGGGCGCTGGTGACGCTGTTGGGCTCCGGAAGCGCGCTGCAGAGCATCCTTTCGCCGATCGATCCAGCGTTGCTCGCTCCGGTCGTCCTCGCCTATGTGCGTGCGGCGGCGGGGTTGGGCGATGGCGAGGAAAGTGCCGGGGCGCGCTCTGCCGAGGCGCGGCGTGCGGCGCTGCTCACGCGGGTGCTTCAGGCGCTCGCGCTGGCGCTTTCGCCGGAGCAGCTCGCGGCCGTCCTGGATCCGCTGCTGGGTCGGGATGAGGTGGCGGGGGACCTCGTGTTGGCCCGATTGCTCGACGGTGCCGCACCGTCCGTCTTCACGGCGCTGCTGACAAGCGGCGCGGCGGCGGAGCGGCTCGAAGGCGCCCTGCGCGAGCGCCGCCTGCAGATCCTCGGGCTGTTGCCGCGGCCGACGCTTGGCGCGCTATTCGCCGCGGCCCTGGGGGCAGATGCCACGGGCATGCGAGCGCATGCTCTGCTGAAGGCGCTCTTGTGTTCTGCGGCCGCGATTGCAGAAGACGGCGCGCGCGACATGAGCTGGCCCTGGTGCTTCGCGGAAGGTCTGGACGTCGTCGCGGCAGCGCTTCGGGGCGTGGCGGAAGAAGAGCTGGGGCGTCTCATGGCGCGGCTCCTCGGCGGTGGCGATGGCGGCGGCGATGCACCGGTGGTGTGGTGCGCAGTGCTCGCGATGGCCGCGAACGTTGCCCCGCATGAGAGGCGGGAACAGGAGCAGAAGGTGCGTCGGCTCTGGCACGGCCTGGACCCAAGCACGCGTGCTGCGACCGCAGCGGCGCTCACGCAAGGCCAGTCACAGCTATGGCAAGTCTTTCCGGGCGAGGAAACCGTTGTGCCTGCCTTCATGGCTGCGGACTCCGAGACCGCGCTGGTCGCGGAGCAAGCAACCATGCTGTGCCTGTTCGCTCGGCGCGCGAGCCTGGAGGAGTACCTGGCGGCGCTCGATCGCGCCTCCACCGCCGCGATGGCGGTCCACCTCGCGGCGCTGGACGACACTCACCGCATCCTGCTCCTGGAGCGTCTTCGCGCCGAGGCGAAGCTGGCACCGTTCGTCGCGGTCACCGCCCGCCGGGAACCTCGCCTGGCGGCGCGTGATCGCGCCGATCTGCTCGGCGCTCTCGCCGCTTTCGGCGTGCGCGCGGATCTCCGCGATCCACGCGAGCTCGAGGTGCTGCGCTCCGAGCTTTCACGCCTTCTGGCTCCCGACCCGACCGCGGTAATTGCTGCCCTTGCCGCTGCCGGAGCGCTGCGCGACTCGCTGCGCATCGCACTGCGCCCGATAGCCGGGGCGGAGCTTCTGGCTGCGGTCGCCGGCTGCTTCGAGCACGTGCCGCCCCACCTGGGCGCAGTACTGGCGCGGGAGGTCCCGGCTGCCGTGGCCGACGAGCGCGGCGGCGTCCCCGGGCAAGCAGAGATCTGCCGCGCGCTGCGCGGTGGTCTGCCGGAGCGCGGGTGGGTGGTGGACCCGCGGGCGCGCTGGCGCGAGGAACCCGTGCTCGCGCTCTTTGCCAGGCCCAATGGCGAAGCGCTGGCTGGCGGCGCGGCGCACCTGCTGCGCGCTTTGAGCAGCGCGGTGCGGTCCCGGTCTCGCGCATACCAGGAGTGGTTTGCCCGCGATCTGCGGGATCAGCTTGACGAAAGGAGCGGCCCGTGAACGCGTGCGCTGCTCTCAAAGGAGCTCGACCTTGAGCCAGCTCATGGCACTTGGCGTCGTCGTGATTGGCGCACTCTTTGCGGCGTACCTGATCCATCGCTCTCGACACCGCCAACGCATGCTCCAATCCCGCCTCCCCGGCGCGGCTCGCGAATACCTCGAGCACAACGTGTGGCTGTATCGCTGTCTGCCGGAGGAAGTGAGGGAGCGGCTGGACGGTCCGGTCAACCTGTTTCTCTCGGAGCTGACCTTTGAAGGGGCGGCGGGGTTGGAGATCGACGACGGCAAGCGCTTGATCGTTGCGGCGCAGGCTTGCCTGCTGACGCTGAACAACCGCACCAGTCGTTTCGCGCGGCTGTCGTCGATCATCCTGTATCCCTCCACCTACGTCGCCAAACGCAACCGCCACGACGGCTGGCTGGTGCATTCCGGAGAAGACGCGCTCGCAGGTGAAGCGTGGTCGATCGGGGCGGTGACTCTGGCCTGGGACGAGGTTGTGGCTGCGACCAGTGGCGCCAATGGGGGGCACAACGTTGTCTTGCACGAGTTCGCCCACGTGATCGATTACGAGGACGGGGACTTCGACGGCCTGCCGGGGGGGCAGGGACCGCTCGACCCGGCCGCCTGGCGACGCGTCATGCAGCGGGAATACGCGCGCCTGCGGCGGCGCTCCGTGTTGCGGACGCGTTCGGTGATCGACACGTATGGCGCCCAGGATCCCTCGGAATTTTTCGCGGTCATTACCGAGCACTTTTTTCACAAGCCGCATGAGCTGTTCGTGAGTCATCCAGAGGTGTATGGGCAACTGCGGAGCTACTACGGGCTGAATCCGGTGACGTGGGTGGTCGCACCGGAGGCGCAGGAGCCTGGTGGCGGCGGGGATACCGGCGTGCCGCATGGCGAAGGCGACGGAGCCGCCGGCGCAAAGCAGGACGAGACGGACGGGGAGCTGTAGGGGGCGGTCCGCGACGGGGCTCGATTCCGGCGGCGACGAAAGTCGTCCTGGATGACGACCTGTGATGACATCGACCGCACCCGGCGCGCACCATGACGCCTCCTCCGCGTCGCTTCAGTGCCCGCCGGGGTGGCATGGAGCGTGCACCGCACTACTCCGAGACCTACTTTCTCGCCCGGCCGGATCTCGCCCGGCGGTGCGGCGCACGTCAGGAGAACAATCATGATCAGCAAGCTCTCGGCGCACTCCACTGCACTCCATGTCCTGCAGGTCGAATCCGCGGAGGCGCCGGCCAAGCAGGCGCGCCCAACCGGCGCTGCGCGTCAGACACCACTGCCCGCGGCAGCCCGGCTCGAGCGCCTCGGCGAAGCCGAGCGGCTTGCACTCCGCGAAGTCCGTGTCGGCCAGTTGGATGCGCTCGGCGCGAACAGGGCCTTTCAACTGTTCAGTCAGCTCGACGCTCTCGGCAATCGCAACCCGACGACCGCGGGCGACGCCGGGGCTGCGGCCGACTTGCCGCGGCGCAACATCGCCGCCGGGCTCATGGACGGCGTGCCCGGCGACTACGGTGTCGGGGTGAGCGGGACGTGGGATCTGGACTCGGGCGGGCTCTCCGTTACCGTGAAGGAAGTCACCGTAAAGGCCGGCGGTCAGGAGCTCGGGGTGATCGGCGCCATTGGCCATGCGCAGACGGCGCTGGACATCATCGATGCCGCTCTCGACCAGGCGCGCGGAGGCCAGGGCGGCAACGGAAGCAGCGGCAGCAGCGGTAACGCCGGTTCCAGCGGCAGCGCGGGGAGCTCCGGGCAAGGCGGGTCGAGCGGATCCTCGGGCACCAGTGGCAGCGGCGGTTCGGCGGGAAGCTCCGGATCCAGTGGCACGAGCGGCTCGTCCGGGAGCTCCGGATCCAGTGGCTCGGGCGGCTCCTCGGGAACCTCCGGGTCGAGCGGCAGCAGCGGCTCATCCGGCAGCTCCGGGTCGAGTGGCAGCGGCGGCTCCTCGGGGAGCTCGGGATCGAGCGGCAGCAGTGGCTCGTCCGGCAGCTCGGGCGCTGGTGGCGGCAGTGGCTCGTCCGGGAGCTCAGGATCGAGCGGCAGCGGCGGTGCCACGTCGCCGGTCGACCCACCCCTGCCCAATATCGAACCCGAGGACGGCCTGGATGCCGAAACGCGAGCGCGTCTGGGAATCATCACTCCCGCCGAGATGATCCAGCGGCTCAACGACCCAACGGGCATGGCTGCCGGCCTGCGCGGTAGCTCCGGGCCGAACCGGGATCCCGTCACCAATCCCCGCCCCGACGGCGACGGTGGTCACGAGGCGGTTTCACCGGAAGACCTCGCCGCGCTTCGCCGCCGATTTGCCGGCAGGATCCCCGCCGATCCCGCCGAACCCGGCGGCGGAGCCGCCAAGGATCACATCCGGGCGGCGGAGCTGCAGGGCCGTGGACCTGTCGGCCCCGAGGTCATCAACCCGAACCCGGATGCGGACACTGCTCCGCGCGGCACCAGCGGCTCCGGCAGCGGTCCGGCGCCCGCCCCAGGCCGTGGCCCGGTTGATGCCCGGCGCGGCTAGCCTCCCATGGGCTCAGGGCGCGTCGGCGCGGGCCGACCCCTCGGCTGCTGATGGCAGTGGCGCTCAGCATGCTTGCGCTGTTTTCCACCATCCCGGCCGCGGCCGGGGCGACGGCGAGGGCGCAGTGGGCGAAGCACGTCGCAACTAGTGCCACGCCTTTGGGCACGCAACGTAACACATTTCATGGCTATCTCCTCACGCTGAAGGTTTCGTTCCACTGGTCGGGATCGGGTTCGTAGACGCTGGTCACGATCGTCTCGTCCGCCCCCGGGGATCGGCCGCGACGACATGAATGGGGCGGCCGCCCGCGAAACCGAGCACGCGGCGGCGCGGATATGGCGTGTCGTGCGGGTAGGTTTCGATTGCTTGGCCGTGCTCGAGCACGAGGCGGACCTCGCTCGTCGAGAGCTGGCGTTGCGCCATGCGCAGGACCGCGTGTCCCGTGAAGACAACAGCTCGATGCACCCGTTTGCCTCCTCCCTCAAGCCACCAGTCGGAATGGCGGGCGGCGGTTCATGTCGAGCGCGAAGCGGCCAACGAAGTTGATGTGCTCGACCATCAAGGGAAGCACGTGGGCAAGGTCGTCCTCGGGGATCTCGCCCCCCTGCCTCCTGACGTCGTCGATCGCCTGCTCGAGCCCGAGCACGTTCCACAACACGATCGCGTTCTGCACCACGGTGAGAAACCAGAACACCTCCTCCTGGTCGGAGAGGTGCTTGTCGCGCACGACGCCGCCCCGCGCGTGCAGCACCAGGCGCCTGGTGATCGCCGTCTCGTTATCGGCGCTTACGAGGACGGCGGCGGCAGCGGCGAGTTGGCGGACGCCGGTGTAGCGCCGGCGCATGTAGAGGATCTCCTGCTTGCGGAGCCCGGTGGCGGCTGCCGCCTGGCTCGGGCCGGAGTTGCAGCCGTAGGCGTAGAGGGTCGCCAGAAGATGAGGCAGCCGCTGTTCTTCGCTTCCAAACCTGCCACATTGTGTCGGCCCAATAGTCTGGACAGAAAGGACATTAGGTAAATACGTGTTTTCCCCACGGTGGACTAGCAGCAGAATTGGACCGCACCAAAGGATAAAGGATATCGCGCGTCACCAGAGGCGTCTACGATGACGCGACTAGATCGCCGAACAACGAACAGGTCAACCCCTGGTCCAAGCGCTCAGAAACCTTCAGCCGAAAACAAACTCCGCCTCGAAACGGGCACCACGAGTGCGTTTGCGGGCCGGCCTTGCCATCCTGGACACGGACGTGTCAATTGGGCCTACCGGCGGTTATTCCTGGCGGCAGAACAAGCTCGTAGCGCAGGGAAACTTCCGGCCGCCACGACTGCTCGAGGCTTGGCGTACGATTTTTTCCGTTTCGTGAGCAGACCCCGTCTGGCACTGGAGCCGCCACGACCGCCACAGTCGGATCCGGGAACAAAGCGCGCCCTTGACTCCCGATGGTTCTTCACCGTCATCGCCCCGGACGATTGCCGGACAACGCTTTCCTTCTTCGCGGCCGAGCCTCAGGCGCTGGCGTGACCCTTGACTTGACGGCGTTGAAAACCGCCCGGAAGACCTCTGTTCCGAAGAGGCTCCGAATGAGGTTGTACATCTCTCCTTCGAGAAAGTCTTGCAGGCTGCAGCTCCCTCCGGCCTCACCGGACCCCTCGCCCGACCAGCAGATAACTTCTGTGTCGGTGACCCGCAAATGGTCGCGTCCCGAATGCCACTCGGTCCGCTCGACCGGAAGGAGAGGCGCCGGACTCACCGTGCGGACGACCTCGGCGGCGAGTGGGTGCTTCCCGAGCTTCCGCAGGCGTCCCAGAAAATGCTCGATATCGATTCCTGACTTTGCCGCCTCCAGCAGCCCCTCGAGGATGGCATCAATAACTTCCTTCGGCAACTTGAGATCGAACGCCAGGAAGATGATGTCGGATCGCTCCGCCCAGAGCGACAGGTAGGCGAGGGCGGAGGCGGCCCCGCGCCTCCCGTCACCTCCGGCATTTTGCTTACCCCAGACGTGACCCGTCAGCACGTTCGCGATCTCACACACGCCGTCGCGACAAGGGCCGCTCTTGGCACTCAGGAGGGCATTGGCCTCCTTCCAGTTCTTTCGGAAGCAGTAGTGGCAGGCGAGGATGCCCACGGCCGCGCGCGCTGCGACTGTGGCCATGCGATCGACCGGCTCGCGGTCAGCCCTCTCCACGAGCTTCTGCAGAGGTGCCACTGCCGATGTCAGATCATCGCCCTGGATCGCCGCGCTCTTGAGCAGATCAAGCGGGTACCACCCTGCCTTGGTAGCGAGGGCCTCAAAGGCCGGCGAGATGTCCTCCCCACGAGCGCGCATCTGACTCAGGAGCTGCACCTCGTAATCCCCTGTCCCGCCCCGTCGCAGCCGCTCGACGAGACCACTGATGCCGCCGAGATGCTCTGACTCTCCTCCGGCGCTCTTGACCGCAGCTTCCGCGGCGTATCGCTCCGACGGGGTCGCATCCTTGTCGCGGGCGAGCGCCGCCAGCCTCGGCACCGCCGATTGGATATCGGCCAGATGCTCGCTTGCGACCGCGCACAGGAGGGACGCGGCTGCAGCGCGCTCCTCATGCATCGGGCTTTCGAGACGCCGCGTCGCGTCGCTCACCGTTGCTTCCGCTTCTTCCTTCTGAATGCCTGCTCTCATCAGGATCGCCTTCGCGCAAGACCGGAGCCGCTCCTCGGGACTCTTGAGAAATGGACGGACCAAGCCCAGGTAGACGCGAACCTCAGCCGGCTTCTCCAGAGCGACGTGGTCGATGGCGTACAGCGTCCCTAAGAGGACGTCCGGTCGCTCACTGCGCAGCATGCCCTCCATCGCTGACTGCTCCCCCTTGCGAATCAGGTGCCTCGCCAGAAGTTCGGCTGCCGTTCGCGCCAGGTCGGCAGCGCCGCTCAGGAGCTCGCGAAGGGTAGGTTCCAGGGTGACGATGTCGAGACCCTCGGCAACTTGAGTCCCGAGTGTCTCGATGGTCTCCATTCGGACCTCATGGTCCGTGGAGCGCAGCAACGCGCGGTCGAGCCCGTCGAAGTCGCCGCTCTTGATGAGCTCGTGCGTTCGTACCCACGGGGCTTCAGACGCGAGGCCGGTCACCCGATGCAAGGTCCAGTTCGTCCACTCAGCGTTGAGGAACGACCCGCCCCCTTCCTCCAGGATGTAGTACGTTCCGCACTCTGGACAGCAGTACTGTTTTTGGTTCAGACGCTTCAGGAGCGCGACCTGCGGAGGTGGATCGGTGGTGGCGAAGCCCTTGCTGAGCATCTCTTCACCCCATTCCACCTTTTCCTGGAGATATCGACAGATCGAGCAGGGCGCGACGTGGCTCCCTTCGATGATCTGCCGGCTGATGGTTGCGAGACCGGCCGCGATGCTTTCGTTCGCGGACGACGACGCCTGTAGAAGCGAGAGAAGATCCGCCGCGCGCGGATGCTCGGCGCGGACGTACTCGGCGAGGAGCTCGGCAATGGAGCACGCCTTTGACGGCACGCTCAGCTCAGAAACAAGCTGAGCGAGCATCTCCGCGCCGATCGGCGAGAACGATTTCAGCAGGCGCCGACCCTCGGCAAGGGCTGTGGCCGCCTTCGTGCGAACCATCGCCGCCTCATCCATGAGTGCTCTCGCCAATCGAGCCGTCAGCTCTGGCGAGCCGGCGACCTCCGTCCACTCCCAGAACAGCGCCTGCACAGCACCTTTCCGCCCATCCTCGAGCGAATGCAGGCAGAAGCTATCCACGGTGTCCCAATCGACCGGGCGCCGAGCAAGAGCCTGCCGGACGAGCAGCTCGGCCACGAGCTCCGCATCTCGCCCGTCGGATAGGAGCGATGTGAGATCCGCGGCGGCCGGCGTCAAGTCGATCCTCCCTTGCTTCGTCAAGGCTTGGAGGGTTGCGGCAGCGGCGTGATGGATATCGTGGTCATCAGAACGCAACAGGTGAACGAGTGCGGTGGAGGCCGGCGTGGCGTCACCGTGCCGGGCCGGAGACGAGAAGGATGACAAAAGCGGCGGGAGGCGCGCCCGTGCTTGTGCGAGGAGGAGCTTGGCCAGCTCGGTCAGACGCTCGGGATGAAGCTCAAGATGCCAGTCGAGCGGAAAAACGCCGTCGCGCTGCCGTTCGATCAGTAGCGGATAGAGCGGTCGGAGCTCGGCACCGTGCCGATCGGCAAAGGCGATGCCATGGGCATAAGCGAAATCGCCTCGATAAATCCCCCCTTCGCGACGAGCCTCGTCTTTCAGGCGCTCGATGGACGCCTCGTCGCCGCTGCGGAGAATTTGCAGACAGATTGCGCTCTCCAGTGACTCTCGTGTCTCGGACCATGAGTGCGGGAAGCACTGATAGCAGGAGTGGAGCATGGGGAGGTGGAGGGCGATGTCCCCGCCGTTGACAACCTCCGCGGCGAACGCCTCTGCGGCCGCGATGCAGGGCGGGGGCTCCTTCCCCGAGTCGCGATCAGTGCCGTCGAGAATCCGGCGGGCGCAAGCGAGCGGCTCACCGGGTGCGTCCAGGATGGCCTTGGCCAACTTCGGCATCTTCCCGATCGTGGCCCAATAGAGCGCCGTGCTTCCGTCCTGGTCGATTGTGTCAACGTCCGCCCCGGCGGCGACAAGACGCAGGGCGATCGCGTTCCGTCCTTTGCGCGCGGCCTCGATGAGCGGTGTGGTCCCGAAGACGCGGGCATGCGGCGAAACACCCGCTGCGATCAGGCGATCGACGGCCTTCGCATTGCCCCTATTGATGGCCACGATCAAATCACTTGGATTCGGCGACATCGGCACCTCCGGATGATGTGCTGGAAATGGGATTTCCGACGGGCTGTGTCAAGGCCGTCCGGGCACCGGCGGTGGACGCGTTTCTCGGCAAGCCGCCAGTGCGATCGCGGTGAGCCTCGCGGATGCGACCAGCGGGGCGGAGTTGTCTACCTACTGACAACGGCTTACACTGCACCTGATCCCCGGAAACGCACCCGCGCCGCGCTTCGTTGCCCAGGCGATCGTCGCGCTCCGGCGGTCCCTTCCGGCCGAGCCTACGACGAACCCGTGATGACTCCACGAGCCGCTGTCGGGTGAACCACCTTCGGCTCGACCTTCGTGCCGCGGCTCGAGCTCTCGCAGCAGGCGAACAAGCCCATGCCGGTCACATTCCAGTGTCACTTCATCGACGGTCCCTGCCTGACGATAACGGGCGAGGACGAGCGCCCGTTCACGGTTGAGCTCATCGACCTTGCCACCGGTGAGATCGTCTATCAAGTCGACATCGGCGCCGGCCAGTGGGCGCGCGCGAATCGTCGCTGGTTCACGAGCTGGCTCGTGCGCGTGCGCCGCGAGCAAGTGGTGGTCTTTGAGCACGTTTTTGACGCCCGCGGCAAGCGGGTTTACATCGCTCTGGAGAGCAAGTCGCTCGGCGATACCCTGGCGTGGATGCCGTATGCGGAGGTCTTCGCGGACAAACACCAGTGCGAGCTCGTCGTCTCGACCTTCTGGAATGACCTGTTCCGCGATGCCTACGGCGCGTTCACGTTCGTCGCACCGGGGGAACGAGTCGATGACCTCTACGCGATGTTTCAGGTCGGCTACTTCACGCCGCCCTGGGGAGGCGACCGCGCTCGCAATCCTGTGGACTTCAGGAGCATTCCCCTGCAGAAGGCAGCGTCGGACATCCTGGGGCTGGACTTCGTCGAACGTAGGCCAAAATTGGTTGTGCCGCCCTGGTGTCCCGCTGTGGCCGGGCGCTACGCCTGCATCTCCGAGCACTCGACCGCGGGCGCCAAGCTCTGGCATTGCCCGGGAGGCTGGCAGGACGTTGTCGACGCGCTGCGCGACCGCGGCTATGAGGTCGTCGCCATCAGCAAGGAAGCCACCGCGCTGCCGGGCGTCCTGGACCACACCGGCGACCGTCCAATCCAGCGTGCCATGGCCGATCTCTCCGGCTCCTCGCTGTACATCGGACTGGCGTCGGGGTTGAGCTGGCTGGCCTGGTCGCTGGGCGTCCCGGTGATCATGATTTCCGGCTTCAGCGCGCCATGGGCCGAGCTCAGCTCAAACGTCGTCCGCCTGCACAATCCGCACGTGTGCCATAGCTGTTGGAACGATCTGCGGTTCGAATTCGACAAGAATGACTGGAACTGGTGCCCGGTTCACAAGGGGACGGCCAGACACTTCGAGTGCTCCAGAGCAATTTCCGCCGCCGATGTCATTCGCGCCATTGATCTCGTGGCGGCACTGCGACGGCTGGATTGCGGCCCCGGTACAGTCCCCGGGCTCACGCTTCATTGTCCGGGATCACGGGACGGCTAGCGCTACCGGTGGGCACGGGCGGCGCCCGGCGACGAAGTCACCACGGAATGGCCGTGCCGTCGCGATAGAAGCCTCCCGTCTCGGCCTGCTCCGGCGTGACCGCCCAGACGATCGACTCCACACCCTGCTCGACGCTGCGGTCGGCCCGCGCGCCGCCCATCTCCGTGCGGACCCAGCCCGGGCAAACCGCATTTACGCGGATGTGCCTGGGCGCGAGCTCGCGTGACAGGATGCGCACAAAGGCGTTCAGGCCGGCCTTGGATACCCGATATGCCGATTCCGGCCAACCCTGGGCGTGGGCCCGGCCGTGCTTGACCGCCTCGACGAACGCCTGCATGAGCATCACGAGCCGCTCGCGCGTCAGCGCAGGATCGGCAAGCTGCTCCCGCAGCGTCGGAGAAAAGCAGGAGAGCTCCCCGAGTCCGCTCGACACCATCACAACGGTCCCGCCATCGGGGATGCTTGGGAGCAGCGCCTCGGTCACCCGTACCGGTCCGTGGAAGTTTACGGCCAGGGTCTGCGCCGCGATCTCGGCGTCCAGGCCTCGCAGCATGATGCCGGCGTTGTTGACGAGCGCATCCAGGCGGATCGCGTCGCGCCGCAGCCACTGGGCCAACGCCGCAATGCTCGCGGGGTCCGCGACATCGAGGCACTGGTAGGCCACCGGGAGCCCCTCGGCCGCGAGGCGCTCCGACGCTGCCTCACCGCGCTCGGTTCGGCTCGTCAGCAGCACGCGGAACCCGCGCCGCGCCAGCTCCCGGCAAGTAGCGAGACCGAGCCCGCGATTGGCACCAGTCACGAGCGCCGTCTGTTCCGGGGCGCTCATGATTCGCTCCACGACGGCAGCGACCGCCTTATGAGAATCTGTTGCCCCACTGCGGGCAACGGCAGCTCGGTGATTCTTCCATTCTCCCAGAACAGGAAGCGGTAGCGGCTGTCTTCCAATGGCAGGTGAAACCGGAAGGCGACCACCGTGGGCCGCCCATCCGACGTGGCCGCGCGAATCTCCGCCTGAAAATCAGTACGCGTGATTACTTCCCCAGGGTGAAAGGCGCGATCGGGATTGAGAAGCAGGCCATCGATCGCCGCTGAGATGAAGCCGTCCGTGGGAGCGATGACCAGGGTGCGCTCGTCCTCGCGCGACACGGCGTTGTCCGTTGCCATCGACGCGAGCCGCGTCACGCTGTCCGGAGCCGGGCCGCTCCCCTCCCGACTGCGCAGGATCCAGGTGTACCCAACCGCGAAGTCAAAGCCGTTCACGAAGACGAAAAGCTGGTCGCTGACCGCGTCATCAGCGGGGCTTTCGCGTGCCCCCTGGCTAACCACGGTGCCGAGCACGGGGAGGCCGGCGGTCCGGATCAGGAGCAGGCCGGCGGCGATCGGCAGATGCAGAGCGAGCAAGACGCGGGCCACGGTTGTGCGCCACGCCCCAACCGCCACGCGGCCCTCGCCGTGTCCTGGTGCCGTGGCCGAGATCGCGATCGTGGCGAGCGCTCCGAACCCTCCGATGCCGGCGAAAATCAGGAGGCGATCCATGGGGAAAGCGGCGCAAAGGGGCACCAGGGACAACGCCATCCCGATCAGCCAAAAGCGCACCAGGCGATCATGCCGCCACGCCGGCCACAAGAATGCCGTCACGGCGGCGCTCGCCGGGACCACCATAGCGAGTAAAGCGAGCTGCTGGTCGCGGGTCAGGAACAGCCACAGGTCGACCGGCGCTTGCGACCACTGCGCGAAGAACAGCAGTGGCCACCGCTCGATCAGGGCGCCGAGGTACGACCACGGCTGATGCACGGGGTCAAGGTAAAGCTGTGACCCGTACGTGCCATACCCGAGCCCATCGTAGAGTAGCCTCCAGGCCACGACAATTATTCCGTACGGCAACAACGCCATCAGCTTGCGCGCCCAACGCGGTGCGGGCTGCGTGAGCTCCCAGGCCGCGACGTACGCGAGGATGCCGAGTGTCGCTTCCCCCGCCAACAGCCCCAAAGCCAGCGCCAACAGCGCCGCGCCGAGATCGCGCCACAACCCGCGCTGGCGCCAGCGCAGGTGACCCAGGAGCACGAGCGCTCCGCAGCTCACGCACAGCAAGGCGTTGCGGTTGGCCAACCAGCCTGCGGGCATGGCGTGGGCATCGTCTACCGCAAACAGGAGCGCCGCAAGCCCGGCAACTGGCCCAACCCCGTGGACCCGGCGACATGTGTGAGGGCGGCGAGGGGGCGCCAGAGGGCAATCCGCGTTTGCGGGTCGGTCCACCAAGCAATGAGCCCGATGCGCGCCGCCTGGTCCCGGATCGCTCCGTCCTTGATGAAAGAAAAGAGGTCCATTGTGGGCTCGACCGGGACGCCATACAGCCCATCACCAAGCAGGATCGCGCGGTGCACGAAGTCGTCGGCGACCAGCCCCGCCCACAGCGCGGGAACCGCGAGCAGCAGTCCTACCGCGGCAGCCAGGAGCGGCGCTTTCTTGTTCTCGATCAGCCATTCGAGAAGTGATGGCACGTCTGCTACTCCGCCTCGATAGACATTGACCTCCCGTCAGCGTACCACCACCTTCCGCCTTCGTCGATGGCGATGCTCCGCGCCGCAATGCGTCGTGGCGTGAGCTGGCGGACAGGTGTATGATGACACTTGCGTGCACTACGGGCGCAACTTCCGTGGCCGGTGGTGGATTGCCCGTGCCGGCCAGTGCCGGGCCGGGACGGTGGCCGAATTTCAGGCACGGCGTGTGCTTGCAGATACCGCATTGACGCGCCTTGGATGTGGGCGTGAGAATCAGCTCCGGGAGAGATCGTGAGATGGACGACTATACCTACGCAAAGGACGACGCAGGTGCCGTGCGCGTGTTCGACAATACGGGACGGCGCATCGCGTATCTCGTCGGGCGAGATGCGGACCGCGTGTTGGCCGAAATCGCTTCGGCCCGTAACAACAGCGGCGACGACGCAGATGAGCGCCGGATCATCAGCCGCGTCCTGGAGAATCTCCTGAGCCAGCGCCATCTCCAACCCAACACGTGAACAAGAAGGATGCCGTCCTTCAGGCCGGCGACATGTCTGGGCGGGGTTTTGGACCGGCTGACGAATGGGTGACGCGCTGGCCCAATCCTGCACGCCGCGCTTGCGCGTGTGGCAACGACAGCAGCATCGCGCCATACTCGGGGGACGACAAGCGAGCGGTGTAGCGCGGCCGCGGCGGTGCGGTGCAGGGCCGTCCCAGGCGGCGTTGCCGGCGTCGGACCGGGCGGGCCACACCGGGCGAACGAGGTGTCTCAGGAGTTGTGCGCTCATGATCCAGGGGTTTCGGTTTGGCGGCGTATGCGCAGGAATCAAGAAAAACACGGCCGATCTGGCCTTGATTACGAGCGACCTGCCGGCGGCGGCGGCCGGTGTGGTGACGCGCAATCTGTTTCGCGCTAGTTGCGTAGAACGTTCTGCGGCACTGCTGCCGGGTGCTGGCATCCGCGCTATTGTTGCCAACTCGGGAAACGCCAACGCCATCGCCGGCGCTGAGGAGGTCACGCGTGACGCGCGCATGGCTGCAGCGGCCGCCCTCGCGCTTGGCGTGGACCCACGCGCCGTGCTCACGGCCAGCACCGGCGCCATCGGTGTCCCGCTGCCCATCGTCGCGATCGAAGCCGCCATGCCCCAACTGGTCTCATCTCTCAATACCGATCCCGCCGTCGTTGCGCGCGCCATTCGCACGACCGACCGTCGCGACAAGATCGCGCACCGCGACTTCCGGGGCGCGCAAGGCACCGCGCGCATCCTGGGAATCGCCAAAGGCGCAGGAATGATTCACCCCTGCATGGCCACAATGCTCGCTTTCGTGCTGACCGACGCCCAGGTCGCTCCGGACGAGCTCGATCGCGCGATCCGCGAGGCCGTCGACGAGAGCTTTCACATGATCTCGGTCGACCGCGACACCTCGACAAACGACGCGGTATACGCCCTGGCCAACGGCATGTCCGCCGTGCGCATCGACGGTGCGTCCGCGGAGACCTTTCGGGGCGCGCTTGCGGAGGTGCTCGCCGAGCTGGCGAAGGCCATCGCGGGCGATGGGGAAGGAGCCACGCGCCGGATTTGCGTGCGCGTGAGCGGCGCGAAAGATGCGCGGTCCGCGCGCCTCGTGGCCAGGGCGCCGGTCGAGAGCAATCTGTTCAAGGCCGCGGTTTTTGGCCGTTTCCCCGGCTGGGAGCGGTTTCTCGCGGCGGTAGGGGCGCGTTGCGCGCAGCTCGATCTCCCCTTGCTCCGGGACCGCGTTTCGCTGACGATCGATGGCGTTACCGTTTTTCGCGACGGGGCGCCGAGCGGGGCGACCGCCGTCTTGAGCGACCAGGCAGAGTCCGTGTACGAGCTCGACCTGGGATTGGGGACGGCAACCGCCACGGCCTGGGGCTGCGACCTGAGCTACGAGTACGTGACGATCAACGCCGAAACCAAGCTGGCGCGTCACGCCGGCGGCGCACCTGACGCCGCTCCTGTACGAGGTCAGCGATGACCATGTCCTCACGCAGCGGCCCTGCATACTCCGTCGGCGACGACCAGGCCCCCCTGACACTGCGCGCACTCCCCCGCCGGGTCCTGCGAGCCGCGCTTTCCGCCGGCGAACCTGTCGATGGATTCGTCCTGGCGGGGCGCATTGCCGTGTTTCTGCTCGTCGCCGCGCTCACCATTCCCGTGGCCACCGCCAACGGGTGGAGCGGCGGCCTGGCGCGCTTCTTCATTCATGCCATCAACACCCCATTCCACGAGGCCGGGCACGTCCTCTTCGGCATCTTCGGCTCCTTCATGAGAGTCCTCGGAGGAAGCCTCAATCAGGTCCTCGTTCCACTCGTCTGCCTGACGGCTTTCCTGTGGCGACGTAACGGTTTTGCCGCGGCAATGATGCTATGGTGGGCGGGCGACAATCTCGTCGAGGTGGCGATCTACGTGGGCGATGCCCGCGAGCAGGAGCTCGTCCTGCTCGGCGGCGTCACCGGCGCCGAGCAGCCCGGATACCACGACTGGAACAACATTCTCGGCCACTTGCAGATGCTGCAGTGGGACCGCACGCTTGCCTCCGTAACGCGTTTTTGGGGAGTATCGTTCATGCTTGTCGCTCTGGCGTGGGGTCTGTACCTGTTAGCCGACAGCCGAAAACACCTGAAGCCGCTCTCCTGAAAGGAAGACGCACATGCGACTCGTTCTGATCGGATTCTCAAGCGCCTTCTTGGCAATCGCCGGCCTTGCATCTCCGGTGCAGGCGGCCGGGATTTCCGCGCAAATTCTGAGCGCCACCGTCAAGGACCAGGCGATCGACGGGGCGGAGGTCATTCTGCAGCGAACCGGTGAGGCTTCGGCGCGGGCAACCACCGACAGTGCCGGCAAGGTCACGTTTGCCGTGCGCCCTGGCGGCGTCGACGACGGTACGCTCACCATGATCGTGAAAAAGCCAGGCTACTCCAATCTCGTGGTGAAGTGCCCATGTGATGCCATGACCTACGCCCTCAGCCCGGCGATGAGCGAGCTCGACGCCATGCGCATCGTGCTCAACTGGGGAGCTACGCCAGCGGACCTCGACTCCCACCTGGCCTTTGCGGGCGAGCACGTGTTCTTCGACAGGCGCGCCGGCAGCGACGCCGAGCTCGACGTCGATGACGTCGACAGCTATGGCCCGGAAACAGTAACGGTGCAGAAAAAGCGGCCGGGCGTCAAGTACCTCTACGCCGTTCACAACTATACGGAAGGCGAGACCAAAGGCTCTCTATCGCTATCCAACGTCAGCCAGGCGCGCGTCTACGTCTATGTGGGCTCGTCGCAGGTGCGCACGTTCGTGCCTCCCAAGGCCCGCGCCGGCAACGTCTGGGTGGTATTCGGCATCGGCGACAATGGCGAGCTGTACGACATCAACAAGTTTACCGATGTGCCGACTCGCGAAGGCGTGGGCGCGTCGATGTCCGAGCTGATCGCGCGCGGAAGTTTCGTCTCGTTGCCTGATGTGTCCGTGGACCAGAAAAAGCTCGCGGAGGAGCTCAACCGGCAAGGCGAAGCGGCATATCACGAGACGCGGATCGAAGACGCCGTCGCCCTCTATCTGGAGGCCATCGACAATGACCCCGAGCACGGACAGGCGTATAGTAACCTGGGGCTGGCGTACCAGAAGCTGTCGCGGCCCGCGGAGGCCATTTGGGCCAACCGCAAGGCCATCGCCATCGCCACTGGACCTACCAGTGCCACAGTCCGCGCCAGCTCGCATTACAACATCGCCCGCGTCTATGAAGAGCTAGGCCGGTATCAACAGGCGCTCGAAGACTACGAGCAGGCGCTGGCCAACAAGGAGCGCGACGCCTACAAGTCGGGGATTGAACGCATGAAGGTCAAGCTCGTCCCGCGCTGAGCGGAGCGGCCCACGGCTCAAGACGGAAGACTGAGACCCGCCAGGGCGCCGCGACGCGTCTAGCGCCGGCATGATCAGCGCGCGGTGAAGACTGACGCGGCGCCGCCGCGGGAGCGGGGCGATGCTGAAGACACCGCCGCTTCACCCCCGAGGCGCCCATGCCCCTGCCGCGCCTGCTGATTGCCTCCGATCGCGGCTCCGAGCGCCGCAATGATGCCAACGAAGCGCTCGCCGCCCCCCCCAGGACCTACTCCGCGGCGTCCTCGAGGCGCACCACAAAGCGCGGCTCGACGCGACTACTGTCGTACTCGCCGATCGACATCGCAGTGGCCGCCACCGTCAACACCAGCGTGCGGTCGACTGGCATCGACGCAACGGACAGCTCTCGCCCGCTGGTGGTCAGGGCGGCGGCGAGCGGCGATCCCGTATTCTCCGCAGCGCGAACGGAGAACGCGAGGGGCTCCTCATACGGCACATCAACGGTTCCTGACGCCTCCACGGCCGTGTCGAACGTTACGCTGGCGGCGCGCCCTGCCGGGATGCGCACGAGCTGAACCTTCGCGGGATACGTATAGTAGAGCACCGGCGAGACCGACGCCGCGTCGCCATAGTAGGTGTCGACATCAATTAGCTCGTCCCACAGGCCCGCCGCGCTGTCGGTCGCGTTCTCCGAAAACGGCGCCAGGCGGAGACAGAAGCCCGCGGCATGGGATTCCGAGCGGTTTTCCACGGTGAGCACGAATCGCTTCGCCGCACTCGTGTCGTTCCAGACAAAGGCCGAGCCTGACTGCCCTTGATGCGGGGACGTGGCACTTGCCAGCTCCGCACCGGTGGCGCTGCCGGTGTCCTCATCGTACGCGGCGATGCTCATCGCGTACGGGCCCCGCCCGCTGGCTTCGAGGGTCGCGGCGAGTATGGCTGCGGCCGGCACCTCGATGAGGAAATCCTCGCTCGTGCCCGGGGAAGGGTTGTGCTCGCTGTCGGCGTCGATGCAGCCCGAATATCCGAGGTCGTCGGGAAGATTGAACGGCAACATTCCGATCTGCTTACCCTCGAGCTGCAAGCGAAATGTGGCGGATGCCGCGAGCCGAGATGGGCGGATGGCGACGAGCAGCTCGCTGTCATCCGCAACGTTCTGGAAGGCGTAGGTGGTGCTCCCTGAAATGGGCACGGCCGCAGTGGCCAGCGGCTCGCCGTCGACGTCCGCCGCCGCGCCGGCTTCATAGTACTCGACGAGCAGAACGCCTTCCGATCCCGCGGAAATGCTGAGCTCATAGGTGCCCTGGCCGGGGTTCAACAGGAAGGACACCGCCTTGACTTCGCTCGCGCCCCCCGAACCCGAGGTGACGGAGTCGTTCGCGAGCTCGCCGCTGTCGCTGAAGTCGGCGGTCGTGACGGTGGTTGGATCGCTCACGTAGAAAGATGGGCTGTCTACGGCGGCATAAGCCGTGCGCAGGTGTGGGTAGGACGCGTCGGCAACCGTGGCGCGGACGCCTACCGTGATGTGGAACCGGGATCCCGCGAGCCCGGTCGGAAACCGGAATTCGGCGATCGCCGACGGGCTCTCGAAGGTCAGCGGGGTATCGAGGGCAACTGTCTTCGACATTGGGTAGACGGAGCTTGTTTCGTCGTAGAGCCACAGTGTGACTTCGTCGACCGTCCACCGGGAATCCGGAATCCACTCGGCAACCTGCACCGTGACGCGCGCCGTGGTGCCCTCTTCGTAGCGCGCACCGGCCGCCGGTGTCGTGACCTCCACGGTCGGTTCCATGAAAAAGCCGGAATAGCGCGCCAGCCAGTAGGCAATGAGATAATCGACTCCGGGGTACTCAACCCACGGCTGCGGGCACGACTCGTTGATGCGAAACGGCGAGCGTTGCCAGGCGTAGTCGGCGGCCGGCCGCGCATTCATGGTCATCGCTTCGGTACCGTAGTTGCCGTCGCCGCACGAGGCGAGCTCGCCCGGAGTATTGTCAGTCGCGACCCGTCGCCGCGGCCCTTGCGGGAAGTGGGAAAGCTGGTTCATGACGTCGGCGGCGAGCTCGTCCGAGACCGAATCGGAGTCGTTGATGTCAAACGCATACGCACCTTCCACCGTTCCGAGCAGGCGAATGAGGTGGTACAGCGAGTGGTTGAAATTCTTGGCGCCATCGAAAAAGGTGCTGTTGCCGTTCCAGAGTCGATCGCCGATCTCTTCCCATGCCGCGCGCAGATCCTCACCGGTCTCGATGCGGAGGAGCTGAAAGAGCGGCATGGCGCCGATATTGAAGCGATAGAAGTCGCCGCACCGGTAGTTGACGAGCGACAGGTCCGCGCCATTGAGCCAGTCCTTGGCCTTGTCGAGCCAGTTGTATCCGAAGGCGTTGATGCGATCCTCGAGCTCTTCCTTGAAGCGCGAATAGCCCGTCATCTGGTAGGCAGTGCGGAGGTGGCTCAGTGCCATGAGCGCGTCTCCCCAGTCCGCGTTGAAAAACTCGAACCACACCAACTTTTCCCCGTCCGCCTGGACCACTTTCCAGTCGTTCTCCATCAAGTGGTCCAGAAAATCTGCGACGTGAGAGGCGATGCGAGCGCGCACCGCGTCGTCGTCGATGAGGTCGTACGCCACCGCGGCGCCGAACATCCAGCCCGAGTACGCGTCGCGCGAGACGTTGCCCATGTAGACGTAATCTGCGAAGTCGCCGGTGCCGCTGAGTATCGGCGTGGATTCGGAGCTCTCGAGCAGGCAGTGCTCGCGCGTTCCCGCCGATTTCGCGGCGCACGTGATTTCCGGTGGTTCGTAGCCACGGGAAAGCACCCCGGGGATGCCGGTCACGTCCATCATGGTCATGAGCACGTCTACCTGTTCCTTGGCGAGATCGCAGGCGTCGTCGGTTTGCAAGCTGGCGCACCGGTATGCCAAAGCGGCGGTGTAGACACCGGTCCAGATCGCGCCGTCGCCCTGGCCGCCGTATTCGGAGACGCTGTCGAGAACCTCGTAGTCGTAGGAGCCGTCGTCGCAACTGCGGGGCCGGTTGCCACTTGTCTTGAGGACCGCGTTCCACACCTGGCCGGCGGGTGCGTGCATGGAGAGAACCCTGTCGAGATACTCTTCGGCCTTGTCCTCGAGGGCCTGGAAATCGGTGGAGTCGTACGAGCCCAGGGCGTCAGCGGCGCGCGCGGGTGAAAACGGCCCGGCGGCGGCGATGAGAAAGAGGAGGCCAATGCGAAGACTGGTGCGGGAAACGGCATTTCTCATGGCGTAACGCTCCGGGATGAGGCTTTCGTTGGCAGTGGGTACCGACCTCTCCAAGAGCGAACGATGTGCCAGCCCGGTGGGCCGCGGCGGGGCGTGGTGAGGGCGTGAATGGCGCGTCGCGGAGCAGGCGGGGGAGAGCGGATCGAAAGTGGTGGTGGTTTTTGCCACCATGATGCCGCGGTGCGAAGCCTCCGCCCCCGAGTTTGCCCCGCGATCCTGCCCTGACGCCGGGGTCAGCATCTGGCGCCCGAAGCAACGGCCTTCAGCGCCTCTTCGGTCGCTGCGGCGATCACCTCATCGTCGCCTCGGGGAGATCTCTGGACTTGTCCTCCGTACGAGGTTAACCTCAAGTATTCCCCCACCAACCGCGGGACACTTGGAGCAAAAGCGTGAACCTGGGTCGCGTGCAGCGGATCGGCACCTACGCGATCGAGTCCGAGATCGGGCGGGGTGCCACCGGCACCGTATTCCGCGCCGTGGATGACCGCAACGGCCAGGCCGTGGCGCTCAAGACCTTGACCTCGCCAAGCGTCGGGGGCCTGATGGCGATGCGCCGCGAAATCGGCGCTCTTGCGCGCCTGAATCATCCGCAAATCGTGCGCATCGTGGACCATGGCGTCCAGTCGGGTGCACCCTGGTACGCCATGACGCTCGTGCACGGCACCCACCTGCGCGACTGGATTGCCCCCACGCCGCCGCCGCACATTAATGACGTCCTTCTGCTGTTCGCCAGGCTGCTGCGGCCACTGGCGTATCTGCATGGCGAGGGCTTGGTCCATCAAGACTTGAAGCCGGAAAACATCCTCGTCACCCAAGCCGGCATACCGATCGTCGTGGATTTCGGGCTCACGGCGGCGGTGACGGCCAAGATTGGCCGCGATGCCCTGCCCTACGCGGCTTCCGCGGGCACTCTGAGCTACATGTCGCCCGAGCAAATCCGCCGCCTGGCCGTTGATCCACGCGCCGACATCTATGCCCTCGGCTGCATACTGTACGAGCTTCTGACGGGCGCTCCGCCATTCTCCGGCACCGCGGACGAGATCATCGACGGCCACCTGCGCCGCGTGCCACCGCGCCTCACGGCGGAGCGCCCTGGCCTTCCACTGGAGCTTGACCGCCTGGTGTCCGCAATGCTGGCCAAGGCGCGGCGGGAGCGGCCAGGTTATTGCGCCGACATCGAGCTGTCCCTGCGCGAGCTCGGGGTGCGGACCGATGGGGAAGACGGCACCGAGGCCGCAAAGCCGTATCTGTTCCGGCCCGACCTCGCCGGTCGCGAGGCGGAGCTCGCCCGCCTTGCAAGCCTGCTCGACGCGGCGCATGCGGGAACTGGGGCCGTCGTCTTGCTCGGGGGCGAGAGCGGGGTGGGGAAGACCCGGCTCGCACTGGAGCTCGCGCGGAGATACACCGGCGACCGGACGACGGTGATCGCCGGTGGGGCGGCGCCGGAAACCCAGGTCCCACTCGGGCTCTTCGCACCCTTCCTCGAGCTGCTTGCAGATCGGTGCATCGCTGCTGGTTCAGAAGCGGCCGCGCGTCTGCTCGGTCCAGGGGGCGGCGCGCTGACTGCCTATGAGCCGCGGCTCACGGCAGCGACCGGCCTCGACGATCCCGTGGTGCCGTCGCCCTTACCTCCGAGAGAAGCGCGGCTCCGTCTCTTTTCCGCGCTTGCGCACGCGCTGTCCGAAACGGCGCGAAGCTGCACCGTGTTGCTCATCGCCGATGATGTCCAGTGGTCCGATGAGCTCAGTCTTGCGGCTGTGCGCCAGTTGCTCGAGGAAAGACTCGTGCAGAGCAGCCGCATCCTCTTGCTTCTGGTCTATCGAGCCGAAGAAGCCGGCCCCACGCTCGCCGAGCTGCTGGCGCGGGGCGATATCGAGCGCGTGGCGCTGTCGGACTTGCAGGAGCCCTCGGTGACGCAGCTCGTAAGCGACGTGCTCGCGGTCAGCGAGCCGCCGCAGCAGTTGCTGCAATCCGTCAGCGACAGGTGTCATGGCAATCCCTATTTCATTGCGGAGCTTCTGCGCCTGGCGGTCGAGTGCAACATGCTCGCCCGTGACCGCGCCGGGCAGTGGTGCCTGAGGACGCTCAAGCAGGAGGGCGCGGGGCCTGCCGCCGACCTGTCGCTCCTCCCCCTCCCTACGTCGTTGGGTGACGCGATCCGGGCGCGTCTGGAAGCGCTGCCGGAAGCGACGGTGGAGCTCCTCGACGTCGCGGCCGTCATCGGCCGGACCGCGAGTCTGGAGCTCCTCTGCGCCATTCTCAATCAGCGCTCACCGGCGCACATCGGCGGCGCGGGATTCCCGGCGCGGGACGGGTCGGCGCGCCTCTCGCCCGACGAAGGTCGCCTCCGAGATCGTCTCGACACGGTGGACCTCCTGATTCGCCGGCACCTCCTGCAGGACGTGGGCGAAGGTGGCCTGCGCTTCGTTCACGACGCGGTGCGCGTGATTCGGTATTCATCGCTACCGAGCGAAACACGGGCGCGCCTGCATGCGCGCGTCGCCGACGCCCTGGAGGCGGAGGTCGGCCTACCCGAGGAGGCACGAGAGGCCGAGCTTGCGCATCACCGTGAACGCGCCGGAGAGGCCGATTGCGCGCGCGCACACTACCTGCGGGCCGCCAGGTGGGCCCGTGACCGCTGGGCCAATGACGACGCCGAGAAGCTCTACAACGGCTTCCTGCGCCTCGTTTTTGAGCCCACCGAGACGACGATTCTGGTGCGCAACGAATTCACCGACTCGGTGCTGATCCGGGAGGGTCGCTACAAGGATGCCGCCGCGCAGTATCGCCTGTCGTTGGACGAATCCCGCAAGATCCAATCCGCGAAAGCAGAGGGTCGCAGTCTTCACGGGCTGGGGAATGTCCTGTGCGAGACGGGCGAAATGGAGGCGGGAAAGGCGATGTGCGAGCTGGCACTCGAGCTTCAACGCTCCATCGGTGACCGGTCCGCGATGGTGAGAACCCTCAATCGCCTGGCCATCGTCCACCACTACTACGGACAGATGCAGGCCTGCGCCGGTCTCTACCGAGAAGCCGCGGCGCTCGCGAAAGAGCTCGGTGACGAAAAGTCACAAGCGGTACTGATCGGCAATCTCGGGACCTTGCTTCACGATCTCGGCGACCTCCGCGAGGCCCGCGGCCTGCATGAGCAAGCCGTGCTCATCAAGCGTGCGACCGGCGACCGGCGGGGCGAGGGGATCTCCTTGTGCAACATCGGCATGATCAGCCGAGACGAAGGAGATCTGGCCGCCGCACGGCGCTATTTCGAGCAGGCGCTGGTGATTCACCGCGAGATCGGCGATCGTGAAAACGAAGGGTGGGTTCTCTCCAGTCTGGCCTCAATCGAGGGGGCATGCGGAAGCCTCGAGGTGGCGCGCACGCATTTCCGCAACGGGCTGCGCTTGCAGCTCGATGTCGCCGATCTGCGTTTCGCTGCAGGCACGCTGCACGACTGGGCGGTGCTCGAGCGTCGGGTCGGGACGGACTTGGCGCAGGTCGAGCGGCTCATCGCGAGAGCCGTGACGACGCTTCAGGAGCTGGGCGACAAGCTGAGCTTGGCGCGCTGCCTGTGCGAACGGGGTCACTGCAACCTCGCGCGCGGCGGGTCCGCTTCCGTGTTCTTGCAGGAGGCGCTGCAGTATGCCGCCGAATGCGGCGTCGGACCGCAGACCAGTAGCGATGTCGGGCAAGCGCTCGCCCGCCTGACGCAGGCCCAGGAGGCGTTTGCGCGAGGCGAGCACGATCGCCTGCGTAACGGCGAGCTGATCGAGTCCTACCCGCCGGGGCTGCGGCAGATCTCCACGGCGTCAGGGAAGGCGTGAGCAGTCCCCGAACCCACCGTCGGTTCGGCGTCGAGGCGACAGCGCCCCCCTGAGCGCCTCCCCCCACGGGCGGCAGAAGGTGAGGCCGGGGGTCTTCGCGATGCGCTTTCCGCACAGCTTGCAGAAGCACCGGCGGTGGATGCAGGGGCCGCTCGCGCCAAGCCGCAGGCCGCACTGGAGCAGGTTCGTGCAGCGACTACCCGCTCCGCCCCGCCGTCTCGGCTCGCCACTGCTCTCGTAGGGAACCGAGCAAGTGGATTTCCGGTTCGAGTAGGACCCCGTAGCGCTCGTGGACGCGCCGTCGGACCCACAGCATGAGACTCAGCACATCCGCAGCGGTTCCCCGGCCGCGGTTCACGAAGAAATTGGCGTGCAGGTTCGACACCGCGATATCACCGCGTCGCTCGCCCTTGAGCCCGGTGGCGTCAATGAGTTGCCCGGCCGCGGCGCCCGGCGGATTCCTGAACACGCACCCGGCGCTTGGAAGCCCGTACGGTTGCGATGCCGTGCGCCGTTTCTGCTCGCGCGCGATACGGGCGCGGAGCTCCTCGGCAGGCGCCGCCATCAGGCGCAGGCGAACCCGGGTGACCACGCGAGGTCGAGCACGCGTATCGTCCGCAGCCGCCGCCAGCGCGCTCGTTCGGTACGCGGGTGCGATCGCATCCGTGGGCACCCAGCTACTCCCCGACGCGTCCGCCAGCCGCACAGCGACAGTGATGTCGCTCCAGGAGCTGCCGAGGGCCCCGGCGTTCATCGCAGTGGCTCCACCCACGGTTCCAGGAATGCCGTAGAACGCCTGTGCTCCGCAGAGTCCCTGCTTGCTGCACCATGAAGCCAGCCACGGCAACAGCCTGCCGGCGTCAACCTCGAGCTCGCAGACACTCCCGTCGCGGTGCGCCTCCGGTCTGGCCGCGGTATCTTGCCAGGACACCCCGTCACCACCGCCATAACGCCGATTGATGCGCAACACGACGCCCGAGAGGCCCTCATCGGGGACGAGCACGTTTGACCCGCCGCCGAGGATCCAAACGCGCCGCCCCTCCGCTTCCGCCCATTGCAGCAACGAGACCACGGACGCTTCCGTCCGTGGCTCAGCGAAGACCTGCGCCCGGCCGCCGATGCGGTACGTCGTGAGCGGTCCGAGCTCCACGCCGGCCCTGGTCTCCACGGCTGGCGCCCTGATCCCGCCCGGCCGGCCCGCACGGTCGTCCAACAGCTCACTCAGCCTCGGTCTCCCGCGCCCCTGTCCTCGCGGACCGCCTTCAGCAGGTTTGCCATCTCGATTGCGGCCATGCCCGCATCGAAGCCCTTGTTGCCGCTCTTGGTTCCGGCGCGCTCAATGGCCTGTTCGATTGAGTCGGTCGTCAAGATGCCGAAGACCACGGGTACCCCCGTATCGTACGCCGCCTTGGCCACGCCTTTTGACGCCTCGGCCGCCACGTAGTCGAAATGCGGCGTGGCGCCGCGGATCACAACTCCCAGGCAGATCACCGCGTCATACTGACCCGAGCCCGCCAGCGCACGCGCTACTAGCGGGATCTCCACGGCTCCAGGCACCCGCGCAATCACCACGTCCGCTTCGTTGACGCCCGTCCGCAGCAGCGCATCCATCGCGCCGGCGACGAGCGACTTGCCAATGTAGTCGTTGAACCGCGACGCCACGATCGCGATCCGCAATCCACCGCCGCTAAAGTTGCCTTCGAGTGTTCTCACCATCAGATGTTGCTCAGGAGATGCCCCAGCTTTTGTCGCTTGGCGCGCAGATAGTTGATGTTTTCGCCGACGGGCTCCACCTCGATCGGGACACGCCCGACCACCTCCAACCCATAGCCGCTCAGGCCGACTATCTTGCGGGGATTGTTGGTGACGAGCCGCATTTGGCGCACGCCCAAATCGACGAGCATCTGGGCGCCGATCCCATAGTCTCGCAGGTCCGGCGCGAATCCCAGGTGCTTGTTGGCGTCGACCGTATCCATGCCGCTGTCCTGGAGCGTGTACGCCCGGATCTTGTTAGTCAGCCCGATGCCGCGGCCCTCCTGGTCCATGTAGAGGAGCACGCCGCACCCCTCCTTCTCGATCATCGCCATCGCCTGATGAAGCTGTTCGCCGCAATCGCAACGCTGCGACCCCAGGGTGTCTCCGGTAAGGCACTTCGAATGAACACGAACGAGCACGGGCTTGTCGGGCGTGATCTCGCCCTTGACGAGCGCCACGTGCTCCGGCCCGCCGACGATGGGTCGATAGACGATCGCGTGGAAGGTGCCGCCATACTTCGTGGGCAAGGTGGTCTCCGCGGTCCGCTCCACCAGCCGTTCGTTGCTGTGGCGGTGATGAATCAGGTCGGCAATCGTGATCAACTTGAGCTCATGCTGGTCGCAGAATCGGCGCAAGTCGTCGCGACGCGCCATGGTGCCGTCATCGTTGAGGATCTCACAGATGACGCCGGCGCCGCTGAAACCAGCAAGCCTCGCGAGGTCCACCGAGCCCTCCGTCTGACCGGCGCGAACCAGCACTCCACCGTTGCGCGCGCGGAGCGGAAAGACGTGACCTGGAACGACCATGTCCGCATCCGTCGAGGTAGGGTCCACCGCCAACCTGATCGTGCGCGCCCGGTCATGTGCGGAGATGCCGGTCGAGATGCCGGTGCGCGCGTCGATGGACACCGTAAACGCTGTCTTGAATGGAGCAGTATTGTCCACCGCCATCATCGGCAGCTTGAGCCTGGCGATCATGGACGACTCCATCGCCAGGCAAATGAGGCCGCGCCCGTAGCGCGCCATGAAGTTGATGTGATCGGCCGTGACGAGGTCCGCGACGACGCACAAGTCGCCCTCGTTTTCGCGATCCTCGTCGTCGACGAGCACCACCAACTTCCCGGCCCGCAGATCCGCGAGCGCGTCGTCAATGGTGTCGAACATCGTCTGGCTTGCTTGCTCGCTTTCCACCTTGCTCACCTATAGCATGTCGGCGATGGTCATCTCGTCGACCGTTGCCGGCCCACTCCCGACCCTTGCGAAGGTGCCGAGCGCGAGCTGTCTCTGAACGTACTTCCCGATCACGTCGACCTCGATGTTGAGTCGAGCGCCGGGGCGGACGGATCCCAGCATGGTCCTGTCGAGTGTATGGGGGACGAGGGCGATCATGACAAGTGGATCGCGAAGCTCGGCCACCGTGAGGCTGACACCGTCCAGCGCAATTGATCCCTTGTGGATGACGTAGGGAAGCAGGTCGTCCGGCACGCGAATCCACAGCTCCGCACCGGAAGCCGCCTGATCGTAGCGCGTGACCGCGGCTGTGCTGTCCACGTGGCCCTGTACGAGGTGGCCGCCGACCCGCCCACCGAGCGCGAGGGCACGCTCCAGGTGAAGTCTGCTTCCCACCCGCCACTGCCCTGCGGTGGTGCGCCGCAGCGTTTCCTGGGAAACGTCCGCGGAAAAACCGTCCGCGCGCACTGCGGTCGCGGTCAGGCACACGCCATGCACGGCTATGCTGTCGCCCACACGGGTCCCTGCACACGCGGCGCTTGCGGCCAGATCAAGGGTGCACGACCGCCCCTGCTCCCGGCGGCAGCGCAGCGTTCCGATCTCTTCTACTATCCCGGTGAACACCTTACTCCCCTGCTGACGCAAGCGGATATGCGGTAACGAGGTAATCGCTGCCGATTGCCTCCACCGCGCCGAAGCGGTAGCGGGGCGCGGCGGCGACCGACTCCCAGCCGTTGCCGGCCACGAGCGGGACTGCCCGGATACCTCCAAGGACCACGGGGCAGAGGAACAGCTCGATCCGATCCACGAAGCCGCCTTCCAGGAACGACGCATTGAGTGTGCCGCCTCCCTCGAGCAGCACGCTCGCGATCTCGAGGGTGCGCAGGCGGCGGAGCACGTCGGCCGGCGATACCCGGCCGCGGGCATCGAGATCGCAGCGCCAGACCTCCACGGCGCGCGCGCGCAGGACCTCCTCGCGGTCCTGCGGCGCTCCTGGGCCACAGGCGACGATCGTCTTGACCTCGGTGGCGGTGGCCACGAGCCGGCTGTCCGGCGGAATACCGAGCGTCGTGTCGAACACGACTCGGGTCGGCTGACGGCGTCTGATCGGCACGTAGCGAACCGTCAGCAGTGGATCGTCGGCGCGCACCGTCCCTAGACCTATGCTGACGGCATCGACTCGCGAGCGCATTTCGTGACCGCGGTGCCGCGCCGCTTCGGACGATACCCAGCGACTATCCCCCGACCGCGAAGCCAGCTTCCCGTCGAGGCTGACGGCGCCCTTGAGCAAGACAAAGGGTCGTTCCTTGGTCATGTACGTCCAGTACACTTCGTTGAGCGAGCGGACGCGATCGGCGAGGCACCCGACCACCACCTCGACGCCTGCGGTCCGCAGCGCCGCGACACCTTTGCCGTTGACCTTGGGGTTGGGATCGATCGCGCCAACGACCACGCGAGGAATTTTCGCACTGATGATGTCGTCCACGCAGGGCGGCGTCCGGCCGAAGTGGGTGCAGGGCTCCAGCGTGCTGTAGAGAGTGCTCGCCTGCAGCGCTCCGGTGCCGTGGTCAGCGCGGGTGGCGGCGATGGCCTCGGCCTCGGCGTGGGCCGCACCTAGCCGTCGATGATACCCCTCTCCGATAATCTCGTTGCCGCTGACCAGCAGCGCGCCGACCATTGGATTCGGACTCACCCAACCGTCCGCCCGGGCGGCCAGGTCGAGGGCCCGGGACATGAAGTGTTCGTCACTCACATTCATCAGTCCTGCTGCACGATTGGCTCGCTGCTTACGGGCACTTCGTCACCAAACAGCGCCTCTGCAAAAAGATCGGTCCGGAAGTCTCGCAGGTCGTGCAGCCGTTCGCCGATACCGATCAGCTTGATCGGCAGGTTCAGCAAGTTTACGATGCTGATGATGATGCCGCCCTTGGCGGTGCCGTCCAATTTGGTCAAGACCACGCCGGTAATCTCCGTGGCCTGGTGAAACGTCTTGGCCTGGGACAGGGCGTTTTGTCCCGTCGTGGCGTCAAGCACCAGCAAAGTCTCGTGAGGCGCCCCGTCCAGCTCGCGGCTGATGACCCGGCGGATCTTCTTGAGCTCCTCCATGAGATTGACCTTGGTGTGCAGGCGGCCCGCCGTGTCGATGATGAGGACATCGGCATTACGCGCCTTCGCGGCCCGGAGCGCATCGTAGGCGACGGCGGCCGGATCGGCGCCGGCCTGGTGCTTGACAATCTCGGCACCGACGCGAGTCGCCCAGATCGTGAGCTGTTCGATGGCGCCCGCGCGAAAAGTGTCAGCAGCAGCGAGCACCACCGATTTGCCCTCTTCCTTGAACCGGTGCGCGAGCTTTGCGATGGTCGTCGTCTTGCCGACGCCGTTGACACCGACAACCATGATGACGTGTGGGCGGGCCTCGCCGACCTGCAGCCGGACATTGAACCGGCCGAGCAGCTCCGCGATATGGTTCTTGAGGATCTCCCGAAGCTCGCCGGGGGATTTGATCTTCTTGCGCCTGACGTCGGTGCGCACGGCGTCCATGATGCGCGTCGTGGCCTCCACTCCGATGTCGGCGAGAATCAGCACCTCCTCGACGCTGTCGAGGAGGTCGTCGTCGACGGCTCCGGCGCCCCGCAAGACATTGTCGAGCTGCGCCAGGAACGTCTGGCGCGTCTTGCGCAGCGCGCGGCGCAGACGCTCCAACGCGCCGACAGGCACGAACTCGCCGAGCAGCTCCAGAAGCCGAACGCGCTCTCGATCGCTCACGCGCAGCCCGCGATCTTCCTCGAGCATCTGCTGGATCGCGCGGAGCTCATCGGCCGCGGCTTCACGGCAGGAGCCGGCGGGGTACTCCCGGTACAGGCCCGCCAGAATCTCGACGCCTTCGACTACCGCTTGCAGACGGACACGGGCACGGCCGAGAAGGAGGGTGCGACGCTGATCCGGTGCCGTGCCCGGTTCGGCAGTTGCGCTTTCCAGGACCTCCACCGACGCCTCGGCGTTGCCGAGCAGCAGCTCGAGCTCAGCGCGCTCGAGCAGCAGCTCGAGGCGCAAGTCGGGGGTGAGCTCGGCAAGCCGATCGCTGGCCCCCCGCAGCAGCCCAAGGGCCTCCTCGACGCGTCCCGTCCGCCGCAGCAGCGCGACCACCCGGCCATGGGCTCGTCCCCAGAGCTCGGCTGGAGTTTCCGCGGAGATGGACTCCTTGACAGCGGCGGCGGCATCGTCCCACCGGTCTTGTCGATCGAGCGCATCGGCCAGCACGACGCCGAGATCGTATCGCAGCCTGGCGTGCGGCGCGGACACGCCCGCAGCCAGAGAGGGCGCCAGCGCCGCGATCCCCTTCTGCGCCTCGCGGATGGCCGGATCTAGCTGTCCGGTAGCGACGTAGCAGCGCGCCAGATCGCCGTGAATGCCGGCGGCACCCGGACCCTCGGACGTTCCGAGGTATCGCAGCGCGCCTTCAAACCGATCGATCGCGACCCTGGTATTGCCTGCACGCAGGTAAACCTCGCCAATGCGGGCGTTGGCGGTAGCGCTTTCCGCCGCTGTGCGAGCGCCGCGCAAGACCTCCTGAAATAGCCGCCCAGCCTCGGCGCTGTTCGCGTCGCCGCGCAGCAATACCTCGCCGCGCAACGTCGCCACCAGCGTTGACACGCGGTCGGACAGGTGTTTTTCCCGCGCCAACCCCGCCAACGCCTCGTGGGCGGCCCGGACCTCGCCGCACGCAAGATCCAGTCGCGCCCGCAGTATGGTGGCCTCACGCCGTTCCTCGTCGCTCGCTACGAGTCCGGCGGCGCGCTCGAGCAACGCGCGGGTGCCGGCGAGATCCTCCGGGGCGCGGCTGAGATCATCGGCGCCGCAATCCAGCCAGGCCCGCACGAGCAGAGCGGAGCCGCGCGCCTGGTCGGAAAGGCCCGCTGCGGTCGGAAACCGCCGCGCGAGCTCGCCGGCGCGCTCTGCCTGACCCGAAAGCAAGGCCAGCTTGCCGCTCAGGACCAGCCCGCGCTGCGCCTCCTCGGCCAAAGGAGCGCGCTCCAGCAGACTCTGCAGCACCTCGAGCGCCTCGTCGAGCGTCTCCTCGTCCGCCAGCGCTTCGGCGGTCTGCAGGTACAGCTCCAGATTGTCGGGTTCCTTCTCCAGAGCCCGCCGAAGCTTTCGTGACTTACGTAACCATAGCATGTCGTGTCGAATCCGGGTTCGTGAGCGCCCGAGATGTGCTTCTCGCAGCGGCTCCTACAACATCACTTCTCTAGCACCGCGAGCATCTTCGCCGCGTCCGCCCGCAACTGTCCGGGTTCGGCCGGCGTACCGGCCGGGATCAGCTCGGTCACCCGGCGAAACGACATGTGGGCAAGGTCCTTGACACCCAGCTTCATGTAGGCGACGCCGAGGTGATAGTACGCTTCCACGTAACCCTTGTTCGCCTTGATGGCTTCTTCGAAATGTTTCGCGGCCACCTCCGCCGTGCCGCGCCGCTCCTGGAGCATGCCGAGCTGGAAGTGGGCGCGGTCGAACTTCGGAAAGGTCTCGAGCGCCAGCTTGAACGCCTGCTCTGCCGAGTCGAGGTCACCGCGGCCGAGGTGTGCCATGCCCATGTTGTACTGGGCCGCCGAGGGATATTCGAACTCGGTGTCTTCGAGCGCGAGCTTGGCGTTGACCAGCACGTCCTCCCACTGCCCGATCTTCAGATACGCGGCCGCGAGGCTGTTGTATACGAGCGGTTGCTTGGGGTTTAGCTCGAGGCTTTTCTGGTAGGAGGTGATGGCTTCCTGCATGCGCCCGAGACCCTGCAAGGAGATTCCGCGTCCAAAGTAGATCGCGTAGTCGTCCGGGGTGTCGCGCCGAGCAAGCTCGAATTCTGCGAGTGCAGCATCGAGCTGCCCCTTGGAGATGAGCGCCTCGCCGGTAGCGCGATGCACTCTTGCTCGCGCCTCCCGCTCGACCTTGGCGCGCCCCGCGCAACCAGACGCCGCGGAGAGGAAGATGGAACATGCGAAAACGATGACGAGCGTCTTGGCTCGTTCAGATCCATAACTGCACATCGGCGCCTCGCTCAATTCCTAATGCTTGATTCGCCCGACCGCGGTACATCGCGATCTCCAGGAAATCGGACGAACCGAAAAGCAGTAGCGGCGAGCCCTCCTTGCCCTGGCTATAGTGCGAACCGAAGACATCGATGGCGGAGCTCGCCACTCTCAAGATCGGATGACCGTTCTCAACATCGCCCCCAGCCTCGGCGAACAGCTCGCGGGTGATGTTGGTAACGCAGTTTCCGAAGGAATCCACGTGAATGACTCGGCCGGCGATAAAGCCACCAGCATCCACGCGCGCCATGGGAAACACGAGCTGCACATAGTCGTCGATGGGTTCGCCGAAATTGGAAACATCCAGGCCCCTGGACAGCCAGCCAGCAACAGGCGCCATGATATCCCGGCCGTGGAAGGTCGCGGCCACCGGCTTCCGATAATAGTGCTCGGCATCGACCTCACGCACCGAGCTGACCTCCTCGAGCGCGAACATGGGTGACAGGACGCCGTTGTCCGGTGCAAGGAAGTAGTAGTGATCACCGGAGGTCAGGATAATGCGCCGGGAGCTGCCGACAGTGGGATCGACGACGACGACATGGATCGTCTGGCTTGGGAAGTACTGATAGCTACACCTGAGCACGTAGGCAGCCGCGACCAGATCCTGCGCCGGCACGTTGTGGCAGATATCGACGATGGTGGCTTCAGGGTTGACGCTCAGAATCGCTCCTTTCAGAGCTCCCACGTAGTGGTCGTCATGACCGAAATCGGTAATGAGCGTAACGATGCGTTTTGCCACTGGCGGCTCCTTTCGGGCTAGGCCTTGCGGAGTAGTTGATAGCGGAGCGATGTCGAGCCGATGCGAATCACATCGCCGAACTGCAGCACCTGCCGTTCTACGCGGCGCTCATTGACATACGTTCCGTTGGAGCTGTGAAGATCGTAGAGCACAAACTGCCCGCTTTCAGCCACCATGCGCGCGTGCGTGTTGGAGACCGCGCGATCATAGAGGCGAATATTTGCACTGGAAGAGCGGCCGATCGTAATGGATTCATGGTTTTCGAGATCGAAGAGCCAGCCGATGTCACCGCCCTCGGCGAGCGCCAGGACGGGACGCTGCTGAAGGATGACCGTGTCCAGATCGATGGTTGATTCGTCCTCGCAAATCGCCGTGCCCTCCTGAACGACGGGGTCGGCGCGAAATGTTGCAGCCGCTTGCTGCTGCGGGAATGGTTCCTCGAATACGGCGGTATCCAGGCGCAGCGGACTTTCCAGAGCGGTAGTGTCGACGCTCTCGTCAAGATGCGCCGGAGAGCCCCCGGGCAGAAGGTGCCCATTGGCGTTGCGGCGCGCTGCCAGTAGCGGCCCTAACAGGCCGCTCGCCGTTGTCGGACGCGCCCGCTTGCGCATGAGAAGCACGGCGCCGACCGCAGCCCCGGCACCTACTATGGCCCCAAGCATCGCGGCGAAGGCGAGGGGAACGGCCGGGAGGTCTTCCCCCGCCCCTTCGGCCTCCGCACCGCGGGCAACCGCTGTCGCGAGCGGCGCGGGCAGCGGCGGTGCCGGCGCTGACAAATCAAGATGGGTCTGTGCCTCGAGGCCGGCGCTCGGAATGGCGACGCGAACGGACTTCGGTGGGCGATCTCTGGCTGCGTTTCCGGGTGCGGCTCCCGGGAGGGAAAAGCGCACGGCGTAGTGACTTGTTGGGCCGCGGGCCTGCGCTACGCGCGCCGCCACCCCGGACATGGGGTCGGTCACAGCCGCGGCGTCGACCAACCAGCCACGTGATTGCTGTGCCACGCGTTCGAGAACGGCGCGCTGGACTTTCGAACCGATACCGACAGCGATCACGGCAGCGTTGGCGGCGCGCACGCGATCGATGGCCTCGTCAAGCCCAAGGCGCGAGCCCTCATCCTTGCCATCGGTTATCAGCACAATCAGCCGTGCCTCCGCGGCTGCTGCCGCCAGGGTCTCCGCGGCCGCTGCCAGCCCGTCGTGAAAGTGGGTGAATTTGCCATGGGTGGAGAGCCCGTCGATGGCGCTGCGCAGTGCTGGGAGTGACTGGGTGGGCGCCACCACGCGCACCGCCGCATCATCGAAGGTGCCGAGTGCGCCGGTGTCCCCGGACCCCAGCACCTCCAAGGCCTCGTGCGCGGCGCGCCGCACCTTGCTTAGCGACCGCTTCACGCTGCCGCTAGTATCGATGGACAAGGCTACAGCGAGGCTGTCGGTGCCGGAGGTTACTGGTGCAAGCTCAAAAAAGTGCACGGGTTCGTCGTCCAGATAAAGCCGGAGGTCGTCCTTGCTCAGCGCGCGTTGCCGCCATCCCACCGGTCGATCGAGCTCCACGAACAGGTCGACCCGCGGCAGTCCGGATGCATCCCACCTTGCAATCGACAATGCTCCGGCAGGGCGTGGAGCGGAGCTAGCGCCGCCGGCGGCTACCGCCTCGCCCGCCGCCGCAAGCACAACCAACGCGAGCGCTACCGCCAGCCGCTGCCCTCGGCACGTGCGGATTGAGCGGTATCGCTGACAACACATCAGTCATCCTCGCGCGCCCGGTCCAGGATAAAGCGAAATTTGCGGCCTGCCAGGACGAGCTGATCGCCGTACTCGAGGACTTTGCGGCGAACTGGTTTGCCGTTTACGATCGTGCCGCTGACGCCGAGATCATGTACGACGTAGTGATCACCAACGGCGTCGATGCGCGCGTGCGGCAAGATGTCACCGCGGTCGGAGAAGACGACGGTACCATTGGTGTCGGTGCCAACGACGAACTTGGGGTGTCCGACCAGGGGTAATCGGCCGCGGCGACCGCCCGATTCCCACTCGAGCACCGGCACGCGCTCGACGATTTCCGTGCGCTGCAGCATCGTTGGGCTCAAGGAAGTCTCCACGCTCGGCCCGGAAGGTGCCGCTCCCACCGCCGCCGTAGCGCTGGCGGGGTCCGCCGCCAAGACCGCCTCGGGGGTAGGGCGGGCAATTCTGCGGAACGTCTCCGCGAACAACTGATCGGCGGATTTTCCGGACCGAGCTGCCGCCATGTGCTCCGGATTGGTGCAGGTGACGCACCCCTCCAGGAAGGGTTCGATGAGCTCTCCACAGCGTTCGCAGCGGCGCCGAGCTCGCAGCCGCGAGCGCGCAAAGACGACACCGCCGGCGACGAGCAAGCCGGCGGCGACCACCATCGCATAGCGGTCCAGGCCGGCCTGGGAGGTCTCGGATTCGCCTTGTGCAGTGCTGGCCGGGGCCGCGGCGGCGCCCTCCTGAAACTCGGCCAGGATCACGCCAGGAGAATCGGTGGTCCCGATCGTCAGCGTGTGCACCGTCCCCGCGCCCTTCGCGAGCTGGGAGCGAATGCGCACACCCAGTGCCTCTTCGCCCTCGCCGAGCGTGACCGCGCGCAACGCGAGTACCGCGGAATCCGGCAACTGAGTGCCGTCTTCTATGACGATCAGCCGCTCCATGGATACCTCGGTTTCGCTGCCGAGATCGGCGGGGTGAAACACAATCTCGACCTCAGGGTAAGCCGAGGCATCGATTCGGGCCGCTTGCGGCCCCGCCATTGCCGTGACGGCCCCAAAGGTTAGCAGAGCCAAAGTTGCGAGACCGGCAATCGCGATGCGATGGGCCAGGTTGAGAATGACCGCCCGGATATCAAGCATGGACACCACCCAGACGCGTTGATGAGAGGAAGGCCGCACGACGGCGCTTCCTGCCGCAGCCGCGCCGTTTTTGTTTGGCCCAGTCTAGCATTTTCTGCGGAAGTCGTCAATTGCCCGCGCGAGCGGCTCAGACTTGGCCGGAAGTCGTCGCGACAGGTATCGGTGTGAAGGCCTGGGTCTGCCCTTGAAGCTGGCGGGCAATCCTCCGGCGCCTCGGGGCTTCTCCGGCAAATGAGGTATTCGCTCTGAGCTCGGTGAATGAACCTGACGCCACGGCCTGACGCATCTGGTGACGGGTCGGGGAATTGCTCGCAATTTGACAGGACCGGTTCGGGATGTCACCATCGATTCGAGAGGGCTGAGCCGGGCAGTCTCCACCGGAAGAGGGACACAGGCGTGCACCGAGAGGCAAATCCGAGGTCGAATCGCGAGAAGTCGCGCGCCGTGGCGGTGCGCGTGGCGGTGGGGATAACGGCGATGCTGGCGGGTTCGACCGCGCTGGCGGCGCCACCGGTGACAGCGATCACCGGACACGCCTACCTGAGCGGCGCGGCAGACCACGCCGGCATCGCGGTCTCCCTCGCGCAGGTGCACGTCGCGTTTTCCGGAACGGCGCTGACGGTGCTGCTGATCGGGCTGGCGGCAGTCGCGATGGTGGCGTGGCGGCGCGGGGCCGGCCGGCGAGCGCGTTTCGCGGTCGCCGGTGCCCCCGACAGTGTCACCGACCGCGGAGGTGATGTCCAGCCCGACCCCGACAACGACTGCTCAGGCGGCAACCGCGACGGCGACGAGCGTGATCGCGGCGACCTCAACGTCCACGGCGACGCCTACGCCAGGCGCAGTCGTGGCGACCTCGACGCCATCGCCGCCGGCGGCTACCGCGACCTCGACAGTGATCCCCATCGCAAGCGCTACGGCGACGGGATCGTCTACGCCACCGTTCACGCCGACCTCCACGCCGACTTTCACACCAACACGCACACCAACCGCGACGCCCACCGAGACCCTCACACCCACGCCCTCCCTCACGCCGATGCCGACGGCCGGGAGCGAAGACGTCCTGCCGCCGCCCGACGACGCGCCGCGGGGAGAAATCACCCTCGGGACAACCTTTGCGGAGCGCGTTGACTTCCTCTATACCGGGGCCTCGCCGGCCCAGACCGGCGTTGCCCCGGGAACGCTCGTCGCCGAGCGCCTGGCCATTGTCCGGGGTCGCGTCACGGACACGGCCGGGACCGGGCTTGCCGGGGTTGCCGTCGCGGTTCTCGATCACGCCGAGCTCGGTGCCACCCAGACGCGCGCCGACGGTGGCTTCGACCTCGCGGTCAACGGCGGAACATCCGTCGTGCTGACCTTCGCCGCGAGCGGATACCTGCCGGTCCAGCGCCCGGTCGACGCCCCCTGGAACATCGTCACCCGCATCGACGACGTCGTCCTGACCGCGGTGCAGGCGGCCGCCGCGGCGGTGGACACCTCCGCTCCCGAGGCGATCGCGGTCGCGCGCGGTGAGGTCGAGAGCGATGCTGACGGGACCCGGCAAGCGACGGTCTTCTTCGCCCAGGGAACGCTCGCGACGCTGCAGCTCCCCGGTGGCGGCACGCAGGACCTCACCGCGTTTCACGTCCGGGTGAAGGAATTCACCGTCGGGGAGCGCGGCCTGGAGGCGATGCCGGGACCGCTCGGGCCAACGGTCGGCTACACCTACGCCGTCGAGCTGTCGCTCGACGAGGCCGATGCGGCAGGCGCTACAGATGTCTCGTTCGATCGCCGCGTGATCTTCTACGGAGACAATTTTCTCGGTTACCCGGTCGGCGAGGTCGTTCCCGCGGGCTGGTTCGATCGCTCCCGCGGCGTCTGGGTACCGGGCGACAACGGCCTCATCGTCGCGATCGTCGGCATCAGTGGCGACCTCGCGGAGCTCGACCTCGACGGCAGCAGTCAGGCGGCCGATGCGGCCGCGTTGGCAGCGGTCGGGATTGGCGACGACGAGCGGCGGCAGCTCGCGGCGCTCTACACCACCGGAACCGAGCTGTGGCGGGTGCCGCTCGGCCATTTCACCCCCTGGGACTGCAACTGGCCCTACGGTCCGCCGCCGGGCGCCTCGTTCCCCGAGCAGCCCGACCCCGTGAAGCCGGTCCCGACTCCCGAGAAACCGCACAAGAAGTGCCAGTCGTCGGCGATCGAGTGCGAAGGGCAGGTGCTGACGGAGCGCATCGCGATCCCCGGCGCGCCGTTCTCGCTCGTCTACCGCAGCGACCGCGCGGCAGGCTACGCGGGCGAACGGACGCTCGAGATTCCGCTTGTCGACGCCGGCGGCACGCTGCCGCCGGGCGTCGTGGCGGTGGCCGTGAACGTGGCGGTCGCGGGGCGGTCTTACGAGGAGCGCATCGAAGCGCCCGGCGAGCTGCAGACGGTTACCTTCCCGTGGCCGGCGTGGGACGGGAAAACGGCGCTCGGGGAGAGCGTGAGCTGCGGGGAGGAGACGGCGACCGTGGAGGTCGGCTACATCTTCGACGCGGTGCGCGCGGTCGGCGCTCAGGCGTTCGGTGAGTCTGGAGAAACATTTGTCACCGCGGACATCATGCGCAACGAGATTGGGCTGTGGCGCCGATCGTCGGTGGCGCTGAGCGCTTGCCCGACCTCGACGAGCGGCGGCGGATACCGCTCGGGGCGCGACGCGGCGGCAGCACAGCCCGCCGATCCCTGGGCGAGCCTCGCGGGCTGGAGTCTGAGCATCCAGCACGCGTTCGATCCCAAGGCCCGCATTCTGCATCTCGGCGGCGGGGCGCGGCTGCGCAAGCCGCCCGCGACCGTAGGCATTTTTGCGGGCACGGGGACCGCGGGCGCGGGTGGTGACGGCGGCCCGGCGGGCGAGGCCGAGCTGAACGGCCCGAGCGGCCTCGCAGCGGGCCCGGACGGCGCGCTCAACATCGCCGATACCGGGAACCACCGGGTGCGCCGGGTGCGGCCGGACGGGATCATCGAGACTTTTGCCGGCACGGACACGGCGGGCTACTCCGGTGACGGCGGGCCGGCAACGGCAGCGCGGCTCACCCTGCCCGTCGCGGTCGAGGTGGCACCCGACGGCAGCGTCTTGATCGTGGAGAACGACTTCCACGTCCGCGTGCGGCGCGTGGGTGCGGACGGGGTGATCGAAACGATCGCCGACTATCCGTTCGGCGGCGCCGGACGGTCTGCGGGCCCGGAACCGCTGGCGATGGGAGGGTCCGCGGGTGGCGACGTGGCGGTGGCTCCGGACGGCGCCGTCTACGTCGCCGACCCCTACCACGCGAAGCTGTACCGGATCGGCACCGACGGCGTCAGCCGCGACGTCGCGGGCACGGGAACGCCCGGTGACAGCGGCGACGGCGGGCCGGCGAGCGCCGCAGCGCTCGGCAGCCCGGAAGCCGTCGCGGTCGACTCTTTCGGGATGGTCTACATCGCCGACGCGGGCAGTCACAAGATTCGCGCGATCGCGCCGAGCGGCCTCATCTCCACCTTGGCGGGTAATGGTTCGAGCGGCGCCTGCACCGCCGGCGACGACGCGTCGTGCGGCGACGGCGGCGCGGCGACCGCGGGAGAGCTGAGCGGCAGCGGCGGGCTCGCCGAGACGCCGGACGGGCGGCTGCTGGTCAGCGACACCGAGCACCGACGCGTGCGCGCCGTGGAGCAGAGCCGTAAGCTCGCCACGGTCGCCGGGTCCGGCGCGGCCGGTAGCGCCGGCGATGGTGAGCTCGCCGCGGTCGCGACCTTCGACTCGCCGGCAGGCGTGACGGTCGCGCCGAACGGGCGCATCTTCGTCGCCGACCGCGGCAACAACCGGATCCGCGAGATTCGCTCCATCGCCGGCACCGGCACGGACGAGATCGCTGTCGTCTCGCGGGACGGTGGCGAGGTCTACGTCTTCTCGTCCCGCGGCCGACATCAGCGCACGCTCGACGGACTGACCGGCCGGGTGACCTGGACGTTCTCGTACGACGCGGAATCCCGACTCACCGCCGTGGCCGATGGCGCGGGCAACGTCACGGCAATCGAGCGCGACGCCGGGAACCAGAACGACGACCCTCGCCTACGATTCGCGCCGAAAGGTCGCGGCGCTGACGGATCCTCTGGGGAGAATCACGGCGTTCACGTACGACCAGATCGGCCGGCCGACGAGCATCACAGCGTCTGGCGGGAGAAGAGTCGCTCTTTCCTGGGATGTCGGGTCGAACGTGACTTCGGTGACGCCACCGGACCGGGAAGCGCACGCCTTCACCTACACGCCGGTCGACCTGGCGGCGTCGTACGACCCGCCGGCGCCGGATGCCACCGCCGAGCCTGGAGCGAACGGCTGGAAGACGAACGCAACCTACGACCTGGACCGCCGGCCCGTTGTGGTTACGGACGCCGAGGGCCGCACGCTGCGCATGGTCTACGACACCTCCGGTCGCCCCGCGCGCGCCGAGCTGCCCGACAGCAGGGCGATCGCCTACGGCTACGACCCCGATACCGGACAGCTCGCCGAGATCGCCGGTCCGGACGGCACCGCGCTGGCCATGAGCTGGGACGGCGCGCTGCCGCTGGGAGCGACCTGGACCGGGACCGTGACGGGTAGCGTCGAGGTCACCTGGGACGACGATTTTCGCCTGGTGTCAAGGCGCGTGAACGGCAACAACGAAACTGCCTTTTCTTATGACGCCGATGGTTTCTTGACAGGCGCCGGGCCGGTGGCCCTGGCCCGCGACCCGGCGAGCGGGTTCCTGAACGGCACGGCGGTTGGCGCAGTGACAGACAGCTATACCTACGATTCGTATGGCGACGTAGCGGCGCACGCGGCGTCCGTGGCAGGAGCGGGAGATCCGATCTACGCGGTGACGATTGATCGCGACGACCTCGGCCGCATCCGGGCGATGCGGGAGACGGTGCAGGGAGAGGCCGTCGATATGGCCTACGCGTACGATGAGGCAGGGCGGCTGGCGTCGGCCACGGAGGACGGTGCGCCCGCCGCGAGCTGGACCTACGACGCCAACGGCAACCGCACGTCGGAAACCACGCCCGCGGGGACCATCGCGGCGAGCTACGACGGACAGGATCGTCTGGTGGCCTACGGGGACAGCACCTACACCTTCGGCGCCGCGGGGCAGCTCGCCGGCAAGACGGGACCGGAGGGGACGGCGGGCTACGTCTACGACGTGCTTGGAAACCTGCGCGCGGTGTCGCTTCCCGGCGGCACGGAGATCGCCTACGAGGTCGACGGCAGCGGACGGCGGATCGCCAAGAAGGTCGATGGCGTGCGCGAACGGGCGTGGCTTTACCAGGACGCGCTCGAGCCCGTGGCGGAGCTCGACGGCGCCGGGGCGGTCGTGTCGATATTCGTGTACGCGAGCCGCCATCACGTGCCGGATGCGATGATTCGCGGCGGCACGACGTATCGCCTCCTGAGTGACCCGCGCGGCAGCGTTCGCCTCGTGGTGGACGCGGCGACCGGTGCCGTGGCACAGCGGCTCGATTACGACGCCTGGGGGCGGGTGGTGGCCGACACCAACCCGGGATTCCAGCCCTTCGGGTTCGCGGGCGGACTCTACGACCCGGATACCGGGCTCGTGCGATTCGGGGCCCGGGACTACGACGCCGTGGTGGGGCGGTGGACAGCCAGGGATTCCATCGGATTTGGCGGCGGTGATACCAACCTCTTCGCCTATGTAGGCAACGATCCCGTCAATCGCATCGATCCGAGCGGCTACTCTCCAACCCCGACCCCGGGGCCTGATCCCGTACCCCTGCCGCTGCCGACACCGATGCCGGGTTGTTCATTGACATCGATCTGGGTTTGCGAGCGTCCCATCGACGATCCTCCGTATTTCCTCCCGTCGGAGGTTCTGCCCAATCACAAGTACGTGTGCTGCGACGGGGAGAATTCGAGATGTTATGGGCACCAGGATAACAACTTGGCAGCCGGAAAAGAAATTCCCGGAGAGCAAAATGCAACCGGAGAATGCGAGGAGAAGCAGGTTTGCCTGCTCGAAAGAGAGCTCAAGTGTAACAATCCGGTGTCTCCTTGCAACGCGGGCACGCTAACCTGGAATTGCCGCGATTGGGCGGACTGGGATGGCACGTCGAGCTGCGGATTCTGGGCGGCGCCATGATGAGCCGGCGCAAGAAGGTGCTGCTTTGGGTCGTCGGGGTCACGCTCTCGTTGCCCGTCTTGGAAATTGGGCTGATCCTTCTCGCGGACATGCCGTTGGCGACGTACGAGTATCCCTTGGAGCGTGGGCAGAACCTGACTTCGGAGCAGATCGCGGTCAGGTACTCCCGGCGGGCGCTCGTGAAATACGGGATCGACGTCTACAAGATCATGCCCGTTGCTCATGAGGAGTGGGGCGGCGATGTTTTTCTAGCCGGTCCGAATGACGAGGGCCCCGGAACCGTGCACTGGGACCACGCGGACATGCCTCGACGCTACGATTACTACGTCGTGGTGAACATAGATCGACAGCGCGGCCGCATCGGATGCAAGGTTGGACGTCCACACTGAACCGCGACTTTGATGATACTGTCAGGTGAAGCGAATGAGGACTGGGATGGCACCTCGAGCTGTGGATTCTGGGCGGGGCCATGATGAGCCGGCGCAAGAAGGTGCTGCTTTGGGTCGTCGCGGTCGTTCTCTCCTTGCCGCTCCTGGAGATCGCGTTGATCTTCATCGCCGACATGCCTTTGGCAACATACGACCTTCCCTTGGAGGGGAGGCAGAATCTGGCGGCGGCAGACTGTCTGGGCCTCAAACTTGTGCTCGACGCCACTCCAGGAGACGGGAAGCCGCCTGGCACGCGATATCTGTTGGAGCCAGGGTCGCCGAAGTGTAAACCACATTCGGCCGACGCCCAGAACCTGACGTCGGAGCAGATCGCCGTGAGGTACTCCCGGCGTGCGCTCGTGAACTACGGAGTTGACGTCTACAAGATCATGCCCATTGCTCATAAGGAGTGGGGCAACGTTTTTTTTCAACCGGCACGAATGACCCGGACCGCGGGAGCGTCTACTGGGATGATCTGGACAAGCCTCGACGATATAACTACGTTGTCACTGTCACCATTGACAGATGGAACAGACGCGTCGAATGCAAGATCAGGCGGCCACATTGACCCTTCGCTCCGTTGTTTTTCTCACTCCAGGAGGGACCAAGCAGTCTCGCCAAGCATTGTTCCTGGCCGGGCTGGCGTGACGATTGCGCCGATTTTCGCCAGCCCTCAACGCGAGCTTGCGCTCATCGCGCCGGACTTCGCTCGCGTCGTCCATGTTGCGCTCGCCATGCTGGTTTCACCCTTGCGCGCGAAGATTCTCCCGACGACCTTGCCGTCAAGTCTGGCGAGCGGCTTCGCAATGTCTGCCAGAAAGATCACGCTCGGGCGCCACCACGACCACACCAGCGGCCGCCAACGCCGCTACCTCGCCAGGTGACCGCCCCAACACCTTCCCGAGCACCTCCGCCGTATGCTCGCCCAGGCGCGGCGGCGGCAGCTCCGCGTGCGCCGGGGTGCGACTGAAGTGCTGAAATGGGCTCGCCGGCATCGCTAGCGGCGGGAGCTCGGGCCGAAGCAACGTCCAGATCGCGTTCCTTGCTCCCACCTGCGGATCGGTGAACGCGTCGGCAACGGTGTTGACAGGAGCCGCCGGAATCCCCGCTGCCCGGCAGCGCGCGATCCACTGCTCCTTGTTCCCGCCCGCAAAGCTCTCCGCCAATTGTGAGACCAGCGCGGCGCGGTTCGCAACCCGAGAGGCGTTGGTGGCAAAACGCGCGTCCTCGGCCAGCCAAGACCTCTCAAGGAGTGCCGCAAGCCGGGCGAATTGCGCATCATTGCCAACAGCAACCACAAACCACCCATCCGACGCGGCGAATGCCTGATACGGCACGATTTGCGGATGGCCCGTTCCCTGCCGCTGCGGTACTTCACCGTCGAGGAGATACCCCTGAGCCTGATTGACCAGCGCCGCCAGGCCGACCTCGTACAGCGACAGGTCTATCCACTGGCCCATTCTGGACCGCTCACGCTCGAGCAACGCCGTGACGACGGCAAACGCCGCGGACAACCCGGTCAGCACGTCGATCCACGCGACTCCCAACTTCATCGGACTGCCATCGGGCTCGCCCGTGATGCTCATCAGACCCGTCATCGCCTGCAAGGCCGCGTCGTAGCCCGCCTCCTCAGCCCGCGGGCCGCTGTGGCCATAGCCCGTTATGGATACGTAGATCAGCCGTGGATTTCCACGCGAAAGGTTTTCGTAGTCCAGGCCGTAGCGTTGCAGGTCCCCTACCTTGAAGTTCTCGACGAGGACATCGGCGCGGGTGGATAGCTCCCGCACCAGTGTTTGCCCGGCAGACTGGCGCAAGTCGACGGCCAGCCCCTTCTTCCCGCGATTGGTCGCGAGATAGTAGGCGCTCTCCTCGCCGGAAAACGGCGGCCCCCAGCGCCTGGTGTCGTCGCCCCACGGCGCCTCGACTTTCCACACTTCCGCGCCCAGGTCGGCCAGCGTCTGGGTACAGTACGGGCCCGCCAATATCCGCGACAAGTCGAGCACTCGAATTCCACTCAAGGCACCGCCCATGATCCGCTCCTTCCGAAGTAGCCGCAAGCTCCAAAGCCGCTCATCCATTGGCCAGCCGGTCCGAAACCCCGCCCAAACATGTCGCCGTCCCAAAACGCGTGATGCACAGGGTCGCACCTGCACCCGTATCTCGGCGCGATCAAGCGCGCCGCTGCCGCCTCGCGAAGAGCGTAGGCGCGCGACTTATCGCGCGCCAATACCGAAACGAGCTCTGGTTTGGTGATCTCCAAAAATGTGCATCACGCGTCAAACGCCGACATCCTCAATTGATACACCCGACGCGGGCGCGGCGGGCGCGCGTCGTGGCAGTATGCGCCATAAGGGATGGCCTCCTCCGCCCCCGCCCCCCGGTCCACGTCGATCGCCGTTCCCAAAATCCGCACGACAAACGCCATGAAGCGGTTTCGCCTGCGGCAACTGACGTGGCCTCAATTTTGCATGCTATTTACCGTAGCCCCGCCGGCTTGACCAGCAGCGGCATTCTCACCCAGGGCGCAGCTCGGAGGATTTGGCATGAAGCGAGGGTTCGTCAGCGGTTTCCTTCTGGCTCTCACACTGGTCTCGGCCTTCGGCGTGAACCGCAGCGGGCAGGCGGCCACGGCATCCGGACCGACCCCTGGTCCCATCATCGTCTTCAGAACACCGACACCCACGCCAACGCCCACGCCAACGCCTCGCCTGCAGCTTGGCTCGACGATTGGCCCGATCACCTCGCCCAATCTCTCAGGGTTGCTGGGGGGCGACGATGCCGATTGTACGGCCGCCAACATCGACTTCTGCTACGATTGCGTGGAAATCACCTACGGCGAGACCTGCCAGGGCCTGGTCGACCTCCTGGCGGCGGGGGAATGCGACCCCGACCTCGACACGCCCCTGTATTCCCCCATCTTTGTCGAAGGCGAAGTAGCGGGCGACGCGGCTGACTGCGCCCTGGACATCGACGACGCCATTCAGGGATGCACCGATCTGGGCCTCGTCGAGATCGAGTGCGACACATACTCCCCACCGCCGCCGCCCAGTGGGCGTTCCTTCTGCGACGTCAGCCAGTAGGCGTCGGCTCCGGCTCACCCCACCGCCCGGCGACGCTCAGCCTCGCCTATCCGCAAGAGCGTCGCCGTGGACGAGCTCGCGCCCGGCCTCGTAGGCCGCCTGCGCCTGGCATAGCCGGCGCAGCGCACCTTCCACCAACACTCCGGCCGCGCCCGCGGTGGTATCTCCGACCAGCTCGTGCACCTGCCGCAATGACTCTGCCGCGGATTCCCCGCTTGCCAGGCATACGTGGCCCCGCTCACACAACGCCTCCGCGAGCTCGGAGCGACGGTCGATACTCGCGAACAGGGCGACCGCTCGCTCGATGAGCGGCACGAGTACCGAGGGCGCGTGCCCCGAGCGACGCCGAAGCCGTACCGTCTCCACGAGCGCCAACCCCTCCAGCAGCGGATCCGCCAGCTCGCCCGCCATCGCGAGCGCCTGCGCCAGCGCGGCCTCCGCTGCCTCCAGTGCACCGCTCGCCGCCGAGACACTGCCAATGTTGATGAGCAAGGCCCCCTGATTCCAGCGACTGCCAAGCGTCTGGAAAATCCGCAGTGCGCGCGTGTACGACTCCCGCGCCTCCTCCAGGTCGCCCGCATCCTCGTGAACCGTCCCCAGGTTGGACAGCAGCATGCCTTCTCGGCGGATATCCCCGATTTCCCTGGCGATCACCAGCGACGCGCACAACAAATCCGCGGCTTCCCGCCGCCTGCCCATGGCGCGGGCAATCACCCCCAGATTGAACAGCGCGAGCAGCGTTTGGTGCTTGCTGGCAGATGAGCGCGCCAGCGACAGCGCGGCCCCGAACTGAATCTCCGCCTCCTGCAGCGCTCCCCGGCCCCATTGTAAGGTTCCGAGATTGCTGCGGGCTTCTGACTCCAGCCGCCGGTCGCCGTCCGCAATCGCCCGCGCCAACACGCCCTGGTATAGCGCCTCCGCCTCATCCATGCGATATTGCCGATAGCGGAGGTTGCCAATGGACGTAAGCAACCTGGCCTGCGTCGGCCGATCCACGTGAGCCAGCCCCGCGGCGCGCGCAGCCTCGAGTGTCCGCTCGGCCTCCGCCACCTCCCCGCGCGCGAGCAACACGAGCCCCGCACCGTGTAACGCCGTGCATTCGAGCACCGGCGCTCCCAACTGCCGCGCCATCGCGACCGCCCTCTCCTGCTGAGCGAGCGCCTCATTCAGCCGGCCGACGAGCACGAGAATCCTCCCAAGCTCGTTGTGCAATTCCACCGCCGCGGCGGACGGAGCCGGCGTCAGCGCCACGCACTTGAGCAGCAGACTGATCGCCTCCGAATTCGCGAAACGGTCTGCAGCCAGGCGAGCGGACCGCACGTAGCAGCTCAGTGCTTTCGCTGCTTCTCCCGCCTGCTCCCAGTGCTCGCCGAGGCGCGCCGCCCCCACATCGCGACCTGCGCTGTCGCTGGCGGCGCCGCCTCCTTCTTCGGCGGTGAGAACCTCAGCCGCTCGCCTGTGGAGCTCCTTGCGGCGGTCGCCATCCAGCTCGCCGTGGGCGACCTCGCGAAGCTTGTCGTGACAAAAGCGCAAGCTGTCCGCGCTGTCCGCTTCCTGTAACACCTGCCGCCGCATCAGCTCGTGCGCTGCCGCGCGAAAATCCGTGTCCGCGAGCCTGGCCACCGCGCGCACGGTTTCGGCCCGCGCCTCGCGGCCGAGCACCGCGGCGGCGGCCAACGTCGCCTGCTCCACCGAAGTCAAGCCTTGTAGGCGCCGCCTGACGAGCTCTTGCAAGCTGCTCGGCAGGCCGAGATGCTGGAGGGTTTCTTCCGAGATGGCGCCCGCCGCCAGCCGCCAATCGCCGCTGCCGTCGCGCACGAGCAGCCCCTCCTGCGCGGCCGCATACAGATACTCCGCGACAAAAAACGGATTCCCCTCCGAGTGCCGCATGAGGTGCTTCGCCAGGCCTTCGCTGAGCGCCGCCGTGGAGAGCATGTCGCTCGTCATCTCGGCCACGGACCCTTGATCCAGCCGCCCGAGCTCGAGCACAGAGACGCCCGGCCGTGCCGCCAGTGCCGACAGCGTCACCTCTTCGTGCTCGCTTCGGCACGTCCCGACGATGAGAATGGCCGGCGTGATCAGGTGTCCACCGCGGACCGCGAAATCCAAAAAGCCCAACGTGAGCTCGTCGGCCCACTGCAAGTCATCGATGATCAGCAGCAGGCGCTCCGCCTCCGAAAACGCCTTCAGAGCCTCGGCCAGATACGCGTACAGACGCAGTTGCGCCTCTTTTGGCGGGAGCTGCTCGGGAGCGGGGTAGCGGTCGAGACCCGGCAGCGTCGCCATGGTCGGTTCGTAGTCGGCTAACACCCGGGCGCGCTTGCCGAGAATCTTGTCGGCCGCATCCGGCGGAGTGCCGGAGCGGCAATAGTCGGTCATCACCTGCAGCCACCGCCGCAGACCCCCGAGCGGGACCGCTCTCCGATCGGGGCACTCGCTCGTCAGGACCATCATCCCCTCCGCGGCTCCATGCCTGGCCAGCTCCACGACGAGCCGTGTCTTGCCGATGCCGCTTTCGCCGCGGATCAGAGCGAAGCCGCCCTGCTCGGAGATCAGTGCCTTGTCAACTTGCCTTTTCAGCCAGTCCACATCTCCGCGCCGCCCATGGAAGCCCGGCCGATACAGGTACGTTCGCGGCAGCGGAGCGCCGCTCCAGATGCCGTCCTGCGCCCTTACGCCGGCAGCGCGCAGCCGGGCAGCCACGGCTTCAGCATAGCCGATGCGATGCCTGGGGTTCTTTTGGAGCAAGCCCATCACCACGCCCTCGACCGCGCTCGCCAGCCCCTCGACAAGCCGCGACGGCGGTGTGATCGGCTGGCGCAAGTGCCCACCGATGACGTGGTTTTGCGTCCCGACAAACGGCGGCCGCCCCGTAAGCAGCTCATACAGGATGCAGCCGAGCGCGTAGAGATCCGCTCTCCCATCGGGGAGGCGGTTTTGCAGCACTTCTGGCGCGATGTATTGCAGGGTGCCGCCGGGCTGAAAAACCTCGAGCGCCTCACGGGAGCCGCCATCGGTCTCGGCCCGCACGTGGCGAGTCCACCGCGCCATGCCGAAATCGACGATCACGGGGACGTCCTGGTCCGACACGATGATGTTCGCGGGCTTGAGGTCGCCGTGAACGATGCCCTCGCCGTGAAGGTAGGCGAGCGGGCCGCATAATCTCGCGACCATCGTCGACAGGCGACGCTGGGCATCGGCGGAGAGTGCCAGACGCTCGGCATTCACCGGCACCGCCGGCGGCGCCGAGCTGCTGGCCACGGCCCGCGGGCTCGGCAGCGTGGCACTGTTTCCCGTTGCGGCGTCACCCGCGGCGCGAATCTCGCAGCCGCGAATTCCGAGCGTCACGCCGACCACGAGCTGCATCGCGTACCAGGGCATGCCTGCTTCCACACCATCGTCCACGACGCGCACAATCCCCGGGTGGCACAGGCTCCGCAGCGCCTGAATCTCACGGCGGATGCTCTCCAGTAACCGCATGTCCGCCACCTTCACTACCTTGAGCGCCGCGATCGCTCCGGTTGCAACATGAATGCCGCGATACACCGTGCCCATGCCGCCAGCGCCGAGCCTGCCGGCGACGGCGTACGGGCCGATACGTTCCGGCATTGCGCTCGCCGGGGATCCCTCATCGAGTCTCATGGCCGTTAGTTTCGCCGGCAAGCGCGGGCGAGTCAACGGGTGCCGCCGCCGCGGTGAGCCGCCGCCGTACCGCTTGCCGGGAGCGGCGACGTCCGTGTATCATGGGCCGGTACGTCTTCCCTGTCCGCGGCAGCGAGCGCGCGCTGCGCTCAGCGCTGCCGGCCCTGCGCCGCCTGCCCCGCACCCGCTTGTAGACGAGCTCTGATTATCCCGCCCTCACAAGGTCTCTCGCCAATGAGCATCCGCTTCTGCACCAGCGCCGTCTTTCCCGCACCGCCCGACCGCGTCGCCGCAATTGCCTGGGACGAACGGTTTCGCGACGAGCTCTGCGCGCGCCTGCGCGTCGAGAGTCTGCGAGAGTACTACTTTCGAGATACCACCGAAGCCATCGAGCTCAAGTACGAGGTGATCGTGAAGCGGACGCTACCGGATTGGGTCCGGCGCGTGATTGGTGATATCCGCATCGGCTACATCTCGGAGGAGCGGTTCGACAAACACTCCCGAGTCTTGGAGGCGAAAATGGTATCCCAGGCCCTCGCAGATCGGATTGGGGGAGCCGGGAGGTGGATGATCACGGAGCTACCTGGCGGCATGACCCAACGCGAATATTGCGGTGAGCTCTGGATCGACGTGCCCCTCGTCGGAGGCCGCATGGAACGTGGTCTCGCGGCGACCATCGAGCGTGACTACGCCCGTTCCAACGAGCTCATCGCCGAGTGGGTGGCGCGCGACCGGGAAGCTCTGGCATGCGGGAGGCCTCTGCTCGAGCTGCACCAGCCACGCCCGCTCGGCGCCTGAAGCGCCGCGATCAGCCCTTCGTCAGCCGGTCTGAAACTCCGCCCTTCAGGGCGGAAGCGCTTGCGCCGCCTCACCACCCACTGATGCCGGCGGCGAAGCGCCGGACTTCGCGGTGCAGCCGCTCCGCAGCTTCAATGTGAACGAGGTGGCCGGCGTTGGCGATTTCTACGACCTCGGCATGCGGGAGCTCGGCGGCCAGGCGGGCAATGATCGGCCGAAAATGCGGCGCGGAACGTTCGCCGTACACGAGAAGCGTGGGGACGGCGTGGTTCCTGAGGACATTCCAGTCGGGACGGTAAGCGTCGGCAGCGGCAATGTCCTCGGCAATGGCGCGGTGGAGGCTCAGACTCGCCGCCAGCCGCCGCTTGGGGATGCGATCGTAAACGGCATCGCCGAGGACGGTTCGCAGAAAGAGCTCTGCCGCCCGCTCACCGCCTTCCGCCGCCAGCACGCGGGCAAACGCGTCACAGAAAGCGCGGTGCTGCTCGCGATCCGGAGCTGCGGCCACCAGCGGTGGCTCGCAGGCAATCACCCCCCGCAACAGCTCGGGATGCCGTGCCGCTACCTCGATGCAGACCACCGCGCCAAAACTGCTGCCGAGTAGCAGCACCGGATCGCCAAAGAGCGCGCGAATGAGACATGCGGCGTCCTCCGCGTGGTCCTCCACGCGTTGGCTGCCCCGATCGTCGCGCCGCGGTGAGCGGCGCGTACCCCGCCGATCGTAGGCCACGACATCGAAAGCGCCGTTCAGCGCGCTCAGTTGGGGTGCCCACGTGCCGGCATCCGTCGCGCTGCCGTGGATCAAGACGAGGCCCGGGCCCTGACCGCGGCGCTCGACGTACAGCGAAACCACTTCTTGATTGGATTCGTCTCGGGACAACGATCGCTCTTCCGGCAGTCACCATCGCCCGCGGCCAGGCGACCCCAGCTTGCTCCTACCCAGAGAGGATGGCGACGATCCACGAGAGCCCAATCCAGGCGCCCGTCGCCGCTCCGATCGTCGATGCGATCACGACCAGCATCACGCGCGAGAAGGGGTTGCGATACAGACCGCGCAGGCTCTGGATATCGGTGTTGAGCTTCTCGCAATCCGAGACCGTCGGCTTGCGAAGCCACGCCTCGACGAGGCCTACCACCATCCCTGCGCCCAACAGCGGGTGGAGCGTCGTGATCGGCGCGGCGACAAATGCCACCAGGACGGATACCAGACGACCGCCGGCGAGCGCCGTACAGAGCGTCGCTGTGATCGAAGTCGGCACAACCCACGCGTACACAAGCTCTTGCAGTGACTTGCCGGCGTTCTGGGAATACCCGACGTAAAAAGCGGCAATCACGAGCACAGGAACCAGCCATTTCAGTAGAGATACCCATTGCGGCGGGGGCGGAATGCGATCGAGAGCCTCGCGATCGACCTCCTGTCCGAAATGGCGCTTCATTCCCTCCACGTGGCCGGCACCCACGATGGCCACGATGGTCGCGCCCTCCGCGGCCTCGATTGATGACATCAAGTACGCGTCCCGCTCGTCAATGATCGGGACCTTGACTTCCGGAAGCGCTTCGGCGAAAGATTCCATGAGGCTGGCGAGCTCACCTTCCTCCTTGAGCTGCTCGATATCTTCCTTTGCTAGCTTGGGAGGAAAGAGCGCTGCTTCGAGGAGCATGGCGAGTAACCCGATCTTCTTGTGAAAGGGGACGTTCAGCCAGGTCCTCCGAAGCGTCACGTTGATGGCTCGGTCGGCGAGCACGAGCTTCGCTCCGATCTGCTCGGCGGACTCGATGCCCGCGATCATCTCCGCCCCCGGAAGGATCCCGAGCTGCTCGCCCAGCCGGCGCTGGTAGGAGCCCAAGATCAACGACGCCATGAGGAACAGCGTCTTGCCTTCCCGAATCACCTGGAAGATGTCCAGATTCTTCCAGCGATCGGGATCGGTGAGCGCCTTGTACCGTCCCTCGCAGAGCTCGACGCACACGGTATCGGGCCGCACCGCAGAGATGACGTCGCGGACTTCCGCCACGCTGTCGGCCGAGACGTGGGCGGTGCCGACGAGGTAGATCGTCCGGCCATCCTGTTGCAAGACGGTGCAGTTTTTTGTCGGTGCCAGGAGCATGAGTGCCATCATAACCACTTGCGGCTCCGGAAGCAACGCGGTCAGGGCGGCCGGCGACCGGGCGGCCCGCACCGCCGCTGCCTCCAAAATCGTGTTATGATCGAGCGCGCACATCGGTATCACTCCCCTGTGGACAGGAGTATGGCAGCCGCGAAGCCGACCCTCGAATCCCTGCTAGCGGACATTGCTGCAAGCTCCGCCGCATCGGGCTATCTCGTATGCGGCGAGGAAGACTACCTGATCAGCGTCGCCGAGCGGCGCCTTTCCCGGGCTCTGCTGGGGGTTTGGCGCGGCCCCGACGACGACCGGACGCCATTGCCTCCGGGCGCGTGGACGCTTTTCGAAAACCCGGTCACGGCACCTGGCATCCTCAAAGCGCTGGGCGCGCCCGGCTTGTTTGCGCGCCGCCAGCTCGTCTGGGTCAGAGGTCTGCCGATGCTGGCCAGCAAATCCCCGGCCGCCGATGAGCTCGTCGCCGCGCTGAAGCGCCGCGCCGCCGCGGCTCGTGGGCGACAGACCGCGCTGCTCATCGTTCACCGAGGCAAGGTAACCCGGACCCTGAAGGCGTTCAAGGAGCTGGCCGCCCTGTACCCCACCCTCAGCTACGACGGGCTCAATCCGTTCAGCGCCGGGAACCCCCGCAAGGACGAATCGTTCAGCATCGTGTCGGGGTGGTTCGCGGACGCGGGGTTCAGCGCGGACCCGGAGGCGTTTCGCCGCCTGCGGGACCTGACCGAAAACAACCTGTGGGCGCTGCATAATGAGGTCGAGAAGATCATCGCTCATGCCGCCGGCCGCACGCGCGTCACCCGCGCCGACGTCGATGCCGTGGTCGCCGCGAACCGGCCGGAACGTATCTTCGATCTCACCGAGCGCATCGACGACGGCGACCTTCCCGGCGCACTTGCTTCGCTTTCCGAGCTGCGCGCTGCGAATCCCTCGTTGACGAGCACGATCGCCGGCCTGGCCCGCCACCTGCGGGAGCTGCTCGCCGCCCGTATCCTCGGCGACGCACTGCCGCGCCGCGTCGACGCGATCCCGTACGAGGCGTTTCTCGACGGCGTGGTGCCAGGCCTGCCGGAGCAGTTCGCGGACCTGCTGCGCGCCGAGCTGCTCGGCTCGCTGCACCCTTTTCGCCTCTATCTGCTCCTACAAAGGGCAGGGCGGTTCGCGCCTGAGAAGATCTCCGCAGCGCTAGTGGCACTGGCGGAGCTCGATCGCGATCTGAAGAGCGGCGCCCGCGCGGACCTCGTGCGCCTGAGCGGTATCGTCGTGGAGATGTTCGGGTGGACGTCGCGGCGCCGCGGATCCGGGAGGGCCCCTTGAATCCACCGCGGTTCTTTGGCCATGGCCGCCAGCGCGACTTGCTCGGCCGGCTCGTGCAAACGGGGAAACTGCCGCACGCGCTTCTCTTCACCGGCCCCCCCGGGATCGGCAAGCGCACGCTCGCCGAGCACCTGGCCAGCGCGGTGAGCTGCGAGGTTGCGCCCGGCGCCGGCTGCGGTGCGTGTTTCGCATGCCACTGCGCGGCTTCGCTGTCTCCCCATCCCGACATCACCTGCACCGTCGATATCAGCGAGACGCTTTGGCTCCGCACGGGGGCCATTGCCCGCCTCTTCGGCAGTGCAGAGACGGGAGCGGGGACTCCCCATACGGTGCTCGCGGTCCTGGAGCAGGCAGGGCTGCTCGCGATCCGCCGCGCTGATGACGATGACCCCGAGGAGGAGGAGGGGAGGAGGGACGGAGAGAGCGAAGCTGCCGGTGACGCTGCGGCGACCCGGCGGCAGCGGGCACACGAACCGGCGCCGACTGGCGATGGTGGATTCGTCGGGCTGCGGCTGCGCGCTGAGAACCTCCTCGCGCGGAAGCGATCGGGCGAAGGCGACGAGCTCAAACCGCTCGACGAGCTGCTCGAGCCGTTCGAAAAGCTGACCAAAGCAACTGCCGCGGCGTCGCCACGCCCGGCCGACGCGGCTCGGGCCCTGATCGGCCTGGTAGCGCGCGGCGCCTACTGCGGGAGCATCAAGATCGGGATGGTGCGGCGGCTCCAGGAGCTGCTCAAGGTCAAAGCCTATCGCGCCCGAACGAAGGTCGTCATCGTGGACGGCGCCCACAAGCTCGGGATCGAAGCGCAAAACGCGCTGCTGAAAACCCTCGAGGAACCCCCCGGCGAGTCGCTGCTAATCTTGGTGACGCCTTACCCGGATACGCTCGTTGAGCCGATCCGGTCGCGCTGCCAGCAGCTTCGCTTTGGGCCGTTGCGCGCCGCCGAGATGCTCGCATTCGCCGTCGATGCCGAGCTTTGCCCGCCCGGGGCGGGGCAGAGCATCATGCAGGAGATGCGCCGCGCCTGTGGATCTCCGGGCGCACTGCTGGAGGCCCTTGTGGAGCGACGGCGGAACGTGCGAAACCGCGAGCATGGCCTGCAGCTCTTGGAGTGCTGGTGGCGCGGCAGGGAACCGTGGGGCCGCCGGCGCCTGGACTGGGTGAGCACGGTGTGTGGCCCGGAAGGCAACCGGCAAGGCCTGGCGGACGGAATTACCGAGCTCCTGGGGGTATTGCTCGAACTGGTTCGCGACGCGATCGCGATTCGAGCTGGAGCCGGCGAGCCGGGTGCGCTCATCAATGCGGACATTGCGGCGCCGCTTGCGGAGCTCGCCACCAGCGCAGGTGACCTCGCGATGGATCGCTTCGCTCTGGCAATTGACGAGACCATCGCCGCGCTTGCCGGGTATGCTGACCCGCGCTTGACGCTCGAACGCTTTGTCGAGCGTCTGGAGAGCTAGCACATGGTCGCCGCCGCGGCGGCTCACATGCCCGCGCGCGCCAGGCGGTCGGAGCGCTCGCCGAGCCAATCGGCGGCGACGCGCCAGACGCGATCGGGAGCATGCCGGCCCCCGAAAACTCCCATGTGTCCGCCAGGTGCCGTCTCGAGCCGCTTGTCGGCTGACCCCACAATCTCCATGATTTGCCTGGCGGCCGCATACGGAACGATTCGGTCTGACTCACCGATGAACGCGAGCACGGGGCACGTCACGCGGCTGAGGTCCGCCTCCTCATCTCCAAAAACCATCCGCCCGTCCTTGAGCTTGTTGCCCTTGAAAAAATCGCGCAGAAACTGGCGGAACGCCTCGCCCGGGTAGTCGATGAAGCTCCCGGTCCACTGGTTGAGCGCGTCAAAGCCGTTGACGTATTCCTCGTTCCACATGTTCAGAAACAGATCAGTGTAGCGGGTCATGCTCTTGAAAGGACTCATCATCTTGAAAGCCGCGGAGGAGAGGTCCCCCGGGATATTCCCGAGCCGCCGAGCGAGGAAGTCGATCTGCTCATGCGCTACCTTGACGATCCATGCCAGCACACCCATTTCCTGGCTGTCGATCGGCGATGCGATTGTGACGATGTTCTTGACGCGGCCATCGCGATTGACCGAAGCGTGCATGAGAGCGAAAAGGCCACCGAGACAATAGCCGATCAAGGAGACGCCGTTGGCCCTCGCCGCCCGGCAGGCCTCGTTGACGGCGGCCGGCAGGTACTCGAGCACGTAGTGGTCGAGTGTGACGTAGGCGTCGGCGCGATCGGGCTCCCCGAAGTCCACGAGATAGACGTCAAAGCCGGCTCGCAACATCGTGCGCACGAACGATCGCTCGGGAACCAGGTCAAAAATGAACGGTTTCACCATCAGGGGCGGGACGAACAGAACGGGAATCGCATAGCGCCGCGGCGAGTCACGGCGGATGACTTCGGTGCCGAGCTGCCACTCTTCAGCTTCCCGTAAGGGTCGGTACCGCCGAACCACGAGTTTGTCCTTGCGGTAAATCTCGTCGAAGGGAGTCTGGCCTACGAGCTTGGATGGATCGCGGAGCCACCAGTCGAGCCCGTTCACGAACCTGAAGATGGCGCGTTCGGCGCGTTTCTGCAGTCGCTCTGAGACCGGGGCCATGGGCAAGTCCTTTCCGAATGGCGTGAGCAGTCAGCGAGAGCGTAGAGCCGTTTGCAATGGAATCCAAGTGTCGGTATATAGTAGGAAAGGGGAAGGAATTTCCCAAACCCCAACAGGAGCAGGAATCTGACAGATGATCAGAATGAACTTGGCGCTCATGAAGGCGCAAGCGTCCCGACCGCTCATGTGGGTTGACCGTCTCCTTTCCGGAGACGTCTCGCAACATCGCGAGTGGCGGCAGCGTCTCGCCCGCATCGAGCGCACGGAATCGCTTTTTGCCGAACGAAACCCGCGCAAGCGCGCACTGATCGCGAATCCGGGACGGTGGCGTCGCATCCGCCGCTTTGGGACGGCGGGTCTGGTGATGTCACTGCTGCCGACGACTGCCTTTACCGTATTTTGGACGTGGATATACGTGACCGAGCACCAGCTCGGGCTGCTTCCCTTCGTGCTCTTTGGCCTGCCGATGCTGCTGCTGCCGATCATCGCGAGGGATCGGTTCGAGCGCGCCGGCCTGAACGCGATGGCTGCCACGCGCGGCTCAACGATGGGCAGCCGGCGCGCCTCTGCCGCGGTGAGCGGGCTGGTCAGGTCGTTTCTCGCGGGGTTTGCCGCGGGCGGCGCGGTCGTCTTCATTCAGGCGCTCTTGACCTGGTTCATGACTCCGGCCCCGACCATAGGTCAGGAGATCGTACAAGACCTCCTGGACGCGGGACAGTGGGGCGTAATTACCGGGCTGGTGACGTCGGTGCTGGGGCTGACGATGGCGATCGATCCCCCCGAACCCGAGGAGCTCACATCGGGAGCTTATCCGGAGCTGCCCGAGGTGGGGGAGGAGTGCTAGTCACGGAGTAAGGCGCCTCGTCTGGAGGTGAGGAACGCGCTGGCCGGCGTGGCCGGGAAGCGCGGCGCCGATGGCGTATCGCGGCATCGCGTCAGGTGTCGCCGGTAGAGTGCGCGCCGTTGAGGCGGCCTGGATCTACCGGCCGTATGCGGTCTGCGCGACAATACCCATCTCCGTCCCTCTCCACGCTTGCGGAGGGAAGCGAGGTGGGGGGTTTTCGTGAAGCGCTTTCCGCGCCGTTTGCCGCCAAACAGGCGGTGGATTCAGCGTGGCGAAACTGCTTGACGTAGGCCACGCCGGCCGGTACAATACGAAGCTCGCTGTGTGGTGGGTGTAGCTCAGTTGGCAGAGCACCTGACTGTGGATCAGGCGGTCGTGGGTTCAAGTCCCATCTCCCACCCTTGACATCAGCCGCGGTGGTGGTTACACTGCTCGGCTGCAAGCTGGGGCCGTAGCGCAGTTGGGAGCGCGTTTGACTGGCAGTCAAGAGGCCGCGGGTTCGAATCCCGCCGGCTCCACTCAGAAAAAGCCTGCCCTACCGGGCAGGCTTTTTTTGTCCGTGCTCCGCTCTGGTCCCCCCTCTCAGAAAAGCCTGCTCCGAATCCGATCACCCGGTTCGGATCAGACCGGGCGGGCGCTTCCAGATCACGGCGCGGATTGCCGCCTCCTCTCCCTCGCCGGCGGCGCGCAAGAGATGGCGCGAAACTTGCAGCCTTCTCGGTAGGCGCAATGACGCGCCTGTTCCCATCGACCTCACCCGAGAGGAGTGCAAACCATGCAGGTTACCTTCTACGGAACGCGCGGCAGCGTCCCCGTCTCCGGTCCGTCATACGCCCGCTACGGCGGCGCGACCACGTGTCTATGCATCGAGACCGGAGCCGCCGCCGGGACGCCGACTCCCAGCCGCGTCATCATCGACTGCGGCACCGGACTGTCTGCCCTCGGGCGCACCCTCGCCGGCTCCCCCACGAGCGCCGTGGTGCTGCAGTCTCACTTCCATTGGGACCATGTCCACGGTTTCCCGTTCTTCTCGCCGATCTATCGCCCGGACACGACTCTGACTCTCCTCGCCGCCAACCGCGGCGGCAAATCATTTCACACGATTCTGCGTGAGCAGATGTGCGCACCTCAGTTTCCCGTGTCGCTCGAGCGACTGCCCGCGGCCATCACGTTCAGGGAGCTCCCACCGTGCGGAACGGCCAGCTTCGGCGGCCTCGTGATCAGGTGGGTCGAAGTCCCCCATCCTTCGGGCTGCACGGCGTTTCGCGTCGAGCACGCCGGGAGCGCGCTGGTGTTCACCGGCGACGTCGAGCTACCGCTCGTCGTCGACGGCCGCCTCGCCGAGCTCGCTCAAGGCGCCGGCCTGTTGGTCGCGGACTGCCAGTATTTCGGGAGCGAGTATGAGCTTCGCCGCGGCTGGGGACACTCCGCAATCGAGCACGCCGTCGAGCTAGGCGCTGGATGCGCCGCTCGCCACCTCGTGCTTACGCACCACGATCCCCTTCACGAAGACTTGGCGCTGGATCGCAAGCTCCAGGCGGCGCGCTCCGTGGCGCGCTCCCGCTTCCTCGTGGACAACGCTTATGACGGCCTGGTGCTGACTGTCCCCGCGGCTTCCACCGCTGCAGCATGGGACCACGCGAGCGCCGCATGATCCGCTTTTCGGTGAGGTGAAAGTGTGCCATATTCGCTTGCCTGCACGAATCCTGCTATTAAGATAACTCCCATGAGGCCATTTCCGCTTTCCGTGCTGCGAGATGAGATATTGGAAATTGCTGCAAAGGACCCAATAGATAGCGCCCTGTATCTCGCGATGGGCGAGCTTGCCCGCCAAGCCGTCAGCGCCGAGCAGCTACTCGCGCGCATGGTTGACGTGATCACGGCGCACCTGGGCGCCGATCGCGGCACGATCTATCTATTGGATCGCAAGGCGGGCCAGCTCGTGAGTGTCGCCGCTCACTTGCCGGAAATCAGGGAGCTCCGCTTTCCCGTGTCGGAGGGGCTTGCCGGCTATGTGGTGCGCACCGGCAAGCTGGTCAACGTCGCGCTATGTGGAGAGGACCAGCGATTTTGGCCGGGGGCTGATCGCGTTACCGGCTACCGCACGCGTTCGACGCTGGCGTGCCCGCTGCGAGATGCGAGCGGCCGGATGATGGGCGTTGTACAGGTATTGAACAAGTGTTCCGGGGACTTCACGGCCGCCGACGAGGCCGTGGCGGAGATCCTGGCCCGGCAAGCCGCTGCCATCCTGGCGCTGACGACAATCGCGCCGCTGCCGGCTGGGGGCGCCGATGCCGAGACCGCTGAGCCACGCGTTGGCCTGCCCGAACCTGCACTGCTGCTGGACGAGCGCTTCAACGGCCTGATCGGGCAGGGGCAGGCAATGCGGGCGGTGTGCGCGGCGCTGCGCCGCGTCGCGCCGACCGAGGCGACCGTCTTGCTGCGAGGCGAATCCGGCACCGGCAAGGGTGTGGTGGCGCGCGCTATTCATCATAACTCGCGACGCTCCACTGGCCCAATGATTCGGGTCGACTGCACGACCCTGCCGGAAGGCCTCATGGAGAATGAGCTATTTGGCCACGAGCGAGGCGCTTACACCGGCGCGCTGGATAGCCGCCCCGGAAAGGTCGACGCGGCCGCGGGCGGGACGCTTTTTATCGACGAGATCGGCGACTTGGCGCTGCCCCTTCAGGGCAAGCTCCTGACCCTGCTGCAGGAGCGCACGTATAGCCGCGTGGGCGGCGCCACGGCGTTGCATGCCGACGTCCGCATCGTCGCCGCGACCAATCGGCAGCTAGAAGATCTCGTGCGCGCCGGTCGCTTCCGTGAGGATTTGTACTACCGGCTGCGCGTCGTGCAGCTCGCATTGCCCCCCCTTCGCGAGCGCGGCCGCGACGATCTGGTGACGCTCGCCCGGCACTTTCTCGTCCAGGCCTGCCGCCGCCATGGCCGCGCGATCAGCGGTTTCAGCCGCTCCGCCCTGGAAACGATCTGCGGCTATTCCTGGCCGGGGAATGTGCGCGAGCTCGAGAACTGTATCGAGGCCGCCGTAATCTTCGCGGACGACGAGATTGCCGCCGACGACCTGCCGCTGCCCCAGTCCGCGCCCCCTCGGTCGAGCTCGCCGGTCACGGCGCTACTGGAGCAACCCGCCGGCGGCACGGCCCAAGACCCCATCGCCGACGGCGAGCCCACCTTGTCGGAAATGGAGGCTCGATACATTCGCAGAACGCTCGAGCGGCACGCCGGCAACCGCTCGGAGTGCGCGCGCGTGCTCGGCATCGGCAGAAATACGTTGATTCGCAAGCTCAAAGAGCTACACATCGACTGAGGACAGGGCGCCGCACGCTCCCGACTGGCGGGAAGCGTCTGGCAGAGCTACTGTAGGGGCAATCACTGGCCACGGCCCGGGCGGACTCATGGACTACCGTCAATCACTTCGCATCATCCTCCGGATCTTCCGCTATGGGTTTCGCCACAAGCCGATGCTGGCCGCCATGGCAGCCAGCACGGTGTTCGGCGGCGCACTAACGGGCTATCTCGTCATCATCCTCGACTACGTCATCCGCTTGCTGTCGACGTTTCAAACGGGCGCCTCCTCGGCATCCCCGAGCGTCTTCGGCGAGCAAGTGCTGACGTTTCTTTCCTGGACAACCGTCGGGGACGATCCGGCGTTGCGCGTGCGCTCGCTTTCCTACGTCCTGTTTCTACTCACGCCCATCGCCGGAACCATGGCGTTCGCCGCCTGGTATAGTGGCCAGTGGATCGCCAACCGCGCCGTTCTTGATCTCAAGGACGATTTTCTCGCGCATCTCGTCGATCTCGATCTTCGCTTTCACGACGAGATGGCCAAGGGCGACCTGATTACGCGCGTTACCGCGGATATGGGGGCGGTTCAAAGCCTGCAACAGGCACTTTTTGGGAAGTTGCTGCAGCGCCCGATCGAAGTCGTCGCCACGCTCGTTTTTCTCTTCGTGCTCAACTGGCAGCTCGCTGCCGCCATCTTCCTCATTCTGCTGCCGGCGTTCGGCGTCGTCTCACGATTGTTCAAGCGGACTCGGCGGAGGTCGCTGAAAGCGCGCGCCAGCCTGGCGCAGACGCTGGTCGCACTGGAGCAGATCATCTCGGGGATTCGCGTCATCAAGGCGCTCGGCAGCGCCGAAGTGGAGCGACAGCGGTACGGTGAAGCCAACAAGCGGTTTTTCGAAGACAACATGCGCGTGGTGAAATCCCGCGCGCACGCCGACGCGGTATCGGACGGAGCCGGCTTCCTGCTGCTCGGTGTGGCACTCTTCAGCGGCTCTTTTCTGTTTAGCTCCCGCGTCATCGAGCCTTCCCACCTGATCACGTTTCTGGCGGCGATTGGCCGCATGGTCTCGCTGCTGCGGACGACGCAACGCGCTTGGGGAGAGGTTGAGGAGAATTTGCCGGCCGCATACCGCGTATTCGCCATCTTGGAACGGCGGAGCTGCATCCGCGATCCCGACAATCCGCAGCCGTGCGCGCCGCCGCGGCAGGCGATTCGCTTCGACTCGGTGTCATTCCGCTATGCGGACGACGCTGAGCCGGTTCTGAGGGACGTGGATCTCGACATCCCGGTCGGCATGACCGTTGCGCTCGTTGGCGAATCGGGCTCCGGGAAATCGACCATTCTGGATCTGATCCCGCGCTTTCACGACGTTACAAGTGGCCGAATTACCATAGACGATATCGACATTCGATGCTTTTCGCGGCAGAACCTGACGGCGCTGATGGCAATCGTTCAACAGGAATCGTTCTTGTTCAACGATACCATTTACAGTAACATCCTGTATGGCAGACCGGATGCGTCGCCGGAGGAAGTCGTGGAGGCGGCCAGGCGGGCGCACGTGCACGACGCCATCATGAGTCTGGAAGGCGGCCAGGGATATGACACCGTGGTCGGCAATCGCGGTGAGCGCTTGTCCGGAGGGCAGCGCCAGCGGGTGGCGATTGCCCGTGCGCTGCTCAGAAACGCCCCAATTCTGCTGCTGGACGAACCGACGAGCGCCCTGGATGCCGAGAGCGAGAGTCACGTCCAACAAGCCCTCGACGCCCTCATGCAGGGGCGCACGACCGTGGTTGCCGCACATCGCCTGGCCACCATTCAGCATGCCGACTTGATTTATGTTCTCGACCGCCGGGACCGGAGGGTTCTCGAGAAAGGGACGCATCAGAGCCTCATGGCTTTGCGCGGAGAATACTCCCGCCTGGTCTCCATGCAACAGCTCGAAAGTGAAATTGCCCGCGACCTGCCTCTCCCGAGCGTGCCGTGGGGTCCCGATGGCACCCCTGCGCACACCCTCCACCCTCCCACATCCCTGACCACGGCATGACCAATGAACACTGACGCAATCCCCGAGGGCGATGAGGTTCAACTGCGGATCGGAAACATGCTGAGAAAGCTGGAAGGCACGGCCGTAGACGTGGGTCGCCAGATGGCCAGTTTGAGGCGGGAGGTCGCGCACTTGCGGCGAGTCAACGCCGTGCAGAAAATGGAGCTCGATACCTTGCGCAGTCGCGAACGACTGCTGTCGGAAAAGCTAGAGTTGGCCGTGCGGGACCTCGAAGAGCTCAATGGCCCCCCGGCCGAGGAGCCGCAAAAATGAGGCTCGGAGCCCACGTTTCCATCGCTGGCGGGTGTGCGAAGGCACCGGCGCGAGCTCGGGATCTTGGCTGTGAGACCTTTCAGATCTTTTCGCGCAGCCCGCGGGGTCTGCGCAACACGCCCGCGCTTTCCCCGGAGGAGGGCGAGGCCTTCAAGCAGGCGCTGAGGGCGAACGGGTTCGATGGCTGTCTGATCCACGCCAACTACCTGATCAATCTGGCCGCCGCGACTCCCGAGCAGCTCGAGCTTGGCCGGCGTGAGCTCGCCGTGGAGCTGGAGCGCGCCCAAACCCTGGGTGGGCAGAACCTGGTCGTGCACCCCGGCGCGCACATGGGGGGTGGTGAGGACAAGGCGGTTCGACTCGTCGCGGAAAGCCTCGATTGGGCGTTAGAAAACGCCGCGGCGGCGGATGTCGTCATCTGCCTGGAAAATACGGCTGGCCAGGGATCCGCCGTGGGCTACCACCTCGAGCACCTCCGCGACATTCTCGCGGCGGCCAGATACCCACGCCGACTCGCGGTCTGTATCGATACCTGCCACGCTCTGGCGGCAGGCTATGAGCTCCGTGACGGCGACTCGTATGCGCAGTTTGTCGAGCGAATTGGCGCGACTGTCGGCCTCGACCGAGTCTCGTGGTGGCACCTCAACGACTGCGAGGGGGAGCTCGGCTGTCGCAAGGACCGGCACGCAAACATTGGCGCGGGGAGCATCGGAGCGCCGGCCTTTGCCCGCCTTCTCAATGATCCGCGCTTTCAGGGAAGACCGGCATGCCTTGAAACGCCGGGCGGGGACGACGAATACCGGCGCGAGCTGACGCTGCTCAAGACTCTCCGCGAGATGGTGCCATGAAGTCACCGATCTGCAACTGAATCGAGCGACGGCCGGCCCATACGTTCCAGGCCACGGAGAAGAGCGCGGAAAACCCGCCAACGGCCGCGTCCAGCTCGGCCTGGCGCGACGCCATGCCGAAGGCCATGGCCTCGAGCTCACGGCCTGCGCCGTCGCCGACCCACAGCCGCAGGTGCTTGTCTTTTGCAACTCGCGGCGGCCGCGTCAGTCTGAGCCCGGCGGCGAGGAAGGTGGGCCGACTGTTGCCCAGCCCGAACGGCCCCAATGAGCTGCAGAAATCCGCGAGGTCAGCGTCGACCTCGGCGAGCTCGATAGCCGCGTCGGCCTCGAGCGCCTGATCTTCAGGGCCTGCGGGAAGGAGCTGAGCCAGTACGAGCTCAAATGTCTCCACAAACTCATCGATGGCGCCGACGGGCAAAGCCAGGCCGACGGCCATGGCGTGACCACCGAAACGCGTGAGATGGTGCTGGCACTGACGCAGCGCCGCGACCAGATTGAGACCAGGGATGCTACGGCCCGACCCCTGCGCCTGGTCGCCCTCGACGGCGAGAACCAAGCTCGGGCGGTGGTAGCGCTCCACTAGCTTTGCCGCGACGATACCGACAACTCCTCGGTGCCACCCCCGGCCGTGCACGACCAGGCCGTGCGGGAGCTCGGGTCCACGACGCCGCGTCTCGACCTGGCTCATGGCTTCCTCGGTAACCTCGCCTTGAATCGCCTGGCGTTTTACGTTGAGACGTTCCATCGCATCTGCCGTCACGCGCACTAGATCGGCGTCATCTGATAGCAGCATGTCCACTGCAGGGCCGGCGTGCGCGAGCCGACCAATGGCGTTTAATCGCGGCGCGATGCGGAATGCGATATCGTACTCGGTGATCTCGCGGCCGGCGAGGCCCGCCACGCGAAGCAATGCCGCCAGCCCGGCGTTTGCCGGACGCGCCAGCTCGCGCAGACCGATGCTGGCGATTACGCGGTTCTCCCCGCGTAGTGGCACGACGTCGGCGACAGTTCCAATGGCGGCGATCTTCAAGAGCGAGCGCAGGAATGCATCGATTCTGGCAGCGTTGACCGCGAGCAGCACACCGTGCAGGAGTTTGACGGCCAGGCCTGCCGTGCACAGATTGGGATCGGGATACCTGCAGTCCGGGCGGCGCGGATTGACGAGCGCTGACGCTTCGGGTAGCGTGTCTTCGGGGAGGTGGTGGTCGAGGATCAGGACCTGAAGACCGCGCTCGCGAGCTCGCCGCACCGCGCTGATTGCGGTGGTGCCACAGTCTGCCGCAATCAGGACACGGCTGCCGGAGTCGGCGATGCGATCGACGTTTGCGACGGTGATGCCATAGCCGTCCGTGAAGCGATCAGGGAGGAAAAAGGTCACATCGCCCCCGAGCATGCGCAGGACCCTGACGAGGAGCGCGGTCGAGGTGATGCCGTCGACGTCGAAGTCGCCGTGGACGCAGATGCGCCGACGCTCTCTTAGCGCGGAGCAAAGAATGTCGACGGCAGACCGCATATCGGTCAATGCGAAGGGATCGTGGAGTTGTCCGATCTCCGGATTGAGGAAGGCGCGAGCGTCCGCCGGAGCACGCAAACCGCGATTGACCAGGAGTTGCCCGTGCAAGGGTCGGATTCCGAGATCTGCAGCAAGCCGGCGCGCAGCTTCATCCGGCGCCTCGGCGCGCACGACCCAGCGCCCATGTCGCGGCGTCTCATGCATCACGCGCAGGGCCGCGCTATTTCTTGAACAGGCGTTCGAACGCTAGCTTGGGATCGTCCGCCCCCGACACCGGTCCGCCCGTAAGGATCGACGAACAGCGTCCGCCACCGATGTCCAGCACGGTCCGGGGTGCGAACTGCTCGCAATCGTTGCGCTTGTTCTTGGGCGTCACGCGGTTGTCCCGGGGAAGGCGGCACTCGAAGCGCGCGGACGTATCAAAGTAACGGCAGTTCGTACAGGTGTGCAGGTCCTCGGAGCATTTCGGGCAGGTGGTTTCCGAGCCGATCAGATCATAGTCAGCGAGCGTCTCGCTGCACACGGAGCAGCGAAAAAGCTCGTTTTCCGGCGTGCTGGCACTTCGCCCTTTGGGAGCGTCTTCGCGGTCAAGCCCGAGCCCGACCAGGTCCAGATCGGAAGACCGCTTGCGATGCGCCTTTTCATCACGGTCATGGTTGTTTTTATGATCCATGTAGCCGTGCTGTTTATACTTGCGATAGGTCATGAAAAAAACTCTCCCCCGCAGTCATTCGCCTCAAGGCAGAAATCGAGACGCATTAGATGCCTGCCGCGCTCCGCATCATGCAGGAGCGAAGTCTGCCTCAGGTTACCAATCGATATGGTCGTCGAGAAAATCAAGGTAGTCATCTATGCGCAGCGTGCCGCCGCACGAGCAATCGAACGTGGGTGCTTCAACTTCCCGGGTATCGTGATCGATCCGTAGGTCGCGATCGACATCGAGCAGCAGCATTTTCTCGGCAGCGCACTTGTCACAGAGGTAGCGGATAAAGAAGGACGTAATGCGACCGTACATCGAGAAGTCCATCATCTGGAACTGGTCGACGATGACTTCAGGACATTCGGCGAACTCGACCTTGTGCTCGTTGGCAACTTCGTGAAGAACCTTCATTAGCTCTTCAATTCCGCACGAGTTGATCTTGGTAACTTCGCGAAAGCAGATTCGCACGCGCGGTCCTAGATCACGAAACGCGCGGTCGAGCTCCTGGGGCGAGTCTTCGTCGATTGTTCCCTTCAGGGTGATTTCCGTGCAGCCGGGGTCATGCCGCACGCTCGCCTCGAAGTCACTGTCAAGCATTCTGCTGTCCTTCCTTGAGGAACACGTGAAACGACTTACCAACTTGTGTCGGCTTGATTCTGGAGCTATCGAGATCGAGGAAACCTATGATTTCCGTCCGCTTTCCTTTTTCGAGATTGATGACAAAGTTCTTTATGAAATTAAAGCTCATGTAGAAACCCAGGCCTGCTCCCCCGCTGCGATTATCGGCCGCCAGTTTATTGTGGCCCTTTTGTGCAAAGCAGCGCCGCAGGTACTGGATGATAAGGTCCTTTTCGAGAGCGCCGAATGGGTCTGATACGGCTATTCCGAATGATCTCCCATCGCATCCATACGATAGACAAGCCTCTTCTTCACGTTCCAGAACTACGCGATCTCGCCGGCTTTTTCGTATATACTTATGGACTCCGTCTTTATCTCTCGGGGCATTATATATGGCATTCGTGATAAATTCGTCGAGAACAATATTGAGTATTGATAGAGTTCTGTCTCTTGGAGAAAGCTTCTCGGCAAAATCTATGACTTCCTGTATATATTGCTGTTTTTCAGAGGAATCTCTGACTACGATATGCTTTGTCTCGATTCCCCATGGGAAATATTTTTCGATGCCGAAAATGTCTCCTGTTCTCAGCTTGTTTATAGTAACGATTAGCTCCGTCGAATCTAATGGCGAAATTTGCGCTATGATGCCGACTTTTTGGGCAATGAGGTTCTGAATGAAATCGTGCTGTTCGATGCTGGTGAAGGAGTCTTTTGCCGAGGCCTTGGACACCAATATGGTCTTGCACTGTGGGTATAGTGCTTTGGCCGTGGCCATGATCGATTGGTGGTCGACCTCACCGTCCTGATCGAGGAACAAGAGATCGGCGGGGTGAGTTTGGAGAAGCTGAACGGCCTGCTCGGAGGTGTAGGCCACATGCGTGGAGTAGCCGGACGCGCACAGAGCGCGGGTCACGGTTTCGATAATCGGGCGGGCGTCGTTGACTACTATGGCTTGGCGCTCGGTCATGGGCGGATTCTCGCAACGAGGAGAGCGATGTCGTCAGCCAGCGCCTTATCTTGACGGAACTTGTTGACCTGGTCCAGCAGAAGAGTGTTCGCCTCGAGAACCGGCAGCTCGGCGATGCTCGCCGCTGCTTCTTGGAGCCGACGTTTTCCGAACGGCTCACCCGCTGGGTTTTCGCACTCCACCAGTCCATCAGTATAATAGACGAGACTATCTCCTTTTTGCAACTGCATGCGAGACTCCTGAAAGACGGCATCCTCGAAATGGCCGAGCCGGGGGCCTCGGGCGCGGAGCGGCTCGACGCGATCTTGCCTGGAGCGAACGAGCAGGGGGTGGGTGTGGCCGGCGTTGGCGAAGGCCATCTCACCCGTGAGCGGACTATAAAGGGAAGCGAACAGTGTCATTTTTACTCTTCCCTTTGTGGTCTGGTAGACGACCCGATTAAGGACGGATAGTGCCGAGCCAGGAGAGGGGTCGATGAACGATGTGGCCATCGTGTGGAAGCAACTATCCACGGTCGAGACGATCATTGCCGCTGGCATCCCGTGGCCGGTGACGTCGCCGATCAACAAGAGCACGCGGCCATCATGGAGCACGCGGTACGTGTACCAGTCGCCGCCGGTCTCGGAGGCCGTCTGCAGCGAGCCGGCGGCCTCGAATCCGTCGAGGTTGAGCTCGCCGTCAGGGAACAGGACGCGTTGGATGTTTCGGGCCGCCTCGAGCTCACCCGACATCCGCACTTTTTCCACAGTCTCGAGCCCGATGGCAATCTGCCGTGCCACATTCATGGCGAGCTCGGCCTCATATTCGGTGAGAGGCCGCTCGGTATCGAGCGTCCACACCGCAATCAGTCCGGTGACGCGGTTTTCGCGAGGCAGAGGCAGCGCCAGGACTGACCGGATCCTGCCGGCGCAAGCCTCACAGCGAAACGGCTCGGGCAACGCCTCCACGGAATCGAGGAGCCGGTAGCTATTCGGCGGTGGGAGCAGCTCCGTCGGCAGCGCGAAGTCCACGGGAACGGAGAGCTTCGCGCCGTTACACGCCAGACGCGTCATCCGCCTCATGGATCCGCCATTGCCGGCGAGAATAATGCCGTGTTCGACGTTGATGAGGCGCGCCAGTCGACCCAGGGCGCGGTTCAAGAAATCCTCTCGCGCCAGATCGGCCGAGAGCTCCTCGCCGATCTGATTCAATAATGACAAATTGGAATATGATTGCTTGAGGCTTTGAGCCATGTTCCCTAACGTGCTGCTCAATACTCCAATTTCATCCTCCGAGCTGACAGATATGGAAACATCGAAGTTGCCGCGACCGATTCTCCTAGCGCTCTCGGTAAGCTGTTGTATCGGCGTTACGATCTTGCTATTCATCCAGATAGTAAAAAGGCCACCAAGAATAACAAGGCCAATAGTAGTCAAGCC
>JACPHN010000112.1:115565-137598 GCA_016188575.1 Candidatus Schekmanbacteria bacterium
AGTAGTCAAGCCACCCGTTATCAGCGTCTTCCTGATCTGCGTGTGATAAAGTTCGTTATCTGCCTGAATTCGATCATATACAGGCTTCTTGGAAAAGCCCAGGCGGACGTAGCCCCATTTATGGGTGGTGTATACGGGCATGGAGACTTCCATGATCTCCTCACCGTCCCGGTTGACGGGTCCGACGAATTCGTCCTCCGACTGCAGCACCTGTCGGGTGAGGTCGTCGCGGAGCATGACCTGTTCCATCGTGCTGTCGGTGTGTACCAGCACGATGCCATTCGGGTCGGTGATCATCCCGTAGGCCAGGTCCTGCCAACCCCGACGGATCTCGTCGAGCACGGCGGACAGGAAGGAGTAGTCGTTGCCGACTATCGCCTGCCGGCACGCCAGCGCGACAGTGCGGGTGAGTGCACCGCCTGAGTTGCGGAGCTCCGCGAGCATGGCGCGTTCCCGCGTCTCCCGGTTCTCCTGCATGCTCTTGTACTGACGCCAGACGCTCGAAAACCCCGATGACAGCACCAACGCCACGACCAGCGAGAAAACCGGGAGCGTGAACTTGAGCCGGATGTCGCTGCGTATCCTTGCCGCAATGTTGCGTAGCATGAATCTACTCGCGTTTGCTCGGTCGAGAGCTTTATCCCCTCGTGTCGGCGGCGTCAGGCCCGCCGGGGTCTTCGGGAAGCGCCAGGGCCGTCGCCCCGGCCTCGGCAAGTGGAAGCTCGAAGCTGAAGGTGCTGCCCTTCCCAACCTTGCTGCTCACGCCAATGTCGGTATGGTGATCTTGGAGGATCTTGGCGACGATTGTCAATCCCAGGCCGAGTCCTCCGCTCTGGAACTCGATCAGGCCGGAATGGTGGTGGGCGGGATCCATGACCTCGTAAAAACTCTGGAAGATTCTGCTCTGCTCTTCGTCCGGAATGCCGATGCCCGTGTCGGAGACACCGATCCGGCATCTCGGCTGCGCGACGTCACCGCTGCTGCGCGCTTCCGCGGTGATATCGATGCGCCCACCGTCAGGTGTAAAACGGATGGCATTGAGGACCAAGTTCATCAGGACGGTGCGAATTCCCTCTGGATTGCCGGTCACGATCGCGGCATCCGGCGCGATCCGAACCCCAAGCTGCTGTTTTCGCTGGGCGAGAAACGCTTCGATCTCGTCGACGACACCCTCCGTCAGCACGCGGAGGTCGAAGTCCGAGTGGCGCATGTTGATGGTGCCGCGACCCAGCATTTGGAGGTTGACCATGTTCAGCACCAGGAACGAAAGGCGGCGGACGTTTTTGAACAGGACCGCGACCACGGAAGCTTGCCTTTCGGACAGAGTACCGAAGGCGCCCCGTTCAAGCAGCTCCAGAAAACCCTGCATGGTCGAGATCGGGGTGCGCAGCTCGTGCGACGCGACGTCGATGAAGTGAGACTTCATCTCGTCAAGGCTGACGAGCTCCTCATGCGCACGGCGCAGCTCGTTCATCAGCGTGTTTCTGTCTTCCCACTGCTTGATGAGGAGGTTCTTGGCCTTGTTGATTTCCTCGATGCGGCGGACGATGGGGAGGCTTCCCTCGGTCTGGGTCGTGGTGGCCACCAGCCCGCGCACCACTCGCGTCAGCTTGCCGTGGTCTTTACGGATGCGCCGAAGCGCTGCGGAGAGGTCGTCGGCAGAACGTTCGGGGCTTCCTTCGTCGGAGCTGGAGGGGCGCGCCGCCGGAGGAATCTCCATTCCGGAGAGAATCTCCTGGATGTTGCGCGCTGTGCTCTCCACGCGCCGCATGAGGGAATCCATGCGCAAGATGTAGGAGTTGCTTTCGTGGAGCAGCTCCGTCAATCCGGAAAGTCGATCGCCGATATCCATGAAGTCGCATCCCGATCCTTGGTGAGGAGCCGCGTTACGTGAAAGTCGCGAGCACGGCAGTGCCGTCTATCATGCTTGTGACAACTTGCAACGCCACCGCGGCTGGTCCCGGCACATCTTTGGTCACCAGTGGTCGTAGCGGCCGCGAGTCAGTCACCCAGACAAGTTCCTAATGAGCGCGCGGTAAGAATCGTATCGGAATCCATTGGCACGAGCTTGCGCTGGCTGATCGCCTGTCGGAGCGGGACCGTGAGCACATCCGGTGGGCGCAGCGCCACCATACGGCCATACGCGCCGCGCCGCAGGTAGCGCACGGCGGCAGCGCCGAAGCGGAGGGCCATCAGCCTGTCGAAGGTGGTGGGATTGCCGCCGCGCTGCAAGTGCCCGAGCACCAGCGACCGCGTTTCTTTGCCGGTAAGCTGCTCGATCTGTCGCGCGACCAGGTCAGCGATACCACCGAGCCGAATTTCGCGGCCGAGCTCACTGCCGCCGCGGGTCACGAAGTCGCCGCCGTATGGGCGCGCGCCTTCGGCCGCGACAACGATGGCGTACGGTTGACCGTGCTCCTCGCGCTCGCGAATCTTCTCGATCACCTTGTCGATCTTGAAGGGGATTTCCGGCAACAGGATGATGTCAGCGGCGGCTGCCAGCCCCGAGTGCAAGGCAATCCAGCCTGCATAGCGTCCCATCACCTCCACGACCATCACTCTGCGATGTGCTTCCGCTGTCGACTGCAGCTTGTCGATCGCCTCTGTAGCGGTCTGGACCGCAGTGTCGAAACCAAAGGTCAGGACAGTAGCATCAAGGTCATTGTCGATCGTCTTGGGCACGCCGATTACGGGCAGGCCGCGCAGGAAGAGCTCATACGCGATACTGAGGCTGCCGTCGCCGCCGATGGCGACGAGCGCGTCGACGCGGCGGTCGCGAAGCGTTGTCAGGATCTCTGCGGAGCGATCCACGAGCCGCGTCTTGCCGTCGGGTCCGGTCACCGGGTATTTGAACGGATTGCCTTGGTTCGTCGTGCCGAGAATGGTGCCCCCAACGTGCGTTATTCCCTGTACCCGGGCCGGAACCAACTGAGTAACACCGTCGGCTTCGAACAGTCCATCGTAGCTTCGGCGGATCCCATACACTTCCCAGCCGATCCGGCACGCCGACAAGACCACCGCGCGAATCACAGCGTTCAATCCCGGGGCGTCTCCGCCACCCGTATTGATGGCGATTCTCCGGATGGACCTCGGATCCGGCATGGGCGGTCCTTCCGCAGACCGCGCCGGCGGCGCCGCCGGCGCCTCGCGGGAGCCGTCATAGGATACTGGCATCGTTTACATCCTACCCATGGTTTTCGAAACGCCATGCGCGTGGCGCCGCGTCCTGGCGGCGCCCCTGCGCTCAGTGACCCGGTCTGGGCCGGTTCAGCACGTCCAGCATGTATGGTTCCAGGTCAGTGCCTTCGCCGTCTGTCCGCGATTCCCCGGCGGCGAGAGTCACGCCTACCAGCAGCTCATTTGGCCGTGAACCGCCTCGCGAAGCTCCGGAATCCAGGAGCCGCCAGGCACCCAGGTTGCCGAGCCTCAACTCCCTTTGCTCCGCGAGCAGCCGGAGAAGAGTCTGCACTGCGCGCATCACCAGTTGCCGATCGCGCTCGCCTTGCTCTGGTCCGGCCACCATGATCACTCCGCCTGGCGCGGCCACGACTCATCCTTTCTTGCGCTACTGCACATCAAACAAGATCTCGATGTTGTGCTTGGGTTTGAGCTGCTCCAGCACGAGCTTATCTACAGCGTCAAGGACATAGGGCTTGATTGCACCATTGAACATCGAGATCTTTCTTGTCAGTTGCTTGCCGGCTCTTTCGTCGACTTCCGCAATGGTGACGGGCTTGCCGTCAAGAACGGCTGCCGTCCCCTCCGAAAGTGCCTTCACCGCCTCCTCGGCGCTCGCAACCGGCCGCTTTTCCGTAAGCTCACCATCGACGATTGCCGCGATTTGCGGCATGGGCACCGCGCCGCCCACCGGGATACCGTTGATAAAGCTCTTGGGCGTGCCCTGTACCCCAAGGGCCTGGCCCTGTTCCATGTCTGCGTCCACCAGCGACGACATGGTTTCGTCCTTGAGACACGCGCTGAATTTTTCCTTGTCGATGCCGCTGGCTTCGGCCATGGCCACCACCGCTTCCAGGCCAAGCTCCCGAGACTGCTCAAACAGCGCCTTGTGAACCTCATTGAAGTGGCCTTCGCGGGCAGCGCACCGGGCGGAAAGCCCGGCGATTCGCGCCTGCGCATGGAAGCTCAGAGGAAAGTCGCGATACTCGGTCCTCACCTTGTCGCCGTACTTCTCACGCACGCCTACCAGCGATGACTCCAGTCGACCGCAGTATGGGCACTGATAGTCGTGGTAGACGACGATCTTCACCGGCGCATTCTCCGGGCCGAAGCTCCGCCCCGACGTGGTGTCGGAAGGGACTTGTTGGCGCACCACGGGATCGGTGAGATAGACTGTCACGTCCTTTGGTTGCCGTTCTCCCACAATCTCATCGAGCGCTTGCCGGCGCAGGCGGTAGACATCCGCGTCCTGCTCACTCCACTTCTCGAGCACCTGCGGATCGATCATCTTTTTCGCCGCGGCGAGCGTGATCTCCGCGCCGTCGACCCGGGCGACAATCATGTTGCCGGCAAGAATCCCGAAGTCGGCTGCCTGCAGCGCGGCGTCCGGAGCCGCCGGCGATGCTGCCGCGGCGGACTCGGGCTTTGCCGCGGTCGCGACGCGGCTGACCGCCTCATTGCCTCCCAACAACAGCGTCGCCCCGGCACCGGCAAAGGCGCTGACCAAAATGATCGCCGCGAATTTTCCTCTGTTCATAGTCAGAGCTCCCAATTGGCATTCCGAAATCGGTAACGTTCACCGAGGCTTTGGCAGCCCAGGCTCCTGCCTTGGCCCGTACTGTGGGTTTTCCCGGGGCGCGCCCGGGTCAGTGGCGAAGACTCGTGGTCGACGCCGCCGGAGGTAGGTTTCCATTCTAGCATTCCGACCTGGCATCATGCCAGCACGACGCGGATACCGACACGGCCTCGAGCAGCCGGATCCGCTGGCCAACCGCGGCGATCCGATGTCTGGTCTGTAGAAGCCTCGCACACAGCGTTTCCTCGAGCGCGGACAACGCTTCTGCGAGCGGGATCGCACACGTCGTTGAGGCCTCGCGCAGCAGCTCCTCCGCCCGGCGCAGCTTGCCGAGGGCAACCACCAGCCGCTCGGCCTCCGGCTCCAGCTCTCCAAACAGCAGGTCGTACAGGCTCAACACCCGCCGCTCCAAGTCCTGATCGCGCGCCAGCGGCTCCGCCCACAGCTCGCACGCCACGCACTCCCGCGCCTCTTTGACTTCTACTGCCAGCCTGCTCATGACCTCACCCTTCTCACCATAGCTCCTGTTTCGCCATACCTTGCAAGAAACGCGAAGGAAGATGCGAAAAACGTGCCACGCGCGGGCGATAGTAGGGCCACGGTCATCACGCCAAAGCTCCGCCAAAATGCTCCGCCGGCCGACAACCGCAGTTTCCACCGGGCGATTCCGGTTGTCATCCTTTCGTCATTGGTCTCAGAACTTGCGCACCACCGTCTCCACGACCCGCAGGCACCTCAGCGAGCGCCGTGGGCAGCCGTGCCTAGGGTGGAAAGCTCTTTCTCCCTGCATTCCATGCAGATGCCGTGACTGAACGAGGCGTCCGTCCGTTCCGAAACATAGGCCTCAACTTGTTGCCAGTACCCTTCGTCAGTCCTAACTCTCTTGCACCATGCACATATCGGGATGAGCCCACTCAGTGTTTTTACAGAGTCAAGACTTTCCCTTAGCTCTCGAGATATTACAACTTGACATGAGTATAGATACTTGAGTCGCGACAACAGAGAGGCGACAACAAAGAAGAAGAAGAAGCGAACGAGTGAATTCCAAAATGGAATAATTGCAACGGAAAACCGGTGTCCGCTGTACAGATCCGCCCACAACCATGTGGCAGCACTCACAAATGCAGTGAGAACCCCATAGCGAAAACCTGAAAACCACGATACAAACGTGACTGGAATCAGGTAAAATATAGAGAAACTGAGCTCGAATCCAGTGAAATAGTCGACTGCACCAAGAACTATTACACTACACAGACCGATACATATAATATTTCTTGTGCTAACATTCTCAAATCGCCTCAAGAATATCTCAACCATCGTATTGCTCCTCGGAAGCTCTACCCAACTGATCACGATCGTCTTTGCCGCCGGCGGTTGCAGGCGCGGCTCCCCGCTTGTCGTGTCCGCGACAGTCGGGCGCAATCTCGCGCCGACGCCCTTGGCTCAGGGGCCCTTGGCCGCCCACTGAGGGAGATATTCGTCGAGGCGTTGGACGCGGCTGCGGAGCTGGATCTTGAGATCCGCCATGTAGTCCCCATGCGCCACTTCGTCCACTCGCGGCCACTTGGCGAGCTCCCATTCGACGTATCCGTCAAGAGTCTTCTCGATGGCGTCAAGGCGCCCCAGCAGCGGCTCGAGTGCCAGCGCTCCTCGGCGCAGCTCGCGCCAGCGGGAGAGGAATCGCTGCCGATAGCCGGGAAGCTCGTTCTCCAGGCGCCAGATCAGCGCATTGGTTATCCAGCCTTCCTTGCGCGGGTAGAATGTGGCATCGAAGTCCCAGGCCACGAAGAAGAAGCGCCCTTCGGGGCCACCCCCGCGCGCGAGAATATCGTGTGCCGGGTATCTGAATGGGTAGCCGTTGCGGTTTCCCGTGAGATTCAATAACAGGTGGAAATCGATTACGTTGGCCACATCCGCGATGCGGCCCACCTCCGCGCGGAACCGCTCGGGTGGGGCAGTCTCGACAAACGCCGCAAACCGCTCGTACGCGTCGAGGAAGTCTCCCGCCCGGCGATCTGGCTGTGTTTGGCGCATGGTGTCCGCCGCCGTGCGGGTCGAATCGCGGACGTATTCGAGCTTGAACAGGAGCGGCGGAAGCGCCGGCGTCGCCTGTGGCTGCCCGGCGGTGAGCACCTCGTCGTCGATACGAGACCAGACCTCGTACAGGCCCAGATACGTACCGTTGAAAAATACCTCCGCCCAGCGCACTTCGGGTGCGTACCGTGCGGCCCCGGGAGCGGCAAGGTCGCGGAAAACGCCGTAGGCGAACGCATTGTGGGAAAAAGTTGGGTCGAGAGGCGAGCTGACCAGCAACAGGTGGCGCGCGGTGGTGTCGCCGAAGAGGTGATGCGGAAGGTCCGTCCGAATCGTGAAGCGTTTTTTGGGCAACCAGTAACTGGAGTTCCCGCGATGGGTGATGCCTCCGGAGAATCCCTGCGTGGCGTTCAGGATTCGCGAAGGTCCCTCGACGCCGGCTTCATACCAGGCCACCACGGCGTCAACCCGCCGGGTTTTCTGTACCCTGACATCGGTGTAAATCATCAGCGCCGGCAGCGATGGTCTGTCGGGCATGACGCGCAGGTGAAACGGCATCTGGATCTGATCGTGTTGGTCCGCGATGCGCACGGACAGGTCCACGCCGACCGGCCGGGTGCCGTGCGGCCGCGTCACGCTGCCGTCGGCGGCAATCAGGTCCGGATTGGAGCTTGACCAGGTCAACGTCACTCCCGGCAGTCGTAGCCCGTCCAAGCTCAGGTCGCCGGTAATGTATGCCGGCGAGGGGTTGCCGCCGAGAATCGCGTAAGGGCTGAGATAGGCGGCAGCCCGGCGAGCGGGGCTCCACTCGGGGGAGGCCAGGCGCCAATGTGAGCCACTCTGCTCGCGGTCCCGCGCGAGCCGCTCGCGACGCTGCCGCGCGGTCAATGGGCTCAGCGCATCCTGGAGCAACGCCTTGGCATACTTCCCGGCGAGCTCATCAAATATCGCGTGTACCGCCTCAGGCAGGACAGGATACAATCCGGGCGGGGTGAGCAGGTGCGCGGTTGGGCGCGTTACGAGGTTGAACAGCTCGGGCCATTCCTGCGGAGAGCGCGGGCGGTAGGAGATGAGCTTCTCCTGACCCGCAAAGACACCCATCTTGCTCATGTCCTCCCAGTAGTACACGCCCTTGGACCGGCCATTTATCGACAGCAGGCAGTAGCCGTTGGCAACGGCCGGGGCACCGAGCTGCGCGGCGAGCCGCGTCTCGACGATGGGGAAAAGGAAGTCCGAGCTCTCAGGAGGCGCCAGCCGCAGTCGGCCGGATCCGAAGCAGCTCGCTCCCATGGCAGGCTCGAGAATGTAGGACGGGCGGACACTTTCTTGGTACCACACATCGCTGCCGTAGAGGTGCAGTCTGCCCTGCCTGGCCATGCCGCTGGCAACGTAGCGCATCGAGCGGGGCCGCGCTGCGTCGCGCACGCGCCGGCCACTGCGCAAGCTGCGTTCATGTGCCTTGCGTAGATGGCGACGATCCGCGCCGGAAAGGATCAGGTTGAGGTGGGGAAGAGGTTCGGCGCTAGCCGAGTCGCTGCCCACGTCCAACCGGATGTAGTCCGAGGCCTTTGCAACCCAGGTCTTCGCGGCCTCTGCCAGCAATCTCAGTCGAAAGCTTCGGGCGAGCGCTGGCTCGAGGGTTTCCAGCATGTCGGTCGGAGACGCAAAGAGCCGCTCGATTTCGGCCGGGGGCAGGGCGCGCTTCCAGATCGCGGTCTCGTCCACCGTGCCACGCAAAGGGTTGCGAACCGCGTACCATTGCCGGGTCCCCAGGGTGACGTTCGCGTCCGGCATCGTGACGCCCGTTATCGCGCGCGAGGCCTTGACGACGCCGTTTTCGTAGAGCCATGCGCGCTTCGCGGCGGCATCGACGACGGCGACGAGGTTGACGAGCTCGCCGTACCGGGCGAAAGGGTAGGACAGCGCCTGGCGCTGCTCAAACGGCACGTCGAGAGTCACGTATCCACCATCAAGTGTCAGCCCTGTCCGCCGGCCCTCTCCGGCGCTGAACAAGATATCTTGATCCGGCGCGACGGCGTCGAGCTTGACCCACGTCGAGAGCGTATACGTGTCTCCACACTGGCTCCACGGCATCGACGTCTGCACGAAAGCCCGTGACGAGCCAGCGAAGAAGCGGCCGCGTCCATGCCGTCCCGGCACCGATTCGGTGCCCGGCGCCAGGACCTGCCAACCCCTGGCCCAGTCGTGCGTCCGCGATTCGTCAAACGTCAGCAGCAGCAGTAGACCATGCTTGCCAACGAGTCGCTCAGAAAGCCGGATGGCGACGGTTTCGGCGTTTTCCGGAGCGAGGCATCGGCTGACTAACCCGCCCGCGGCCACCATCAGCAGAGTCGCAAGCAGGCTCGCTCTGACGGCCGCCGATTGCATTCTAGTGGAGACCACCGGGCCGATCGAGAAAAACGTTGATGGAGTCCGCGGGTACCGCCTCACGCAACCCGGCGTGCAGCGCGGCGACGGAGGTGCGCAGACCGGAAAAGCTGATCTGCAGGCTCGTCGCGCCATCACGGCTGGAGGCGCTCTCGATGTGGCTGCTGGCGAGATGATGTTTAAGCGTTTCGGTGACGCGATCGACGCTCGCGGCGCCACCGTCGGGCAGGACGACGACCAACATGCCGGCGCGCCTGAGGAAACCGAGCGCCCGCAGCCGGCGGGTCACGATCAGGCTGAGCAGCGCTAACAGATACAGCGCGACGATGAACCCGAAGTTGAACGTTGCCGCGGCGACCGACGCGGCGATGACCAGCATGATGAATCCCACTTCCTCCGGTTCCTTGATCGGAGTGCGGAAGCGGATGATGGACAGTGACCCCAGGAGCCCCAGCGACAGCGGAATGGAGACCTGGATACACAGGAATAGCGTCGTTATCGACAGACCGAGCAGTGGAAACGCGCGGGACACCTGACTCCCGGTGCCGCGGCTTTCATAGAGGAACCTGTACATCCCGGCTGCCGCGTATGAGGCCGCCAGCGAGATGACCAGTGCGACGAGTGCGCGCGTCGTGTCGAGCCCGTCCAAGGTTACCTGAAACGCCTCCACCGCCGCCACCAAATCCAACGTCTTCACGCCGTAACCCACCCTTCCGACAGGCAGCTCATGCACGTCCCGTACTTGGAGAAGCTCCGCGACCTGAAACCCGCGGAGACGAGCGCGGCGGCCCAATTGCCGCGCGAGCGGTCACTGCTCTTGACTTCGGCAACCACCGAAGTGAGCTCGTGGCAGGCGCCAAACGGAAGCAGATCGCGATTGAAGCGGGTAGCGCAAATCTGGGTGTCCAGGCACAAGCGTGCGGCGGTAAGCGGGCAAACCCAGCGGCGCCGCCGATACCTGATGCTCGCCGTGGCGGCGAGGTCGGGGGGAAGGCTGACGCCGGCAGCTCCTGCCTGGCGATAGAGCAGATGCGTGAGCGCGGGATCGTGCAGGCCGGTTTCGGCGAGCCAGTCGAGCGCGACCGCGAAAGGAAAGCGATCTTTCTTGCGGCCGGCGCCGATGCGGTCCTTTACCTCCAAAAAGGCCACGGTTTCCGCGTGGCCTAGGGTAGGCTCCTCGCGGTACCACCTGATCCTCACCTTTCGCTTCAAGTTATCACCGGCGAGTTTTTCGCGAAATGCGGAGAATCGAGCGTCGTCGAAGTAGATGCTCTCGATCATCCCCAGTGGATGTTGCAGATCGGGGATGCAAGTGTGATCGAGAATGGCGACCGCGCTCTCCGCGAAGGAGTTGTTGGCCACCAGCTTCTGCTCGGCGGTGAAGGCTTGTTCCGGGGCACGCGCAGGGAAGAGCCAACGCATGTCGAGTAGTCTCCGATGGTGCGAGAGGGGCGACTGCTTGCCGGCGGGGGAGCGATCCACGGCGACTCCTGAGGCGAGAAGCTGGTGCCGGACCGCATCGGAGAGCCGGGCTGCCGGAGTTTATCACCGCGGAGCCGCGCGCGCAAATCAAAAATCGGAGATCTTCCCACCCCGATGGGCCGTGCTTTCGGGCTACAGGCGCAGCTCGAGAAGCGTTTTTCGGAGGTTCGCCGACAGTGCCGCCAGGTCAACGACGATTTGCTGAAGCTCGGTAAACACCTCGAGCGTTTCGCGAATGCGCTCGGCGGCACCGGCTGCCTGGGTCGCCACGGCGGCGGTCTGGGAGGCCACCGCGCTGACGTGATGAGCCAGCCTGGCGATGCTCGCGCTGTCCGTCGAGACCGCGCGGGCGTTGGCGGCCTGCAGGTTGGACGCGGTGCGCACCTTGGTCGCAAGCTCTCGCATCTGCGCCACCGACTCCATGATGCCTTCGCCGCGCTGGGCCTGTTCCACTGTTCCGCGCGAAATGTCATTGGAGCGCAAGGATACCTCCAGGATCGCCGCCGATGTGTCGCGGCTCGCGAGGGCCTGCTCGGCGGTGGCCGCGGCGATGCGCGCGCTCATGAGCCGGGCTCGTGCCGAGCTATCGATGATGCTCTTCAGCGCCAAATCCGCCCGCGTCACCGCGCGCACACCCAGCTCGACGCGACTCACGCCGTCCTGCACCAGAATCTCGACGTTTCGGGTTTCTGTCTGAATTCCTTTGACGACATCAGAAATCTCCCCCGTATAGGAACGGGTCCGTTCCGCGAGCTCCCGAATTTCCGTAGCGACAACCGAGAAAGCCCGCCCATGGTGGCCCGCCTGAGCGGCAATGATGTCCGCATTGAGCGCTAGCAAGTTCGTCATGGCGGCGACATCGTCGATGACGAGCAGGATCTTGCCGATATCTTCCACGCTCCGCACCAGTCGCGCCTCGGTCTGGGACAGCGTCGTGACCGCACCCAGGATCCCGTTCATCTCGGCAATGGTCTCCCGAACGGCGTCCGCGCCGCCGATCTGCGCTTCTTCCGTCACCTTGCTCGACAATTGCTCGGACTCTTTGGCCAGCGCGTGAACTACGGTGATGCTGGCGTCGATTTGCGTTGCCGCCATCAGCGTCGCCTGGATGGACCGGTCCAGAGACTCGACGCTCTGCGCCATCTCCTGGTTGGACTTGATGAGGTCCGCGATTGTGGGTGTGGTGCGAGCAATGGACGCGGAAAGGGATTCGGCGTCGTCGGCGACGTGCGCAATCGACAGGATCAGGCTGTCAATCGATTCAGACGCCTTCCCCGACAGCTCAGCAAGCTCCTGCATGCGGTTTTCAACGCCCGCGGCCTGTTCGCCCATGGAATCAGTCGAGGCCGCTATCTGGCCTACGTGCCGAGACTGACGTTCGGCGGCGGTTTGCACTTTCTGCGCGAGTGAGGTGGCGTCGCGCACGCCATGCTCCAGGTCTGCAAAGGCATCGCTGACCCGCCCCTGAAACTGCCGCAAGTTGTCGATCATGTGGTTGAATGAGCGATGCAGGTGCCCGATCTCGTCCCGCGATCTACCGGTCGTCCCGCCGCGCCGTCCCAGCTTTGCCGGGTCGGTGCCTGAGGCGAGCGCGACGGACGCGCGCAAGTCCCCTGCGGCGACTCGGCCGACGTGCTCCGCCATGATTCCGAGTGCTCGGGAAACGTCTCGAACGATGACGCCTCCGAGCACGCCGGCACCGCCCCACAGGAGCGCCACCGCCACCACCACGCCGAGTTGCAGGCGCACCAGATGCTCTTGCGCTTCCTGCTCGACGCGATCCGCCTCCGCCCGCCGTTCATTGCGAAGCTCGCGCAGGTGAAGGAGCAGCGCCTCGAAGGCGGGGGCGGACTCTTCCACGAAGAGCGCGATGGCCGACGCCCCTTTGCCGTGAAGCACGGCATCGCGGACTTTCGCATTGGCCGCGGACAGGTCTTGCATGGCCGCGACCACGGGGCTATTTGCCGGCGCCACCCGTTGCACGTAGGCGATCAGGTCCTGTGCCGCGGTATCCTGCTGCGCCATCAGCTCCTCGGCGGCCTCGAGATCGCGCTGGCGCACGAGTCTGAGCAGCATGTTCTGCATGCGAGCTGCCAGCTCCACCAGCCGCAGCGAGGCGTTGTCTTCGTCGCGGCTCTTTTGGTTCCCCGCGAGGTAGGTCGCCGTGGAGGCGCTCAAAAGAAACGAAAAGCCGCCGATGGCAGCGGCCGTTGCCAGGGCCGACACCAACAGCGCCAGTGAGAGCTTGGTTCTGATGCTCATGGTAGGGGGGCCGGACCCTGTCCAGGTGCGGGTGGCCGGCTTCAGTGGAGTTTGGAGATGGCCACTCCAACTACGATCGAGCCGATCGGCTTGCCCTGGTCAAGCACTGGCAGCCCGATCTGTATCTGTTCGACACCCGCTGACTCATCGAGCTCGACCGCTCCGAACCAGACCTTCCCACGCATTGGAACCTCGTGCTTCTCCTTGCCCCGATGCGACCAGCTCGTGGTTTTTCCGAAGAACGCCACTTTGGCACCGTCTGCACCGGAGACGAACAGCTCGGAGATCCGTTCGTCTCGCCGGGTCTTGAGGTACTGGGCAAGACTGTTCTTGGCGAGGCCGCGCACGATGGGGTCCAGAATCGTCAAGCTTCGCCACCTTTCCTCCGTCATCTCGGCAGTTGCCGGCGGCGGGGTCAGATTGTGCTCGCGGACTGCCACAACCACGCGCTGGTCCGTGCTCATCCACCGGAGCTCCTGAGCGACGGCCTCGAGCTTGACGGAGATCTCGGGCGGGGTTTCAGACAGGGCAGAGGATGCAGCGGACAGCAGCGCTCCCAAGAGGGCAAGAAAGGCGCATGTACCAAGCTTCGCCATGGGAGTCTCCACATCTGGGGCCGCTACTGCAAGCAAGACCCTACCGGCTGGCGGCGTCCGTGTCAAGTGCGGCGAGGCGCCTGAATCCCCCGCCTGCTTGACCCCAAGCTGCACGAACTGCTCATCACGAAGACTCCCCACCTCACCTCCCGCCGCAAGCGGGGAGAGGGAAGGAGGTCGGCGCTCTCGCGTCGACCCCGAGCAGGCGGTGGATCCCGAGCGCGCTGTCGCCTCGCGACGCACGCATCAGTCATCCCGGAGCTGCCGGGCGACGGCGCTCGCAAGCGCGTCGTGCTTGTGACTGGAGAGCCACCGCAAGGCCATCGCCTGTTCCTGCGGCTCCAGGTTGCGGAGCACGCCAGTCAAGGCAGCTTGCTTGTCCGCTGCCGAGAGTCCCGGGGCGTTGGCCACTGCGAGTGCGGTGTCCATCACTTGCGTATAGGAGAGCGCCTGAACAGCGGCGGCGTCATTGCCGAGGTCGCGCGCCATACCCTGGAGCTTCCGTGAGATTGTGTCCTTGCCACCGACCTTCTCACCGGCCTCTGTCGCCCACTTCGCGTAGCCCGTCATGTACTGTGCCGCCACGTGCGCCTTGGCTTTGGCCGGGTCGGGAGGATCGCCGAACGCCTCCGCCGACTCGCGCACGCTGGCGTCGAAGGCGGCCGCTTCCTTGCCACCGAGTGGAGACGGGAAAGTCTCTGGTCCGCCCAACTGGCCGAATACCTGAGCTTCGGCAAGGTGGGCGTCGGTCTCTTCCTGGAGGGTGGGCATGGTCTCGCCGTTGGCCGCTCGATAGGCGTGGAGGCCCTCATGGGCGAGCGTGGCAGACATCGCTTCCGGAGCCCGCAGGGCGGCGGGATTCAGGACGATGGTGCCATCCTTGCGAGTCAGGGCCCACCCGTCGATCTTGTCCTTCGGGTCGGCAGGCCGATCGACGGCGATCTTTCCGTCGCGGAACATGTCCCGCAAGTGATCGGCCACGTCGGGGTTGTCCTTGCCCCACTCGGTTCGGCAGGCGCGTTCGAGGTTGAGCGCCGTGATGACGTCATCGCTGCCGACGCCCTCGCGGGAAGCCGCCCTGGCCATGCTGCGAAGGGCGGCGTTGGGAAGCTGCTCGAGGACCTGGAGCTGCTCGTCCCGGGGCAGCGCGGCGAGACGCTGGACGGCGTAGCTACCGTCGAGGAAGCCGCGCCCTTTGATGTCGGCCAGCGCTTCGCCAGCGCGGGGTCCAAGCATCGGCTTGCGCTCAGTCCCTGCTTGCACGGCACCTGCGCCGGAGCGGAACAGGTACGCCGGAACCGCCGGTCCGGCGCGGTCGCCATAGAAGCCGGCGGGATCGGGCATGCGGCGTGCGAAACCGAACGAATCGACTTCCGATTGTTCAAACGCATCCGCCAGGTCCGCTGTTGCTGGAGGTGGCGCTTGACCCTGCGCCTGGACGAACGCCGCCGCCGGTCCGACCGCGGCGGTCTGCTCCAGCGACTCCGAGAACGACGACATGGTTCTGTGTTGGCCTTGTTCGATCTTCACTGCTGCCTCCGCGAAGAGACTCGATTCGTCAACTATACTTAACTTAGCACCACAGACAACAACAAGCGACTGCCCATTTCGTCGCCAGCGGCACCACCGATCATCGCGCCCGCCACCGTCCGAGCCGCTTTGTGGGCGCTCACGGTCAGCTCCGCGGCGCCGCAGCCGTGGTCCCCCCGCCCGGCCGCCCATCTCGTTTCGGCAGCGAACGGCAGAGCGCCAGCCCCCACAGGAGCCAGGCGCCGTATAGCTTTGGATATCCGAGCAGCGCGATCGGCCCACCGGCAGTGCCCAGGCTCCCGTAGCCCAGATCGAGCCCGATGAGCGCCATGGCGGCGGCGAGCAGTGCGCGCGGAGGCCAGGAATCGCTGCTGCGGAGATCCGCTGCCAGGATCGCCATGGGGATCAAGAGCAGCGCATAGTGATAATCTAGCGACACGGGGCTCAGGATGATGCCCGCCGCGGTGAAGGCGGCAAAGAGGAGATCGGCTCGCCGTCGCTCCGGTTCCGGGCGCGCGGCCGGCCGCGCCGCGCGGCGCGGTTGGCGGGGCATCGAGGCGCGCGGTCCAGGACCAGGCCACAGCGCCGCGGTGACGCTCAGACCCAGGATCACCGCGGCGCCGAGCCGTCGCAATGCCGGTTCAAGGGCGGGGGCGGGCAGCCAGGGCGCGGGATTCCAGCGGAGGTCGGGGACAAGCAGGTGGCGGAGCAGGCCGCTCTGTGTCTGATACGCGGTGACCGCCAGCTCTGGTTTCAGCGACAGGGACGGCAGCAGCTCCAGCCACACTTCCCAGGCGTGGCGGTGCAGCCACGGCAGCGACGCGAGCACAATGACACAAACGGTAGCGGCGCTCCAGCCGAGCTCGCGCCACCGGCGCCGCAAGAGGAGGAGCGGCCAGAGGAGGCTCCCCGCCATTTTCAGCACCAGAAGCGCCCCCAGCGCGCTGCCGCACACGGCCGGGCGCGCGTGCCGATACCCGTACCACGCCGTGGTTAGCAGCGCGAGCATCACCAGGTAGGCCTGGCCGTAGCGCAGGTTGGCGTGCACGGGTTGCACGAGCAGCGCGAAGGCCGCAAACGGAAGCGCCTGAAGCTGTGGCATGCCGGTCTCGTGGACAAGACATCGCAGCGCCACCGCGAGGCACAGCGCGCTCAACACCGTCCACAGCCTTCGCGCCGCGCGGTGCTCCAGCGCGGCGACGGGTATGGCAAGCAACGCGGTGGTGGGCGGATTGAGGTTGTAGATGTCACTGGCGCCGGATTCGAAGCGGGCGACTTGGCGCCGAAACCAGTCATCATCGTAGAACTGGTGGGTTTCGGCACCCTCGGTGACCAGCCTGGCCGCAGCGTAATAGGCCACGAAGCCATGGGTAGGGCGGTCCAGGACCCCTGCGGTGAACACTGCGAGGTGTACGGTGGCGGCGAGCGGCGCGAGCCAGAGCGCGCGGGCGAGATGAAGGGGTTCCCGTTTCATGAGCTTCGAGGATAGCACGGGGTGCGGCTCGGAATCCGCGTGGAGCGGGAGGATCCAGGAGGTGACGGGCGGTGAGGCATGATACGCCGTAATGACGCCATAAAACGTCAAAGCCCGGCCACGTACGCCAACACCCCGCCCGCGGCGGCCCGCTCAGCAGTCGCCGGCGGACAGCGGCCGCGGGGCGCGCCCGTGTAACCGCGAGGTGAGGCTAGGGCGCGATTCCTCCCGCCGCCGTGGGCAGCAGGTTTGGCGCGTACCAGCTCACCAGCGCCGTGAGCACGGCCATGTAGGTGATCCCGGCGAGCAACGCGGGAGCGATTTCGCGTTGGCGTAGGCGCGCATACCGGCAGATGGCCATGACCAGCCAGGGGCCCATCCACGGACCGACGATCGCGATCCACAGGCGCGACCATCGCGAGCACAGTCGCCGCTCGAGAGCGGGGCTGCGCCGGCTCTCGACGTAACGGACAAACCACGACCAGCGGCTGAGCCGGCTCCAGCCCAGGTCGACGAACACGACCTGAGCATAGGCCAGCGGCACCGCCAGAACGACCGCGAGCCATGCGGGATAGTGCAACGTGTAGATCGCCAGTGGAATCGCAATGAACATCCCGCCAAGCGGATTGAGCCCTGCGAAAAGAAAGGCCAGCTCCACGACCCCCGTCATGGGGCTGGCCGCAGGATGACGGCACGTCGGGTGCGGTTCGCGGGCGGGCACGTTCCGGTCAAGGGACGGCTCCGCGCGTGAGCAGGCGCGCGCCCGCGTGATGCAAGTGACAAATGGCAATGGCCAGCGCGTCCGAGACGTCGGCGTGGGAAAGCTGGTCCGCGGGGAGCCCAAGCAGCATACGGACCATGTGCGCAACCTGCTCCTTGCGGGCACCGCCCCGCCCAACCACCGCCACCTTGACGGTTGCAGGGGGGTACTCGGCAAAGGACAGACCGGCATTGATCGCCGCCATCAACGCCGCACCGCGGGCCTGGCCCAGGCGGAAGGCGGACATCGGATTGCGCGCGAAGAACAGGGCTTCAACCGCAAACTCATCAGGTCGAGTCGTCGCGATGATGGCCTCTATTCCCCGGTAGATCGTCCCGAGCCGCTCGGCCAGCGGTCCATCTCGCGGCGGCGCCACCACGCCGTAGGCCACCGCCCGATACCGACTCCCCTCCTCCTCGACCACGCCGTATCCGGTGCGGGTCAAACCGGGGTCCACCCCGAGTACCCGCACTCATCACCCTACGAACGAGTCGATGACTTCCTGTGGGATATCAAAGTTGGCGAAAACGTATTGCACCGAGTCCAGCTCCTCGAGCATGTCGACGAGCCGCAGGCACCGTTCCGCTTCCTTTCCCGTCAGGGGAACCAGTGATTTGGGCACCTGCGCGACCTCGGCGCTGCCGAAAACGTAGCCGCTCTTCTCCAGACTTTCCTTGATTGCCTGCATGCGCTCCGGCAAGGTGTAGGCAACATAGGTGCCTTCTTCGTCGCGAACGTCTTCCGCCCCGGCTTCGAGCGCCGCCATGAAAAGCTCGTCTTCATCGATGTCCTCGCCTTCGATCGCGAGCACGCCGCGCTTGTCGAAGTTCCAGCTCACGCAGCCGGGCTCGCCGAGGCTACCCCCGCACTTGGTGAAGGCATGGCGGATCTCGGCGACAGAGCGGTTCAAGTTGTCAGTCAAGACTTCGATCATGATGGCCACGCCGCCGGGACCGTAGCCTTCGTACTGGGCTTCTTCGTAGTTGACGCCGGGGAGCTCGCCAGTGCCCCGTTTGATCGCTCGATCAATATTGTCCGACGGCATGTTCGCCGCCTTCGCTGCCAGCACGGCGGCTCTGAGCCGAGCGTTCGTCTCGACGTCACCGCCCGCCTCCCGAGCGGAGATCGTGAGATCTCGGCCAATCCGCGTGAAAATTTTCCCGCGCTTGGCATCTATTTTTTCCTTCTTGCGCTTGATGGTGCTCCATTTCGAATGCCCAGACATGATGGCCTCGCGACGACGGAACGAGTTGATAATGCGTGGCGAACGGTGAACCGACGATCGGGGGACTGTACACCGGCAAGCGTAGCATCACAAGCGAAAAATTGACAAGACGGGCAGCGCCCGATATGATTCGGGCGACAGCGCCGCCGTAAGATCGACGGGCGGCGCCGATCACACCTTGAGACTGATGCCATGCCTGGTCTGGACTGAGATGCCACCAGATAGCCCCATCCAGCTCGCAAAGATCGCGGCGTTTTCAGCGTTCGTGCACTGCTCGGACAGCCTTCCCGCGATCGTCGACAGCCTGCTCCACGTGGGTGAAGAGCTGACCGCAGGGCGGCCTTCAAGCGTGTTTCTCTTTGACGCCGGCGCCACGCGCTTGCAGCGGCACGGTCCGGAGCTGCTCAGTGGGCCGGAGCAGCGCCTCGTGAAGGAACAAATCGAAGAGGGAACGGTCGACCAGGTGTTGCGCGAGGATGCTCCCCGCCGCGTTTCCAGCAGCACCGCTGCGGAAGGCGACGCCGCGCTCTGGATCTTTCCGCTCAAGGTCGGTCGCCAGGACGTCGGCGGCTGGTTCATTGCGGATTCACCGCTCCCGGATAGCGCCCCGTGGTCGGTTTCGGAGGACACCACGGGGTGCTTGCTCCTGGCTGCGAGGCAGGCGGCCGCGGCGATCGAACGGGTCACGAGCTCCAGCAAGATGGAGCAAAAGCTCGCACAGCTCCGCACCATCGTGAAAGTAGGCCGGATCCTCACCACCGCCCTCGATAGCGCGACGGCCCTGGCAAGCATTCTTCCCCATCTGCATGCGCAACTACCCGCGCGCGCCTACCTGTTCTACCTCACGGATCCGCACGCCGACCAGCTAACCCTCGCAGCCTGCCTCTGTACGCAGCCCCCTCTCGTCTGGAGCTTGCCGCCGGCAGATGACCCCGCGGTCGCGGAGGCACCACCCGCCGCGCGCTCGATCGCCTTTGGACGCGGCTTGTCGGGCTGGGTCGGTGCCAATGGTCTGCCTCTGGCGATCAACGACTATCGCCACGACCCGCGCTTCCCGGACTTCCCCGAGCTGCCGGGATACGTGCCCGACCGCGCGCTTTGTGTGGCGCTCCCCGGAAAGGACCGCGTCGCCGGCGTCTTTACCCTGTGCGACGCCGAGCAGCCTTTCACGCGAGACGACCAGGAGCTGGTCACCGCCTTTGCGGACACTGTGGCGAGCGCCTGGGAAGCGTGTCGCGCTCATGAGCGCGTCCGCACGGGCTTCCAGCAGACTGTGCTCGCCCTCGCCGCCGCGGTGGAGTCCAAGGACCCCTACACGCACGGGCACGTCGAGCGCATGGCCGAGTACGCATACAGTATCGGCGAGGCCATCGGCTTCGACGCGCTCAGACTGGAAGCGCTGCGGTTCGCTGCGGCGCTGCATGACGTCGGTATGATCGGAATCCGCGACGAGATCTTGCTCAAGCGCGGCAAACTTACCAATGAGGAATACCGGCAAATCCAACGCCACCCGCAGATCGGTGCCCGGATCGTTTCCGGCATCGATAACATGGAAGTGGCGGCCGCCGCCATTCTCCACCACCACGAGCGTTGGAACGGCTCCGGATATCCTGACGGGCTCAAGGGAAAGGAGATCCCGCTCGAAGCTCGTATTCTCACCATTGTCGACGCTTTCGATGCCATGACGACAACCCGCCCCTACTCACCCGCGCTGCCCGTGTCTCGCGCCCTGCAGCGCCTCCGGCAGCTCGAAGGCATCATGTTCGACCCGGAGCTCGTCGCCGTGTTCAGCGCGATCGCCGAGCGCAGAAGCCGCGTGCGCCCTCGGCTCCGGCCATCGAGAAGCGGCGACGAGCCCGGCGGCTCGCCGCCGTGAATCCACGGACCTGCACGGCTCCAAGAAGGTGTTGACATGGTACCCAGCCAGACGGCTGAGCATGATGGCGCTGACCGCGAGGAGCACGTCTTCGCTTCATAGTCCTTGGAGAGGCGGCGGTACTTGGTGAGCCAGCCGAGCGTGCGCTCGACCACCCAGCGGACCTTCTGAAGGACGAAGCCTGCGGTGCGAGGTGCCGCCTCCTCGCCTTCCGCGACCCCGGCTCCAAGTCCGTCGTTCCTGGTTGTGATGTCCACCTCATAGCCAAGGGTTTCGAGCCACTGCTCGCATTCACCAGCGTACCCCCCGTCCAACCAGAGTTTCTTCAGCTCGGCATAGTTCTGTTGGATTTCTTCTGTTATCAACAGCTTTGCTCCGTCTCTATCCTGCACAGAGGCGCCATGCACAGTAACAGCCAGAAGTAGCCCCATAGTATCAGTCAATATGTGTCGTTTTCTCCCTTTAGTTTTCTTGCCCGCGTCGTATCCCCGCTGCTCGCCCTTGTCGTTGGTCTTGACCGATTGGCTGTCGATCACGCCCCCGCTGGGCCGAGGATTTCGCTCTTCCTGGTCGCGGAGCTGTTCCCGCAGCACCGCGTTGACCTTTTCCTACAGCCCCGCCTTGATCCAGCGATAGTAGATCTTGGCAACGATCGTCCATTTCGGGAAATCTTTGGGAAGGTAGCGCCATTGACGGCCCGTCCGGGACATATAACGCAGGGCGTCGACGATGCGGCGAACGGGGTACTGCCGGGGCCGGCCCCGATTGCTCTTGGGCAACAGCAGTGGCTCCAGCAGCGCCCACTCCGCATCGGTCAGATCACTTGGATAGCGGCTGGGGTTCTGCGCGTTCGCAGCTCGGCGAGTCCGAGCGTTGAACCGGTGCGGCGGTTGCCGCAGTGGCGCACTGGGGCTCGGCGCACGAGGGCGCTTCTTGTACGACAGCCCCATCACCTGGAGGCAATTGCCCAAGGTGCTGCGACCCACTGCGCGTCCACGCTCCTTCTGAAAGAGCAGCTTGAGCTCCGAGGGGGTCAAGGACGGTTGAACCTCAAGAGTCTGGCGAATTCAGTCCCGGTCCTCCTCCCCGAGAACCGGCCGGCGACCCGCGCGACGCTGAGCAGATCCTGACTCGCCCTGCTCGGACTTCATCACATCCCGGATCTTCTCCATGGTACATCTCTCCCTGACCCATGCAGAAGAGACTCGTTGCGGGAAAATGTCAACACCTTCTAAGGGACGACATCCACGGCAGCTCCGGCGAGGCTGGGGACGGACAGGTGTGCGCGGTGCGCCCCATCAGGCACACCGCGACGCGAAAAAGAGGCGAAAATGACATGAAAAGCAGCAGCGACCCTCCACCATAAGGTCTGCCGACTCCTCACAGGCGTGTCCCAGGGATGCGTTTGGCACAAGCTGGACGCAACCGAGCAAAGTCGTCCGCGGGCCGGTGGATTTAGGCTCCTGCGGCTCCTTGATGCCTGCCGGCGCCCGCGCTACACTCAAGGATGCCGGCTCGTCACGACTGTTGGTCACAGCCAGAAGGAGGTCTTCGGGATGCGAAAGGTTGGGGGGGGGGTACGGCCGGATCGTCGCCGTAGCAGTGGCGGCGTGCTGCTGTGCGCTGCTCGCACTGGCGGCCACCGGCGCGGCG
>JACPHN010000113.1 GCA_016188575.1 Candidatus Schekmanbacteria bacterium
CTCCGCTCGTCCGGCGCGATCAGCGCGTCCGGCGGGCAGCTCACCCCGACCAGCGTCGGGGTCGCGGGCGGCGAGGGTGCCTGGGTCGGCTCGGAGGTACCGGTCGCGGTCGGACTGGCGGCGGGCGATGGGCTCGGCGATGCGGAGAGGTTGGCGGTCGGCGACGGCGGCTCGTCCGGCGTCTCGGTCGGCGTGGCCGTGGGCGTGCGGGTCGCGGTCCGCGTCGGAGACTGGGTCGCAGTGGCCGTCACCGTCGCCGTCGGCGCCAGCGAAAACGGGGGGAAATCGACGGCATCGAGCCCCACCCGGTCTGCGCCCGACGCCCCGGCCGCGTCCTTGATGTAGCCCCAGCGGAAGGTCCACACCCCGGCCGAGACCCGGTACGCCACCTGCTCCCACGGGCGCTCCCCCGACCAGCGGCCCTTCTCGTACGCCCGCCCGGAGCTGCCAACGATCCAGAACACGAGCTCGTCGCGGTCGGTCTCGGTGGAGGTCGTCAGCCAGAACGACACCTCGCCGGTGGTTTCGATCTCGACCGTCACCTCGAGGATGGCGGTGGCGCTGTCGGCGCGCGGCGCGGTGCGGGCGGCGTAAGCTCCCTCGGCGGTGTCCCCCGCTTCCACTCCCCAGCCGCCTTCCGGGGCCAGGTGCCATGGCAGCGCCGTCATGGTGCCGGTCTCGAAGGAGTCACCCGCGGCGGCGGCCACGGTGGCGACCGCGACCAACAAGAGAGAGAAGCGACGCACTGCGTCATCGGCATCCTCCGGTTCGCCTCACCACCCAGTATGCCGCGGCCGCCCGCGCCGCGCAAGCCGCCGATTTCCTCCTGGATCCACCGGCTGTCCGCCTGCAAGCTGCGCGGAAAGCGCGTCACGAAGACCCCCTTCACCTCCCCTCGCTGGCGCGGGAAGGAACGGATGGGTGCGCTGTCGCGTCGACGACGACCGCGATTGCCCGCCCGGCGCGGCCATCGCTCGATTTCGGTGGCACGCCAGCCTATTACTGGAGCCATGGCCGAACCTGCGACGAGACGCCTGAGCTATTCCGAATACCTGGACCTCGAACGCGACACGGACATGCGCCACGAATTTCTCGACGGCGCGGCGTGGGCGATGTCCAGCGGCACACCGCGGCATTCGGCGATCAAGTCGAACCTGCTCGGCATCCTCTTTGGCGCCCTCAGGGGCAGTCCGTGCCGGCCCTACGACAGCGATCTCAAGGTCCGGGTGGTCGACTCCGGGTTTGCGACCTACCCGGACCTCACGATCATCTGTGGCCCGCTCGAACCTCACGCCGAGGATCGCAACGCCGCCACCAACCCGACCGTCCTCATCGAGGTGCTCTCGAAGCATACTGAGGCGTGGGACCGGGGAGGCAAATTCCTCGAGGTTCGCCATATCGCGACACTTCGTCACTACCTGCTGGTTTCCCAGGATACCCGGCGCGTCGAGCACCTGGAACGTCAGGAAGCTGGGGCGTGGCGTCTCACGATCCACGGCCCCGGGGAGCTCGTCACCGTCGACGCGATCGCGACCGAGATCGCCGTCAACGAGATCTACGAGCGATTGCCGGAGCCGTGAGCGCGACTCGGTGCCCGACCGGCAGACGCTGACCGCGCCGGGGCGCCGCCGGGCAACAGACTCGCAGCCTCGCGACCGCGAGCTCAGGGCCGCCGGGCTACCAGCCCAAACAGCGGCTGGCCGGGAACGAGCTGGGATTCAGCATCGACGACCAGGCCCGCCGCCGTCAGCTCGCGGTGCACCTCCTCCACCCGCGGCAGGGCGTAACAACCGGCGGATGCGAGCAAGATGACGTCGAAATAACGGGATATCGGCGCATTGGCGGAAAATGTGGACACCACGAACACGCGGCCTCCCGGCGCCAGATGCACGGCGAATTTCTGAAAGAGGCGCGCGCGCTCGGCGGCGGTGAAATAATATACGTTCTGGTACGAGGTGATGACATCGAATGGACCGTCCAGAGCCGAAGGCCAGACCTCCTCGCGCAGGTCCGCCCGCAGCAGTGTGAAGCGGTCCCCGATTCCCCAGGCATCGAGGTTCGCCTGGGCGACCGCCAACGCTCCCGCGGAGAGGTCGACGCCCACGCCATGCAGCCCGGCACCGAGCTCGGAATAGGCCTTCAGGTAGATTCCGGACCCGCATCCCATCTCCAGAATCGAAAGGTCGGCGCTCCCGCCGAGCGCTTTGTCGACGTAGCCCCAGATCATCGGAAACAGCAGCCGGGACGATTGCGCCACCACCCCGCCGTAGGCCGCCAGGTAGTCCGGCCGGACGCTCTCCCGAAGCGTCTTCGGCAGGTCGCGGAAGACGTCGCCATGATACCGCACCGTTTCCTCGAGCATGCCCGCCATGGCGATCCCCTCGGGCGTGGATGCAGCGAGGGCGCGAGCCAGCACGCCGCGCAGCTCGTAGCGGTCTCCCCGCCTGCGCAGCTCGCCGATGCGCGCTCCATAGTCCAGGAAAGACTGCAGGAGCTCAGCCTGGACGACGGCCAGTCCCGAGCGGAGCTCCTCCACAGACGCCCCTTGCCCCAGCCGCTGCGCGATCCCCGTCGCACGCAACGCCTCGAGCCACTGGAGGCGAGAGTGGCCGCGCAGCGCGGCCTGGAACCGCACCATGGCGGTCTTTCCCGGTAACTCCCACAACGTCTTGGCAATGCGCTTCCAGTCCATTGGGCACCTCCGATGCGAAGCAAGAATGGATGACCTTGCCCGCGGCGCAGTGACGGCCGCGAAGGTGAGCGCTCACTGTAGGCCGCCGTGCAGCTCGCCGCCAGGGTGTGCTGCCGGCGGCTGAGCGGTCCGCGCCGCAACGGCTGCAGGCCCACCACGGCAGTCGATCGCGGTTCATCGCTCATGGTCGAGGCGCACACTCGTCTCCAGTTGCTGCAGGACCCGCCGGCGAAGCATCTGCGCAGGCGCGCAGCTTCCCGTAACTCATCACGCTCATCCGGTCGGCGCAGCGGGCGATCTCCGGGTTGTGGGTGACCAGAATGACCGTCTGCCCCCTCTGGTGGAACCCGCGGATCAGCTCCAGCACCACCTCCTCGTTCGCCCTGTCCAGGTTCCCGGTAGGCTCGTCGGCCAGCAGGATCGCGGGGTAGTTGACCAGCGCCCGCGCAATGCACACCCGCTGCTGCTCCCCCCCCGAAAGCTGCGATGGTTTGTGGTGGAGCCGCTCACCCATGCCCACCGCTTCCAGGGCGCGAGCGGCCTCCGCGGCATCTGCCATGCTGTGGAAGTACTGAGCGAGCATCACGTTTTCCAGCGCGCTCAGGTAGGGCACCAGGTGAAACTGCTGGAAGATCGAGCCAATCGTCTCCCGGCGCAGCGCGGTGAGCCCGTCGGTGTCCAGCCCCGCCACCTTGCGCCCGTCGATGATCACGTTGCCGGACGTGGGCACATCGAGGCAGCCCAGCAGGTTGAGCAAGGTGGTCTTGCCCGAGCCGGACGGCCCCATGATCGCGAGCCACTCTCCCCTCTCGACGGTCAGGTTCACCCCATCAAGCGCCCGCACCTCGCCGTACTGCTTGACCACGTTCTCCAGGCAAATCACGCTCATCCGTCGATGCTCCCTTGCTGTTGTTGGTACGGCCGAGGTTCGCGAGGTACCCCCGCCTTCAGTAGTCCCCCTTCAGCACCAGTGCAGGGTGAAGCCGCGTCACCATCCGCAGCGGGATGAGCGCGCCGGCGGCGCTGATGAGCACGGCGACGGCGGGCACGAGCGGCACCAGCCACCAGCGAAAGCTGACGGCCGTGGCGAACAGCACGCGCTCGATGAGATTGGCCAGCCCATATCCGGCCGCGAGGCCGAGGATGCCGGCGGCGACCCCCGTGATCGCCACCTCCGCCAGGAAGTGAAACCGCATCCGTCGATCCGTCGCCCCCAGGGCCTTCATCAGCGCAATCTCTCTGCGCCGCTGGGACACCATGGCCAGGAGGGCGATCAGCAGCGACACGAAGGTCGAGGCGGTGATGAGCACGACCGCGACGTAGACGATGGCGCGGACCTTCTCCAAGATGATGCCTTCCGAGCGCGAGAGCTTCAGAATCGGGTGCGCCGCGACTCCGGGAGCGCGCTGCTCCAGAGCCCGAGCCAGTCCCTCGGCCTCCTCCAGGGCGCCGATGATGCTGGCCAGCAGCAGGTCGATCTCGCCGGGGCGCGCGAACAGGGTGCTGGCCTCGCCGAACGGGAGGAACACCTGCCCGTCTTCGGCCCCGCCCGTTTCGACCAGCGCCGTGACGGCGCAACGATGCCGCCTTGCTTCCATGACCAGCTCCACCTCATGACCTGGCTCGACCCCGAGCTTGCGGGCAGCGTCGCGGCCAAGCAGACAGCCTGTCGCGGGGATGCCGGCACCGTCGTTGCCGCTGAGCTGCCAGTACGGGGTGACGGCCCTGATCTGATCGAACGCCATCCCGGCCGCTACCAGGCGACGCCCCTGCAGCTCGACGACATCGTAGAGCAACGCCTGGATGCCCACGAGCCGCTCCGCCGGCAGCAGGGAACGCAACGCCTGCTCCGCCTCCCCGGTCAGCGACCGCCTCGACTCGCCCGGCTCCACCACGAAGTTGGCTCCATAGGCTCGCAGCTCCCTGCTCATCTTGGCTCCGACATCGACGTAGAGCGTAACGAAGGCCGCGATCACGCTCGCCCCCAAAGTGACCGAGGCCAGCGCCACCGTGACCCGTCCCTTGCGCTCCAGCAACGACCGCAGGAGCAGTCTCGCGAAAAAGGAAGGCGTGTGCGTCATGGACGTCGAGCCCCCACCTCGTCTCCCACAAAAGCCGCGCGGAAGTCAATCGATAGCTTCACGAACATCTATCCCTCCAGATCCGACTGCGGTCTCACTCACCCGCCAGCACAAGCGACGGCTCCACTCGCAAGATGAGCCGCACGGGCACGAGGCTTCCCCCGAGGCTGACGGCCACGGCCAGCAGCACGACCACCGGAATGACGCCAGGCTTCACCGCAGCCCAGGACGCGAAGAGCTGGACGCTGATGAGCTGGCAAATTCCGACCCCGGCAACATAGCCGACCAGCCCGCCGACGACCCCCGCCAGCGTCATCTCACCCAGAAAGAGCAGCATGAGCAGCCTGTTCGAGGCCCCGATGGCCTTGGTCAGCGCGATCTCCTGCCTCCGGCTCGCGATCATGGCAGTCATCAGGCTGAAGACGCCCAGCCCCGAGCACGACAGCGCCACCGCGGTGACGACCGCCATCAGAAGCTGGATCTTGCGCACAACCACCCCTTCGGACTCCGAGATCCGCCGAATCGGCTTCACCTGGACGCCTGGGATGACCTCCTCCACCTGGAAGGCGATGGCGTCGACGTAGGGTGAGCAGTACCAGACGTCCAGCTCGCGTGTCGTGAGCTCCTCGCGGTTGTGGCGGGCCTGCCGCGCCAGCTCGTTGTCCGGCGCCGTGAGCGCGCTCACCTGTACGAGGTCCACGAGCCCGGCGCCACCCCGGATCCGCTGCGCCAACTCCAGGGGAACGAAGATTCGATCGTCTTCCCCATCTCCCGTCCGGACCACCCCGCGCACGGCGAGCCGGGCATCCCGATCCTGACCTGGCAAGCGGACCGTGAGCGGGTCCCCCGCCGCGACCCCGAGCTTCTCCGCCACGCGCGCACCGACGAGGGCACTCTCGACTTCTCCATCTTCGGGCCAGGCGCCCTCGACGTGCCACCACGGGTTAAGCGAGCGCAGACCAGTCCGGAACGTCTCGTCTCCCAGTACCGGGTAGGCCCGATCGAACCAGGTCCCCACGAGATCGACCGCGCCGCCGGCGGCGGAGACCCGCTCCTCCAGGAAAGGCGCGAACGCCATCACGTGGTTGCGCCAGAAGATCTCCTTGAGCAGGCGCAGGCGGTCGAGCGGCACCCCACCACGCCGTGCGAGCGGATTGAAGTCGACGCCACCCAGGCGCAGCGGCAGCTCGTCGGAGCGCGGCACGATGACGAGATTGGCTCCGAAACCCCGAAGCTCCTCGTTCATCTTGTCGCCTACGTCGAGGGTGAGGTTGAGCAGTGCCGTCGCCAGCGCCGTCCCCAGCGCGACGTTCAGCACGGCAAAGAGCTTGCGGCGCCAGTCGCTCCAGAAGGACGCTCTCAGGACTCTCGCGATCACGATGCCACCTTCCCGCCGCGCGCGAACAGCCTGGCCCCATCGTGGCCCGTGAGGTCCTCGACCGCGATGACCAGAGTTTCCTTTTCGACGACGTGCTTCAGCGGAATGGGGTTACAGCCGCCCTCGCGGCCAACCGTCGGTCCGTGAATGGCCGTGCCACAGGCCAGGCAAATGAGCTCCTTGCCCTGCTTGACGTATCCCTTCGCCCCGCACATCCGGCACGCGTCGTAGGCGGCCCGCATTGTCCCGGTTTCGTCCTTGAGCACGAGGAACCGGATGAGCCGTCCGTCCTCGGGGGCGTATGCGTAGTGGCGAACCTCGCCAGGCCCGTAGCTCGCCACGGAGATGACAAGGCTCCCGGCACGCGCCTCCAGCCGCTCCGCGGCCGCCTGCCGCAGCGGCTGGCTCGCGTAGAGCTGGTAGTACAGGCTGGCGCCGGTCGCCGCAGCGACGGAGACCAGAAACACGACGGCGTGGCACCACTGTTTGCGCACGCGCCAGCGGTACAACCGCCGGGACGCAGGATTGGGATGCAGCATGCCGTCACTTCCGGCACTTCCGGGTCGGCGTCGGAGAAGAAAGCCAACCGCGCCGAACACCGCGGCCAGGACCGCTTGCGCGTAGCCGAAGTAGGGAATCCGGTTGATGATCCAAACCACCACGGGGAACAGCGCTCTGGGCAGGGAGACCCAGCCACTCAACGCCAGCGCGTGATAGCCCCACGAGAGGTGCTCGCAGAAAAGCAGCATGACGATGCCAGTTATCGCCGAGCGCCGCAGCCACGGCTCGCTGTCGCGGGCAATTCCGAGCAGCGCCGCGCCGGCGATGGCCACGAGAGCGATGCCGAGCGCGACGCCGGCATGGAACAGGAGCAGCTCCGAGCTCGCCACCATGACGCGGTCTTGGGATTTGTAGACCACGAACGAAATCACGGCGCCCGCCCGCTGGGCGAGCAGCACGACGATGGCTGCGAGCCCGAGGCCTCGGCTCCACCGCCGCGCGGCCCGCCACGCGGCCGCTGGCAGCGGCGCCACCAGAGCCGCCACGGCGAGCATCACGATCGCTTCGCCGAGGGTGCGCGCATCCAGCCGCAGGTAGGCGACCGTGAGCACCGCGCCCAACCCGATCCCCCCAAGCCAGATGCTCCTCGGAAATCGGGCCCGGCGGCCATCCGACTCGGCGTCCGGCCACCAGAGCGCGGCGAGCACGGCGACCACGAAAAGATAGCGAACCGTCTCGAAAAGTGATTCCGTCATCGACGTGGCTCAGAAATCGATCTGCACCCGTAGGGCATACAAGAAAAGGTCGCCAGCGCCGACGACCGCGCCCGGGTTGCTGACGTACTGGACGTGCGGGCTCACCCGTACGCCGGCCTCCAGGCGGTAGCTGTAATAGACCTCTGCGAAGGTTTCGCCTCCGGAGACGGCCGCGCCATCGAGACGCTCGGACACCTTGCCATACTTGTCGCTCCCATGCGTGTAGGCCGCGGCCAGCCCCAGGACGTCACCGCCGCGGCGCCAGAGGTTGCCGTAGAGCCGCCCTCCGAGCGACACCGCATGGTCGAAGGTGCTCACGGCCGGGTCTTGCCAGCCGTAGCGGAGGAAGAGGGTGAGATCGCTCGCGACCTGCTGGTCCAGGCTGACTCCGGCTCCCCAGCTCGGCTTTCCCTCGCCCTCAATGTCTTCGAAGTCGAGATGGTCGGTGCGATTTGTCCAGCCGAACATGCGGTAATTCCCCAGCAGGCCGTAGTAGCTGCGGCTGACGTCGAGCTCGCCGATGGCGAAGGGATGGTCGAGGGCGTCCGTGTAGTCGCCATCGCCCTCGAACAGCCCGAAGTGCGTCTCGACGGTGAGCGCCTTGTTGTAGACGGAGGTGAGCCGCCACGCCAGACGCGCGCCCAGGCCGTAGCCGTTGTCGTCGCCTCCCCAATCGATCGCCAGGTTGTTCACGAACACGTCCGCCAGAAACTGCTGGGTCTCGTCATTTGCCACGCTGTTGGCGTCGAAGAAGCCAGTCGGGTCCATCGCACCGAGCTGGAAACCCACGCGGCGATCCACGACCGTCGGGTAGGGCAGGATCAGCTCGTACCAGGCCTCGGCGAGCTTGAAGTTGTCCTCCCCCACCTCGAGGTCGGCGTTCGCGCCCGAGAAGCCCGAGGGAAGCGCATGCGCCACTCCTTCGCCCCGCCCCACGAGCCCGCGGCCGTAACCCAGCCCATACTCGCCGACGGGCATTGTGACGTCGAGGTCACCGGAGACGCTTACCTCTGCCGTGTCTCCCCCCGCGCTATCGCTGCCCTCGTTACCGGCCGTGCCCTGTCCGATGAACGTCAGCCCGCCACCCAGCCCGACCCCGTCGAGGGCGTCGAGCACCGCCGCACCCACCCTCTGGCTGTAGCCCAACCGCTCGACCTCTTCCCCAAGCGCCTCGACCCGGTCGGCAACTGGCATCGCCCCGGTCTGCTCCACTTCTGCCGTGCCCTGCAGCCCCAGCCCGGCTTCGAGCTCCTCCACCCGTCTCTTCAACCCCTCCAGCTCCTTCCTCACCTCCTGATCACCGTCAGCCCCCGCCACCGCGCAGCTCAATACCGTGAACACGCCAATCACCACGACTTGCACCAGTCTTCTGGCCATAGCTATCCCCTACTCGCGTTCCTTGCCTCGCTGTCGTGAGCACCCGCGCCAAACGAGCGCCCGGACTCCTCGCCCGCCTGATGAGCAGCCGGCGGAGCGCTCCTCAGTAGCCCCGTCCCTTGCCGAGACCCAGAAACTCGAATTCCCACGTCATCGCAAAGCTGGGAAACCAGGGGCGGACTCCCGTGGCCTTGTCCGTGTGCCTGCCAAAGCCGTTCTTGCGCGGATTGTCGACGGTGTATTCCACCTGGTACCGGCCGACGCCGGGCATGATCACGTTGTCGCCGTAATGCGGCCCATCGGACGCGACCATGGGCATCATCGTCCCCTCGACGGTCTGGCCGGTGTCGAGGTTGGTGAGCTTGTAGGTCACCGTCAGGTAGGGGATCCACTCTCCCTCGCCGAACCCGTTCGGGTTGCCGGTGCTGGCGTGGATGTCCGCCTCGAGGTGGACGTCCGCCTTCTCATGCTTCTCATGCGACATTTCCGGATCCATCTGGATCGGCTGCAGGTAGACGGCGGCGATCTCCATGCCGTAGCGGACCTGCGGAAGCCCGATCGGATACTCCACGAATGCCGCCGCCTGCCCGAGCAGAAACGCCGAGCTCAATGCCACCAGCACGAACACGAGTTGCTTTTTCATCGTTTGTCCCTTTCTAGGATCCTGCACCAACTGGTCTCGGAGTCTCGACTGACGCGATGGGATGCGGCCAATCTCTGCGGCGGCGCCACCCCACGAGCACCACCGCGGCTGCGCAGACGAACAGCCCCTGGATCACGGTCGTCTGCACGGAGGGATAGAGCCCCAAGAGCTCCACGTGAGGGAGGAGCGATAGCGGCGTGTCGCCCACGAGCCCCCCCTCCTGGAGCTCGTGCACTCCCTTTCCCGCAAACACGAAGGCAAGGTAATAGAGGAAACCACCCGTCACCGCGAAGAACGGTCCGAGCGGAATCGTGGCCACCACCTTCCTGAAGATCACGAACAGGCCGCCAAGGAGCAGGCACCCTGCACCAAAGCCGCTCCATATCGCGTTGCGAGCCCCTTCGGTGCCCGCTAGCAGCGCCTGGTAGAAGAGCACGGTTTCCGCGCCCTCTCGATACACGGCGAGAAAGGCGGCGGTTGCCAGGGCGACCGCGCTGCCTCTGCTCACCGCGTCTTCCACCGTGCCCTGGATGAACCGCTGCCAGCGCCGGCTCTGGGCCTTGCCGACGAGCCAGTAGCTCACGTAGAAAAGCACGAGCGAAGCGAGCAGCATGGTCAGGCCCTCCACCACCTCCTGCCCCGCCGGTGACACGGAAAGGACGCTCGCGAAGAGAAAAGCCGTCAGGAAGCTAGCCGCCACCGCTGCGGCCCCGGCCCCATAGACCACCCGCAGCTCGCGCCTTCTCCCGGTGCGCTGCAGATACGCGACGAGAGCACCCAAGAGGAGGATCGCTTCGAATCCCTCGCGCAGAATGATCAGCAGCGACTGGACGAAGATGCCTCGCGCACCCGACGAGCGGGACGGCTCGACGCCGGGGTCCGCGGCGGATTCCGCAAAGGATGGGTCGTTGCGGAGCCCGCTCAGCGCTGCGACGTCCTCCACCAGCATGGCCCGCAACTCGGCGGCGACGCGCTCGATCTCGGCCGGCGGCGCCTGGTCGCGCACCAGATACCGCAGGCTGCGGAACAGTTTTTCGATGCGGTAGTTGCGCTTTGCCGAGATGAACTGTCTGACCGCGATTTCCAGCCCGCTGGACTCGTAGGCAACGAAATAGGCGTCGGAGAAGCTCTGGTCGGCGCGCGCAAAATCGCCGCCGCGATAAGCCCCGAGGCCGGCGGCGACGTAGGTCTCAATTTGCTCGAGCCCCCGCTCCCACTGCGTGCCCGCTTCCAGCGGCGGAACGGCGAGCACGGCCAGGCACACCAACACCCCGATTCGCAGGCGAACCTTCATCGCAGTCTCCTCATGACTTCCAGCCGACAGGCGCCGAGACTTCCGGCCGGAACCTGCCATCTTTATTTCATCGCCTCGGCCGGTCGGCCGAGGACACTCATACGCGCTCTGGACTCCCGCGGAACCTGTCGGGGAGGAGACTGCGGTGCTCACTTCTGTCAAGCATGCCTGACAAGAGCGTTCGGGTTAAAGTAGGCGCGGTGCCAGGGTTTGTCAAGTGGCATTAACGAAAATCCACCGGCCCGCGGCCGCGTTTCCTCGGTTGCGTCCAGTCGGTGCCAAACGCATCCGTGGGACACGGCTGCGAGGGGTAGCCAGACGTCATGGTGGAGGGTCTCTGCTGCTTCTTACCTTTTTTCCGGCGTCGCCGGTTGGGTGCCAAAGCGCTGCCGGAACCGATCAAGCAACAGGTAGAAGGTCGGCAGGGCAAGCAGCGTGAACAGCGTCGAGGTGACCAGGCCGCCGGTCATCACCACCGCCAGCGGGCGCTCGACCTCGGTGCCGTGCAGCCGCAGCACCAGCAGCGGCAGCAGGCCGAGGATCGCCACCGACGCCGTCATGATCTTCGGGCGCAGCCGCCCGATGCTCGCTTCCCGCAGCGCCTCGGAGAACTGCCGCCCTGCGGCGAGCAGGCCGCGCGTCTGGGTGACGAGCACCAGGCCGTTTTGGACGGCGATGCCGAACAGGCCGATCAGGCCCACCAGCGACGAAACGTTCCAGGTCTCGCCGGCGAGGAGCAGCGCGACGATGCCGCCGACGAAGGCCACCGGCAGGGCAGCGACGATCATCAGCGCCTCGGCCACCGAGCCGAGCGCCAGGTAGAGCAGCAAGAAGACGGCGACTCCAGCGACCGCGATCGCAAACCCCAGCGCGCGGGCGGCGCGGGCTTGGTTCTCGACCCGACCGCCGACGTCGACGAAGTAGCCGGTGGGCAGCTCGAGCTCGGCGGCGAGCAGCCGGCGGGCGTCGCCGGCGACACTGCCGAGGTCGCGCCCGACCACGCTCGCCTCGACGGCGATCCGCCGGCTACCGGCCTCGCGCCGCACGGCCGCAGGACCGAAGGTTTCCTCGATGATGGCGAGCTGCTCGAGCGGGATGCGGCTGCCGTCGTTGCCGTCGACGAGCAGGCCGCGCAGGTCGGCGAGGTTGGCCCGGCGGTCGTCGCCGAGCCGCACGACAAGCGCGTAGCGCCGCTGCCCGCGCCAGATCTCCGACACCTCCTCGCCGACCAGTCCGATGCGGACCGCGCGGATGACGTCGCCAGGCCTCAGTCCCCTCCGGGCGACGGCGGCGCGGTCGATCGTGATGCGCAACTGCGGCAGCCCGGTGAGCTGTTCGGCACGCAGGTCGGCGATCCCGTCGACGCGCTCGAGCAATTCGCGCGCCTCCTGGGCCAGCCGGGCAAGCTCGCCCAGGTCGCTGCCGAAGATCCGCACCGAGATGTCGGCGGGAGTGCCGCCGAGCCCCTCGTCGATGCGCATGCCGAGCGGCGTCGTTATCAGCACCCCGACGCCCGGCACGTCCTCGGCCTGCTCGCGCATCGCCGCCTCGATCTCGCCGAGCGTGCGGGCGCGGTCCTTGCGCAGCACGACCAACACGTCGGAGACGGTGTGCGGCATCGGGTCCTCGGTGCTCTCGGCGCGGCCGGTGCGCCGCACCACGTCCTCGACCTCCGGCACCGCCCGCAGCGCGTCCTCGAGCTGTCGGTTGAGGTGGTCGACCGTGGCCAGCGACGCTTCCGCCGGGAGCGACGTCTGGATGAGGAACGCCCCCTCGTCGAGCGCCGGCATGAAGTCGCTGCCGACCAGCAGCGCGAGCGCGAGCGCCGGCACGGTGAGGGCGAGCGAAAGTAGCTGCACGAGGCCAGGTCGCCGCAGGCAGGCGTCAAGCACTGGTGCGTAGAGACCCTTGAGCCACCGCACCAGCCAGACGTCTTCGTGCCGGCCAGCCGGGCCTGGCCGGAGAAGCAGCGCTCCGGCCACCGGCACCAGCGTGAGCGCGAGCAGCAGCGCCGCGGCCACCGACGCGATCACCGCCGCGGCCAGCGGCGCATACATCCGTCCTTCGATCCCCTCCATGGCGAAGAGCGGCACGAAGACCGCGATCACGATGAGGGTGGCGAAGGTGATCGGCTGGGCGACCTCGATGGCGGCGGCCAGGGTGCGCTCGTGCCGGTCACCGCCGTCAGCGCGGCGCTCACGTATCCGATGCACCATGTTCTCGGTCATGATGATCGCCGCATCGACGAGCAGCCCGACGGCGATGGCGAGGCCGCCGAGGGTCATGGTGTTGAGGCCGATGCCGAAGTGGCGCAGGAGGAGACCGGCGAGCGCGATCGAGACCGGGATGGTGAGGGTGACGAGCAATGCCGCCCGCAGGTCGCCCAGCAGTACGAAGAGCACCGCGACGACGAGCAGGGCGCCGAGCAGCACGGCTCGGCCGACGCCGGCGAGCGCCGAGCCGATCAGCTCCGACTGGTCGTAGACGATCCGCAGGGTCACCCCCCGTGGCAGCCCCCGTCGCAGGTCGTCGACGGCCCGCCGGATGGCGGCCGCCACCCGCACCGTGTCGGCGCCGAACTGCTTTACGACCCGGCAACTGACCACCTCGCCGCTCAGCCGGTGGGCGAGGCCGCGTCGCACCGCCGGCGCCTCGCGCACGTCGGCGACGTCGCCGAGCAGCACCGGGGTCGAGCCCCGCACCGCCACGACTGTCGTCTGCAGGTCCTCGATCGATTCCGCCCGGCCAACCGCCCGCACCGCCCATTCCATCGACCCATGGACCACGAAGCCGCCGGCGGCGTTCTCGTTGGCCCCTTCGACCGCGTGCAGCAGCTCTCCGAGCGCCACGCCGCGGGCGGCCATACGCTCGGGATCGAGTTGCACCTGGAACTGCCGCAGGTAGCCGCCCAGCCGCTCGACGGCGGCGACGCCGGGGACGGCGAGCAGGCGGTTGGTGACCTCGAGCTCGGCCAGGTCGCGCAGCGTCATCAGGTCCGCGGCGCCCGGCTCGGCCTCGAGGGTGAGCTCGAAGACCTCGTTGAGGCGGCCGGTGAGGCTCGACAGCACCGGCGGCTCGGTGCCGGCCGGCAGCTCCGTGGCGGCCTGGGCGACGCGCTCGGCGACGAGCTGCCGGGCGCGGTGATAGTCGGTGTCGGGCTCGAGCTCGACCGAGACGGTGGCGACGCCGAGCTGGCTGCTCGAGCGGATCCGCCGCACGTCGGGCAGCCCCCCGAGCGCGCTCTCAAAGGGGATAGCGATCGCCGTGTCGAGCTCTTCGGCGCCCATCGCGGCGTTCTGAACGATGACGTTGAAGACCGGGGCGGAAAGGTCCGGGAAGACGTCGCGGGGAAGGTCGTCAAAGGCGGCCAGACCCGCCGCGGCACCGCCGAGGGCAAGCACCACGGCGAGCAGCGGTTTTCGGAAGAAGGTTTCGATGATGCGTCCGATCACCATGGTGGGTCCTCCTAGTGGTGGTGACCGGCGCCGCCACCGGCCGCCTTTTCGGCTTGCGCCTTGAGGAGGAAGGCGCCTTCGACGACCACCGTCTCGCCGGCGGCGAGGCCGCTGAGCACCTCGACGTTGCCCCCGCCGAGGTCGCGCCCGCGGCGGACCCGGCGCTGCTCGAAGCGACCCGGCTCGCGTGGCACGAAGGCGAACCAGTCGTCGGCGAGGCGCTGCAGCGCCGCGGCAGGGACGGCGCGCGCGGTGCCGCCGCCGGCCGCAGCACGAAGCGGCAGCCAGGCGGAGGCTGACATGCCGGGCCGCAGCAGCCGTTCGTCGTTTTGGATGACGATGCGGATCGGAATGGTGCGCGAGGCGACGTTGACTTCCTGGCCGACCAGGGTCACTCGGCCGGAGAAGGTGCGGCCGGGCAGCGCGGCAAAGGTGACGCGCGCCTCGGCGCCGGCGACGACGCGCAGCGCATCGCGCTCGAAGGCCTCGGCGACGAGCCACAGGCGGGAGAAATCGGCGATGCGGTAGAGCGGCGCGGCAGGATCGGCGAGTTGGCCGCGCACGGCCCGGCGCTCGACGATCGTGCCGGCGATCGGCGCGCGCAGGACCAGCCGTGCGTCGGGTTCGGCGTCGGCGGCCGGCTCGCCGGCGCCGAGCGCGCGCAGTGTCGCACCCGCCGCTCGCAGCTCTGCTGCGGTGGTCTCGGCCTCGGCCTGGGCTTCTTCGAGCTCGCGCTGGGCGGCGATGCGCTCGGCGGCGAGCGCCTGCTTGCGCGCCAGGGCGCGCAGGGCGAGCTCGGCGCGCGAGCGCGCGGCGTGGTACTCGGCACGGGCCCGGCCGAGCTCGACAGCGTCGAGCTCGACGAGCACCTGGCCGGCGCGCACCACGTCGCCGGGTCCAGCGAGCAGCCGCACGACTCGGGCAGCGATCGGCGTGCCCACCTCCGCGTAGGCGTCCTCGTCGACGCGGACTTCGCCGAGCACGGTGACGCCGTCGGCGATCGGCCGCTCGGCGACGGTGGCGGTGACGAAGCGCAGGTCGCGCATCATGTCCGGAGCGACCTCGACGACGGCGGCCGCGCCCTCTCCATGGCCCTGCTCGTCAGCCTCCCCCTCGTGGCGGGGGCCTTCGCCGGCCCCGGGCGCCACGGCGCCGCCGGCGTCGGTGTGGTCGTTTTCACCGGCGTCGTGGTCGTCCGCCTGGGCGTCACCCGCTCCGCGGTGGTCATCGGCATGCTTTTCGTGGTCTTGATTGGCGTCCTCGCGGGCGGCGGGGCCGCATCCGCCGATCAGCAGCAAGCTCGCCAGCAAGGCGATCGTCTTCGTCATGGCAGTGCTCCGGCATGGACCCTGAGCTCGACGGCGGCAGCAGCGGCGGCGAGCAGGTGATCGAGGTATTCCTGGCGCAGCTCGAGGGTTTCGCGACGGACGAGCAGGAGCTCGGCCAGACCCAGCTCCCCCTCCTCGTAGCTGCGCCGGGCGAGGCGCTCGTTGTCGTCGAGAATCGGCAGCGCTTGGTCCTCGAGCGTGGCGACGGCGGCGCGCAGTTGCGCGGCGGCGGCCTGCGCCGCCGCCACTTCGGAGCGGGCCGCGCGCCGGGCGGCGTCGAGCTGGGCGGCCAGGCGGCCCACCCGGGCGCTGGCCTCGGCGCGCGACGCCTGACCGCGGTTGAAGACCGGCAGCGTCAGGCTGACGGCGCCAAGCACCGTCTCGGTGTCGCCATCGCGCTCGTAGCGCAGGCCGAGCTCGGTCTCGGGGAGCCGTTCGGCGGCGGCCAGTAGCGCCTCGGCCCGAGCTTCGCGCAGCTCGGCGCCGAGCACGCGCAGGTCGGCGCGCTCGGGAGGGGCTGCCGACTCCGCGACGACCTCCTGCACCTGCTCGCGGAGAGTGCCGGCGAGGTCAAGCCGCGTCTCCGGCGGCATGTCCAGCAATACGCGCAGCTCGCCGAGCGCCAGGCTGCCCGCCGCCATCGCCTGGCCGCCGTCGGCGCGGGCGTGGGCAAGGGTGGCGCGAGCCAGATTGAGCTCGAGCACCGCGAGCTCGCCGGCCTGGTGGCGCCGCTCGGTGATGCGCACCACCTCGGTGGCCACCTCCTCAGCCTGCCGGGCGAGCCGCAGCCGCTCCTGGGCATGGAGCGCCCGCAGGAAGGCCAGGGCGACCTCGCGCAAAGCGCCGCGCACCGCCTCGTCGTATTCGGCCGCGGCGCGATCGACGCCTGCCTCGGCCGCGGCGATCCGGGCAGCGCGGCGCCCGCCGAGCGCGAGCGGCTGGCGCACATCGAGCTCCACGGCCGTCTCGCCGTCACTGGCGGTGCCGGCGGCGGTCTCGAGCAGAGGGTTTTGTGCGAGACGCAGCGAGGCACCGAGCAACCGAGCTCGGGCCTCGTCGATCCGTGCCCGAGCGGCCTGCGCGGCAGCCGCGCGGACCCGGGCCAGCTCGAGCGCATCGCCGAAGGAGAGCGCGGCCTGCTCGGCGCAACACGGCGGTGGCCCGGTGCTCAGCATGACGAGCGCGACGAGAGCAGCAAAGCGACGACCCATGGGCGATTCTCACCAATATGGATGCCGGCCTTTAGGCCGGCGACATGTTTGGGCGGGGCTTGTGACGCCGCCCAAACCACCGCTGAAACCCCGGCCTTCAGGCCGCGGTTCGGGAACCCTCCCACCGCCTGCGGCGGCGGGCGCCGCCCTGGACCTCGCTGCGCTCGGTTCCGCGGCGATTCCGCCCTGAATGGCGGGGTTTCGGACCGGCTGACCAATGGATGACATCCAAAGCCAAAGGAAATGCCGCACCCAAAGCTCGAGACCGCTTCGGGGCAGCTCGGCGGAAACGACGAGCGGCCGCCCGGCAAGCGCCACGCGGCGCGGCACGGACGACTAGCCGCGACTCCTCGGGACGTGCTGGATGTCACGCACTGGTATTGGCCATCGGCCCGAACCCGGCGGCGCGAGGACGCCGCAACCGGTCGCGCACGCCCGCTCGATCGCCGGGAGCCAACCGAGGTCCGAGCGGCCAGGCCCGCAGCACAGGCAGTCGGCGCAACGGGGCAAGCAGTCCCGATCGCCGCTCTCAGTCGTGCAACTCGTCTGGCAGCACTCCGCCGCTGTCAGTACGCCATCACCGAGCGCCTGCCAGGCGAACAAGGCGAGCAGTGCCATCAGGATAGCGGGCGCCCAATCGCCTGGCCGAAGCCAGCGGGCACAGCGCGAGCCGGCGGCGCGGCCCACGTCACCGAACCTCCCATCGAGGGTTTCTGCCGATAGCGGCGTGCCTCCGCGCCAAGCTTCTGGCACGAGTGCGGCGACGAATCGGGCCGCGGGACTGCGGGCGCTCTTCAACGCTCTGCAGAACTGGATCACCTGCGCTCACTTGGAGTGGACCACTCCGCGAATGGGAAGTGACAAAGTGTATCGCGAGGGGCCAAACGTGAGGAGCTCCTGTATCACCCTCTTTTGGCCCGGGCCAAACGGTCGAGCTCCCTCAGTATGCGATTTTTTCTTTCTAACTGTCCGCCTTGACCCGGGCCAAGAGCAGCCTACTCGGCACAACGTCGCTCCGTACCGCCAACTCACCGTAAAATCAATCCCCAGTGCGCACCTGAATCCACCGCCTGTGCGACTGCGAGCGGCGCGGCATGGCTTGACACCGCCGCCGGTTCTCCACTAAGAACAGCCGTATCACCCAAAATCGCCCGTCTGATCGGCGCGGCTGCGAAGACGTCCGGCGTGTGCAGGTCTCGCGAAACGCGGGCAATCTGGGCGGCAGAAGGCGCATCGTGTGTTCGTCCGAACTGACTGTAGAGCGAGGTAACTCCATGACCACCCCTCCTGAGCTCGCCCGCCTCGCATGCCCGCGCCCGGGACTGCGATTTGCTCTGGCCGCTTCCCTGGCGATCGTATCGCTGCTGCTGAACGCCTGCTCCTTCTATGCGGTTCGCAGCGGTAAATCGTCCTACCGCCCGCCCGACAAGCTCGTTGTCGGCGCCGGATCCGGTGAGCGCTCGCTGGTCGTCGTGCTCATTCCGGGCTCCATGATCGTGGCCGATTTTTTCGCGGAGCTGCGAGACCGGCTCGAGCGCGAGGGGTTTCGGCCAGTCGTCTTTCAGCCGCCGGACCTGTTTACGGACTCACTCGAAGTCGGCGCGCAGCGGATCGGCGCGGCAATCGAGGCGGTGCGCCGGACTGCCGGCGTGGACCGCGTGGTGATTCTTGCCGAGTGCAATGGTGGAGTCGCGGCCCGCTACTACGTGGAGCGGCAGGGAGGAAACCAGTTCGTGGCGCGTCTGGTGACATTCGTCTCCGCACATCATGGCACCGAGGCGGTAGGGGTGCGGTGGTATCCAGCGCTCGCCGACATCAAGCCCGGGAGCGCTTTTCTCGCCGAGCTTGCCGGCGATTGGCCCGCAGCACTGGACACGACGCTGGTGTCGATCTACTTCTGCGACGACGAGATCATGAAACCGGCGACGACGTCGCGGATTCCCGGAGCCGTCAACGTGGAAATCTGTGACCCGGAGATCCGCAAGCGTGCCAAGGAGCGGCCTCGCCAGGAAGTGGACCACTTCCTGGGCGCGATGTTGCTTCGCCTATACCCCGTGCACTTTGCCGGGTTCTGGGACGATTCCCTCTTCCGGCTCTTCGTCTCCTGCCTGCGCGACGAACCCAAGGCCATCCGCGAGCTCGACCTGGTCCGCGCGACGTTCCCCCAATAGGCGCGAGCGAGAGGGCAGCGGCCGAATAGCCGGCGCCCGGCCGGCCTTGCCCGCTCCGTCTCCGGGCTGCTAAGATCAGCGCCATGAGCAGCATGATCATGTCAGACGAGGCGCTTGCGCGCGCCCCAATCGCGGCCGTGGATCTGATGTACCCCGAGCAGATCGTGGAGCAGACGATCGATCGGGAAACGAGCGCCTTCTTTCGGAAGTCCGTCTACCGCGTGGCACTGGAGGTCGGCGCGACGGCGCTGGTGCGCAAGCGCCTCGTGCAAGGAGCGGAGCTTCCTCCCGTGCTGCTCACGCATGGATTCGCGCAAAACCACTACGCCTGGCACGTTCCGAGTCGCTCGTTTTCGGCCTACCTGGCCGCGGCGGGGTTCGACGTCTACAGCATCGACCTGCGCGGAGTCGGGCGGGCGCGCCTCTTCGGTGCACCGCGGCCCACGCGGCTGCAGGACTACATCGAGATCGACGTCCCCAGAGCACTGGCGGTGATCGCGCGGCTGTCGGGCTCCGAACCACTGTTTCTGATCGGCCACAGCATGGGCGGCGCCATCTCGTGCTCGGTCGCGGGGCTGCTCCCGCAGCGCGTGCGCGGCGTCGTCTCGCTGGCCGGCCTGTACGCCTTCGGGTGCAAGAACAATGCGGTCAAGGCCGTCTGCACGCTCGCCCTGGCACTGCAAACGGTTGCTCCCATGCGCCTGTGGGCGCGCGTGCCGACCAAGACCGTGGGCGATGTGTTGCGTCTGACTCGCGTCGGATTCAACTCCCGGCTCGGCGGCATCCTACCGTTGCAAGCGTGGGCGCCCGGTTCGATGGAGGACCACGTCCTGAACGAATACCTCGAACGGAGCTTTGCGCCCTCGACGATCGGCATCGTCTCCGAGCTCTCGCGACTATCCCGTGGAGACGTCCTGACGGACGCTCGCGGCGTTTCCTACTTCGAACGCTTCGAGAGCGCGCGGCTGCCCACGCTCGTCGTCACCGGCAGCGATGACCTGCTGATCTCGGTTCCCGACGCGGTTGCCTGCTACGAGCGCTCCCGATCACCGCACAAGGCGTGCCATGTGTTTACGCCGGACGGGCGGCTCGGACCGCGGATGGGACACGTGGACTTGTTCATGGGCCGCGAGGCGCCCTACACGACCTGGCCGCTGGTGCGCGACTGGCTCGTCGAGCAGTCCGGCGTCGCCCGCGTCCGCGCGGTGGGCTAGGGGCGACGCCGCAACATGTATCACCTAGACCCCCCACCTCACCTCCCCATACGCGCTCGGATAAGGCGGATGCCGCTTCCTGTCCCCCTCCCCCCGCTTGCGGGGGAGGGTTGGGGTGGGGGGCGGACAGCGGCGGGCTCGCCGTTCTTCCCATCACCCGGTCTCCCCCCGCGTGAGCGGAGGAGGGTTATTGCGCGGTGCCAAAGCTTATCCGGGCGCTTATGCCTCACCTCCCCCCGCAGACGGAAAGGGGCACAGATGGTGGATTCAGGCGGAAACGGGCCGTTGACGGGCGCGCCGGATCGGCCTACTGTGCGTGGCGCGAGATGGCAGTCGGCAGCGCATCGGCGCATGTCACAGGTGGTAACGCGAAGAAGATGTTGGCTTCGAGCAAGGAGCGGCGGCCATGAGAATTGACGGCAAGGGCGCCATTGTGGCGGGTGGAGCATCAGGTCTGGGGGAGGCGACGGTTCGCTGTCTGGTAGATGCGGGCGCGCGGGTAATCGTAGCGGATCTCAACGAAGCCGCCGGGGAACCGCTCGCCGCCGTGCTCGGCGGAGACCGGGCGCGGTTCGTCAAGACCAACGTCTGCGACCCGGCGGCGGTGGCCGCGGCCATCAGCGCCGCTCGCGAGCTCGCTGGCGGCGTGCATATTCTCGTCAATTGTGCCGGCATCGCCGTCGCGTCGAAGATTCTCGGCAAGGAGTCCGTCCACGACCTCGACGCGTTCCGGCGCGTGCTCGAGGTAAACTTGGTCGGCACCTTCAACACGCTGCGCCTCGCCGCGGAGGCGATGTCCAACAATGAAGCCGACGCCGAGGGCGAACGGGGTGTCGTCATCAGCACCGCTTCCGTAGCGGCTTTTGACGGTCAGATCGGGCAGGCCGCATACGCGGCTTCCAAGGGTGGCATCGCGGCGCTCGCGCTCCCGGCGGCTCGCGAGCTCTCGCGCTTCGGCATTCGCGTCGTCACCATCGCCCCGGGCATTTTCGACACGCCCATGCTCGCGGGCCTCCCCGAAAAAGCCCGCCAGTCGCTCGGCGAGCAGGTGCCGTTTCCCTCGCGCCTGGGACGGCCGAGCGAGTACGCGGCGCTCGCCCGCGCCATCATCGAAAACCCGATGCTCAACGGCGAGGTCATTCGCCTGGATGGAGCACTGCGCATGGCAGCGCGTTGATCCACGCCACGGGTCGAGCTGCCAGACGACTGGCCGCGTCCGTCACCTTCTCCATCCAACCGCCTCCGGCGGTATGGATGGAGCCTGGGGGAGACCCCGGGCTCCGAGGTGACCAGCCGCAGCCAGGAGGAGAAGGAATGACCTGATCTTCATCGGGCTACGTCAGGCGGGTGACGACACC
>JACPHN010000122.1 GCA_016188575.1 Candidatus Schekmanbacteria bacterium
CGGTGGCTCGGAGGAAGAACCCGATGAATGACCCTCGACAGCCTACCCGAGGACCGCCTAGACTGGCTGTTGCCCTGTGCGCCGCCCAACAGTGGGCCGCGACGTGATTACTGGGCGATCGGTCGGATACGTACTATCTCCATTACCTGCTGCCCATTCGGATTGAATAGACGCAGGAATGTATCGCCGCTCCCCTGAGATCCGGAGACCCCGCACGTACCCAGGTCGATCGTGTTTCCCGCGCCCAGACTCACTGCGCACGTTCGATAGTTCTGCCTGGCGCTGTCCGTGTTGGTCGCGGAGTAGGCGGAGCAGTACCGCGTCTGTGCCGATGAGGCGGACGGCGATGCGGCGATCGCCGAGACGAGGAGCGCAGCGACGACCAGCAGGTGGGCAACACTCATGACGCGGCCCTGGCGGTGGGCGGACCGGCAACTGCAGCGGTGCAGGATGGGTGACGTGCTCACCGCTGGTGGCCACGGCTCATGATCGGAGGAAATGTGGCGTACATCGGTCATGCGCGAGAGGCGCGCCGGCAGATTGCCGCCGGGGCGGCATTCAGGGCAATCTGCCGCCATCGCGCGGCTGCCCGACCCGGACGAGTATTCGCGTTGTCTTGCGAGATGGCCGAAACAGGTCTCTGTCTGGGCGTCTGCTGGCTGCATGACTTGTCCTCCCGATCAGTAGCGAACACCGGGACCTTCGAGGCCCCGTTTCATTCCAGGTAACAAGCTCTATCAAGACACGTCCTTCTTGTGCGCCATGGCCGCTCGCGCGGGGTTCGTTCGCGTGGTTTCGTCGCCTGCTCCGGTTGCCTCTTTGACATGGTCTGCATGACTCCTCGTCTCTCCGAGCTCGGATAACTTCGTTCAACAGCCGTTGTGCGGATCCCCCTGCGCCTCATCATCTTCTCGTCTACAATGCGTTTCGGCAAGTGTTTCGACGCAACCGTCGACATGTCACTGCTCATGTGTCGTCGCCTCTGCTGAAACCGCGAGTTGTAGACATTCCGGCTCGGGTTGCCAGGCACTGTGCGCCCTCGTTCCCGAGCTGCTCCCTGCTCAGGGCCACGCATGTCGATGTTGTCTGCAATAGCTCTCCGAGGGGCCGCGGGAGCGATTTCAACCGAGGTTCGGGGTCTACGCACATGCCCAAGGCTGATGCACGCGGCGTGCCATCGACGAGAAAGGTGGGGATCGGGACGCGCCCTCGCCGGCGAACGCAACACCGACCTGGTGCTGAGCTTGCTCAATGGCGTGCTGCAACGGCCGGCGGACCGGCGCCTCACGTCGCTGCAAATCCTGACGCCCTTTCGGCTCGGCGAGCTCGCCGGCGAGAAGGTCGCGATCGTCGACTTGCGGCTTCGCGATGCCGCGGGGCACGAGATCATCATCGAAGTGCAATGCGAGCCCCGCCGATCGTTTCCCGCGCGCATGGTCTATTATCTCGCCCGCGGCTTCGCGAGCCAACTGAATCGTGGCGTCTCCTAATCGAGCTGATCGAGCTGCCGCGATTCACCCGGGCGCCGGCGGCGCTTACCGACCTCGGTGCGCGATGGATCGCTTTTCTCAAGGAGGGACACAAGACGTCGACCAAAGTCTTGGAGGCGTGGGAAACGCCCGAGCTATTGAAGGCGCGGGAGGAGCTCGAGCGGCTGTCCACCGATCCCGCGCTGCGCGCCGTTTACGAGCAGCGGCTGCTGGAGGTGCAGCTCCTCGCGTCCGAGCTCCGAGACGCCTACGACGATGGGCTGGAGAAAGGACTCGAGAGAGGACGCAGGGAAGGTCTGCTGGAGGCTATCGAGCTCCGGTTGCGCCTGCGCTTCGGTGAGGCGGGGCTGGCCTTGATGCCAGCAACTCGAGCGGTCGTGGCCGCGGAGCGTCTCGAGCGCATTCGGCGGGCGCTGGCGGAGGGAGCGACGATCGAGCACCTGCGGGCACTCACGGAGTAGCGCGCGCAGCGCGCCAGCAGGGATCAAAACACCGGAGCGAGCCGAAACCGACACTGCGGCGAACGACGCGGCGCGATTCATCGCGCCGCTCCTGCCCGCGGCTGAATCCGTGCGGCCGCGCCCGGACGACCACAGGGGACGGGGCGCCATGGCGGATGTCGATGGCGGCGGCGGATGCGAAGCGGGCTCCGCCACGGCAGAATGCTCCATGTCGCGCGGGCGCAGGGTCGAGCTCCGCGCCTAGCGCCCGATCGACCGTCCACGTTGCGCATCGGCGGCTCAACGTCGGCATACGCCGGCGTCGTCCATGGTTTCGGCGACCCCTGGGTGCGCGAGCCTCCGGCCCGCGCACCCAGAGAAGTCTCGGTCCTCGCGCTGCGATTTCCGCATCGATCTACATGCTGCTGACCTTCCCCCCGCGCTCGCGCCGCGCCATCCTCCTCAGGGCATGCGGAAGCGCCGCGCCGCAGGCCAGGAGCGACGCGGCAAGCCATACGGGCGTGCCGGCCGGCACCCCTCCCGGAGACGCGGTGATCGCGCCGTCCGTGGCCGTGACCGTCGTCGCCCACGCGAAATCGTCCCCGTACTGGCCATATATCCGTAGCGCGCCGACCATGATGTCTGCCCGCCCTTCGGCCAGCAGCGCCTGCGGGTCGACGTCGAACGAGAGGGTAACCAGCGTTTGCGGACCGGCCGCGAGCTCGGTGGTGCGGCTCATGGCGATCGTCACACTATTGGCACCCACCTGGCTGCTGACCAGGAATTGCCCGCTGCCGCGCACCTCACGCAAGGAAAGCGCCGCGGACGGCCACCCGATCGCGAGCTGCGCACCGGCCACCCCGCCGGCATCGTCGAGGCTTACCGGGATGTCCACCGTTGCCTCTCCCTGCCAGACGGCGCTGCCGACGCCGAGCGCAACCTCGCCCGCGCGCGCACTGGCGGCTTCTCGGGCTCCCGCCGGCGGGTTCACCGGCAGGCCCAGCGACAGGCGCTGGATGCCGATCACGTCTCCGGAATCGATGGCCCCGTCGCCGTTGACGTCGCCGGCAGCGAGCTGATCCTCGCTCGCCGTCTGCTCGCCCACGGCAATGAGTAGCGCGGTGAGCGCATCGGCTGTGTCGATCTCTCCCTCTCCCGTCAGGTCGCCGCGCCGGTAGCTGTCCGTCGCGGTGAAGCTGCCATCCCCGAGATCCATCTCGGCCTGATACACCCCTCCGTCGAGGATGAAATAGGCCCGGAACAGCTCGTAGGCGGTCGGATACGACAATCCCGCTTCCGCTTCGGGTAGCACCGTGAACACGATGTCCAGGAAGCGCCCGTTACCACTGACCGCGATCGGATGCTCGAGGTCGGGGCTGACGACGGAAAGCGCGACGCGCCCGGGCGAGCTGTCGATGATGCTGATGTTGTTCTCGATCAGCAGGGTGTGGGCCAATACCGACGGCTCGACGCGGACGGGCCGCAGCGCGGTCGCATCATACTGCAGCCAGATGTCCAGGCTCTGTAGCCCCATTCCATCGGCGCCGCCGAGCACGATTGGAATCGCCACCTCGTTGCCGGTCCGCTCGCCACCCGTCGACGGTGAGCGGTGCGCGTCGGCGGGGTAAGAATGGCCTTTGAACAGGGTGATGTTGCGCCACGGCTGCGACCACGGACCTTCGCCATCCGGGTAGTAGGCGGCGACTGCGTAGTCGAAGAGCAGGCGCTCATCCTTGAAGTCGCGCAGCAGGTCCTTGAAGTAGCAGTTCCAGATGCCCGTCGTGGTCATGACCATGGCGAATTCGTTGCCCTCGGGCGGATGGACGCGGCGATACACGTGGTATCCGAGCGGTGGGTGCGTTGCCCAGCTCGCCGGCGGGGTCCACGACACGTGGATGACGGGACCGCTGGCGAAGGCCGTGACGATTCGCGGCGCGGCTGGGGCGGCCGTCGGGGTCACGGTTGGCGTCGCGGTAGGCGTCGGGGTGCGGGTAGGTGACGGCTCCCGCGTCGGGGTTTGCGTTGGGGATGGGGGGACGGAGGGCGAGGAGGTTGCCGTCCAGGTTGGGGTCACAGTCGCGGTGGGCGTTGCGGTCGGGGTCGCTGTTGGCGTCTCGGTTGCCGTGCCAGTCACCGTCGTGGCCGGGGTCGAGGTAGCCGTCGCGCTCGCCGTGGTGGTAGCGGTCCAGGTAGGCGTTGCGGTTGAGGTAGGAGTTGCCGTCGGTGGCACTGCCGTCACCGTCGCAGTCGGCGTTATCGTCGGCGTCGGGGTCGCGGTCGACGTGGGCGTCACGGTCGGCGTCTGAGTGCTGGTGGGCGTCTCGGCGGAAAACGCCGCCGTTTCGAAGATCTTCACCCAGGATGCGCCACCCGCAACAAGCTCGGACACTCCGTCGTTGTCCGCGTCGCCGATAGTAACTGCCGCAACGTCGTCGGTGCTCGGTGAGGGCGTCCAGCTCCACCAACTGGTCCAAGTTGAACCTGTGTGGCGATAGATGCCCAGGTTCCCCCCGCCGGTGCCGCTACTCATGGTGCCAAACGCGACCTCCTCCGCGGCGGTGCCTGGATCCAGTTGGCCGGTAGTCACCCAGACGTGGACATCGTTCTCGGCGGTTAGCTCCGGTGAGGTATACGCCAGTGAGTAGGACTCCCCCGAGCGCTCAAATATCTCGAAGACGGGACGGGGGCTGGCGCTACCGCCGCAGCGGGTGCCGACCCCGGCCACCACCTCCGGTGCCCCATCGCCGTCGACGTCGCCCGCGTGCACGTCGGTCAGACCTTTGCCGGTATCCGAATAGCTCAAGGTCGAGCCGCCGGTATAGATCCGCATACCGAAGTCGGACCAACACCCGGTGCCCACGAGAAGCTCCGCGCGGCCGTCTCCAGTCACATCCGCGTAGGTTACGGTATCGGTATCGCTCCCGATGCCACTTTGCCAGACCGGCTCGTAGGTCGAACCGGTGTATTCGTAGACAACCAGGCGGCGTCCGTACCAGGAAACACCGACGGCGATCTCCTGAGCACCGTCCCCATCTCCGTCGCCGACAGCAAGCTCCTTTCCCCAGCGAAAGCTCTGGACCAGCCCGCTCTTCCACTCCTGGGAAAATGCGGCGCCAACGACCGTGCCTACGTAGACGTAGCCGCCACTGTCGCCATTGCTCGTGCCGACGATGAGCTCTTTCGTACCGTCCGAGTCAGGGTCGGCCAGGGCAAGGGCCACAGGGATTTCGGCGAAGCTCAGGGACGCCTCCTGGACATAGACGCCCCCGGAGAGCTCGTAGACGTCAACAGAGCTGGTGCTCTCGCCAGTCACGATGATCTCGTTAGCGCCGTCGGCGTCGACGTCTCCAACCAACACGGCTCGAACCCATGAGCTACTTGGAATGGTGGTCTCCACGGAACTGACGCGCACCCAATCGCAGTACGCCTTGCCTGCCGATCCCGAGGACCGACTGCCAAGCACGACGTTGCGTCCCCCAAGAAGCGCGGGGTGCAGTTTCTTGGTGGTGGTCCACACCAGGGTGTCGTCGACGAGGAACCGAACGATGCGGTCCGAGCCGACCTCGATCCGAAGCCGATGCCAGTCATTGGTGTACGGGTCGCCGTCGAAGGCATACTCCGGCATCGCCTCCACGGTGTCATCCTCTGCCACAATGCCACCGAAAAACCACGCCTTCCGCCGATACTGTGACGGCGCCGCCCAGCAGGCGTCTCCTACGGCGTTAAGGGAAAACCAAATGCCGTGGCCGCCAGTGAAACCTGTGCCGGACACGGACGGGTTGGCGTCCTTCGTCAGACCGACTTGGGCATCGGCCCAACACCCATCGAGGTTGGTAAACGCGAGGAGAAAATCGGCTTCGATCGTGAGACCATCGGGACTGCCGACGAGCGTCTTGGAGAGACCACCGCTGTCATAGTTCGGGTCTCCGTTGTTGTCGAACAATCCGGTGCGGCCATAGGCTGACGAGACCCATTGTGGCAGTGGACTGCCGTACAGCGTCCAGGCGCTCAGGTCCGAGGTCGCGAAGTCCGCGGAGAGAAATGCTGCAGCGGAAGTCGGCGTCGCCGTTGGCGTCGCCGTGGTCGTCGAGGTTGGTGCCGGCGTCACGGTCTGGGTCGCCGTGGGCGATCCACCTGGATTGGCCACCCACCCAGAGTTGGGCAGCATGCCATCCGTTCGCACGCGAGCTCTGTTCCCGCCACTCAAATCCATCGTCCAGAGGTCTGCGGCCGCGGAACTGTCGTTCGGCGCGTTCTCGAACACGATGCCGGTTCCGTCGGCAAGAAACACGGGCCAATTGTCATTGGTCCCGTCCGGCTTGCCCACAGAGAGGTCGGTGTTCCCCGTACCATCCAGGTTGATTGAATAGACACGCAGGTCGAGCGCACGCCCACTACTCTCCTCGTGTCCGGATGCGTCGTGAGCATACAGGAGCTTGGTGCCATCGGCGCTGAATCCTCCGGTGAATTCTGTTCCCGGAGAATTGGCTACCAGGATGGCCTGACCGGTTCCGTCCGGGTTCGCGACGTAGATATCCTGAGTGTACCCCCAGCTCCCCTGAGCCTGGAACGCGATCTTGTTTCCAGTTGGCGAGGCTGACACAGTGTGGATCTCCCGGCCAGCGGGGGCCGTCAGAACCTCGGTCGGGTTCGCGCCGTCGGCATCGATGCGATAGAGCTTGGCGTCGAGGTTGTACAGGATCTTCCCATCAGCGGTCCACGCGCAGCTTCCGAAGTTGTTGTGTCCACCCCAGGTCCCGCTCGTCGTCAGTTGCGTCACAGCGGTTCCGTCGATGTTCATGACATGCACCTGGCTTTGCCCCGAACGATCCGAAAGGAACGCGATCTTCGTCCCGTCCGCGCTAATTTGGGGACCGCTGTCGCGGCTCGGGTCATTGGTGAGGTTTACGGCCCCGCTGCCGTCGGGGTTTGCCAGGTAGACGTCCCAGTCTCCGGTTGCGTTGGATGTGAAGGCGATCTTCGGGGAACCTGGCGCGACTGCTGAAGCATGGCCAAGACTTGGTGTGCCCCCCTGCACCGCATAGCCAGAGAACCACATCTTGTAGACGTTACCGATCCTGAGGACACTGGGGTCTCGAACATTGGCGTCCCAGGCCGTGTTCGGTCGAGCTACAGGAAAAACAGGCGCTGAAGAAGTCGTGAACGTCAGCCCGTCATTGGATTCGGCATAGCCAATTCCTCGTGGATAGTCGCCGCTGACGTATCCTCCGGGATAGTTAGTTCCGGCGTACCACAGTCTAATGAGGCCACCAGCCTCCTGCACCACTCCACCAATTTCCACCGTCGTCTCGTCGAAGCTCCCAGGAATGCCTGAGCCAGCAAGAACCGGGTTGCTCGGATTCTTTACCCAGTTGACGCCATCCGACGATTCCGCATAGCCAATAGCATAGAGATTCGTGTCATCACGCTCGCCCATGTACCAGGCGCGAAAAACGACACCATCCCTGAGAACAACCATGCCGTTACACTGCGTATCCCAATCCCCCGCACTTCCACTGAGAACGGGGTTTCCGGCATACTTCGTCCATGATATTCCATCAATAGATGTGGCGTATCCGCATTTTTGTGTTACCCCGCCGTTATAGCCAGAATACCACATACGGTAAGTAGCTCCATCCTTCATAACAAATGGTTCCTCCACCGAATACGCCTCGAAACCGCTGCCGACAGAAAGAACTGGGCTCCCGCCATTTCCTATCGTCCAAGAAAGGCCGTCAGCAGACTCAGCGTAATAGAAGGCACGGTTTATGTCAAACCACATCTTGTACAACGCATCTTCAGCGTCAAAAATAACCGATTGTCCGTTAACGTTATCCATGAGTGGGTTATCGTCGTATTTGACGAATTGCGGAGCCTCGGCCTGCGATACACCGGCCCCCATTCCCACGAGGCCGAGCATCGCCATGAGAATGATTCGCAGCACCGCGAGCAGCCGCGCCTTGCAGGCGTGCTGACCGCGACCGGAGGCAGCCCGCCCTTGCCGCCGTGTCGAATCCTGCATCCACGCGCGCTGGCGTGGCTCACCGGAAGATGGATCCGTCGCCTCCTGCGGCTCCTCGGGGCGTGGGTGGATCATGGGTCGCCCATTCACGGCAGCGGCCGAGAATCGGAAGTCCATGCGAGCGTCGCGATCTCGAGGTGCCAGCGAAAACATGCGCCCCCAGCCTCTGTCCCGAATCATTGCCACTCCCCTCCGGTCTGGTGCCGTGATTGTATGTACGAAAAGAGCTTGCCCCGCTCCAACCCGGTGCACGCGCACCGGTGCTCAAACGGTCCCGATCCTGTGTCGTCTGCGGCGCTCGTGGCGGCCGCCACAGTCGTGCTTGCTCCGCCGCGCCCCGAGCCCAATCCCCACCTGGTTCTCCCGTGGCGGCCAGTGCGGAACTGCCTCTGCAGACAGTGACCCATCGCCCGTCGCCCTCACGATCGCCTCCTCCTGTTACGACCCGCGCAGTCTTCGGTCTCGTGGCCGCATTCCTCCTGGATCTCGCCGTCACCCCACGCCTCATCATCTTCTCCCACTCGTCCCGGGCCGGCAAGTGTTTCCACGAAGGCGTCGACACGTCATCCCCCAGACATCGACGCCTTCGTCCCTGCGGGGCCGATCCACCGCTGGCCGCGATCGCGGCCTCACGGCGCCCGACCATCCGGCTTCCGGCTCGCCGCTCGCGCCGGCGATACTGCGGAATCCTGGCGTCGGCCGATTGTCGGCCCAGGCGCAACGAGCACTGCGTAGGCACAGGCCCCCCCCCGCACCCGTCCCGGGAATCTGCCTGGTTGCTCGTTGGCAGGCCACGAGGGGCCGCCCCTACGGGATGCCGGTGGCGCAAGGTGCAAAGCAGATCGGTCCCGAGCGCCCGCCCGACCCCGCGAGCGCGGGCGCCATCGAGGACCTGCTCGACACAAGCGACGCGCGCAGCGGAGACGGCCAAGCGCCCCGAGAGAGGTCGTCGCAATATCCAGTTCTGGCATGGTTGCAGGTCCATACGCCTGACGACTGCACGCCGCATGCCAGCAGGGGAGCCGGCGGAGTCGGCGCGCGTCACGTCAATTGGCCCAGACCCGGTACGGCGCCGGCGCACGGCCGGGGAATCGCAAGCTCCCGCCGCGGTACACGCCATGCGAGTCACGCGGCTCAACCCTTTCCGATGCCTGCGCAGGATCATGCTGCACGCCTTTCTTGCCTGAGCTTGGCGATATCGAACGCTGCTGTCAACCCGCAAGCAAACCTTGCACCCCCTGCAAGGTTTGCTTGCTCCCTCTACAGCTTCCGGCTGCGGACCTGAAATGCGCAGCGCAGGCGGCGGCGACGAGGATTCGCGCCGTTCGCGGTTGCCCCTGGGACACCGCCGAGCATTCATTTGCTTGCCCCCCGTTGCACCTGCCACCGATTATTCGGAGTCGGGCGAATGTCCGGTTTCGTCCTTTACACTTCTTCCCGCCGCAGGCTCAGGCGCACGAGGGGCGCGATTCACCGCGCCCCAATGCCGGGCCGGGGATCATCGGGCCGAGAATGATCCGTCCCGATTACCGGCCGCGATGACCGGGCGCGATAAATCGCGCCCCTGCGTCCCGGCCTCAGGTGTAAGCCACATTCGGCCTACGCCCGATTTCCACCGTCGCCCCGCTCTGTCCGGCACAGAGGCCGCCACCCGCGCTGATCATGCCGCGCACCTGCGCACGGGAATCGGGGCCGCAACGATCTTGCGTAACTCCTTGTACAAGTACTTGTCCCCCTGCCGCCTCGCTCCCGCCTCGTCGGCGCTCCCGCGCGCCGCTTTCGCGCCCTGGGACATCGGACTGATGTCGCGACGCCGCCGCGATCTCACCGGCCGCCACGGCGCCACGTCCCCGCCACCGAGCGCCTTGCCGAACCTGGCGTCGGGCTTGCACTACCCGGTCTTCGATACCTTCGAGATCCCAACCACCAGGAGGATACGAATGAGGACAATGGCAGCCGCATGGACCTTGCTCGCGCTGATGACCGCCACCGCCGTCCAGGTTTCCGCCGCCCCTGCCCCCGATTCCAGCCGCGCGCCCCAGAACGCCATCCTGGTTGCTTTCGACGACGCGCTCAGCACCGCGGAAGCAACCCTCATCCTCGAGCAGAACAGCTTGCAGATTGCTGCCGTCAGACACGGCGTCTTCGAGGTAGCGCTCGAGCCCGGCACCGACCTCGAACAGGCCCTTTCGCTCGCACGCAGCCTTCCCGGAGCCCGCCTGGCCGAGCCCAGCTCGTACTCGCCCTCGCCTGACGGTCGAGCGCTCCATTCGTACGCGGATATCGCCCACGCCATCTCGTCCCTGGCCAACGCCGGCGCCGAGCTGATCGAAACCCGAATCGCCGGGCCGAGCACGAGCGAGCTCCTGGAGTCGGCCATCGACGACGCCCATGCCCAGGGCACCCAGATCGTCGCGGCCCCGCCCTACTCTTCCACCCGGTAGCGGCGCCCTGGCAACCCGCCGCCGGCGCACGCCGGTGTGCCCCACCGGAACGTCCGCTGCACCGCTCTACGGTTCACCGATTCTCATTCTTCACCAGCACGGGAGAGCACCATTCATGAGCACCCTATCCCTTCGTTGCCCGCAAGCGAGGCCCGAATCCCACGCACCGGTTTCCGCCGAAGCCGATTCGACGACATCACCCGACCGCGGCCGAACCGCCCGCCCCGAGATCCCGGCGCGAGCACACTTGACCCTCCTCGGCCTGGCCCTGGCGATCGCCTGCGCCTGGACGACCGGCGCGCAGGCACGGGACCGCGCCGGCAGCCCGCCTACGGAAAACCCACCCAGCCTGCTGGCCGAGCTGCGGCTTCCCGCGACGCCGGAAATGGCGCCGCGACAGCTCGACGAAGGCCGGGTCGCGCCCGCGGACGTTCCCTATCGGAAGAACGCGCTTCCCCTGCCGCTCATGTCCCCCACGCTGTCCGCGACAGGAGCGGTCAGGGGAGACGAAATCCCCTACAGCAAACCGGCCGCCCTCTCCGCGGAAGGACCCGGCGATCCGGTGGCCCCGCGAGCTTCGAGTCATGGGCGCCTTTCCGCGGAAGACGTCCGAGCGCTGCCCGAGAAACCCCGCAGCGCATCACCGCGTAACGTGGCATCGCCTGCCCACGCACTGGTGGCGACCGTCTACGACGCCTGGTGGTACAGCGCCGTCGACTCCGACAGCGACGGCTACGCGCGGCAAGCGCGCCTCGCCTGGGATCCGGACGTCAGCGGCGGCAGCGGCTCGCTCACGGTCTTTGAGAAGATCTACTGGAAGCGGTGGAGCAGCAGCACGTGGACGCTGCTCGGAACCACGCCCACCCACGCAATTTCCGGCACCGCCACCAGCGACGCGGTCTACACCGTCATCAACGGTGGCAGCCACGACCTCTACGACTGGAGGATCGACATCTATCGCGCCGGCAGCGGGTCACCCGACCACGTCCACGACCCGGCGAACGACTCCAGCCTGGACAACGTCAGGTTGGAGACCGCCGCGGAGGACCCCGCACCAACGCCCACGCGAGCGACCGTCTACGACGCCTGGTGGTCGAGCTCGCTCGACTCCGATGGAGACGGGTACGCTCGCCAGGCGCGCCTCAACTGGGACCCGGACGTCAGTGGCGGCAGCGGCTCGCTGACGGTCTTTGAGAAGATCTACTGGAAGCGGTGGAGCAGCAGCTCATGGACCCTGCTCGGGACCACGCCCTCGCACACCATCACCGGCGCCGCCACCAGCGACGCGGTCTACACCGTGATCAACGGCGGCAGCCACGACCTGTACGACTGGCGGATCGACGTCTATCGCGCCGGCAGCGGCTCACCCGACAACGTCCGCGACCCGGGGATCGACGCCAGTCTCGACAACGTCAAGCTGGAGACCGCCGGGGAGGATCCCGCGCCGACCGCCACGCGCGCGACCATCTACGACGCCTGGTGGACGAACCTCGTCGACTACGACAGAGACAGGTACGTGCGGCAAGCCCGGCTGAGCTGGGACCCGGACGTCAGCGGCGGCAGCGGCTCGTTGACGGTCTTCGAGAAGATCTACTGGAAGCGGTGGAGCAGCAGCACGTGGACGCTGCTCGGGACGACCAACACCCACACCATTACCGGCGCGGCCACCAGCGACGCGGTGTACGTGACCATCGGCGGTGGCAGCCACGACCTCTACGACTGGAGAATCGACGTGTACCGAGTGGGAGTCTCGACCCCGGACAACATCCGCCACGCCGGAAACGACTGGAACCTCGACAACACCCGATTCGAGACCTCGGCGCAGGACGCGTACGCCAGGGAATCCGCAGGTAGCGCGGCCGATCCCACCGAGCAAGACGCGGCCGAGGCGCTGGCGATCGTCGCGGCGGACCGCATCCCAAGCCCCGCCGAGCGCGCACAGTTGGACGTGACCGGGAACGGCAAGATCACCGCCTACGACGCTTCGCTCATCCTGCAATGTGCCACGGGCAACCGCGCCAACATCTCGGGGAGCTGGTGCACGACGAGCGAGGCGAGCGCCATTGCTCGCGCCGCCTCGCGGGAACGACCGGATTCGGGCCCGGCGCGGCTGAGCCTGGTTCCCCCGCCCGCGCCGAAGCTGCTCGCAGCCGGCGACATTGCGGTCCAGGAGCTGGCGATCTCCGTCCGACAGCAGGCTTCAGTGTCGAGCTACACCATTCTGCTCGAATTTGATGACACCCGCTTCGCGATCGCCGGTGTGGCCGCCGGCGAGGCGATCCGAGGAGCGGTGGTCGCGTATTCCGTCCATGGCGACAAGCTGTTGATCGCCGCGGCTTCCGAACCGCTCTCGGGCTACCGCGGGCCCGCTTTCCGGGTTGCACTTCGCGCCCGGGCCCGCACGACGCTGAGCTCGGTGCCCGTGCGGCTGGCCGGCTCGCTGGTGCAATAGAGAAGCGCTCGCGCCTGGCGATGGCAGCTACGCCAACCGCATAGTACTGTCCACCCCCTCCCCCCGCTTGCGGGCGGAGGGGCGGGGTGGCGGGCGGAAACGTGATCGCCAAGCGCATCGACGATGGTCGACAGCACCCCCTCGAGGTTGTCAAGCACATCGGGCTCTTTATGGGTTTCGGGGAGCTGACGAAAGATAGGCCCGTGGTTTCTGCCACGCCTGGGCAGGCTCAGCAAAGAGGTAACGCCAAAGCATTCCTCTGACCGGGCGCACGGACTCATCCGAGGAGCTCCCCAGACCCCATACGGAGCCTTCTTGAAATACCTTCCCATCAAAGGGCGTGAGGATCAGACGATGGACCGGCCACTTTCCGATGAGATAAAACATCTAACGCGAATTTGGCCGGGAAATTCCGGAAACCCCGGCCACACTTTCCATAGATACGGCCATCTGCGCGAAGAGTGGCCGGAAACGGGGCGAATTGAGGCAAATTGGCGGCCAGAATCGCCTCAGATGTTTTATCTGCGGCAAATATGGCCGGTCCGGCCCCCACTCATCAGCCCCCCGCTGCCACTCACCCACCACCGCAGCCAGGCAGTCGCGCAGCTCCGCCTCCGTCACCTGCAGCGCTCTCGGCGGCCGCAGGCAGTCACCGGCGAGCCGGCGTTTGCTCTCCAGGAGCTCCGCCAGCCGCACCGCCGCCGTCGATCCGGCGGTGGCTTCAGGCCCGCGCCTACCGCTCGCCGAGCTCCAGACCGCGCTCCCGCGCCGCCGCGACGACTCCCTCTGCCCGCGGATGACGCAGCAGAGACGCCACATACGGCTCGGGCGCCCGCCGTACGACCGACGCCAGCGCCTCACACGCCGCTCGCAAGCTCTCCTCGGCCGCATCGTGCTGTCCCGAGGCCGCCAGTGCCCTGTGGCGCAACCACTCGGCGTAGTACAGTTGCCGGGCGGCGTCCCGTTCCACCATCGCCAGCCGCTCCTGATTGGCCGCTCGCAGTGCCGCCGCCGGCTGCGGTGCGGCGCGGCTCAGCTCGCGATCCGCGACCAGGACTCCCACCTCGCTCACCAGATCGGCACCGCCGAGCTCCTGACTCACCGCGAGGAGCTCCTCGCCTTCGTCCACTTCGGCGGCATCGGCGCTCCCCAGGCGTGGCCGCGACATCGCTACCCACGCCTTCAAGGGCAGCTCGAGCAGCCGATAGCCGTTGCTCCTCGCCAACTGCAGCGCTTCCTGCCAGCAGCGCGCGGCGCCTTCGGCATCGCCCCCGAACCAGGCGATCTCACCGCTCGTGGTCAGGCTTTCGGCCAGGTGAAAGCGGTCTTCGAGCCGCCGGCAGATCGCCACGCCCTCGCCGATGATCACCGCCGCCTCCGCGAACGCCCCGCAATCGACGAGCACCGCCGCGATGTTGTGCAGCGCCAGGGCGAGCTCGTGGGGATCCGCGCTCGCCCGGCGCGCCGCCAGAACCGTGCGGAACCGCTCCAGCGCCTTTCCGAGCTCCCCCTGTTCCCGTTCCACGATCGCCATGTTGCCCAGGTTGCGCAGCGCTCCGCCCTCATTGCCCATGCCCCGGTACATGGCGTGGGCTTTTTCGAACATGGAAAACGCCCGCCGGAGCTCTCCGCGGTCGATCATCAGGCCGCCGAGGTTTCCCAACGTGTTGGCGATGTTGACCCGGTCACCGATGTGCTCGTACATTTGCCGCGCCTGCTCGGTGCGGTCGAGGGCTTCCCTCAGGTCTCCCTGCCGCCACGACACCAGCGCCAGGTCGGTCAGCACCGCCGCCGCGCCTTGCTCATCGCCGCTGCGCTCGCGCGCTTCCAGGGCTTGTTGGTGATAGGCGAGCGCCTTCTGAAAGTCGCCCCGCTCCTGGTTGATCGCGCCGAGGTAATGCAGAGTCTGGGCCAGCAAGGCGGGGCTGGCGAGCGTACGCCCCATGACCAGGGCGTCGGCGAGGGTCAGCGACGCGGCGAAGCCGTCGCCCTGGCGCCACTGAGCGGCACCGAGAAAGTTCAGCGCCCGCACCCCGAGCGCCCGGTCGCCGAGCGCCTCGGCAAGCGCTGCCGCGGCGGCGGCGCTTTCCTGGGTGCCGCGCGGGTCCGACCGCCGCAGGAGAATCGCCGCCCGCTCGAGTAGCGCGTCGCACCGCGCACGCTCGTCCCCGGCCGCCATCGCCAGCCGCAGTGCCTCCTCGAGGTCGAGCAGCGCCCGGTCACCGGCACCGTGGAGATCGAGCACCCGGGCGCGCTCCAGATGGATGGCCAACCGCTCCCGCGCGAGCCCCTGGCCGCACAGCGCGAGCGCCCGGTCGAGAAACCCGATCGCGGTGGGCAGCGCCGCGCTCTCGCGGGCGTGGCGCGCGGCGAGCACGTATGCCGGGACCGCCTCATTGGCCTCGCCGGCGGCATCGTGGTGGCGCGCAATCTCCGCCTCGGCCTCGCCCACCGCGACCCCGAAACGCGCGCGCAGCCGCCGCGCGCTCTCGGAATGGAGCTGCCGGCGAACGCCCTCATCCAGCTTCGCGTAGGCCACTTCGCGGATCTTGTCGTGGGTGAACCGCAGCCACCCACCGCCGGCCTCCTCGAGAACCTGCCTCCGCAAGAGCGTCTGCTGCGCGTTGAAAAAATCGTAGTCGTCAACCTTGGCAAGCTGCGACACGAAAGCCGTCTCCACGTCGCGGCCGAGCACCGCGGCAACCTCGAGGAGACGCCGCGCCGGCCCTGTCAGACCCGTGAGCCGCCGCTCGACCAGGTCCTGAAGGTTGCGCGGTAACGGCAGGGCCTCGAATTCCGACCAGTCCGCGGCCTCATCGCTGGCGGCCAGCACTTGCCAGTGACCACCGTGATCACGCCACAGGATGCCCTCCTCCACCGCCGCTCTGAGGTACTCCCCCACGAAGAAGGGGTTGCCTTCCGAGTACTGCGCGAGAAAGCGGCTGAACAGGCTCGGCGGGGGCGTGATCGCCAGCATGTTCGCGACGATGGCGCCCACGGCGGCTTCGTCGAGGCGCCCGAGCGATAGCTCCAGGACCTGCTCATGGCCACGCAGCGCCGCGATCGCGTCCGTACGCTCCTCGGCGCGATAGGTGGCGACTATGACCAGCTCCATGCGCCGCAGGTGCTCTCCCCTGAGCAGATAGCTCAGAAACCCCGCGGTGAGCTCGTCCGCCCACTGCAGGTCATCGAGAATCAGCAGCAGCGGTCGCTCGTCGGACACCCGGCGCAGCACCTCGGCGAGATCGGCGAAGACCCGTAGCCTCGCCTGCTCCGGGGGCAGTGACGCCGGTTCGGCATACTTCTCGAGACCAGGCAGCGCCGCCACACTCGGCGCATAGCGCGCGAGCACGCGCGCGCTCTTTCCAAAGAGCCGGTCGCACGCTGGCTCCCCTTCTTCCCGGCATTCATCCGCAATTTCGCCCAGGATGCGGCGAAACGGATACAGCGGCGGGCTCCCCTGCTCGCTCGCCTCCGACGGCGCCAGGCATTCTCCCATCAGCACCAGAATGTCTCGTTCGATGCTTCGCCGCGCCACCTCCATGGCGAAGCGCGTCTTGCCGATGCCGCTCTCGCCAGCAATCAGCGCCAGAGCGCCGGACTGCTGCTCGAGTCGCAGCAGCCGGCCCTCGAGCTCCTCCAGCATGGCCGCGCGCCCGGTAAAACCCGGGCGGTAGAGGTACGGGCGCGGCGCAACCTCGAGCAGCTCGGCGGTGTCGATCCCGGTCAGAGGCGCCAGCGCATTCGCGACGTCCAGCGCGTAACCGGGCCGCTCCTCGGGGCGCTTCTCGAGCAGCCGCAGAATCAGGCTTTCGAGCTCGCGGGGCAGGTGATTCGCCAACAACGACGGGAGGACGGGTTTCTTGCGAAGATGCTGCTGCAGCACGTCCCCGTAACATTCCCCGACAAAAGGCGCGCGGCCGGTCGCCAGGCGGTAGAGCATGCAGCCGAGGGAATAGAGGTCGGCGCGGGCGTCCACGAGCTCGCCGCGGACCTGCTCGGGTGCCATGTAGGCCACCGTGCCGGCGACGCCGCGGTCGACCTCGAGCGCTTCCCGGCTGATCGTGCTCCAGAAACGGCTCATCAGGCCGAGATCGACGAGCACCGGTGTGCCGTCCGGCCGCACCAGCACGTTTTCCGGCTTGAGGTCGCGGTGCACGATTCCCTCGCCGTGCATAAACGCCAGCGGAATGCACAGGCGATGAACCACTTCCAGAGATTGCCGCAGCGCCGCGGGATTGCGTTCGGCGAGCGGTGGCTTTGCGCCCTTGGGAAGCGGGACCGGTGTCGGCTCGTCGCCGCCCGCGCGCGGCACCGGCGTGTCTGCGATCGTTGCGGCCAGGGCCACAGGCAGCGGGCGAGGCCACCCGCCCCGGTCGGCGACCGGCCGCGGTGTGTTGACGTCCAGGTCGGTCCAGTAAATGTCGAGCGACCGCCCGGTCAATACCTCCATCGCATACCAGGGCAGACCGTTTTCGATGCCCTCCGCGAGGATGCTGACAATGCCGGGATGGTGCAGCCGCGCCAGCGCGTGAATCTCCCTGCGGATGTTGCCGAGCAGCTCGTGTGCCGGGACAAGAACGGTCTTCAGCGCCACGCGCGCGCCGTCGTCCTCGCCCTCGGCCAGATAGACGATCCCCATGCCGCCCTTGCCGAGCTCACCGAGAATGCGATAGCGGCCTATTCGATCCGGGTGGTCATTCATGGTCGTCGCCTCGACAGCTTTTCCGTGAGCGCGCTAGCGCCGCCGTGCGGGCAGGATCCCTGGCTGGACGTCACGCACGGTGAGCCCCGCCTTGCGAAGCCGCCCGATCAACGCCGCGTAGCTGATCCCGAGCTCCTTGGCGGCAACCGTGGCGTAGCGGTGCCGTGCCATCGCGTCCACCACCGCCTGGACACTCGGCGAGTAGCCACCCAGGCCTTCGCGGCTCGGTGCCACGCCGGAGCTCGCGTTCGATGCTTCGTCGCCGCCTGCTTCGGCCGCCTCGTCCGGCTCCGCGTCCTGCTCCGCAAGGGTCTCGAGCTTGATGTGCTCCGCGCCTAACAGCACGGTGCCAGGCGGCGCCAGCAATACCGACCGCCGTACCGTGTGCTCGAGCCCGCGAATGTTGCCGGAGACGGACCAGTCATGATTGAGCAATACCGTGAGCCCGTCCTTGCCGATCCTCTGGATCTCGGGCCGACCAAAACGCTCGCAGGCGCTCTTCAGGCACGCCTCGGCGAGGTCGGGAATGTCCGCGGCGCGGTCCGTCAGCGGCGGGAGCCGGATCGTGACCTCCGCGATGCGCCAGTACAGATCTTCGCGAAACCGGTTCTGGCGCACCAGGCGCCGCAGGTTGTCATGCGTTGCCGCGATGACCTGGATATCGGCGTGATGCTTCTGACTCCCGCCGAGCGGCGCATACGCGCCGGTCTGGATCAGCCCGAGCAAGCGCTGCTGCAGGTCGAGCGTCAAGCAGGAGATTTCGTCGATGAACAGCGTTCCACCGTGCGCTTGCGCCGCCGCTCCGGAGCTGCCCTTCGGCGGTGCGCCCGCGAAGCCCGACTGGGGCGCGTAGCCGAACAGCTCCGCCGCCAGCGTCTCCGCCGAGGTGACTTGCGAGCAGTCGAGCACGACGAATGGGCCCACCGCACGGGAGGATTCGTAGTGAAAGGCCTTGGCGAGATACGATTTGCCGGCGCCGGTCGGGCCCAGAATGAGCAAGCCCACCTTGTCCGCTCGCGTGATGCGCCGCAACGGATCCAAAACCGTGTCGGCGAAGCTGGGATCGCGGGTTACGTAGTTGCCGAGCCGGTACTGGCAACTGAGACTGTGCCGCAGGCGAGCCACTTCGGAGCGCGAGCTTTCCAGGTCGTCCTGCACCGTGCGCACGTACTGCAGAAGGCTCAAGGTTCGCTGCGCGATCTCGCGAATGTCCAGGACCAGCGCCACGTCCTCATCCGAGAACGGCGGCATCCGCGGTGCCCGGTGCGCATAGATGCTTCCGGTGAAACTTCGCGACGGCGCGTTCTGGCTGGCTTCCCACCGGTACAGCGGCACCGCGAGCACCGAATCCAGCAGCTTCATCTGAATGCTCGAGGACTGCACGCCCTTGGGCAACTTGCCCAGGATCGGCTCCTCGGTTTGCCTCACGCGCTCGAGAATGGTGCGCGAAGCCTGACGTGAAATCTCGGCATCGCCAATCATGGTCCCGCTGCTGTTACAGGCCGTCCACGCGTCGCGCTCGCGATCGTAGAATGCCACCAGCGCCTCCGACGCGCCTACGGCTTCCCTCACCATGTGCGCCAGGTCCCGCAGCGCATAATCCCAGTCGGCTCGGGTCAGGTAGTCCCGCCGCAGCAGCGCGCGGATGGTGTCGAGACTGCTCTGAGCGCTGTCAGCGGGTCTTTCGGAGCGACCTCTGATCCAGTCCGGGCACACGGGCACCTTCCCTCGGGTGAATTACGGTTCGCCTCTTAGCTAGCTGATTCGCCGTGAACACGCAAGAGCTGAGCGGATCCTGAACGCCCCACACCCCAGCTCACCTCCCGAAGGAGAACGCTCCCCTCCGCCGCGACCCCCATCGGACGGCGGCGGGGTGGTCCTCGACTCGTCTCCCCCCGGCACCGCCAAAACCGCCGCGTTCCCTGCTTCTCCCTCGCGTGACGTCTCACGGAGGCGGTGTCCGGGTCGCTTTTTCACGGTGCTCGGCGCTGGGGCCAACCCGCGTCCGTCAGCTCTTTCCGCCCAGCGCCTCTGCCGCCGACGGCGCGGTGATCGCGCGCCGATGCCAGCGATCGAGCTGCCCGAGATCGCGGCATGACAGAATCTGCGACCGCTGCTCGCGAGTGACTGGCAGGCCGCGGACCTCGAAAACGGCGAGCACGTCCTCGGCCCTGGCTTCGGCCCTTCCGCGCGCCTCGCCCCGCGCCTCGCCCCGCGCCTCGCCCCGCGCCTCGCCGAGAGCCAGTAGCACTTCCCGCCGGGTGTCCACGAGCTCGCGCAAGTTGGCCGCCTCCTCGGCGCCCACCGCCGCGAGGACCTCCGGATGGCTGATTGCCATGTCCCGATACCTCCTGTCGAAGTTGTCCAACACCGACTCGTATGGCTCGATTTTATCACGGTACACCTGGACCACCGCAACTCGTCTCACGGCGCCGCGGGCCTGCAGGCGAAAGAACAGCGTGTCGAGCTCATCGCCGACGCGATCTGCCCGGACGACGAAGACCGGGTCGAGGGTGCCCCAGCGCCGCACACCGGGCGCGACCGCGCCGCCGCGCCCGCCGAGAACCGCCGCGATGGCGCCGCCGGCCGACTCGGGCGTGACCACGACCAGGCACCCGCGCGTCGGCGGAGCTCCGGGCTGGCGCCGCTGTTCTGCAAGACGCAGCACCAGGTGGAGCTTGGCTACCGCCGAGCGCAGCGCCAGCGGCTCGACCGCGGCGGAAAAGCTCTCCAGCAGCGCGATCTGCGACCCGACGAGGCGGCTGAGCAGGCCGGCGCCCGGCAGATCCAGCGGCAGCGCCGCGCGCGGCTCGACCAGGACGTCGGCGGTGAGCGAATCCGGCAACAGCTCCACGCCGATCTGCACCGTGGCGCAGCCCGCGAGGACGGCACGGCTTATCAGCTTGGCGAGTCGGTCATAGTGCTGGCGAATGGGGTGGTTAGTCGTGGGGTCGTCGGACATGGCAAGCAGCACATGCTACCATCGCCGCAAGTCGATTGCGAGGAAGGCGAGTATCGCCACGTTCGTTCGTCCATGGACACGGAGCCGACGTCGCCCTGGTCGTTCTCGACACTTGCCTCAGCCACCCCTTCGCCCGCAGCTTTCGCAGCGGCAGCCACCGACGGGGAGAGGGGCGGGTGGCGAAGGGTAATCTCATCCCCCACGCCGCTCCACCCGTCGAGACGGGGGCGAACGGAAACGGGCACAGCAACCCGCTTACGCGGACGCTTCTCCCGAGCCACGCTGCTCGGGCCAGCGAGGCGGAGGCATGCTGAAGCGGGTGCGGGCGAGCGGATGCGGGGGACGGCGGGGTGTAGCAGCGAGGCGATACAAACTCGCACAGGCGAGTAAGAGCGCCTGACTCCGGCCTTAAGGCTGAGGTTTGCGGCGCGAGATTTGATCAGCTTTCCTCGGGCGGAAATACCAGAGCAAAGGATATACCAGACCGCTTCAAGTACAACTTCATTGTGCTGCGCGGTATGCGACTTCGGTTCAACATTGCCAGCACTTCCTGATCACGCGATATTGTGCCTATGTTGGCTTTGTGTTGGCTCCACTTTCGACGCAGGAAACTCGCGATATCCTCCGTTATGGTTCGGAAGTGGCCGACAAGCTCTACGGGTTCAGGGTCTTGTTGTGTAGTTGTGGATTCGTATGCCTGTATCTGTGATTGAATTGGTATAGGGTTATTTTGTGCATCTTCTAGCAACTGTCGCTGCACGCGACGATCGTCGAGATCGAGGAGACCACTACCTACTGCCGCGACCATGTGTCGCAACGTTGTATAGAGATGGCGCGTGTTTCCCGGCCAGTACCGATCCTCTTGCAGATGGCGCATGAGCGTTGCCGTAACTCCGGCTTCAACGCTGGCGAAAAACGACCGGGGTGTGCCGGCGAAAAGTAGGCCAGACGGGGCGTGGCAGTTGGGTGGGTATGGCCGGGAGCAAGTAGGCCTGTGGTGGCTTGATCCGTGAACCGACGGCCGGGGATATCGGTC
>JACPHN010000109.1 GCA_016188575.1 Candidatus Schekmanbacteria bacterium
CGCGAGCGTCCCCGCGAGCACGGGGGTAAACGCCCCGTCCGGCGCGGCCGCGGCCGTCACGCGGATCTCGAAGTCCCGGACGCCCTCGGCGCTGCCATCGGTCTCGAGCGACACCCGATCGATCACCTGCGGCTCCTCGCCCGCGAGGTCCAGGGTAAACCACTGATCCGCCGCCTGTCCTGCGGCGGTGAGCCAGCGGGTGACGGGGTCGCCGTCGAGCGCGCGCTCGGCGGTGTAGCCGGGCCGCTCGCTCGAGCGCGCCTCGACTTTGGCCCCGTCGCGCGAAAACGCGAGATCTCGGCCCTTGGCCGGGAGAAACGCCGCGACCGGCGGCAGGTCGTCGACCACCTCGACCAGGCCCTCGCCGCAGCCTTCGGCGCCGGCGTCATCGACAACGCACACGGTCACCGCGTATTCGCCCGCCGCCGCGTAGGCGTGGCTGGCGTCAACGCTCCCCTCGCCTCCGGCTTCGCTCACCTCGCCGACCGCGACCTCGCCGTCGCCCCAGTCCACGGTGGCGGTGTGGGTGTCGAAGACGCCGGGATCGGAAAACCGCCAGCCCGAAAGCGCCACCGGCAGACCGACCGCGGCGAGCGCCCGCGCGCCGGGCCACACCGCCGGCGCGGCGTTGGCCACCGTCACCCGGGCGATATCCGTCGCGACCTCGCCGGACGCGGCCGCCACGCGCAACCCCACCGCGAGCTCGCCGTCATCGGCCGGGGTGATTTCGGCGGTCGCGCCAGAGGCGTCGCCGAACGCGCCGTCGCCGTCGAGGTCCCAGGCGTAGCTCGCGATCCCGCCCGACAGCGCCCGCGAGCCCGTGCCCTCGAGGACTACCCGGAGGCCTTCGACCGCGGAGTAGGGACCGCCGGCATCGGCGATCAGCGCGGCGATCGCGTTCTCGTCGGTCGCGGCGTTGTCTTCGGGAGTCGGGTCGAGGCCGTGGGCGCCGTCGTCGGCCGCTGACACGGCCACCGACAATACCTCCCCGACCGCGGCATTGCCGCGCGCCGCGACTACGACCTCGCGGGTCACGGCCGCCCCGGCTGCCAGCTCGAACGCGGACCACGAGACCGCGCCGCCACCGATCGCCCCTCCGTCGCTCGCCGACAGCACCGCACCCGCGGCGGAAATCGCGGCGCTCAGCGCGACTCCGGTGGCGGGGGCGTAGCCGCCGTTGCTCACGGTGATCCGGTATGCGGTCGCGTCGCCGGGCAACATCGCCGCCTGGCCGTCGTCGATCGCCACCGCGAGGTCGATGCCGCTCGCCAGCGCCAGATCGCGCCGCGCGACGGTGCCACCGGCCCAGAAGGCGGTCTCGACCGCGGCCGTGGTTCCAATCCGAAAGGCGAGCGCCTCCCCGGGCGCGGCGCCTTCCGCTGCCGGCGTGCCGGCGACGTCGCCCGGCACGTCCAGAGCATAGACGGCCTCACCATCGACGAGCCGCACGGCGGTCTGCGCCGCTTCGACCCCGGCGGCGCTCCACGCCGCAACGGCAACCCCGGCCGGAACGGTTCCCCCGGCGACCGTCACGACTCCGAAGAAGCTCGACGGCAGTGGCGGCGGGGTGCTCGCGCCGGCGCTGGCGCTCCCGCCGAGCAGCGCAACCACGGTGACCAGCGCCGCGCCGCTGATTGGCGCTCGCCGCCGTGTCCCCGAGCTTGCCTCTCGGCGCCTGGAGCCATCGCCTGTCCGCGACCGGGCGCCGCGGCGCGGTGCAGGGCAGCAAACAGCGCCGCCGGAGGCGCCAGGTACGGGGCAGATGACGTTGCAGTCGGCTCGGCTTCGCATGGCAATCCTCCGGAACGGGCGTTGGGGTCGACGAAGGTCGGCACAGCGATGAAAAAACCCGTGCGGGCAGCGACGCCGCGCGGCGGGTGGGAGTCTTGTGGCAGGCGGAGGAGGTGCGCCCGTCCCTCCCCCCGCTTGCGCTGGGAGGTGAGGTGGGGGGTCTTCGTGATGCGCCTTCCGCAGCGGAGCCGCGGCCGTGAGGACATCCGGGCTCCGGCGGCCGAACCGGCGTCAGCTCAGACGCGCGCGGCGTGCCGCGCCGGCCGCCGGGTCCCCGGAAGGAAGCAATCGTCGTGCCACGGCTCAGTAGCGCGCGCGTCGCCACCCGCGTGCCCGCTGCGGCCCGATCGGTCTTCATGCAGCGGTACCGGCAGCGGCAGCGGCACGGCAAACTCCTCCGGCCGCCGCTGCCGCGGTACGAACGGAGTCTCGGGCAAACTTTCCTGAGCTGCGACCGCCATCTCGAGCCCGTGGGCCTGGTTTTTCGCCCGCCGCCACCATTCGCCGCGGCGGCGGGCCGCCGACACGACTGCACCTCAGCATCGCCCGCCCGCGCGAGCTTGACAAGACGCAAGCATCTGTAGCCGCTTGCGCAAGCAAACGTTGCACCCAGGCGCGCCCTTTTTTCCCCGCCATGATGGCGCAGCCATCGCCTTTCGCCCCCACCCGCCGCGCTCCCCCGCTGCACCCCCCGCAAGCAAACCTTGCACCCTCGGCAAGGTAGACCGCCGGCGACGGCCACTCGCTGGGCTCTACCGGCCGTGTTTGGGCGTCGCCGGAATGTTGTTCATGCCATGGCGAGCGCAACGCGCGTGGGCACTTGTCAGGTAGCATCACCCTCCATTCGGCCGACGCCGAATGTAGGCCCCCTGCCGGCGGCGGTTGTCGCGACAACCCGCCGCCCGGTGGCCGGTCCTGTCGCGCTCGCGAACACCCGGCCGCAACGCCGAACCTGGGCCCGGCGTAATCCCAAAGATACGCTGTGACCGGAGTGTCGCATCTCCGCGGCGCGCGCGGCGACTTCACCGCCGCTGCCGCTTCCGAGCCGTGCTGATCGTCAGGCCTTTTTCCCCGCTCGACGCGGCAGTCACGCGCGGCGGGAAACTTGGCTTCGCTCTTGCATGTTGCAGTGCGTCATCACCTCGCAACGACCCGGTCTAGCGCTCGGAGCTCTCCCCATGAAACGCCTCACACCCCGCTACGCAACGTCGGCGATCGCGCTCGGCTTCATCTTCGTCGTCCAGCCCGTGCAGGCTGACGTCACCGTCCAGACCGGGACGCCTGTGTCCACCGCGGCACAGTATCTTCCCGCCTATTACGGGTTCATTCACGCCCACACCGCCTACTCGATCGATTACAAAGGGGCCAAGGACGAGACCCCCGATTTCGCCTTCGCCTTCGCCCGCGATGTTGCCGGGCTCGACTGGATGGCTGTTTCCGACCACTCCGAGTCCTTTGTCGGACAGACCGGTGATGCGCACTGGGAGGCCACGGCACGCGCCGCCGCGGACAGCACTGAAGACGGGCGCTTCGTCGCCTTTCGCGCCTTCGAATACTCCAACAGCTTTCAAGGCCACCTCTGCGTTCTGGATACCGAGAGCTTCACAAACTGGCAAACCGACCCCATGCTGCACCAGTTCTATAGCTGGTTGGACGATCACCCCGAGGCCGTGGCCACCTTCAACCACCCCGGCTCACCCATCGAGCTCATGCAGCAGGAGTTCTACCACTTCCGCTACGAGCCCAAGGCCGCGCCCACCATCGTCGGCATGGAGGTCATCAGCAGTGGTTCCCGCTTCGAGCAGCGTGACCGCGGGTATGACGGCGAGGTCTCGTTCTTCGACGAGGCGGTGCTGCAAGGATGGTGGCTGGCCCCCGTCAGCGGCGAGGACAGCCACCGCGCCAACTGGGGGACGACGACTGACAATCGCACCGGCGTGCTTGCGGAAGCGCTGACCAAGGACGATCTGCTTGCCGCCTTTCGGGCCCGGCGCGTCTTCGCCTCCGAAGACCGCAACGCCTACCTCAGCCTCGACCATGGCGAGCACGCCATGGGCAGCGCCGTCGTGGTATCGGGCGCGCAACAGCTCGATGTCTATTTCAGCGACCCCGACTCCGGGGAGCGCTGGACGGCGATGTCGGTCTATCAAAACGGCGTCATCGTCTCCGAGGAGCCGCTGTCCTTCGCAGGCGCCGGCACGGCTCGCATCGACGTCCCCGCGCCGGTGTCGACGGATTACTACTACGTGCGGGTCGAGCAGCAGGATGGAGAGCGCGTCCAGTCGGCTCCAATCTGGCTGACGCGCTCCGCCACCGCGACCGTCGCCGCCGATTTCTAGTCGCCGCCCGGCTCGGCACCTGCCGACAACCTCGCGCCGAGCAGCCATCGGGTTGTCGAGCACGCCTCGTTCGCGTTAGGATGGAGCCATAACCTTCCTGACGGATGCGGCATGGGCACCAACGACTGGCTCGACGACGACTTCTTCAAAGACCTTCCGGGTTTCTCCGACGAACCGCGAGAACCCGCCATCCCCAAAGCCGAGGAAGCGCCGCCCGGCATGGACCTGCTCCTCTCGCTTTGGGACGACATAGGCGCAATCGTCTCTTTCGACGAGCTGCTCGCGCGCTTGCTCGACGAAATCGTCGCCTTGACCAAAGCCGAGCGCGGGTTCTTTATTCTGTTCGGTAGGCAGAATGCCCTGGAGGTGCGCGTTGCACGCGGACGCTTCCAGACCTCGATTGACCTGTCGCAGGTCAAGCTCAGCCAGAGCACGCTCACGAAAGTGGCCACAACGCTCGAGCCGCTGATCTCGACAGACATCTCCGGAGACGAGAATCTCTCGACGCAGGCCTCGATTGTCGACCTGAATCTGCGCATGGTGATGTGTGTTCCCATGCTCAGCGCCTCGCACAAGGTGGGCCTCATCTACGTGGACAGCCGCATGACGACCAAGGAGTTCACGCCGGGAGACCTCGATCGCTTCGTGGCTCTCGCCGGGCAGGCCGCAGTGGCCGTCGATAACGTGCGGCTCTATGCCGAGCTGCATACCTCGGTCGATCGGCTGGTGACCGACCGCTACCGGGTAGCGGGCATCTGTGAAACGGCCGCGGAAATCGGCGGGGATTTCTATGAGCTCGGCGAGATCCGCCGGGGCGATCGCCGCTACCTCGCGCTGGCCGTCGGCGACGTCAGCGGGCACGGCATTGCCTCGGGCATGCTCGCGGCCGTTTCCAAGGTCTACCTGCGGCGCGAAATCGAAAAGAGCTTGTATCCCCGCATCGTCCTGCCGGCCCTCAATCAGCTCATCTACCACGTGGCCCGCGAGAATCTGCTGGTGTCGCTGTTCTATACGTTGATCGACGTGGAGACCGGGGAAATGTGGTATAGCAACGCGGGGCAAAACTTCCCTTACGTGCACGTCGGCAATGGCAGCGAGTTTTCGCCGATCGAGCTCGGCGCCTTTCCCCTCGGCCTGGGCCGGGGAACCAGCTACGTCGAGCGCTCCATGGCGCTTCCCCGCGGATCGACTCTCGTGATCTACACCGACGGTGTCATCGAAGCGGAGACGGCAGCCGGAGAGTCCTACGGCTACGAGCGCTTCAAGTCCCGCATTACGCGCGACTTGCAGCTCGATCCCGAAGGCGCGATGGTGGCGTTGGCCGAGGACGTCAAGCGCTTTCGCGGCAGCGCCGGCGAGCTCGACGACGACCTGACCGTCGTGGTCTTCAAGCGCTGAGGCTGGTCCGGCAATGGCGCGACGCGTGGTGATCCTCGGCGCAGTGGCGGTGGCCGCACTGCTGTTGGCCGCAGTCGAGGCCAGCGCGGGGATCCTCGCGGACGTAAAGGCGCGCGGCGAGATGAAGTGCGGGATCAACGGCCAGCTTCCCGGCTTTGCCTACCCGAGCTCGCGCGGTGAGATGGAGGGGTTCGATGTCGAGATGTGCAAGGCGCTCGCGGCCGCGATCGGCGTCAAGGTAAGGCTCGTCCCGCTGACGGCGAAGGAGCGGTTCACCGCGCTGCAATCGGGGGAGATCGACGTCCTGTACCGCAACACCTCCTGGACGTTCAGCCGCGACGTCGCGCTGGCGCTCAGTTTTCAGGGTGTGAGCTACTACGACGGCCAGGGGTTCCTGGTGCGCGGGAACGCCGGGGTAAAGTCGGCCAAGGAGCTCGACGGCGCCGCGGTTTGTGTTGCCACGGGCACGACCACCGAGCTGAACTTGTCGGATTATTTTCGCGCCCAGCAGATGAAGCTGCGGCCGGTGGTGTTTGAAAGCACCGAGAGCATGCGCGCCGCATACGAGGCCGGGCGCTGCGACGTGCTCTCGTCCGATGTCTCCGGCCTGGCGGCCATGCGCAGCGCCATGTCCGCACCCGACACCCACGTCATCCTCCCCGAGATCATCTCGAAGGAGCCGCTCGGCCCGGTGACGCGGCACGGGGACGAGGCCTGGGGAGACACCGTGCGCTGGGTGCTCAATGCGCTGATTCTTGCCGAGGAGCTCGGAGTCGGCAAGGCCAATGCGGCGGATCGCGCCGCCGCATCTCCAGACCCAAACGTGCAACGGCTGCTCGGCAAGACCGGCTCGTTCGGCAAGGACCTGGGTCTCGACGCCGACTGGGCCTTGCGGGCGATTCTTGTGACCGGAAACTATGGCGAGATCTTCGCGCGCACGATCGGCGCGCAGTCCACCCTGAAGCTCGAGCGCGGCATGAACCGATTGTGGTCGGACGGCGGCCTGTTGTTCGCACCGCCGATCCGGTAGCTCATCCCCCCAGAGGCAAGTTATGGCGACTGTATTGCTCATGCGTTTCAATCATGACCAGGGCGCGGCACTCGCCGACGAATCGACGTGGCACATGAGCTTCAAGTATGGCTATCGCCGCTCCAACCTAGGCGATGCCATCTTTTCCCTGCTGGCCGGAGATGCGGGCGAGGGGGCCGGCGTAACCGCCCTCTACGCGGGTGTGGGTTTTCCTTCGTTTCACCGCGAGGTCGCTGACCGTTCCGTGGGCCTCCTGGCGGGGCCACCGCCCGCCGCCGGCGAGCCCCCAAGGAGTGTTCGCAACCTCAGCGCACTGGTCTTCTCACAGTACCAGCACGTGCATCGCCGCATGGTGGATGACCGCCTGCGCTTTCTTTGGGGATTCGGCCTCGATGGCCTCAACTCGCTGACCCTGAACCGCGGCGGCGTAAGCGACACCATCGCTCAGGAGGCGATCATCGCCGAGGCCAAGAAAATCGCTGCCAACAGCGAGCATTCCGATCCGCAACTGCGCATCTTTTCCAACAATGGCGCGGTTCTGGGACATTCCGCTCGCGAAGGCCTGCAGGCATACTCGATGTCCGGCGAGCAATGCGCGCTCGACCTCACCTCCGCCGTCACCGTCCTCGGCGATGGGGATCAGGTCGCCACGCACGCCTTCGGGCGCTTCGCGCACGCCATGAATCTTCAGCAGCGCCGCGACGGCTGGGAGCTGGCCGACGGGCTTCTCGTGCTCCTGCAGGTCGCCACGGAGACGACCGAATTCCAGGTGCGCATGGGAGGGTACTATCAGCTCGGCATCGTCGACGGCGCCACCAGCCGGCCTGGGGCCCGGCTGCGCCGGCACGACGGTCACCGCTTGAAGCTCGCCTCCGAGGTGGCGCGCGCGGTATCGTGGAAGCAGCTCGAGCGCGCTGCCGGCGTCGAGCTCGTGGGTGGCTTGCTGCTCGGCGATGAGGACTTCGACGACTGCGAGCGCCGGATGTTCGCCGGCGCGCGCGACGCGGCTGCGCTCCGCCACCGCCTCCACGGTTTCAAACCGTCGTGGTCGCCCACCGCCACCTGCACGGAGTAGCCCCATGACCTCGATCAACGCCATCCGTTTCAACCATTACGAAGGCGCTTGCATTTGCGACGAAGTCACGACGTCCGGCGGCGACATGCGCGTGGAGGTCTCCGACAAGATCCGCCCCGCCATGCCACGGCCGATTGTCGATCGCTACGGCACCGTTGCGGCGATCGGCACGACCGGATCTTGCTCTACCGGTCAAGCGATCAAGGACGCGTTCAGCCACCGTGTCCTGCGGCATTTCGAGGCCGAGGTAGACAAGCGCGGGGCCGCTCCGGAGCGCTTCCTGTCCCTGCGCGACCTCGCCGCGCTACTTTTTGACGTCATCGTCGACCTCAAGTTCGACGCCCTTTCCGACCTGCTCCGCGGCCAGCACGGGTTCAGCCTTCCCGAGCTCTATGCGGGCGCCTACCGCCGCGCCGACGAACGGTACGAGATCCGCGACAAGGACGTCATCCGCGATATCGTCGCCATGCTGGCCTGGAAAAGCCAGCAAGAGGTGACCAGCGCGATCTTCAACAACGCCGCGCTCATGGCCGGTTACGACGAGCAGGACGGATTCGCCATCTATCAGTTCGACCAGCGCGGCGGCGGGTACTGGCACCGGGTCCACACGTTCTACCTTGCGGAGGGGTCGGGACGCCATTCGTTCGATCCAGCGATGTTTCCCTTCGCCGAGAAGCTGCTGGCAAGCGAGCGCCGCGGTGAGGTGGATCGCGCCGAGGGCATGCTGATGATGTTGCACGGCCTCAACCAGGCGGCGGAGCACGAAATGGGCGTGGGCGGATACCCGAATATCCTCCTGTTCAATGGGCGCTGTGCGGACCACGCCGCGCGCGTGGTCGAGATCAACGACGAGAGATCGCTGCTGGCCAGCCACGTCGCGCACGGCCTGCAGTGGGGCTTCATCCGGCACGACCTCGCGTGCGAGCTCATCGATGACCTGCTGTTTCGCGATCGCACCTGGCAGAGCGTCGCGGACCGCCTGTTCGCCGCCGTGCCCGACGAGCGCTCGTTTTCCCTCGCGCTGAGGGGTTACAAGCTGCTCCCTCACCGGCACGAAATCGCGCCGCCGCGACCGAGCGTCGCGGAGCGGGCGCCGTATCCGCGTAACTGACCGGAGCGGCTGCGGCCATGGCGGCAGGGGCTGAGCTCGGGCGGCCAATCGCACCGTGGCGCGATCTCCGGGTCCGCGCACTGGCCTGCCAGGTGGCGGTGCTTGCACTGGTCCTGGGCGCCGTGTGGCGTATCGCCGCGAACACGCGGGCGAATCTGGAGCAACGCGGCATCGCCTCGGGATTCGCCTTTCTCGGCAATGAGGCCGGCTTTGCCGTGAGCGAAGCGACGCCGCTGCCGGTGTTGGATGGCGCGTTGTTGTCCGCCACGCTCGTCGTTGCGCTCGGCGCCGTTGCCGTCGTTCTCGCCCGCGGTCGAGCTCGCCGCAAAGGCGTCGATCACCGTTCAGACTCGCTCTGCCAGGCGGCGTTACTGATCATGTTGTTGTTGTTGTTGACGGTGGTCGTTGTCGGCGCTGACCGCCTGTCCTTTCGCACCTACTCCGCGGCGGACACGTACCTGCAGGCACTCGCCGTCGGTGCGGCCAATACCCTGAAAGTGTCCGTCCTCGGCTGTCTGGGCGCAACCGTGCTCGGAGGGGCGATCGGCATCTCCCGTCTGTCGTCAAACTGGCTGCTGGCACGGCTGGCCGCAGCGTACGTGGAGATCGTGCGCAACGTTCCGCTGCTCGTGCAGCTCAGCTTCTGGTATTTTGCCGTGCTCGGCGCCCTTCCCGGCCCGCGCGACAGCATTGCGCTCGGCCTGGCGACCTTGAACAATCGAGGGCTCTACCTGCCCTGGCCGGTGCTGGCGCCACCGTGGCGAAGCCACGTCGTCGCTTTGGTCGCCGGCGTGGCTCTAGCGTCGTTGTGGCGCTTTCGGCGGCTACGCGCGCACTCGCGCCTCCCCCCGCTCGCGGGGGGAGGGCCTGGGTGGGGGGGAGGTCGCCTGGTGGGTCCGCTCCTCGCCGTTGGCCCCTCCGCAGTCACGCTGGCGCTTACCGGCACGCCGCTCTACTTCGATTATCCCGTGCTCGCGGGATTCAATTTTCGTGGCGGCGTAGCGCTGACTCCGGAGCTCACCGCGTTGCTCGGCGGCCTCATTCTGTACACGGCCGCTTTTGTCGCCGAAATCGTGCGCAGCGGCATCCTGGCAGTTCCCGCGGGCCAGCGGGAAGCCGCCCTGGCTCTCGGGCTCTCGCGTGGTCGGACCCTACACCTGGTCCTCCTGCCGCAAGCCCTGCGGGTCATGATCCCGCCGTTGACGAACCAGTATCTGAATCTCACCAAGAACAGCTCGCTCGGAGTCGCCATCGCCTACCCCGAGATCGTCAGCGTAGGGGGCACCGTTCTCAATCAGAGTGGTCAGGCGATCGAGACCATCGGCATCATGATGGCGGTGTATTTGGGTCTCAGCCTGAGCATTTCCGCGTACATGAGCTGGCATCATGCCCAGGGACAGCGCGCGGAGCGATGAGATGAGCGCGCTACGCGACACGAACGTTGGGGGTGGCACGCCGCGGTGGTGGGGTCAGGCAGCAGCCTGGGTCGGGCGCAACTTGTTTGCTACCTGGTACGACGGCCTTCTGACTCTGGCGCTACTCGCGGGCATGTATGCCGCCGGGGGCGCGACTTTTCGGTGGATGGTAACTGCCGCCGGATTTGGCTCCGGACCTGAGGCCTGCGCCAGCCGTTCGGGTGCGTGCTGGGCTTTTGTCTATGAGATGGGGCCGCTCTTTCTGGTCGGCTCCTACCCGTTCGCCGAGCGGTGGCGGCCGCTCGCCGCGCTCGCCGTGCTGGCGGTGCTGGTGCTTGCGAGCGTTTTTGAGCGCGTCCGCCGCCATCGCCTGTTTTTTCCGCTCTGTGTCGCGAGCAGCGCGGGCGCCGCGCTGCTGGTCCGCGGCGCCGGCGCGCTCGGGCTGCCTCCCGTTGACGCCGAGCTCTGGGGCGGCGCGCTGCTCACGATCGCGCTGTCGAGCGCCGGCATCGCGGCAGCGTTTCCACTCGGCGTCCTGCTCGCGCTGGGCCGCACCAGCCGTGCGCTGCCCGTGATCCGCACCGTGTGCGCGAGCTACATCGAGCTTGTCCGCGGGGTGCCGCTGGTGACGCTGCTCTTCATGTCGTCCGTGATGTTGCCGCTGTTCTTCCCGCCGGGATTCGAGATCTCCAAGGTATTTCGCGCGCAGATCGCTGTCGTGCTGTTCTCTGCCGCCTACGTCGCCGAGGTCGTGCGCGGCGGCCTACACGCCGTTCCGCGTGGTCAGGTGGAAGCTGCCCACGCGCTCGGCCTGACCTGGTCGCGCACGATGGCACTGGTGGTTCTTCCTCAGGCGCTTCGCGCCGTGATTGGGCCGCTCGTGAGCACCTTCATCGCGCTGCTGAAGGACACGTCGCTGGTGGCGATCATTGGCCTGCACGATTTGCTTGGGATGGCGGCGCTCACGACCGCGAACCCGCGCTGGGTAGGGCGCATGGTCGAGGCCTATGTCGTTGTCGCCGCGCTCTACTGGATGCTATGCTCTAGCCTGTCCCGCTTTGGCAGATACGCGGAAAATCGGCGCAAGGAAGGATCGCCATGAGCGACGAGCGCGAGGTGGTGATCGAGCTTGCCGGCGTGCACAAGTGGTTTGGCCGCTATCATGCGCTGCGCGGTATCGACCTTGCGGTGGGCCGAGGCGAGCGGCTGGTGATCTGCGGTCCCTCGGGATCCGGGAAATCGACGCTGATCCGGACCATAAACTGCCTGGAAGCGCACGACGGCGGTCGCATCGTGGTCGATGGCATCGAGCTGACGCCGGACTTGAAGCGGGTCGAGCGGGTGCGCGCCGAAGTGGGGATGGTGTTTCAGCAGTTTCATCTTTTCCCCCACCTCACCGTGCTCGACAACGTGACCCTCGCCCCGACGTGGGCGCGCGGCCTGCCACGCACGCAGGCGGATCGGGAGGCCCTGGAGCTGCTCGCGCGGGTGGGAATTCGCGACCAGGTGGGCAAATACCCGGGACAGTTGTCGGGCGGGCAGCAGCAGCGCGTGGCGATTGCGCGCGCCCTGGCGATGCACCCCAAGGTGATGCTCTTTGACGAGCCGACGTCGGCTCTCGACCCGGAGATGATCAAGGAGGTGCTCGACGTGCTGCGGGATCTGGCGCGTGAGGGCATGACCATGATGGTAGTGACACATGAAATGGGATTCGCTCGCGAAGTGGCGGACCGCGTCGTGTTCATGGACGCGGGGCAGATCGTCGAATCCGCGCCGCCGGATCGGTTTTTTGCGAATCCCGAGCACGAGCGCACGCGGCTTTTCCTGAGTCGCATCCTGCACCACTGATGAGCGAGGCGCCGAGCTGGCCGCGGCGGCGGGCGACCACCCGATTCGTGATCCGCGCTCTGGGGGCCGGAGACGGCGCCCGCTTGCGGGAGGCGGTGGTGGGGTCGGTTCCCCATCTTGCGCCGGTGATTCCCTGGGCTCGCTCCGACCTCACTGTGGCAGAGGCGGAGCACTGGGCGCGTGTCGCCTGGCTGCGTTACCGGCAAGGAGTCGACTTCGCGCTCGGGATTTTTTCCGTCGGGGGCCGGCGGCTGCTGGGTGGAGCGAGCTTTCATTGCGTGGCGCGGTCGCCCGAGGACGGCGAGCTGGTGGCGGAGATTGGGCTGTGGATCAGCGCCGGCGACGCGGGCGCGGGGCTGGGCACCGAGGTCTTGCGGGCGCTGGTGTGCTGGGGCCTGACCGACTGGCCGTGGACGCGGCTGTTGTGGCGGTGCGCGGCGAGCAATTCGGCCAGCCGGCGGTGCGCAGAGAAGGCCGGGCTGCGCCTGGTGGTTGGCGACGGTGAAGCGGCCACCGGGGCGGACGGGGCGGCCGGCGTCGGGGAACACCTGCTGTGCTTTGAGGCGAGGCGCGGCGAATAGGCAGAGGACACGGAACGGGCGACGCCGCGCTTGTGAGCGATCGCGTCATTTCGGTCATGCGGGACAGAGCGGCGGTTGTTACGTAGCGTGCCCAATGTCAGAAATCGGCCGCGTCCGTTGCAGGGTGTGTGTCAGTCGATTGGTGCTGGGGCACTGGCGGCGCAATTTCGCACAAACGTGGTCGTTCTCTCTCCCCATGGGGGCGCGTGGTTTATCCCCGGTCTCTGGCAAGGCTTTTCCTGCTGACATCGCGCGTGCAACGAGGTCCGGTTGGGGGCATGCAACGCAACAGGCGGTGATCTGGCAGCCGATGCGCGTGATCCACGAGTCGGACCCGGTGCCGCTCGTGGCAGTAGTCGTCTTCACGGGCGTCTCGGCCGAGCCTCGACGCACCGTCGTCGAGCTGGCCGGGGCGGCTCCCGACAACCCAGCCGGGAAGAACTGGCTCGAGTACGTTCACATGAGCCGGTTCGTGCCAGGAACCCTGTCGGATCTATTCGACGAGCCGCAAGTCCTGGAAGCCGAGGAAGGCGGTGTCAGCGCGGAGGGCGCCGATGACCAGTCCAGTCGGATCTCATCATCTCGGATGTCATGATGCCGCGTAATAGTGGTAAGGAACCACCGAGGACCCTGGCCAGAACGTCAGGGCCAAGAGTGGCCTTAACAAGGCGATTCTAGATCAGGGCTGGTACGAGTTTCGACGCAAGCTCGCGTACAAGCTGCGGTGGTTAGGTGGCACACTGTTCTTGGTTCCGGCCCGGGATACGTCACGTCGCTGCAGCGCCTGCGGTCACACAGCAGCGGAGAACCGGCCCAGCCAGACCATGTTCCGCTGCGTCCAATGCGGGCACAGTGAGAACGCCGATCTCAACGCCGCGAAGAACGTACTGGGGGCTGGGCAAGCCCTGTCGGCTTGTTGAGCTCTCCATGCCGTCTCGGCATAACTCCCAGGAATCTCTCGGCCTTCAGGCCGAAGAGGATGTCAACTACTTCTCGGACCTCATCGAAGACTTGCGCGCCGCGCTCGACCGCTCGGAGATCGAGATCGTGCCTGAGCTGGCGCGGACGGCGTGGTGGATCTCGATGGCGAACGGCTGAACCCAGCGATTCGCAACCTGGCGATCAACGCGCGGGACACGACGCCAACGGGTGGAATTTTTCGCGTGCGCGTCGACCGTTTCGAATACATTCCACCAAGATTCAGGGCAAGGACGAGATCCAGGCCTACTTCCGACCCCGGGGACTGGACGAGGGAGCGCCTCTCGCCCCATGCAAGGGCGCGCGTTCCTGAACCGATTGTCTGCCCCCAGGGAACAGTCAAGGCGAGCAAGCCACCGCGAATTCCCTTTCTCGCGGAGTGCTCTGACGAAACGTGGTCTCAGGGTTCAGAGCAGTCGCGCTCCACACTTGCCACACACCGGATGCTTGTGCAGAATGTCATAGCTCGGGATCCGATTCTTGGCCTTGCATCCGGAGCATACGACTATCGATGGTTGGTCTGCTTCTCTTTTCCACGAAACGCTTTCTGCATTCCTGTCCGCCGTTCTTTCGGCTTGCTCGAGTAGTGCAATAATCCTCGATTTCGCGGTAGCTTCGGCATTATTATATGTGTGCTTCTGGCTCACCTCGACCGCTTCCCGGGGGGTTCTTCCGTCCGCGTTTAGGCACCATGGGTTTGCACCGCTGGCTAGCAGCAGCTCCACCGCTTCCGGCTTGGCTTCGAGCCCCGCAAGGTGTAACGGAGCACACCCGCGGTGGAAGCGCCCATCGACGTTCCAGCCGTGATCTACCAGCACACGTACGCAATCCGGATGCCGAAAAACTGGGCTATAATGCAGCAGATCAGCGGGCGCCTGGGCGCGTCCCGTCAGCCCGACTAGATAGGTCAACGTCGCGGACTGACCACCCATGATGGCATGATGGAATGGCGTGAGCTTCCATTTGTCCATGGCCTGCAGATCATGGCCTCTCGCGAGAAGATACTGGATGACGGGAATGCACCCGCCCTCCGCGGCATTCATCACCAAGGTAACGCCACCGGGGTCCACCAGAGCTCCGCTTGGTATTCTGCGTTCGAGCACCGCGAGCGCGATAGCGGAATGACCCTTCCGGAGGGCAGTGCGAAGGGAGCACATCGAGCTCGTGACTCCGGCGTTTGCCCCTCGGGACATCAGGAAGCTCACAAGGTCCAGTTGGCCGCGTTCGACTGCGACGTCCAGTGCCCTCTCGATTTCTGCCTGCGTCGGCGTGACAGAAGCCAACGCCGACAGGTCCCCACGAATCACCGCCTGGACAATTGGCGAGGAAAGCCGCCTGCACGCTGTCGCCTCGATCGTGGCGATCCATCGTCTTACCCAGTCCAGGTAGTCGCACGGCTCGGGCCCAGAGTCCGACCACTGATGGAAAACCTCGAGACGGCCGTCGCTGTAATTTTCCCAAGCACCATTCCGCACTCCCGCATGACCCCACCCACGGCCGTCTATCTCCAGACTCATGATCAGGTCATGGTCATAGAACAAGCATAGCTGGTGGAGCTGTCCGTCCGGGTGAAAGGAGGCGGTGATTCCATCCCTTGCTTGCTCCGGATAGCTATGGCTCAGGAAACTTTGGCCGACAAACGGTACGGTTTGAATCATATCGGCTCTCCTGGGGCGGTGAAACAGTAGGGAGGCAATGTATAATAACGTAAACATTTGTACGATTCTCCGTAGGCAACCGCGGAGAACGCCGAGAACGCTGAGGAGGCGCGCAAATGGCGGTCAATGAGCGTACCGAACGCATCATTGGAGCTGCTCTTCAGGTTCACCGCGAGCTCGTCCCGGGCCTCTTGGAGTCGGCGTACGAAGACCGCGACGGCCGGTCCGCCGTTGGGACGCCCGGAGGGCGTCACCCCGCCGACGTTTCCGGGCGATGCTCCAGGTAACAGCTACGCGAGCGCTCCGGCCGGCATCCCCAGATGCCGCTCCGCCAGGACCTCGAGGTCACGGCCGGATGCCGGGATACAGCCGAGCAGCCGCGCGCCATTGGCGCGCAGCCAGCCGCCGCCAGCGGAGCTCCCCGCGCCCGGCCGGCCTCCCGGCGCCAACAGCATCCGTTTCCACTCCGCGGTGCACGCCTCTCCATACTCCTCGAGCAACTGGGCCGATTCGTGCGCCTTCACTACCCGCCCGAGCCGCGACGCGAGAGCGTGTGCCTCGCCGAGCCCGACGTTCAGGCTCTGTCCGCCAAGCGGCGAGGTGCCGTGCGCCGCGTCTCCGACGAGCCACGCCGCGCCTTCGCCGAACCGCGTCGCTACGAATGGCGCGAAGCTCAACGCCGCGGACCAGGCAATTTTCCCGAAGTCGCCGCCATGCCACCGCGCCCGATCCCCGAGAATCGCCATGACATTGCCATCCTCGAGCGCCGGGATATCCGCCTCCGCGCTGGCGAGCCGGATGTCAGGTTCCCGCTCATCCCGCGGGATCGCGTCTTCGGAAAGCTGCAGGCACCACCGCCCGCGGCCCTCTGCGAGCGGCCAGTACGCATTCGCCATGGACTCGTCGAGGAACACGCGGCCCCGGCCGCCGCTGTAGGTCGCGCCCTTGCATTCGACAATTGCGTAGTACGCCGCGGGGCCGGCCTGCGTCACTTCGATGTCGAGCTGCCGCCGCACGAGCGAGTTGAAGCCATCGGCCCCGACGAGATACGACGCCTCCGCGTGCAGCTCCTTCTCGACCCCCCACTCCATCGTCGCCACCGCATAGCCTGTTGACACGTGACCCAGCCGCTGAATAATGGCCGAGACCCGTCCATGCCTCAGGTCGAAGGAGCCCAGCCGGTGGTTCCAGTGAACGTGCACCTTGAGCTCGGCCAGATGCTGCTCCAGGGCCGTTTCCAATGCGGTTTGGGGAACGACCAGCACGTAGGGAAACTGGGTGTCCAGCTCCGAAAAGTGCAAGGTGGCCAGCTCCTGCTGACGGTCTCCGACAACGAGGGATTCCATGCGGGTCCCGCGCGCCAATAGCGAGGTCAGCACGCCGGCGTCATCAAGAAGCTCCAGTGAGCGCGAATGCAGCACCATCGTTCTGGGCATATCCGATATGCCCGTCTTCTCATCGATTACGTGCACCGCGACGCCGCGCTCGGCAAGATAGAGTGCGGTCAGCAATCCGACGGGTCCCGCTCCGACGACTAACACTTCTGCCTTGCTTTTCCCGAACATGGCTCAGCTCCTTGGTAGTCCCAACTGCCTGGCCGCAACGGTCCACATTCCCTGCCCCCCACCTTCCCCCGCTCGCGGGAGACGGGGCGAACAGTCGCGTTCAGCGAACGCTCTGTTTTCGACATAACACCCAAAAAACGGCCTGTCAAAGCGATCTCGCCGCCTCACGGAAACCGCGCCCCGGCCTGTTTGAGCAGGTCAAGCGGTGGTTCCCCGCCGATGCAGATGAATACGTAAGTGTTGGGCAAGAGCAGCGAACCGGACGGCACGGTGAGCACCACCGCGTCCTCGTCGATGCGGCTCACCTCGGATTCAAGCAGCACCGTGAGCTGTCTTTTCGCTACGGCTCGCGCGAACGCCTCCTCGTTCCTTGCCTTGATCCGCACCAGGCGGGGTTTTCGATACGATAGTGTGACCTCGTTCATCCTCGGCGCCCGAGCGCCAGAGCGACGACGTCGGCCCGCAGTGAAAGCGGCGCGCCAGTGCTTCGGCTCACCGCCGTGACCGTGAATTGCCCGCCAGCACCGGTCAGTGTTGTGACCCGGTGCCCGAACGCTATGGGTAAGGCGTGAGCTTTCACGAGCGATCCGAGGATATCGAGCAGCTCCTCCTTGGCATATTCGTCCTTGGCCAGCTCTTCTCCGGTCGGAAAGCGCACAGGCGCAGTCAGGACCAACTTTTTCCGAGGATAATGCAGGATCGTGCCGCCGAGGTCCGCCTCCTGCTCGAGCACCCGGACGGCGTGCCCGCGCTTCTTGGCCGCCAGCGCCGCCGAAACTCCGGCAGGCCCGGCACCGATGACGACCACGGAGGCCGGCGCGTTCGCCGCGTGCCGGTCACGGAGTGCGTCGCCAAAACGGAAGCCGTCCCCTACAGCGTTGCGGATCAAGGCCAGACCTCCGAGCTCGCCGACGACGAACAGCCGGGCCACCGTAGTCTGCAGCGCGCCGTCGAGAATCGGCACGTCCTGGCGCCTGCGGAAATCCCCGGCGCCGACTTCGATGGCGCCCACGGGGCACGCTTCCGCGCACAGGCCATGGCCAATGCACCTCACACCGTTGATCACGCCGGCAGTCCCGTTCACGACCCCAGGACGTCTCCCTCGGGACACGCCGTTACGCAGGTAGCGCAGCCGATGCACAGACCCGGATCGACGAACGGATACTGGGCGAGCGGCCGGTCTATGCCCAGGCGAACGGCCTCCGCCTTTCGTTCCACGTGCAGGCGGTTGCGGGCGCGGAAAGTCAGGCCGTAGGCGATCAGCAAGCCGGCGCTGACCACGAGCGATGTTCCCCAGATGAGCGAATCGATGGACATGAGAGCGCCTCACCTTGACGTTAGAGGCGATAGCCCACGGTCAACATGACGCGATTGCCGTTTTCGCGATCGTCGAACGGTGTGGTGCCGTCCAGGTACTCTTCCGTGTAGACGTTGCGCCGCTGGTCGAGCGTCAATGCGAGGCTCAGCGCCGGCGTCGGCTGGCCTGTGATCGCGAGCAGCACCGAGCTTACCTCGTACGAGTTGCCCGCGCGTTGGCGGCGCCAGCCGCGGTTGACGTCGATCTCGACCTGCCCGGTGGCGTAGAGGTATTGGCCGGCGTCGAGTCGCGAATCGACTACCGCGCCATCGCGGTCGCCGGTGTTTCTTCCGGTCTCGGTCACGGCCCCGATGGTCGCAGAAAAGAAGCCGGCTCGCCACGCGGGCGGCGTCTCTAGACTCAGGTAAAACCCGGCGCGCAGCCCCGAGGATGCCAGCGTGAAGAGCTCCACTTCCGGCCGCCCGCCGCCGAAAAGACCGGTGCGAAAACCCCCAGCGCGAAACGCGGCGTGAGCGCCGTCGAGATACCCCATTCCCGAGAATGCCGTGCCCACGAAGCGCCCCACGTCGTACCCGAACCAGCGCCGCCCACGCCAGCTCGTACAGGCGCTCCGTGCTCTCCGACTCGCGACCCACCCCGGTCCCTCCGCTGCTCGCGAGGTTGCGGAATCGGCCGCGCAGCCCGACCTGTGCCGTGCTTCCGCCGAGGTCTCGCAGGCGCGCCCCGACGCGCAGCGTCTGCTCGCTCGCCTCCCAAACCGCCGCCCCGGAGCTCTCCTGCTGCCGATACCAGGAGACGGAGACCGAGCCCGTAGCGCGGCCCCACCGCGCCGGCCGAGCTGCGGCCGGAGCCGCGATGCTCCCGGCCAAAGTCGGCGTCACCGGCACCGGCGCGCCGCGGCTGTGCGCGTTCTCCGTTGCGGAGGGTGGGGCGAGGGCCGGCGTCGGCGTCGCGGCCGGCGTCGCCGCCGGCGGCACGGTTACCGCGATGTCGCCGACGACGACCTGCCGCGCCTCGGCAACTACCCTGCAGGACGCTGAATGCCGCGAGAGATAAATGACCTCGAGCACTGCTATGACTCTGTTTCCTTTCGACAACCTGGAGCCTATCCCCGAGCGACAGGCCGCGCGCGCTTCCGCCGTCCAGGTAGACTCCGCTCATGGATCGGTAGCGCACCGCGAACTTGCCATCGGCCTCAGGAGCTCCTGCCGCCGCTGCGCTGGCGGCGACGCACAGGAGCAAGATGATCGTGATGACGCAAGCCGCGCAGCAGGCGACGCCCATGCGATCCTGCCCCCTCCCTGCCTGCCCCCGCATACGGGGAAAAACGAGGAGGCCAGGCGACTTGCGGTCGATCAGGTAGTAAGCGAGAGCGAGAGCGAAAGCGGCATGCAGGCGGTCAGGCATGTCCGATGTTCCGTCGATTTCTTCATGCGGGTTGGCGGCGGTCAGTCCCCCGAACCCCGTGGATGGCACGAATAGCAAGCCGTGCTTGCATACACGTAGGCTTTCACCTCCCGGTGCTCACGGTCGGTGGAGCTCTTGTCATGTTCGTGGGGAAGCGAGTATGACTGTGATCGAAGTTGGCCGGTTTCCAGCCGCCGGTCGTATGGCAGGTTGCACAGGTTGTCGCGAACCCCGAGGAACCATGCGGTGGGGAAGTCGTACTCTGAAAGTCCGCGGCGTGGCACGAATAGCAGTCCTTGGGGGTGCCCGCGTAGCCACCCTGGTGACAATCCTCGCACGCGGCGCCGCGGTGGTTGCCGGTCAGGGGGAAGGCCGTGAGGTCGTGATCGAGCGCCGCAGGTCGCCAGTCGACCTGGCTGTGGCACTTGTCGCAGGTCAGGGGGAAGGCGAGGCGCACGTGATCGACCGTGGCGGCCCCCTGGTAGTCTGACCGGTGGCAGCTTTCACAGGCCGCGCTGGTGGTGGCATAGGTCTGGGGATGACAGGCGGAGCACGCCGCCGCCGTGTGCGCGCCGCGCAGGGGAAAGCCCGCGCGATGGGTGTATTTCGCTCCCTCCCAGCTCGCGGCGAGCGGGCGGTGGTGGAGGTCAGCGTGGCATGCACGGCACGCGCATTTTCCGAGCGCGAGAAGGACCACGTCGGAGGCCGGCGGGGCCGATGGCGTTACCTTCAGCCCGAGCGCCGTGGCGACGCGGCTCACTGCCTCACGCGCGATCTTCGGGTGACAGCGGACGCAAGGAGCCCCGGAGTGGGCGCCATCGAGGGGAAACCGCGTGCGCGCGTGGTCCTGGATCGAGAAGCTAGCCGGGGAGAAGCCCTCGGTGGCGTGGCAGCGGTCGCACGGCGCCGGCCTGCCGTGCGGTCCAAACGCGGCGCCATGGACGTCGACATGACAGTCATCGCAGGCGGCGAAGCGCACGGCTTGCAGAGCCGACCCGGCACTGTGGCATTCGCCACGCTACATGCCGGTGCCGGCCCGTCAAGGGGTATCGCGTTAGCGAATGATCGAAGGCGGCGGTAGCGACCTCGCGCCACGACGTTTCGCCGTGGCACTGGTCACAATCGGCCCCGAGCCTGCCGCCATGCGGGTCCTCGTGACAGCTCGCGCACGCTTCATGTGCGACGGGGCGGTAGAGGGCGGTGCCGCCCACGGCGCCGTCGCGGATGCCGAGCTGCGCCGGGTGGCAGCGCGCGCAAGCGACGTCGCGATGAGCACCGCGCAGCGGCCAGCGTGCGTCACGATCGTGGCGGAACGCGCTCGCCGGAGCCCATGCCGCCGCGTCGTGGCAGCGCGCGCAGGAATCAGCTCCAAGTTGGCCTGGTGCGGGTCGCGGTGACAGGTCGAACAGGTGCCGGACAGGCCGAGGAAGGTCCGATTCGGGTCGACGCCCGCTGCCCGCGACGCCGCGGCATCCGCCACGTTCCGGGAGCTGTGGCACGTTTCGCAGGCGATGCTGCGGTGCTTCCCGACCAGCGCAAAATCCGCCGTTCCATGAGCGAATCCCGACTTCCCGGCGTCGCCCCACCACACGAGCGGGAATGACCGTCCGTGATGATCGACATGGCACCGGGCGCATGCTCGATACTCCTCCCTGGCATGGAGGCCTTTGCCGGCAGCAACGCGCGCGGCGAGCACCTTGTGACAGCTCAGGCAGGCGTCGGGGCTGACGCCTTCCGCGGCGTTATGGCACGAGAAGCAGCGATCGCTCCCCTCCAGCTCGGCGTGGGGCGCCGCGAGCTCGCCAGACGACAGTTGCGCGCGGGCATGGGGCGCCGCCGCCACTATCACGACGGCGAGCACCCATGCGCAGGGCGTTGATATCCTGGTCATCCATTCGTCAGCCATCCCGAAACCCCGCCATTCAGAGTGGAATTGCCGCGGCGCCCCAGCCTGAAGGCCATGGGTTCAGCAGCGGTTTGAGCGGCGTACAACCGTTCCCAACCAGGGCTCCGACCCAAGGGCCGGCATCCTTACTGTTCGTGCTCGGAGAGCGCGCTGGCGGCGGGTGGGCTGCCGCGCAGCTCGGAATGCCGGATCTCGCCGCCGAGCCGGCCGGCGTTCGTGGCCGCTCCCAGGGCAGCGAGGTAAAGCACCACCGTCGCGCTAACAGCGGCGCGCTTCAGCCGCGGCGATAGTCGCCAGGCGACCAGGCCGCCCCCGGATACCGCCGCCGCGACCAGGGCCACCGCGAGCGCTGCCTCCGCGGCCTCCTCATGCTCGTGGATCAGTTCTTCGGTTACCCCGGGAAGCCGCTCCGCGACTTCCTCCGCGCGTTCGCCGGTCAGGTACACCGGTACGATGAGCGAGAGCGCCGCGGTCCCGACTACCAGCCCCAGGCGCAGCACGGCATCTTCATTCCGTAGCGCGCCGGCGATCACGGCGATCAGCGCGAAGAGTGCACCGATCGGCGGTAGGTGGTTCAGGATAAGATGAATCTGCACAAAGTCCATTTCAGGTATGCCTCCGACGATGACGGCTCGGCGGCCCGAGCTCCCGTCATTGCCTACCATAGGGTGCCGCGATGAACGGAGAATGAACGCGGTCGGCGGCGTTCAAAATGCTCGCCTCCGCACCGGCAGCGCAGTTGACGGCGGCCGCGCACGTCCGTAGACTGATTACCGCTTCTACCGGCGCAGCAAACACCTGCTACTCCTTCCGCCGCGAGCCCACCTGTGCGCACCGCGATCCTCGCCGTCATTTGCCTCGTCTCGTTACTCGTCGTCGGCGCGCTGGCGATGCAGGGGGCGGCCTACTACGCGCGTCCATTGGAGGAACGGCCGCATCACGCCGGGTACTGGTCGCTGAAACCAGGTGGCTCGCGCGGCCATCTGTACGGAGCTGCGGGCAGCGCCATGATGGTGCTCATGCTTTCCTATTCGTTGCGCAAGAGGTCGAGGCGCTTACGTCGCGTGGGACCCACGCGGTACTGGCTCGACGCTCACATCTACTTCGGTATTTTCGGGCCCCTGCTCATCGTGCTGCACAGCTCCCTCAAGGTCGGTGGCCTGGTCGCCTTGAGCTTCTGGTCGATGGTCGCGGTTGCCGCCAGCGGCCTTGTCGGGCGCTTCCTGTACGTTCGCATCCCGCGCACGCGCGCCGGGGACGAGCTGTCGTTGGCGGCGGTTCAACGCCTCGATGAGGAGCTGACGGCGGTGCTCGAGCAGCGGTTTGGCGTGCCACCCGCGCAGCTCGCGGCGCTTTCCGGGGAAATTTCCGCGCTGCCGGGCCGCGCTCGGGGACGGCGGCGAATGCTCCGCGCCATGCTTCTCGACGGCTTCCGCACGCGGCGGCGGCTGCGGGGCCTCACCGCGACGCTCGGCCACGTGCCCGCGGCAACGGCACGGGAAATGCGCGACCTGCTGCTCCGCAAGGCCATGCTGGCGCGGCGCGTGGCGCTTTGGGACGACATGCAGCGGCTTTTTCACTACTGGCACGTCTTTCACAAGCCGTTCGCGATCGTGATGTATTTGTTCATGATCGTGCACGTGGCCGTGGCGTTGGCGACGGGCTACGGCTGGGGGCATCCGCGATGAGGGTCCTGCTCGTCGAGGATGAGCCGATGCTCGCGGTGCCCCTCTCCCGCGGTCTGCGCGAGGAAGGGTATGCAGTCGACGTAGCCGCGACGGCAGGCGAGGCCGAGGACGCCGTGAGCGGCGTCGACTACGACCTGGTCATTCTTGACCGCCGCCTCCCGGATGGCGATGGTGTCGCCCTGCTGCGGCGGTGGCGGCAGCACGGTGCGAGCACCCCGGTGCTCGTGCTCACGGCCATGGAGGAAACGTTGCAGAAGGTCGAAGGGCTCGATGCCGGAGCCGACGACTACCTGACCAAGCCATTTGCCTACGAGGAGCTTCTGGCGCGCTTGCGGTCGCTGTTGCGCCGCCCCGCCGCTGCTCCGACCGCGGTTTTGCAGCTCTACGATCTCGTCCTCGATCGCAACACGCGCACGGCAAGGCGCGGCGGCCGCCCTCTCGATCTGACCGGCAAGGAAATCGCGCTGCTCGAGTACCTCATGCTCTGGCCGGGGCACGTGCGCTCGCGCCTCGACATTGCGGAGCATGTATGGGATGAGGCTTATGAGGCCAGAACCAACGTCATCGACGTCATTCTCGGCCGGCTACGCAAGAAGATGGAAGCCGGCGGTGAGCCCCGGATTATTTTTACCGTGAAGGGGCTGGGCTACGTTCTCCGCCGCGAATGAGGGTCCGCGGCCACGACGGCGGCGGACGTTGCGTTTCCACCTGTCCGTGTGGTTCGCCTCGGGCTTGTTTGTGCTGTACGCCCTCTCGAGCTGTATCGTCGCCGTCATCTATTCGCGTCAGGCCGAGCGCGAGCTGCACTACCTGCTGTATGCGCAGGTGGAGTCGCTCGCTGCGTATTATGCGGCCGCGCACCGCCTGGACTTCCCCGAGCTGGTGTCGCCGGAACAGCATGGCCCGCTGAAGGTCTGGGTTCGGCTCATCTCCGGGGGTCGGATCACTGCGATGACGCCGGGAACCCCCGATCTTCCCGTGCAGCCAGCCAGTGAGACGCCGCGCGGCTCGCTACTGCGCGTGCATGGCGACGACGGAAAGGCCTACGGCATGGTGCGGCACCTCGTCTGGGACCGCAGCGGTCTGGTGGTCGAGGCCATCGCCTCCACGAACCCGCTGGCTACCAGCGTGCGCGGCGTGCTCATCGCGCTGGCGCTCACGGGTCTGTTGCTCGTCCCCCTGGCGCTGGGCGGCGCCTGGCTGGTCTCCCGGCGCGCCACCTGGCCGATCGAGCGCCTCGTCTCCGAAACCGCCGAGATGTCACCCACGGATCTCCACCGCCGCCTCGTCACGGCCGTGAACATCTCCGAGATCGACGCGCTCGTCGCCGCATTCAATGCGCTATTGGGCCGTGTCGAGCAGGGTGTGGCGCGCACGCGCCGGTTCATTGCCGACGCTTCTCATGAGCTGCGCACACCAGTGGGGATATTGCGCACCGGCATCGAGATCGCCTTGCGCCGCGAGAGACCGGCGCAGGAGTATCGCCAGGTGCTGATCGACAATCTCGGCGAGCTTGGCCGCCTGGAGCGCCTCGTGTCATCGTTGCTGCTCCTCGCTCGTGACGGCGCCGACGTTCGCGCCGATCAATGGGAGGCCGTTTCGCTTCGTGAAGTGGTGGCGCGCGTCACCGACGCGATCGAGACGGCAGCCCTGGAAAAGGACATCTGCTTTGCGCTCACGGCGTCTGTTGACTGCGCGGTCATCGGAGACCCCAACTACCTCGAGCTCATCTTGCGCAACTTGTTCGACAATGCGCTTCGCTTCTCGCCGCCCGGAGAGGTGATCAGGGTCGAGCTACGGCGCGAAAACGGCGAGGCGGTACTCGTCGTCGCGGATGCTGGCCCGGGGGTCGCGGACGAAGATCGGCCGCACATCTTCGAACGCTTCTATCGGGGGCATGGCACGCACGGAGTCTCCTCTGGAGCCGGCGGGCTGGGCCTGAGCCTGGTGCGGTGGGCGGCCGAGCTGCACGGTGGATCGGCGCGGCTGCTCGACAGACCCGGCGTTGCTGGTGCCGCGTTCGAGGTCAGGCTCCCAATCAATGATCGCGGCAACTAGCCGGACAGCTCACGCCATGCGCCCCATCCAGGAACCACATTCGCAGGTGTCAAGCTCGCTCAAAGCGCGGAATGCGCATCACGAAGACCCCCTTCCTCAGCTCCCCCCGCTTGCGGGGCGAGGGACGGAGGGGGGCATTGCCGCGCCGGGCGGCGAGGCGACCTCGCTGCGCCTCATGTGCTTGCTTTATGTGCTCAGCATCTCCGGCATTTTCTGGCTCGCGTATCTACCTCACTACATGGGCATGATGGGGATGGCGCCCGCCCTGGTCGGACTCGTTTTCGGCCTGCGCTCGGTCGTGTCGTCGCTCTCTTGTCCGGCGTGGGCGCACGCCACCGATCGCGCGGGGGCTGCGCTGCCGGTTCTGCGCACGCAGTATGCTCTCGGGGTCATCGCGTTTGCCGGTTTCGCCCTGACGACCTCGCGCCCGGCCCTGGTCCTGTCGCTGCTGGCTGCTGCCGCGACGGCAGGTGGAGCGCTGCCGATCGTGGACACGCTGGCGCTGCGGCGGGTGGGCCCGCGGGGATTTGGCGCCGTGCGCGCCTGGGGCTCAGCAGGGTACGCGCTGACTTCGTTTGCCGCCGGCGGTGTGGGCTGGTTTCTAGGCAGCCATGACCGCGTCGCCGTGGTGGCACCATGGGCTCAGGCCGTGGCCGCGCTGGCCACGCTCTGCCTGCTCCTGCGCATGCCGGCGCGCTCGCCCCGAACCGCCGGCGGCGGCAGCGCCAGCGACACCGGCCGCAGTGTCGGCGGCTTGTGGCGAAGCGCGCGCGAGCTTCCCGGCCTGCGCCTCGCGGCGCTGCTGGCTCCCGCTGCCCTACACTGGGCCGCCCTCGCCCCGTTTCATACCTTTCTGGTTACGCTCGCCGAGGTTCGCGAGATGCCCGGCTGGGTTCCGGGTGCCGCTGTCGGCGTCGCCGTTTCCTGTGAGGTCGTGGTTTTGGCTCGTGGCGACGGGCTACTCGCGCGCTTTTCCCCGCCGACGCTACTGTTATTCAGCTTCGCCATCAGCGCGCTGCGCTGGCTGGCCACCAGCGCGGTGACGCACCCAGTGCTCCTGGTAGCACTCCAACTCGCCCACGGAGCCTCGTTCGCCGCCTTCTACGTCGCGCTCGTCGCACTGATGACCGAGGCGGTGCCGGACCGCCTGCGCGCCACCGGGCAGTCGCTGCTCTATCTGTTCGTCTTCGGCATGGGGACGGCGATCGGCGCCGCGCTTTCCGGGTGGATCATCGAGCTCACCTCGGTGCCCACACTCTTCGTGTGCGCCTCGGCTGGGGAGCTTCTCGCCATCGCCGTGGCGATCCCGCTCGTTCTGGCTCACCGCGATCGCTCCGGTTGTTGAGCGGCCTGCGCGGTGGTACAGTCCCCGGACCACGAGCCGGCGGGGTCGCTCCCTCGCGAGGTGCGAGCGCGCCGTCGCGCATCTGCACGGCCCCACCACCGAACCTCCATACCCCGCGCCAAAGCCTGTATGACCCCGGAGCGTACCCACGCCACGCTGATTGCCAAGCATAGCTTCGAGCCCGAGCACCATTTTTACCCGCGCGTGATCAACGCTTCGATTCATCCGCTCGTGCGCTATTTCATGGGCCTCGGCAATCTGCGCATCGCTGAGCGGTATTGCCACCTACACCCCGAGGCCGATCCCGATGCCGTCACCGCGCTTCTCGGGAGCGCGCCCCGCTTTTTCCGTTGGGCCGGGACGGACCTGTTTCATGTCACGACGGAGACCGGCCAGCGGCACATGGTCGTCATCGAGACGAACTCCAGTCCGTCCGGCCAGAAGTCGATGCCGCTGCTCGACGAAGCGCGCGAGCAGGGTGGCTACGCAACACTTCTGGAGCGGGCTTTCCTGCCCTACATCGCCCGTCGCAACCTGCCCAAAGGCGAGCTGGCCGTGCTGTATGACAAGAACGAGATGGAGACTACCGGCTATGCCGCCGCGCTGGCGGACTGTTGCGACGAAGCGGTCTATCTCGTGCCCTTTCTCGACGAGGATCCCGATCCCCCCGCGCGGTTCACCAACCACGGCGTCCTCGAGGTGCGCACCGAGGATGGGCAGTGGCGCCCTATCCGGGCGGCCTTGCGCTACGTGACGCAGCGGCCCTGGAACCGAATCCCCGTGCTGGTGCGGTCGGCCTTGTTCAATCAGATCCTCGTCTGCCTCGCGGGCGGGCGCAACAAGATGCTGGCCGCCAAGGCCTACGACTTCTTCAACGCGGAGCTCCGCGCCGCGCGGCTGGCGATTCGGGCGCCCGAGACGATCTGGGATCTGTCGCGGGACGAGGTGCCGCTGTGGGTGGATCGCATGGGCGGTTGCGCCGTCGTCAAGGAGCCCTACGCCAATGCCGGGCAGGGTGTCTTTACCATCACGAGCCCCGCGGAGCTGGAGGTTTTCATGACCGCTCACCACCGGTACACCCGCTTCATCGTGCAGGCGCTCATCGGCAACGTGCGGTGGAGCTCCAATAGCCGCGACGGGAGGATCTACCACGTCGGCACGGTGCCCGACCGCTCCAATCAGATTTTCGTCGCCGACTTGCGCATGATGGTGGGAGCTGCTCCCGATGGCTTCTTTCCAGTCGCGATCTACGCTCGCCGCGCTCGCCTGCCGCTGCAGAAAGAGTTGGATGGCACGATCGCTTCATGGTCCATGCTCGGCACCAACCTTTCCGTGAAGCTGCCCGACGGGAGCTGGTCTACCGCCGGTGAACGCCTCCTGCAGATGGACCTGCGGCACTTCAACCGCCTCGGCATAGGCCTCGACGAGATCATCGAAGGCTACATCCAGACCGTCATGGCAGTGACGGCGATCGACCGCATGGCGTGCCGGATGCTGACGCAGCGCCAGACGTTCCGGCACCGCTTCTTTCGGTCCATCAGCCCGGATGAGGCGCTGGCTCGGGAGATCTGCAGATGAGCACACCGCCGGGAGGCTTCGCCGGGGCGCTGACGGTGGACGGCCTGCATATCGAAGAGCTGCCCAGGGCCGCGGTGACGCGTCTGGAAGTGGATATCGCGCACGACGGTTTTGGGCGGCCGATTCGCATTCCCGTGCTCGCCATGCGCGGCTCGCGGCCGGGACCGGTGTTCGGGGTCACCGCCGCGGTGCACGGCAACGAGCTCAATGGCATTCCGATCATCCACAGCCTGTTCGCGTCGATCGATCCCCAGGCGCTGCGGGGCACCTTGGTCGCCGTCATCGTCATGAATGTTCCGGGGTATGGGCGGGAGCAGCGCGCGTTCGCCGACGGCACCGACCTCAATCAGATCATGCCAGGCAGCCCCACAGGGAGCTCGGCGCGCGTCTACGCGCATCGCTTCATCGACCAGGTGGTGCGCCATTTCGATTACCTGGTCGATCTGCACACGGCGAGCTTTGGGCGCGTCAACTCGCTGTACGTGCGCGCCGACATGAGCGACCCGGTCACCGCGAGGATGGCGTATCTCCAGCGGCCGCAGATCATCGTGCACAACCCCCCGTCCGACCACACGCTCAGAGGCGCCGCCCAGGACCTGGGAATTCCCGCCATCACCCTCGAGGCCGGCAATCCCCACCGTTTCCATCGCGACTACATTCGGCGGGCGCTCGGCGGGATGCGTGCGGTGCTGGCCGCGGCCGACCTGATCGGGGGCCGCTCGTTGGCGATCGGAAAGCAGCCGGTGCTTTGCCGAACGTCCTATTGGCTATATACCGAACACGGCGGGTTGCTCGACGTCTACCCGGACGTGACCGACCGGGTGCACGCCGACGCCGTGATCGCGTCGCTGGCGAACATCTTCGGCGACGTTGAGCGGCGCTACCGATCACCGGAGTCGGGCATCGTCATCGGCAAGAGCGTCAACCCGGTCGCGCAGACCGGGGCGCGGATCCTCCATCTCGGCATACTCGCGGCCGAGGGCGAGGTCTTCGAGAGGGACGAGGCGTCGCCGACGGAAGCCCCGCCACCTCACCGCCCACCGCTTGCGGGTGGAGACGAGGAGGGGGCAGCGCGATCTCCGGAATCGCCGGAGGGCTGACGCCTTGGGAGCACGCCGCCACCGCATCGTTTTTGTCGTCAACGAGGTCATGGAGATCGCGGCGACGCAAACTACCGCGATGCTCATGCGGAGCGCCGCCGCCGCTGGACACCCGGTGCTCGTGGCGGGGGTGCTCGACCTGTCCGCGCGTGGCGACGGTCTGGTGAGCGTCACGGCAAGCGATGTCGATGGTGCCTGCGCGGGCACGTGCGCGGAGCTCGTCGCCGCCCTTGGGGCAGCGTCGCGTCACCGCCGGATCGAGCTGTCGAGCCGGGACATCGTCATGCTGCGCACCAACCCCGCCCGTGACCGTGCGCGCGCCTGGGCCCACGAGCTGCTTCTCGGCTTTGCGCGGCTCGCGCAGGAGCGGGGCACCTGCGTCATAAACGACCCGGACGGGCTGGCGCGGTCGTCCTCGAAGCTGTTCCTGCTGTCGCTGCTGCCGCGCGAGCTGGCGCCGGCATCGCTGGTCACGCGCAGCGCGGCGGATGTCGCCGCGTTTGCCGCAGCGGTCGGCGGTGCCGTGGTGGTCAAGCCCGCGCGCGGGACGCGGGGGCGTAACGTGCAACTGTTGCGCGCTCCGGACATCGCGCCGGCACGTGCGGCGCTCGCGCCGATCGCGGTGGACGATTACGCATTGGTCCAGGAGTACTTGCCACAGGCTGTCGACGGAGACGTGCGGGTCGTGGTGCTCGACGGTGCCGTCCTCGAGGTCGCCGGTCGGGTCGCGGCGATCCGACGGATTCCGGCGCCGGGCGACTTTCGCTCAAACCTTCATGCCGGCGGCACGGCGGCGCCCGCGACCGTCAGCGGCGCGATGCGGCAGGCAGCCAATGCCATTGCGCAGAAGCTCCAGAACGAAGGAGTTTACCTCGCGGGCATCGACTTTGTCGGCGAGAAGGTCGTCGAGGTCAACACCTTCAGCACCGGAGGCCTGCGGGACGCCGAGCGCTTCTGTGGTGTGGACTTCTGCTCGGGCATCATCGCGGCGGCGGTGCGGCGGGCTGAGGAGGTTCGCAGCAGATGCAAGGTTTGACGGTTTCGCGGGCTGATCGCTGTCGTTTCGATGAGGCCAACCCGCGATAATTCGGACGTATGCGAACATCCACCGAGATCCCCGAACGCTGCTACAGTCCCGCGCAGGCTGCCAAGATGCTTGGCGTCTGTCGCGTTGCACGCCCCCAGACCGCCCTCTCGCTGCTGGCTCTCGCCACCCGCCTTCTGAAGGACTTCCCACGGGGACAGGGCGAGCGGGGTGCGGGAACCCTCCCACCGCCTGCGGCGGCGGGCGCTGCCCTAGACCTCGCTGCGCTCGGTTCCGCGGCGATTCCGCCCTGAATGGCGGGGTTTCGGACCGGCTGACGCATGGATGAGGAAAGGTACACCGAAGGCAAGATGATGCTGTACAGACTCGTTTCCATGCTGGTGAGGATGAGCGCACCATGAGGTCGAGCCAGCGGGCACCCACACGGCCACGCCGAGGGCGAAGGCGACGGCCAGGGCTACGGGGAGCTCTGTGGCGGCCGGGAACATCGCTCAACGCCTACTGGGATAGGCTCTTACCCCATGGCAAGCGCAAGGCGCGTAGACACTTGTAGAGGGGCATCACCCGAGAGTCGGCCGACGCCGGATTTGCGTGCTATCCCGCGCCGGCTCGAGATCACGTTGAAAGGCGATTGCAGGTTCGTCTAGACCGGTTTGAAATCAATGCGTCGAGGGTCGAAGAGGCGGTGGCTTCAGGAGAAAGATCAGGACTTGACCTCGTGGCGGACGAAAAGCAGAGTGCGACCGCCCATCCGCACCTCGTCACCCCCGGCGAGCGGTGCCTCGGACGTGATCTGCCGGCCGTTGAGGACAATTTGCGCCCACTGGTCACCAGGTCGGATCGAAACGCTTCCGGACGGACCGAGGCGGATGACGGCGTGGCGCGGCTGCAGGCTCGGGCCGTCCAGGATGATGTCATTGCCGAGATCCGCGCCGATGCAGGAGAGCAGCCCGCGGATCGGGTGATCGAGCACCTCGCCGTCAACGATTTCGCGCAGTGATGCCCAGGCGCGCATGCCGAGGATGCGTGTCGGGACGCTGGCCGGATCGATCCGTCCCCGGCGCGCCCTGCCGGGGAGGTTCTCCATCAGGGCGGTCCCGGCGGCATCGGTGACCATCAGCTCTCCGGGAGGATCGTAGACGAGCTCGATGTCACCAACGCGCACGCGGTCACCCGAGACCAGCTCGACGGAGACGACCGGCTTGCCGTTGACCAGGGTGGTCCCGGTAGACAAGTCCACGACAAACGCGCGGCCGGCCTGCGTCGTCAGGTGCGCGTGATAGGCCTGCACGCTCCGGCCGGAGGCGACGATATCGTTTCCTTCCAGGCAGCCGATGGTGATCCGCCCTTCGCCGAAGAGGATGACCTCGGCCAGCTCTCCCTTGCGGTACGCGGCCAGGAAATGCGCCGGCTCGACAACTTCCGGCGGCACCTGGGGGCCGGCGCGGCGGGACAGGGCGACCGCGGCCGCGGCGCGCCGGGAGCTGCGCTGTTCGACTGTTGGCCGTTCCTCCTCGCCGATCGGCGTCTCATCGCGCGGTTGACCACCCGCGCGGAGTGGCGGCAGCGCTGGTCCGGTCGCAGGTCCGCCTGCCTCGTCGTCGCCGCCGGCGGCAAGGTCGTCGCAGAGCTCGCCTCCATCTTCGGCCGCCGCGGTGTCCGCGGCGGCCACAGAGGAAGCGGCGCTCGGGGAGAGGAAAAATCCACTGGGCTTGGCGGCGGTGCCAAAAAGCACATCGACGAAGCTGGCCAGTCGCCCGACCTGCTCGCCGAAACCCATTGACTCGCACACGGTTCCGATGGCGTCCTCCGCTTCCTCGGCGGTCGCAAATCCATCCGACATTCCCGCGACCTCGAGGCGGCGGAGCACGGCTCGAACTTTCTCAGGTACCTGCAGGTCGGCCACGGTGACGATGTCGTCGCCGGCGGTCGGATCGCCCCACCCGAGCAATCCGACGCCCAGACTGCCCACCGCTTGCAGGTCTCTGGCCATGAGTGTCGCGTCGTCATCCAGGGACGGCGGCGGGCGATCCAGGTCGCGCGTGAAGGCGCGGCGAATCACCTGGTCGCACAACCTGACGGATCCCCGGGTGACCATGACGCGCCGGAGCGATAGACCCGGGTAGGTGAGTGGCTCCGGGGCACCCTCTGCGTTGACGAAACCGTGCAGAGCTTTCAAGGCCAGGCAGATTTCGCGCAAGACGTGCAGCGCCATGCGTAGCGGAAAGCGTTGGCCGAGACAGTTGCAGCGATCGAGGATGGCGGCGAGGCTCGGGCCATCGATCCACTCGACGGCGAGGAAGAAATACCCGTCGGCGCACCCGTAGTCGACGACGCGAGCAACGCGCGAGTCGCGCAGATACGCCGTGAGGCGAGCTTCCGCAAGCAGCGTGGGCAAGCGGCGGGGGTCAACGGGGCCGAGCTCGACCAGGCGAAGGAGAACTTGACGCCGAGCCCCGGTGGCGTCGACGGTTTCGCCGATCCAGGTATCGCATTGCGCGTCGGCATCGAGGTTTCTCGTCAGGCTGTAGTGAGCGAGACGGTTTCTCATGAAGCAAAGTATAGGTCGAAACGCAGTTGGCGGAAACCGGGGCGCTGCGGTTATGAAAAGTGTCGCACGAGTCCGACGACGACGCCCTGCACGCGCACGTCGTCGGCGGCGAGCACGAGCGTGGGAACATGGGGGTTAGCGGCAACCAGGCTCACGGCCTCCCCCAGCCTGAAGAGGCGTTTGAGCGTCGCCTCGCGGCCGCGCACGAGGGCGACCACGGTCTCGCCGTTGCGCGCCTCGGCCCGGTCCTCGATGATGACGACGTCGCCATCACAGATGTGGTCACCGATCATCGAATCCCCCTGCACGCGCAGGCAGTAGCAACGCTTCGCGCGCGGCACGAGGCTCGCGGGGACTTCGAAGAGCTCGTGCCCGGCGACAGCCTCGATCGGCGCACCCGCGGCGATGACGCCGAGCAGCGGGAGCTCGATCGCTTCCGGTCGTGCGCCCGGCGATTCCGGCATTTCGAGCGACCTGCCGCGATGCGGCAGACGTTTGACGTAACCCTTCTCGATGAGATTCGCGACGTGTTTGTGCACCGTGGCAACCGAGGAGAGACCCAGGTTGTCGCGAATCTCCTCAAGACTAGGCGAGTAACCCCGAGCGGTCACGAAGGACTCGATGAACCGCAGAACTTCAGCTTGTCGTTTTGTCAGAATCATGACATTGCACTCGTCAAGATCATAAGCGAAAATCAGGCGAATGTCAATGCGGCCCGGCGCCCTGAATCCACCGGCCCGGGGGAGATTTCCTCTCGGTTGCGTCCAGTCGGTGCCAAACGCATTCCTGGGACACTCCTGTAAGGGGTCGCCAGACGTTATGGTGGAGGGTCTCTGCCGC
>JACPHN010000110.1 GCA_016188575.1 Candidatus Schekmanbacteria bacterium
CCGGTCCAACGTCGCCGAACGCCCCACGCGGCGAGCTCCGAGCGGGCACGCTCGGGTGGCTACCGCCCCGCGGCCCGGCTACTGTCGTTCAAGCTGCAACGAAAACCCAGATCCACTGCCATTGGGCACGCAACGTAACAGGGGTGGAGTATCCCGTCCCGGTCTCGCGCAAGTACCAGGTCCATTGGCTCGGAGGGAAGAGCTCCTGAATCTGCGGCTGCTTCGCATCCACCTCCACGTGTGCCTCCAGAGTCCAGGCGCGGTAGGCCGGTCCGGTCGCCGGCGTGACGATCCCCCCATCGGTCAGGGAATCGACCACGACATGCGCCGAAAACGGCGCCCAAGAGGTGCGGAGATCGTAGTACGCGTGGTTCGTTTCGAAGGGGGCGCTGTAGTTCTCCAGTTGGACTTCTGCCGAGGCGGAATACTGGTTGCCAGTAGCGCGCAGGTAGTTACGCAGCCAGTTCCCATCCGGTCCGCGATTCGGAGCCCCGAAACTGAGGTCGACTTGGCCGAAGATGGGCGTGAAAGGCAAGACGGACCCGTACGCCTGCCTCGTGTATGCTGGACTGAATTCCGCGCCACCGATTTCGATCGCCGCAACGTAAGTGACCCCTGAGCTGGCCGGTGGAGCCGGTGGCCACTGGATGTGGGTGGCGCCGATGTGGAGCTGGCTGCTTGGAGTCGTTACTCGGGCGAAGGAATAGTCGGGGCAGGTGCCCCCGGCGCTGATGCCCAAGCGGAAGATCTCCTCGTGCGGGTTGGGCCGGGACGAGCCCCCGGAGACGTTCCCCGTGGTGATGCCGCTGCCTGGCACGATTTGATGGCCCAACACCGGGTGGATTTCCGTTTTGGATCCATGGGCATCGTCCATGACGTGGAAGCCGGACATTTGGACCGGATCCCACGGCCTCGGAAAACGATACCCCACTACGCCGGCACACTTGTTGCAAAGCTCGCACTCGACCCTCCCCTGAGCCTTGTCGAAATCGCTGGCCGGAAAGCTGACATTCGAAGTGTAGCCGCTAACCGGCTGCTCAGGGATGACCCAGGTAGCCCAGTCTCCATCCGCGGCGGGAACGGGGTCGCCGGTGACCAGGCCGAACAACTGCCCATTGGTATTGATTACCGTATACCCGAGCCCTTGCCACCCCGCAACCCGCGCCAGACCCAGAGTCAGGACGTCGACGACAACCGCTCCCACATCGTTGACGAACGCGCTGGGGGGCGCTTGGTAGCAGTTGCTCGGGACCTCGGCGCGTGTCGTCGTCGGCGTCGAGCCCACCGCCATTGTCAACACCGTGACCGTCGCAAGAAGACCGGTTGGACAGCCCAGAAAACCGCTTCGAGCTGGCTTCGTTCCCCTTCTACGGCGCAAGGCGCCTGGTTCCGAGCCACAAACCCCTGTTGGCATCACTGGTCAGCCAAACTGTTCCGTGGATCCGATCCTATGCAGTGTTGCTGAAACGCACAAGGATACACTACTCTTGCCGTACGCTGACTTTGACGGGGTGGGGGGGGAGCGAGGCGCAGGCGGTGGTTCACCGCGGACAGGCGGTGAAAACAAATGGGGCGCGGTGACTGATCTCAGCCATCGCGCCCCGCTCCGCTATGGTACGGAGAGGCTATTTCGCGGAGTGCTTAGAGAAGACCCGGGCGGTAGGAGGCCGTCATGCTGTCCATGAGCGCCTTCTGGCCGGCGCTGAGCTCATACATGCACGAGTCGTCGGTATAATCCATGAAGTTGTGGATCGGATCCACGCCGCCGCCTGAGCAGGTATCGCGGCCGTCGGGGCATCCGAATGCGGCGCTCGACTCTGCCGGGGTGTCGGACACGCCGTCGCCGGAGCCGCTGCAGCCACCCTGGAAGGTGTGATACAGGCCGAGCCAGTGGCCGACTTCGTGCGTGGCAGTGTCACCTTCGTTGTAGGGGGACGAGGAGCCGCCGGGGAGGGAGCTGTAGAGGATGACCACGCCGTCATCGGACGGGTTGCCGCTCAGCCACCACGGGAAGGTCGCCCAGCCGAGGAGCCCACCACCTGGATTCGAGAAGTAGATGTTGAGGTTGTTCGCGGAATCGATGACCAGAGCCGACTTCATGGCGGACTCGGCGGAGGTGTCCGGTTGCGCGGTCGACCAGCTCGCGTTGGTGGTCGTGTCCGTGCTCGCCAGCGTGAAGCCGTATCCGTAGGGGGCGTAGGCATCATTCAGCACCTGAATCTGGGCGGCGATGGCGCTGGAGGACAGGCTCCACGATCCGTCCGTGACGACGTGGACGCGCACCGGGATGTTAACCGTGGCGGAGGCCGCAGGATGGTAGGACATGGCGGCGAGGCGGCGCTGCATGTCCAGCTCGACGGCCGCGACTTCCGCTTCGGTGAGGTTCTTCACGCCGCAGCGTGTGCCGCGCGTGACACCGTGATCGCCAAACATGTGGATGTCCCCGGAACCCTGGCAGGACGCTCCGGCGGCGGCCGGCGTAACTTCGGCGCCGAGCACGCAGAGGCCGACGAACAGTGCGAATGCGACGGAAACTTTGAAGCGACTCATGTGTGCCTCTCCTGTTGCGATATACACCAACGAAACAACCGAACACTCAAGATGCACGAAGCGTGCCACCGCCGGGACGGCTGCGGGGAGCCGCGGGCTCGCGATGCTGATGCGCTGCCCGGCGCCTCGGGGAACCGCGTGGGGCGCGGCGGTCGTCCTCGCTGCTTGTGTCGAAAGCGTCACGAAACCCTCGTCGCGCTCGCCGCTGCTGGCCCGAATCGGTTAGAAATGTCTTGATGGAGCGATTGTGATTGTCGTGATTCGGGAATCACAGAAAGGTCGATCCTTGTGATGCGGGGGTTACACTCCGTTGTCGCTCAGAGCGGCCCAGGAGTTTCGCTGTCTCCAGTAGCGCCGCACCCACCAGGGACGCGCGTCGACTGCGAGCCGCAGTCGCGGATTTCGCAGCCACCTCTCAGACAGGCGATCGCCTTCCGCAAAAGCCGCTGCCGCTGGCGGCGGGTCGGCGAGCCAGCCCTCCTGGACGCGCTGCAGCTCGCCGGCCAGCTCATCGCGAAGATCGCGCGGCGCGCCGAGCACCCGCCGGTGAAGTCGCTCGTGGCGCCACCAGTAGCTCTCCGCGTCGAATCGCTCGCGCGGAGCGGCGCCAAGGTCGACAGGGTGAGCAACCGCCACGGGCTTGTACAACGAAGTACAGGGAGCCGCCGTGGCCGTAACCCAATGAGCACACCCTTGGCGTGTCAGCTCGGAGACCCACGAGGCGGTGGTCTGGCTGCTCACGAGCAAACCGCCACCGTGCATGCAGGGCGCCCCCATTGCCCCGAAGAGCGGTGTGTAGCGCGGCGCGGCCCCGTCGTGACCCGGTGCTCCATGGTCGCGCAGCGCCGCCATCATGTCTTGCAGCCGCGTGGCACGCCGCGCCTGCTCTTCGGTCCGTCGCCGCCGCTGTCGGGCGCCGGCAATCACCGTCTTTACCGCCGGACGCTCCCGGTACCGCGCTGCGAAATCCCCGAGCGTGAGCTCGTTCGAGAGACATCGGACGCCCGAAACGCGGTCTGCCTGCCAGCAGTTTCCTGCCGTCTCGAGCACGAAGGCGGTGCGGCAATCCGCCACAATGAAACTGTTGTGATACGTGAAGCGGCCATTCTCGAGCCCGCACCCACCGCCCTGCCCGTGGGCATCGATCATGTCCACGATAACCGCCGCGGCGGCCTCCGCGTCCTCGCCACGTTCCAGCGCGAGACGCACCAGGTCCATTCCGGTCAGCCCAAGGCGAGCGTACCGCTGGTTGGTGAAGACCGCTTCGTTGCCGATCACCACGCCGTGCTCATTGGCGCCCATCTCCGCACCCCAGGTCCAGAACGGGCGGGACAGGAGGACGCTGTGGGTCGAGCGCACCTGCGGCACCCCGATCCAGGTGCACCGTAGCGTCTCCCCCCGGCAGTGGCGCCGCCCGCCGACCCATTCCAGCACCTGGGCTTCATTCGGATCGCGGTCGGAGTTCTTCGCGAACAGCACGCGATCACTCTGTACAGCCACTATCGTATCGCACACACTCCGGCCCACCTCTGGATGCCATGAATCGCCCCTGCGGTCCCTTTGACGCGGCCACCGCTCGTAGTTACTATATGACTCCACCGCACGTCATACTCAACCGCCACTCCTTCTATCCCGGTGCGTCAATGATCGCCCGACTTTCCTTTCACAGTGTCACGTTTCTGGCGGCACTCGCCGTGCTCGCTCTGAACCTTACCCACGCTGGCGCCGGCGAGCCCGACCTCGCGGCCATACTCCGTGCCCGCGGCATCCAGCCGCTGACGCCCGCACAGCCCGCCCTTGCCTTCGAGCTCGCTGGCCTGGACGGTACGAAAGTCGCACTGGCGGATTTTGCGGGCCGGTGGGTGCTGCTGACGTTCTGGGCGACCTGGTGCGGTCCGTGCCGTTCGGAAATGCCTTCGCTCCAGCAGTTTGCGACCAAGCACACGGCGGAAGGGTTCACCGTGCTGGCCGTCGCTACGGGGTCGGATGTAGGGCAAGTGCGCTCTTTCGTGAGCAAGCTCGGCCTGTCGTTTCCCGTGGTCCTTGATGAGGAGGATCGTGTTGCCGCTCTTTACCGCGCGCACAGCATTCCCATGACCTACCTGGTCGACCCGGGCGGACGCCTCGTTGGCCTCGCGCGCGGCGCCCGCGACTGGTCACACCTCGACGAGCTGGTGGCTGAGCTGCGCGTGGCGTCGCCGCCGTCGGAGTCGGCGGAAGGATACGCGGCGCAGTCGACACCGCAAGCTCCGGTCGAGCTCCCGGCGTCCCTGGCGCCGCCGACCGCCGAGGCAGAGCTGCTCGGGTCGGGCGTGGCCGAACCGGGGGAGCCTTTCGAGGTGAAGATTCGGATTCACTGGGCAGGCACGTTCGAGGATTATCTGTTGCATGCCCCCGAGATCACCCTGCCGGCCGGCGTCCGCCTGCTCGGGCTGAGCGGCGCTACGAGCAGCCAGACCGCCGCGCCGGTCGTCACCTACACGGCGCGGTTGGCCGCCGACGCTCCGGGGGATTTCACCATTGATCCCATCGAGCTCAGGTATACTCCGCAGGGCGAAAGCGAACCGATATCGTCGCGCCTCAGCGGTCCCGCGGTGAAGATCTCGGCGCCGACGTATCTGGGCATGACGCGCTCCCAGGCATTTGCCGCCGGCGGGGGCGGCCTGCTGAGTCTGGGTGTGGCCGGCCTCGGGCTGCGCCTGGCCCGGCGGCGGCGGCACGCGGAGCGCGAGCGTCGCGAGGTGGCGCCGGACAGCTCGCTTGACGGGATTCTGGACCAGGCCAGAGCGCACCGCATTGCTGGCGACGTCGTGTCGTGCCTGGAGCTGGTCTGCACGCTCCGGCGGCGGCTCGGGCTCGATATCGCGGACGCTGCGGAGCAGCGGGAGCTTGACGCTTTCATGGAGCGGGCGCGCTACGGCGGCCAGCCGCCGACGTTTCAGGAAGTCGACCGGCTGCTCCGACAGATGGAACGTGAGGTGCGCACGCGGCAGCCCCACCTGGACCCGGAGGACGGGCCGGGCGGCTCGCTGGTGGCGCGGACGACGGCCGGCGGCTAGCGGCGCGGGCGGCGCTTGCCCCCTGGGTTTCCAGTCGTGGCCAGCGCCTGGAGCGCGCACGTCAGGCGCGCCGCATCGAGGGCGGCGAAGATGCGGAGACTATTCAACAGGCGCGTTACGGCGGTCGAGCGCGCTACCGAAGCCTCGCCACCCGCGACTCGCGGCGAAGACTGCCCGGCTCCTCTGGCGGCAGGTGCGTGCCGCGCCGGCACGAGCACTCCGGAAGCAGCCGGGACCCCCGGGCCAACGCGGGAGCAGATCGCGGCGACTCTCGAGCACTCGGTTGGCGACGCGTGCGCTCAGGCCGTGACCATGGGCGCCGGAGAGGCTTTCTTTGGCGCCTACGCCGTGGCGCTCGGAGCCAGCAGCGCCGCCCTCGGTTTGCAAGCTTCGCTGCCGACCCTACTCGGGTCCCTGGCGCAAACAAGCTGCGTGTGGGTGCTCGGAAGGGCCACCCGGCGGCTGCCGCTGATGGTCTATCCCGCGCTCCTTCAGGCGCTCTGCTGGATGCCACTCTATGCCTTGCCGCTTGCCTTTCCTGCGCACGCACTCTGGTTTCTGCTGGCCGCCGTTTGTGTGTACACCGCGCTCGGCGCCTTCGGCGCCCCCGCGTGGAGCTCCCTCATCGGCGAGCTTGTCGATCCGCTGTCGCGCGGGCGTTACTTCGGGCGCCGCAGCCGGCTGCGCATGGGCTTCCAGCTCGGCGCGGTCGTGAGCGCCGGCAGCGCGCTCACTGTCGCCCGGTATCTAGGGGCGGAGCTTGCCGGCTTCGGCGTCATCTTCCTGGCGGCGATGCTGGCGCGTTTCCTCTCGGTGCGTCACCTGGCCGCCCACACGGAAACGCTGTATCGGATTCCGGATCAAGCCCAACACTTCACCCTCCGTGCCTTCTTGCGCCGCATTCCCAAAAGCAACTTCGGGCGCTTCACTGTTTTTGTCGCGGCAATGATGGGGGCAACATCGTTTGCTTCGCCCTTCTTCACGCTCTACATGCTCCGAGATCTCGGCTTCGACTACTTTCGCTTCACCATCGCTTCGACGGCGATGCTCGGGGCGCAGGTCGCGACCTTTCAAAACTGGGGGCGCGTCGCCGACCGCATTGGCAGCCGGCGGGTCATGACCATCACAGGGTTTCTGATTGCCCTGGTTCCCCTGCTCTGGTTGACGTCAACGGCGTTTCCCGCCATCGTGGCCTTTCAGGCAATCAGTGGCGTCGTCTGGGCGGGCTTCAACCTGAGCACAGCGAACTTCATCTTCGATTCCGTGACCCCCCCCAAACGACCGCGGTGTGTTGCGTACTACAACCTCCTGCAAAACGTTGGCACTGTCGCCGGCAGTGTCTCAGGAGGTCTCCTTGCGCCTCTCTTGCCGGCCAGCTTTACGCTTTTTGGGCGTGAGTGGCAGTTGGCCTCCAGCTTGCTCTTGTTGTTCGCGGCGTCGGGCCTCCTGCGCTTGCTCGTCGCGCTCACCTTCCTGCCGCTCTTGCGCGAGGTTCGCACGGTGGAAAAAACCAAGGTCTGGGAGGTTTTTGTCCAGGTGACAGGTCTGAGCGCCATCCGCGGCTTCCGCTTTGGAGTGTTTGGCGGGCTGACACATCAGGAGACGCAAATGGCCGACGAAAGCGAGCGCATCACGACCATGGAGCGCCCCCGAAAGCAGCCACAACAGCGGCGCTGAGGCGCGCGCGGTGCCCCGGACCAGCCTGAAGAATCCACCGCCCAGGTGAGCCGAGCTCGCGGGCGATGGCCGGCTGATGCGCCGTTCGGGCGATCGGTGAAGGTGTAGGTGTGCACCGCAATCGGCGCGCAGCATGGCGTTGCGCGTCCACGCCGACGAGGCGGTGGATTCATGGGCGATTTCCCTCCTGACAAGTTCAGCGAGGTGGGGTCAAATGTTCATTCATGTACAGGCGCGATTTTGTTCGGGTATTCAGTCTTACCGGGTTGGCTATCGCGACCACTGGCGGAGCGCTCGCAGGTACGCCACTGTTTTCGGTGGATTGCCCGACGTGCGGATGCCGGAGCAGCGCGTCGCCGCTCGCGGCGCTGCTCGAGGACGCGCTCCGTTATTGCCGCAACTGCGGCGCGCTCACCGCGACCGGGGCCATCGATGTCGCGGCGCCTCGGCTGTGCGCGGGGGCCGATTGCCTCCGAGAGCCGTTTCCCGATCACCGCCACCTCGCGGGTTCGGACAAACCCCTGTTGTCACTGAAGTCCATCGGGTACTAGACCTTCTCAACTGGGCGCCCCAGGTGGACCGGTGGCTAGGAGCGATCACCCGCACTCGTATGAGCATCGATCATCTCTTGATCGCGGTACGGGATCTCGATGTTGCGGATCAGATCGAACAAGGTCTCCGGTGGATCGAGAGAGTCGTTGTCGAGAGCGGCGCCAGCTGCGCCTCGACCTTCACGCTGCCCGAGTGGCTCCACGAACGCCGAGCGGATCTCGTCACCGACGACCAGATCGCTCGCTGGCAGCGGGTTGTCGACCTACTTGTTGTCGCCGGTGACAGCCGAGTCGCTGACCTGGCCGATTGACAGTTCGCCGGTAACGTCCCAGAACGGCGCGGCCGCCTGACCCTCCAGTGGCGTCACGTACTGGCGGCTACAGGGATGTGTCAACGGCGGGAGGAGATCGACGCCGAAGCAGTCGAGGAAGAGGATTGAATCGCCCCGTCGTGCTGCGGTCCGCCGCTCGCCAGGACCTGAAAGAGGCCCGCGGGTGGTACGAGACCATCCGGCGCGAGCTCGGCATGGAGCTTCACGCGGAAGTCCGCGAGGTGATCGGCAAGGTCCGGGCCAAGTCGGAGATGTATCATGGCGTCTTCGGCGACGTGCGGCGAGCTTGTACCCGGCGATTTCCCTACGCGGTCTACTACGCGGTGAAGCCGGAGCGCATCGTGATCCTGGCGGTCCTTCACGGGCACCGGGATCCGGCGGAAGCGAGGAGGCGCCGATGAATGCGACACAAGGTATCTTGCAACTCAACTATTGTATCTGAAGTACGACTGGTCACGCCACACCCTTCGCCGGTTACCCAAACCCACCTCTGTACCCGTCACGACGCCATCCTTGCCCCTGCAACATTGCCCCCGTTCCCGTTGACATGTCCAGGTGCCGCAGCCGTACGCACGCCGCCTCCTGCACCGCGCCGGGGGTCGGTTCAGCAGGCGCCGCCTCGCGCGACAGCCACTCGGCCAGGCACGCCTGGTCTTCCTTGCTCGCCTCGCGAAAACCGAGTGCGTCGCGGATTTTCGCCCGGTGATCAGCAACCGTGCGTTCGTGTGACCAGTACTCCATGAAGGCCTCCGGCGGCACCTCAAGCTGGCTGGCCAGATGCGCGACGGCGGCGCCGGCAACCTCGTCGGGCTCCTCGGGGAATCTGCCCAGATGGAGGATGGTCTTGAGGAGGACGGCGAACCCCAGGCGAGAGTGAGCCTTCTTGTCGGGCAGCAGGGCCCGCTTGCAGGGTGACAGCGTATGGTGTTCGCGGAGCACTTCTTCGGTGAGCTGGTGGGGCATGTTCGCACTTCTGGTGCTGGTGGCCGGCATTGCTTGTGTCGACCGCGGCACAAGCGTAGAATCTGATGTCGAGAATCTACCTTCCTGGTCCAGTAACGGCGTTCATCTGTTCGGCCGTGGGTGACGATCACTTGATTGGCACAAGTACAGGGTATCGCTGGTCGAATCGGGATTGATCCGAAAACTCGTCGGAGAACATCTGGGAGCGCGAACTTGCGGGAAGAACGAGGCCGGTCGCGCAAGCGGATGCAGACTTCTCCAGGACGGAATGATCGGTAATGTCCAGCAATCGCGGCATGGGCACGGCGTTGGCTAGCCCGCTCGCCACCTTTGAGGAATCTCTGGCGGGCAAGGATCCGAAGACCATCATCGTCTATCGGGGAGTCCTAAGGGGCTTCGCTCGCTGGCTAAGCACCATGCCCGGTGGCGATCCATTCAGCGTGGAGCTCGTCACCCAGACCGCGGTTCAGGGTCATGTGGACCGTCTCGCGCAGCCGGGGCGTGCGCCCCGCGCGCGCAGCAAAGCCCTGAGCGCTCTGCGCCGCTTCTGCCGGTGGGTGCAGGATGAAGGTCTGCTGCGTCGCAATCCCGCCGCCTATGTCGAGCGCCCCACCGTCACCCAGCTCGCCCCGCGCGAGCTCAGCGACAAGCAGCGCTACGTGCTCAAGAACCTGGTCGAGCGCCGCGATTCCAAATACGTCGCCGCCATCTTCGCACTCGGCTATTGGGCGGGGTTGCGTGTCAGCGAGGTAGCAACTCTTCGGCTAGATAACTGTGACCTCAACCGACGCGTCGGCGCGCTGACAATCGTCGATTCGAAGCAGGGTAAGACACGCACCATTGATCTGCACAACGAGGCGCGGCGCCGACTCTACGAGTACATCTACGACAACAAGCATGCCGAGGACCGGCGCGACCCCGAAAGCGAGTATGTCTTCAGCGGCCAGCGCGCCGCCGCGCTGCGGCAGCAAGGACGGCCTGACCATCTGACGATTCGCGGCGCCGAGCACGTCCCGAACCGGCTCAAGCGCCGGGCGACCGTCGCCGAGTGGGTGCTGATAGGCGACGTTCGTTTCCACGACCTTCGGCACGACTTCGCGCACCGGGGGCGAGCTGCCGGTTGGGGGCTCGAGCAGATTGCCGCCTATCTTGGCCACCAAACCCGAGATGGAGCGCCGGCCATCAACACCACAGTGCGCTACGCGTTGCCTGGTCGCGAACGGCCACGCGAACGAGTCAAGCCGTTGCCGGGCTGAAGATGTCCTGCCCACGGTGATAGCTTTATTTCGAGCACTCCCGCCATCTTGCATTTAGGCGGAGCTTCGGTAGGACTAGGCTTTGAAGGAGGAGCCGCGGTGAAGAGGCTGGTTCCGTTTCTCGTCATTCTTCCCCTCGCCGCCGTCGTTGTGGCTCTCGTGGTGGTCTACGGCGGCCTCTACAACGTCGCCGCCTCTTCCGGGCACAGCGCGCTCGAGCGGCGGTTCTTCTCGACGGTGCGCGCCGAGTCGGTCGAGGCCCGCAGCGACGACATCGAGGTGCCGCCGTTCGACGATCCGCGGATGGTCGAGCTCGGGGTGGGCTACTACGCGCCGATGTGCACGACGTGCCACGGCGCCCCCGGCGTGCCGGCGTCCGAGATCGGCAAGGGACTGAACCCCGAGCCCCCGGACCTGGCCCGGATCGCCGGCGACCGTTCCGACCAGGAGCTCTTCTGGGTCGTCAAGCACGGCCTGAAGATGACCGGCATGCCGGCCTTCGGGCCGACCCACTCCGACGAGCAGCTGTGGCCTATCGTGGCCTTTCTGCGCAAGCTTCCCGGGCTGTCCGCCCCTCAGTACAAGCAGCTGGTTGTGAAGGTTCTCGGCCCGTCCGGGCTGATGGAAGGCGGCCATACCCACGGGGAGATCGGCGGCGAGGGTCATCCGCACGGGCCGGGAGCTCAGGAACTGGGCGGCGCCCCGGGCCATGCGGGCATGCCGACCGCAGAGACGACCGACATGGAGGGCCACGCCGGCCACGACCAGGGACCGGCAGGCGAGATGCCCTCCAGCGAGGACGGCCACGCCCACCAGCACGGCCCGGCCGCCGGCACGGCTCCCGCCCCGGCAGCCGGACCGGCAGCCCATGCGGTGTATCACGACGCCCCAGGCATGGCTCTGGAGACTCCGGAGGCCCAGGGCGAGCATCAGGGTCACGACCGGCGGCCGGCAGCAGATGCCCCCGCCGAAGGCGGCGCGCAGGGCGGCCACGGGCGGATGCCGGTAACCGAAGTACCCTCGGGCCAGGAGGACCGTGGCAGTCCTGGCCAGGTACCGACAGGCCAGGCGCCTGCGATCCATCCGAACGTCGACGGCGGTCGCGCGTCCCGCCACGAGTTCATGCCCGAAGCGGACCATCCGGCCAACCCCGCGGCTGCCGCAGCACCGGTTCCCACGCCGTCCACGACCCTGAGCATCGACCGCGCTCTGGTTCCGGCGGCAGCCCCGCGGCAGGCCGGAGAGAATGCGATGGGCCACCAACACCATGCCCCGGCCGCGCCAGCGCTCCCTCCGGCCGGATCGCCGGCAGCGGAGCCAACCATCCCCGTCGCACCCGACGCAGGGCACGACCATCATCAGCACGGCTCGACCGAGGAGCAGGGCACCGGCACGGCCGAGGAGGCGGAGCAATGAGCAGCCGCCGCTGCTTGCTCGCCCTGCTGTGGCTGCCGGCGCTGCTGGGCGGCTGTGCGCCGGGACCGCGACCCGACGCCGCCGCGCGCGACCTGTCGCGCCTGGTGGCGGAACGGGCCGGGATACCCGTGGCGCCCCCCGCCGCGATGTCCGAGGCCGAGGTGCGCGCTACGCTCGACGATCTTCTTGATCAGCCGCTCACCGCCGCTGCGGCAATGCGGATCGCGCTGCTCAACAACCCCGAGGTGCGCTCCATCTACGAGGAGCTGGGCGTCTCGCGGGCCGAGCTCCTCGGCGCGGCTCGCTTGCCCAACCCCGTGCTCGCCGGCTCCGTGCGACGCCATCCCGACGTGGAGCACAACGACCTCGAGCTCGAGCTGAGCATCGAGTTGCTCGACGTGCTCTTCCGGCCGCTGCGGCGCGGGGCGGCGCAGGCGGGCTTCGCAGCGGCGCAGCTGCGCCTCGGCGGCGCCGTCCTCGACCTCGTCCACGAGGTGCGGCTCGGCTTCCTCGCCGCCCAGGCGGCGGCGGAGACGTTGGCGCTGCTGCGTACCTCGCTCGCCGCCGCCGAGGCCTCGCTCGACTTTGCCCACCGGCTCCACGCGGCAGGCAACATCACCGATCTCGACTTGGCGAACGAGCAGGCTTTCCGCGAGGAGGCTCGGCTGGCGGTGGCGGCGGCGGAGCTGGCCGAACGCCGCGGGCGGGAGCGGCTCAACACTCTGCTGGGCCTGTGGGGACCCGACACGCAGTGGCAGCTCGCCCCGCGCCTGCCCGAACCGCCGGCGGCGGAGCCCGCGACGGAGGAGATCGAGCGGCAGGCGGTGGCGAGCAGTCTCGATCTCGAGGCCGCGCGACTGCAGATCGAGGTGGCCGGCCGCGAGCTCGGCCTCGCTCGAAAGACGCGCTGGCTGCCGGAGCTCGAGGTCGGGGGTTTGGCCGAGCGCGAGGCCGGCGACAAGGAGTGGGCGGTCGGCCCGAGCATCGAGCTGGCGTTGCCGCTGTTCGACCAGGGGCAGGCGGCGGTGGCGGCCGCGGAGGCGCAGCGGCGGCTACGCGAGGAGCAGTACCGCGCGCTCGCCATCGCCGTGCGCGCCGCGTCTCGCGCTGCCCGGGACCGGCTCGCCGCCGCGCGGCAGCGGGTCGACTACTACCGCGCCGTCGTCCTGCCGCTGCGGCAGCGTATCGTCGAGCAGGCCCAGCTGCAGTACAACGCCATGCAGCTCGGCGCCTTCGAGCTGCTCGCCGCCAAACGCGACCAGATTGCCGCAGGCCGCGACTACGTCGCGGCGCTGCACGACTACTGGCAGGCGCACAGCGACCTCGAGCAAGTCCGCAACGGACGGTTGCCGGCCGGCCTCGCCGCCGGTGGGCAGATGCCGACGGATCCGGGTGCTGCGCCAGCCGCCGAGCCCTCTAGGGGAGGACACTGATGATCTCGCGCAGAAAGTTCATAGGCGCCGCTTCAGCGCTGGTCGCTGCCGGCGCCGCCTGGCTGTCCGAGACCCGCGCGGCGCGCGCCGCCGCAGTCGGGTCAGGCGTCCCGGCCGACGGGTTCACCCCGGTCCCTGGCCGGCTCGACGACCGGCGCGGCCCCGGCGGCCATGCCCGCATTGTCGTCCCGAACGGCACCACGCTCCCCTGGCGGCTCGTCGACGGCGTCAAGGTCTACCACCTCGTCGCCGAGCCGGTCCGCCACGAGTTCGCCCCGGGTCTGGTCGGCGAGTGCTGGGGCTACAACGGCCGCACGCCGGGGCCGGTGATCGAGTCAGTCGAGGGCGACCGGGCGCGCATCTACGTGACGAACAAGCTGCCGGAAGCGACCAGCGTCCACTGGCACGGGGTGATCCTGCCAAACGGCATGGACGGCGTCTCGGGCCTCACCCAGCCGGAGATCCCGGCCGGCCAGACCTTCAAGTACGAGTTTCGCTTCACCAAGCCAGGCACCTTCATGTACCACCCGCATCTAGACGAGATGACCCAGATGGCACTCGGCATGCAGGGGATGATCGTCGTCTACCCCCGCGGCCCGCAGCGCCGGATCGACCGCGACTTTGCGATCATGCTGAGCGAGTGGCTGATCCGGGTGGGCACCCGCCGGCCGGACCCGACCGAGATGATCGATTTCAACATCCTGACCATGAACAGTCGCGCCTTCCCGGGCATCGAGCCGCTGGTGGTCCGGCGTGGCGACCGGGTGCGCATCCGGCTGGGCAACCTGGGGGTGACCGACCACCATCCCATCCACATCCACGGCCACGCGATGCGGATCACCGGCACCGACGGGGGCCCGATTGCCGAGGCCGGGCAGTGGCTGGAGAACACCGTGCTGGTGCCGGTCGGGACGGTGCGCGAAGTCGAGTTCGTGGCCGACAACCCGGGCGACTGGCCGCTGCACTGCCACATGACCCACCACGTCATGAACCAGATGGGCCATGGCCTGCCGAACGTGATCGGGATCGATCCGGCGGGGCTTGACGAGCGGGTCCAGAAGCTGCTGCCGGACTACATGACGATGGGCCACACCGGCATGGACATGATGCTCGATCACGCCGAGCACATGGCCCAGCCGCCGAACTCCATCGCGATGCGGGGCGTTGCCGGGCCGTTCGGCCGCATCGACATGGGCGGGATGTTCACGATCATCAAGGTGCGCGAGGGAATCACGAGCGGTGAAGACCCGGGCTGGTACGACCACCCGCCGGGCACCGTGGCGGCGCCCGCTACCGCCGAGGAGCTCAGGCGGGATCTCGAGGCGAGCCAGGACCGGGGAGGATGAGCCGCTCCGCAACACGCTTGCGCCCTTCCACACGGACTCGGAGACAGCGATGGACCACGAACATCGACATCCTGGACACGGACAGCGCCTCGGTGGGCCCCCACCCGAAGCAGCCACGGTCGTCGACCCGGTCTGCGGCATGAGCGTCCCGGCCAACGGGCCGTGGCGGGTCACCCACGCAGGACACGAGCACGTCTTTTGCAGCGACGCCTGCCTGCAGAAGTTTCGCGCCGATCCCGGCCGCTACGTGTCGGCCGGAGCCCCTGACCGGGCGGGCGCGCAGGGAACGCAGACTTCGGCCGGTCCGACCGGCGACCTCCACGATGGGAGTCGGCAGCCCGCGGCTCCGGCGGGCAAGAAGACGCCCACATGGACCATCTATACCTGCCCGATGCATCCCGAAATCCGCCAGGAGGGGCCCGGCACCTGCCCGAAGTGCGGCATGGCGCTCGAACCGCTCACGGTGACGGCGGACGCCGACGAGGAGAACCCGGAGCTGCGCGACATGTCGCGGCGGTTTTGGTTCGCGACGGCACTCGCCATGCCGCTCGTCGTCCTCACCATGGGCGACATGCTGTTCGGGATGCTACTTTCGCGACTGCTGTCGCCGCGCGGCCGGGTGCTGCTCGAGCTGGCGCTCGCCACCCCCGTCTGCCTGTGGTCGGCCTGGCCGTTCTACGTGCGCGCTTACCGGTCGCTCGTCAACCGCAGCCTCAACATGTTCACCCTGATCGGCCTTGGCGTCAGCGTCGCCTACCTCTACAGCCTGGTGGCGGCGCTCGCGCCCGGCCTCTTCCCGGCCTCGTTCCGCCAGCACGGCGAGGTGGGCACCTATTTCGAGGCGGCGGCGGTGATCGTCACCCTGATCCTGCTCGGCCAGGTGCTCGAGCTGCGCGCCCGCAGCCGCACCGGCGCCGCGATCAAGGCGCTGCTCGGCCTCGCCCCGAAGACCGCCCGCCGCCTGGGCGATGGCGGCTGCGAGGAGGACGTGCCGCTCGAGGCGGTCGAGCCCGGCGACCGGCTGCGGGTGCGGCCCGGCGAGAAGGTCCCGGTCGACGGGGTGGTGCTCGAGGGGAGGAGCGCGGTCGACGAGTCGATGGTCAGCGGCGAGCCGATCCCGGTGGAGAAGGGCCCCGGCGACCGGGTGGTCGGGGCGACCATCAACGGCACCGGCGGGCTCGTCATCCGCGCCGAGAAGGTCGGCGCCGACACGTTGCTCGCCCGCATCGTGGCGATGGTCGCAGAAGCCCAGCGCAGCCGCGCCCCGATCCAGCGGCTCGCCGACACCGTGTCGGGATACTTCGTCCCGGCGGTGATCGCGATCGCGGTACTCACCTTCGTCGCCTGGGCATGGTTCGGGGCCGAGCCGCGCATGGCGTATGCGATCGTCAATGCCGTCGCCGTGCTGATCATCGCCTGCCCCTGCGCGCTCGGCCTGGCGACGCCGATGTCGATCATGGTGGCGACCGGCAAGGGGGCGACGTTTGGCGTGCTGTTTCGTAACGCCGAGGCGATCGAGGAGCTGCGCAAGGTCGACACGCTGGTGGTCGACAAGACCGGCACGCTCACCGAGGGCAAGTCGCGCCTCGTCACCGTGACGCCGGCCGACGGCGGCAACGAGCGCGAGCTGCTCCGCCTCGCCGCGGCCCTCGAGCGCGGCAGCGAGCATCCGCTTGCCGCGGCCATCGTGCGCGGCGCCGAGGAGCGCGGGGTGGGTGGCGCCGCGGTCGAGGACTTTGCCTCGGTGACCGGTAAGGGGGTCACCGGCCGGGTCGACGGCGCCGTGGTGGCGCTCGGCAACCGAGCACTGATGGACGACCTCGGCGTGCGGCTCGACGGCCTCGCTACACAGGCCGAGGGCCTCCGCGGCGACGGGCAGACGGTGATGTTCGTCGCGATCGACGGCCGGCCGGCCGGGCTCGTCGGGGTGGCCGACCCGATCAAGGCCAGCACCCCTGCGGCAATCCGCGAGCTGCACGGCGAGAACATCCGCATCGTCATGCTGACCGGCGACAGCCGCACCACCGCCGAGGCAGTGGCCCGGCGGCTCGGCATCGACGAGGTCATCGCCGAGGTGCTCCCCGACCAGAAGGCGGACGTCGTCAAGCGCCTGCAGGGCGAGGGGAAGGTCGTGGCGATGGCCGGCGACGGCATCAACGACGCCCCGGCGCTCGCCCAGGCGCAGGTCGGCATCGCCATGGGCACCGGTACCGACGTCGCCATGGAGAGCGCCGCGGTGACGCTCGTCAAAGGCGACCTCGGCGGCATCGTCCGCGCCCGTGTGCTCAGCCGCGCGACCATGGCCAACATCAAGCAGAACCTCTTCTTCGCCTTCGTCTACAACGCCCTCGGGGTGCCGATCGCCGCCGGCGTCCTCTACCCATTCTTCGGCCTGTTACTCAGCCCCGTGTTCGCTGCCGCCGCGATGAGCCTCAGCTCCGTCTCGGTGATCGGCAACGCCCTGCGGCTGCGCGCCCTGCGCCTGCCGGGAACGGCGAGCGACGGGCATGCGCGGGCGCCCGATGCGGCGCCTGCATCGTCCCGGGGCGATGCCGCCCCGGCGACAGCGACTCCACCACCCCCTCCCCAGGAGAAGGTCATGGCCAAGGATCAGACCGTCACGGACCCGGTTTGCTGCATGGACATCGATCCAGCGGATGCCGCCGGCACGAGCGAGCACCAGGGCCGGACGATCTACTTCTGCTCGCCTGGTTGCAAGAAGAAGTTCGACCCGGACCCCGCTCGCTACATGGACCAAAGCGGGCGCTCGTAGCTGTGGACGCTCGCGAACCCAAACCGGCTTGCGCGCAAACGGCCTGGATCGTGCTCGCGAACAAGGGCGCAGTTGTGCTCGCGGATGGAACCGGCGTGCTCGCGAATGGCTGCTGTTGGCCCAAACCTGGCGAAGCTGCTACCAGCCGCCACAGCGTGACAGTTGGGTCGATCACTTGAGGCGCCGTTGCCAATATCCGGGTCGACGACGATGATGCGCGATCGCCACGACAACGATTTCGGACTCCTCGTACCAAGCCTGGTCAATCGAGGCGGCCTCGTCGGCAGCCGGTGGCTCGTCGATACTGTCGAGGAGCCGCTTGGCCAGGCGAGCGCGCTCTTCCAACGACAGCTCGAGCGCCTCAGCTTCGAGCTCTTCGAAGGACATGCTCATCGTGCTTCGCTCCTGCTCAAAGCGTGTCTTGGTCAATGAGCCGCACTCTCTGTCGTGAGCTCGCTTGGTTCGGTATCGAGGTCGAGCCGTTGCGCCAGATCCAACCGAAAGCTGCCGTAGGGGTTCACATGCGCGTGAATCAGCGGCGTAAGGGCACGCAGGTCCTCCGGTTTCATCAACTCCCTCCACCCCGGCTCCTCGAGCACCCTCTGGATCAATCATCAGCGTGTTGATGTACACGAGCGCGTTCTGCAACAGGTGCAGGCACAGCATTGAGATCGCCTGATGTTCGCGCCGGTTCGTCGCCAGTTCGCCGGCACGGCCGCAAAAGATGAACCCATTGACGACGTTCCACAGCTCGATGATGTTGAGTCCCTCGTGGATCTCGCGGCGTGGCTCCTCGGAGCCAAGATAGTCGCAAAGGAAGATCGTCTTGACGGCCCGGCCAAGCTCGACGAGCGCCAGATAAGTCGGATGCTGAAGGTTGTCACGGGTGAAGCGACGCAGGATCGTCTCCGCATCGGCGGTTCCGAGCCGCAGCGCCGTCGCGAGCTTGATAATCTCGTCGTACTGCTGCCGGATCAGATCCCAGTTGATCGGCCGCGTCAGGATCGGTTGCAGTCGCTCATGAGCATCCGGTTCGCCGGCCGCCGGACGATAGAGCTTCTGATGACCGATGTCCTTGAGACGAGGCAACAAACGGGAACCGAGGAGATAGGTGAAGGCGAAGGCGACGTGCGACTGGCCATGCGTGTCGACGTATTGCCGATCGATCTGGATCTGTGTGCAGTGGTGCAGCACGCCCTCGATCATCGCCGCCACCTCCGACGACGAGCAGCGCTTGAGCTGGGAGAAGACGCTGGCAGCGTTCTTCTCGACGTGCCAATAGATCATGATTCCGGGGCCGCCATAGCGCGCGTGCCATTCCGTCATCAAGTTCTGGTCCCATGCCCCGAACTTCTTCGAGTCCGACGCGCACGCGGTCGTTGCCTCGCCCCAGATCCACGGCTGGCGGACGGCCAAGATACCGTTGACGATCTCGGCGATTGCCTTACGGAGTTGCTCCTTGCTGAACCAGCGCTCGAAGACGTAGACCAGGTCCTCGTGTTCCTCGCCCTGATCGCCGGCGGCGATCCGCTTGATCCCCAGATTCGTCGCAAGCGCGTACAGGCAAAGGAGCTTGCGTTTGCGTAGCCGCTCCGGATCGATCACCTCTCGCGTGGCAACACTTCGAAGATTGTCGCTGAAGTTGATACGCAGGTCGGTCTCCTTGAGGATATCGAGCAGACTCGTCATCACCCATCGCTTGGCGATCTCCTCTTTGAGGCCCCCGAGATTTCGAGGCTCGGCCTGGGCCTTGAGCGGCGAGACCTGGATCCAGGTCTTCTTTCCCCGGCTGACGATCTTGACGGCGGGGTTGCGCCACAGCCGCTTGTTGAGCTTAGCGCCTGGCGCATGGCTTGCTGAAGTTTAGCGACAAAGGGCTCCACATCGAGCGGCTGCTTGATGGCTAGTGAGTTTCTCGGTTGCGGGCAAAATCGAGCGGGAGGTCCTCGTCGGGGTTCCGGAAGCGAAGGGCGCCGACGACCCAGATTTCTTTCGTCCTGAGTCCCTCACGCAGCCGCTCGAGGACGCACAGCTCGTAGGCGATGCGGTTGATGCGCTCGCCTGCGTCGGTCTCCTTGACGACGTGCTCGCGCCAGGGACCGGGCACGATGCCGTCGATGGGCGGGATCTCCTTGAGCGGATAGTAACGCGCCCGGCTGTCGGCATGGCGCCTGAGCAGCTCGACGGCCTTGAGCACCGGCCGGTGCCGGTCGTTGTTGGAGCGAAACTCGAGGGCGGCCAGCAGCCGGGGCAGCAGGCGGCGGTAGTGACTGCCGTAGGAGCTGCGCATGCGGGAGTGAACCTTGGTGCGGTAGCGCGAGCCCGAGGCCTTGAGCTCGCGAACGAGCGCTCGCAGGGTTTCCTCCCCACCGATCACGACCGGGAAGATCACGTCCCGGATTACGCCGTCCGGTTTCTCGACCGCGGCCTCGGCCACTCGGAACAAGATGCCGGTCTTGCCCTTGATTTGGACGAGATCCTGGAGGAGCTCCTTGAGGACCTTCTTCTCGGCCCGGGCGCCGATCCGATCTGGGCGGCACCGGCGCCGTTGCCGTCAGCGGGACTGGCGCGTCGAGTTTGGCTGAGCGCCTCCAGTTCTGCACGAGATTTCGGCGAGAGACTTCCCGCGATTCGCAGTTCGAGCGACGTCAGGTATGTACTGAGCGCTGAATGAACGATTCGCTCGAAACGCTCGCGAGTCGGGGGCTCGATACCCAACAGGCGAAGCCTCTCATGGGCGGCGTCCTCGACCGCACCTCGGTGGGGTTTGGCGCGACCGCGTGAAGGACAAGCCAGTCACCAAGCTGCTCCTGGTCCTCACATGGACGCCTCGCGGAAGCCCAACAGGTCTCGGATTCGAGCGCGATGGCGTTCGATTGTCCGACCTTCCCATGCGTAGTTGTCGAGCTCTTCGGGCGGCGTGTCGAGCTGTCGCGCAAGACAATCAAGGAGCTCCGGCTACACCTCGTCGCGGTTCGTCGGGAATCGACCCCGGCTCTGCAGGGATTTGAAGAGCACGGCAAAGCCCAGCCGTCCGTGCTCCGTTCTGTCCGGAACAAGCTTGAGCTCGGCGGCGGTCAGTCGATTGGAAGGGCAGTTACCGCTCACGGTGCTCATCAGATATCGCCGGTCAGTCCTTCCAAAAGTCCTTGAATCGGTTCGGGGCGAGCACGGTGTAACGAACCGTGTGTTGGATATTGCGGTGGCCGAGGTAGTCCTGGATGGCTCGTGTATCGTGGCCCTTGGAGGCGAGATAGAATCCGGTGGCGTGACGGAGCATGTGCGGGTGGACGGGGAACGGGAGACCGGCCAACTCGCCCGCTCGGGTAACGATCTTGCGGAGGGCATCGGTGGTCAGGGGGCCGCCTTGCTCCGAAACGAAGACGCAGGCACTGTACGGATAGCGACGGGCAAGGTCTCGAAGAGCTCGAAGCTCGGGTCCACGGAGGGGATGCGTGCCGGGCTTGCCGTGCTTGCGACGGGCGACGTGCAGTTCGGCGCGCTTCAGATCGACCTGATCCCACCGAAAGGCGACGAGCTCCGAGGCACGAAGGCCGTGGCGGTAAGCGAGGAGGATCAGGGCGGCGTCACGGGAGCCATGACGGCCAACCTGACGTGCGGCCTTTACGAGAGCGTCGACCTCATCGGGCGTCAGATGTTCGCGGGAGCGACGATCGGCATTCCTCGGCCGGCGAGGAGTGCGGCGAGACGGCTGCTCGCACACTTTCCGATTTTCGGTGTTTGGATACAGGGAGACAACGACCGACACGGTGGCTTCCTGGGCAGTGTCGATGGCCGGGACACTCCGTAGAACGCCTATTTTGCGGAATGTCGATCATCGGCGAAGACTCAGCGCAATGGCTCTTCATCCTGTGGCGGCTGGTAGCAGCTTCGCCAGGTTTGGGCCTACCAAGAAGGACGAAGGGTATCACTACGTGCCGACCCGCGAGCTACTGTCAAAGCAGCCGCCGCCCGACGCCGATTCCCGACAGCCCAACCTTCCTTCTCGGCCCAATCCGCCCCGCCATCTGCTCCCGGCAAGCAGCCCAGGCGCCTCCCACTCCGTCGAACACTTTTGCCACGCCCACAACAGTGGACAAACGAGTACCCTGTGCGGCCGGCCGAGGCCTTGCCGTTGGCGAAGGAGCTATCCCGTCTCGTAGTTTGCCCCAGACACTGCCAATTAGCGGCTCGACAGCACGTACCTGATAGCACTCCGGATCCACGCAGGTTTCTACGAGACCAGACCGGACGCTGTAGCGCTGATGCCAGTCACGAGGCATTCGGCGTGTCCGATGCCCGAGAACGCAAGAGGCGAGATCGGGGACCACGACGGTGTCGGCGGAGAGGAATCGGGCGTTGGTGATGACCTTGCGGAACGGCCGCGTCACGGGTGGGTGCTGCTCAGCCGCTTGCGGGAGAGGTGAGGTTGGGGGTCTTCGTGATGCGCTCTCCGCGCAGCCCGCAGTCGACCAGACGGCGGATTCTGGCCGGGTCTGACCCTTGACAATTCCCGCGCCGTCGCCTAACCTATGCCGATGGTTTGGCCGCGGGGCGCGAGGCACCCGCTCGCGGCGATCACGCCGAGTGTCGCGCTCCCGCCTGCGCGCCAATCCGCGCTCCACCACCCGTGAACCACGAGACGGACTCCCGGATAACCTGATGTTTGAAACCCTAACCGATAGACTCGACGGCGTCTTTCGCCGCCTGACCCGCCGCGGCAAGCTGACGGAAGACAATATCCAGGAGGCGCTGCGCGAGGTCCGCATGGCGCTGTTGGAAGCGGACGTCAACTACAAGGTCGTCAAGGAGTTTATTTCCAGGGTCCGCGAGCAGGCCGTCGGCGAAGCCGTCATGAAGAGCCTCTCGCCGAGCCAGCAGGTCATCAAGGTCGTGCACGACGAGTTGGTTCGCCTCATGGGCGAGCGCGCGACCGACGTGGTGCGCGCGAAAAAGCCGCCGACAGTGGTCCTCCTCGTCGGGTTACAGGGTTCCGGCAAGACGACGACAGCGGGAAAGCTGGCGCTTCTGTATCGGGAGACCAAGCGGTGCTCACCGCTCTTGGTGGCCGCCGACATCTATCGACCCGCCGCCGTCGATCAGCTCGTAACTATCGGCAAACAGATCAAGGTCCCCGTCTTTGAAAAAGGAACGCAGCACGATCCCGTGGACATCGCCCGAGAAGGGGTGAGCTTCGGCCGGGACCGAGGCTTTGACCCGGTGATCGTGGATACCGCGGGGCGCTTGCACATCGATTCCGACCTCATGGAGGAGCTGCGGCGGATTCGCACCGCCGTGAGCCCGCACGAAATCCTCCTCGTCGCGGACGCGATGACCGGTCAGGACGCCGTCAACATGGCGTCGCAGTTCAACGAAGAGCTGGATTTGACGGGTGTCATCCTGACCAAGATGGACGGTGACGCTCGCGGCGGAGCGGCGCTGTCAATTCGCGAGGTCACCGCCAAGCCGATCAAGTTCGTCGGCATGGGTGAGAAGCTCGAGCCGCTCGAGCCGTTCCATCCGGAGCGCATGGCTTCGCGAATTCTCGGCATGGGCGACGTCATGAGCCTGATCGAGAAGGCCGAGAAGACCATCAACCGCGAAGAGGCCATCGCGCTACAGGAGAAGATCCGGCAAAACACCTTCACGCTCGAGGACTTCCGCAACCAACTGCAGCAGGTGCGGAAGCTAGGGCCCCTCGAGCAGGTCATGTCCATGATTCCGGGGCTCGGGCAACTTGCCCGAGGCAAGAATATGGATGCGTCGGAGTCGGAGCTGAAGCGGATCGAGGCGATCATCAACTCGATGACCAAGAAGGAACGCGACGACTACACGATTATCAATGCCAGCCGCCGGCGCCGCATCGCTCGAGGCAGCGGCACCAACGTTCAGGATGTTAACCGTCTGTTGAAGCAGTTCGTGCAGACGCGCAAGCTGATGCGGGGATTTCAAAAAGGGATGCTTAGCCTGCCCGGCCTGTTGAGCGGCAAGCTCAAGGCCCGCCGCGGCAACCCCAAGTTCCCCTTCTAGCCGGTGCATCGACTCGTCCCCACAAACATTGTTGCTCAGGGAGAACAAACGTGTCCGTTCGTATTCGTCTGAAACGTCAAGGGAGTCACAAGAAGCCGTTTTATCGCATCGTCGCTGCGGATTCGCGGAGTCCGCGCGATGGCGCCTTCATAGAGTTGCTCGGCACCTACAACCCACTCGTCGAAAAAGAAGGCGTCAAAGTAGACGAGGAGAAGGTCCGAAAGTGGTTGGGAACGGGAGCGCTTCCGACCGACACCGTGCGATCGCTGCTCAAGAAATCCGGTATCCGCTAATCACGGCCGGCGTCTGCGAGCTCGGATTCGCGGAAACCAGGAGAAGGATATCATGCAGGAGCTGCTGAGCTACCTCGTGCGCTTGCTCGTCGAGGACGAAGACTCCGTCCGCGTCGACCAGACCAAAGGCGATCAGACCGTAGTGCTGGAAATTCGCGTGAAAGAAGAAGATCTGGGTCGACTGATCGGACGGAAGGGCAAGACCGCGCGAGCTCTCCGCACGGTTGCACAGGCGGCGGCACAGAAAAAGGGATGTCGAGCCGTCGTCGAAATCGTGAGCTAGCCGGCAGACCGCCCGTTTCTCCCGTAGACGACTCCGGCGGCACCGAGCCATCGCCACGCATCGACATCGGCGAAGTCGTGCGCCCGCACGGGGTTACCGGAGAGCTCGTGGTATTGCCCATGACCGATGACCCCGAGCGCTTCGCGGAGCTTTTGCAGGTTTTCCTCGATGGCGAGGATGGGCCTGTCGGCGTCTTGGGCGTACGCTTTCACGGAGATCGACTACTCGTGAGGCTGGCGGGAGTCGAAGATCGGTCGGCTGCGGACCGCTTGCGAGGCCGGCGGCTGCAAACGATTCTCGCCGAGGTGGCGCCGTTGCAGGACGACGAGTATTACTGGTTCGAGCTGCAAGGGTGCACCGTGGAGGACGAGCGGCAGGGCGTTGTCGGTAGAGTCAGCGGCGTGGACCGGATCCCGAGCGGCGAGCTCCTCGTCGTCGACACCTCGACGGTCGCCCCCACGCCCGGCGGCGCGGCCCGCGAGGTCCTGATTCCGTTCGTGAAGGCCATCGTGCGCTCCGTTGATCTCGCCCAGCGCCGCATCGTCATCAGTGCGCCGGACGGCCTTCTGGACTTGTGAGCCGCATGCCCGTGCAAACCTCCTGCCCATCGCTTGTCATCGATGTGGTCACGATCTTTCCCGAGATGTTTACGGCGTGGCGAGGCGCAGGCGTCGTTGGTAAGGCGGTGGAATCCGGCCGGGTCGCGGTGCGCGCGCATGACCTCCGCGCGTGGTCACAGGACAAGCATCGCAAGACCGACGACTACCCGTTCGGCGGCGGTGCAGGCATGGTGATGTGCCCCGAGCCGCTGTTCGCGGCCGTCGACAGCCTCTGCGCGGGCGATAGCACGGTCATCTTGATGAGCCCGCGCGGCCCGGTGCTGACGCAGAGTATGGCGAGGTCCTTGGCGGCGCGCAAGCACCTCATCTTGCTGTGCGGCCGCTACGAAGGAGTTGACGAACGCGTGCACGAGCACCTTGTAGACCTCGAGATCTCTATCGGGGACTACATTCTCAGCGGGGGCGAGCTGGCGGCGATGGTGGTCGCCGAAGCGACCATGCGCCTGTTGCCGGGCGTGCTCGGCGACGCCGAGTCTTTGGAGCAGGATTCGTTCGCGCCGGGGCACGGGATGCTCGGCTGGCCCCAGTACACCCGCCCTCGCGAGTACCGAGGGCTCGCGGTTCCCGACGTGCTGCTGTCCGGGAATCACGCCCAGATCGCCGCCTGGAGGCGCGAGCAGGCGCGGGAGCTCACAGGACGGCTGCGCCCGGATCTCTTGCGGGAGCCGGCGGCGCACGAGGAGTAAGATGGGGTCGCTTTATCTCGCCATCCTGCACTACCCCGTCTACGACCTGCAGCGGAAAATCGTGCCGACGACCGTCACCACGCTCGACGTTCACGACACCGCGCGCATCGCCCGCACGTATGGAATCGCCAAGGTGTTCATCGTGACGCCGCTTCAGAGCCAGCACGCGCTGGTGCAGCGGCTGCTGACGCATTGGCGGGAAGGTGCGGGCGCCCGCTTGAAGCCGACCCGAAAAGAAGCGCTGGAGACCATCGACCTTTCTTACGAGCTCCCTGATGTGGTGCGGCGAGTGACGGATCGCGAGGGGAGCCGACCGCGGACCGTCGCCACTCACGCCAACCGCCTGGGCCGCGAAATGACGGCGGGCGCGTGCCGGGTCTTGCTTCAGAAGGACGATCGGCCTATGCTACTGCTCTTCGGAACCGGGTGTGGCTTGGCGCGTTCGGTCGTCGACGAGACAGATTTCAGCCTCGAGCCGATCGAGGGACCTACGGAGTGGAATCATCTTCCGGTGAGAGCGGCGGTCGCCATCATGGTGGATCGGCTGCTGGGCAGACAAGAAGAGGGCACAGATGAATCAGGAAATCATTACGCAGCTCGATAACGCGACCAAGCGACATGACTTGCCGGTCTTTCATCCGGGCGACCGGGTGCGCGTGAGCGTGACGATCCGGGAGGCGGGCAAGGAACGCACGCAGATGTTCGAAGGCGATGTGATCCGCATTCGCGGGAGCAATGCGGGAAGGACCTTCACCGTGCGCAAGATTTCAAACGGCGTCGGCGTCGAGCGAACGTTTCCCGTGGAATCCCCGAACGTGACTGCGCTGGAAGTCATCCGCGAGAACAAGGTACGGCGAGCAAAGCTCTATTTCCTGCGCGACCTCCGCGGCAAGGCGGCCCGTCTCAAGGAACGCGATCGCCGCAGCCATTAGGACCCGTAACGAAATAACTGTTGCGTTCGGCCGGCTGCGAAGGCCGCCGGCTTCGTCTCTCCTCCTCACCGTATCGCTCCATTGATACGCTTCGTCGGGGACGCGCCGTCTGGGCTCGCCACAGAGGAGTCGTTCAGCACTCGCCCGGCGTCAGCCGAGACCGCGGGCGAGCATCCCGTCGGCGATCACCATGGAAAACGCGGCAATGGTCTCGGATGGGTCGACGGATAGCGCGGTGGGGAAGAGGCTCGGGTCCGTTACGTAGAGCCCGGGGATCTCATGCGCCTCCCCGGAGCAAGAAACCACCGAGCTGCGCCGATCGGGACCCATGCGCAACATCCCCCCCGGGTGCGGCGCCGGAAACGAAACGGCTCCTGGCCCGAAGCTGATGCGGTGAATGCGGCCTAAGTCCCGCTCGTCCCGAATCCGAGTCCCCGCGGTGTCCGCCAGGAAAACCTCGGTCGCCCCCGCCGCCAACAGTACGTGCGCGCACTTCTCGAAGGCATCGCGCAGCACGGCCTCGTTCGCGCCTTCGATCGGAACGCGATACTGGGCCCGCCCTGCGCTACCCACTGCCAGCCGCCCCGTGTCCGCGTCGTCGATCCAGGCGATGGTGCCAGCGAGATTTGCCATTCGCGCCATCCGGTCCCGATGATCGGCGCCGGCGCCCGGCAGCAACGCCGCCAATGTGGCAGGCCCGAGCTGGTTGGGCATCAGCAAGTAACCTCCCTCTCGGTAGCGCCCGCCCTCATACCGGCGAAGCCGCCAGTGCAGGCACCCGAACGCGGCCGGAATGTTGCGCCACATGACGATGTCCTCGGCAAAATAGCCAAATGCCATCGCGCACGGATTGCACGTCAGGTTGCGGCCAACCATGCCCGCCGTGTTCGGCAGCCCCGAGCGCACCCAAAGCGCGGCGGACCCGTACCCGCCAGCCGCGAGCACTACCGCTCCCGCCTTTACGTGCAGCACCCGACCAGTTGGCTCGCCGGTATCCCGGTTCAACACGGCGGCGCGAGCTACGCACGCACGTCCTCCCGCGAGCGCGATCGCCTCGACCCGGCAGTCCGCGAAAACCATGGCGCCGGCGCGGATCGCCCGCGGAAGATACGTCACCAGCATGCTCTGCTTGGCGTTGTATGCGCAACCCTGCATGCAGTAGCCGCTCTTGACACAGCCGCGCCGCGCCTGCGGCACGCGGTCTCCCTGCCACCCGAGCGCCTCCACGCCACGCCGAAAGACCCGATTGCAGCCGTTGAAATACTCGTCCGGCGCGGGATGCACGCCGAGATCCGCTTCATAGCGCGCAAAATACGGCGCCAGGTCGTCGCTCCCAAAGCCCTCCAACCCGTGCTCCCGCTCCCACTGCGCAAGTCGGTCCGCGGGAGCGCGGTACGAGTCGGCCCAGTAGTGCACGGATGCACCGCCGACGCAGCGCCCGAAGCTCAGCGGTACCCGTCCGTCGGTGGACGTTGCCAGACCGCGTTCACCGTCGATGCGGGCAAACATATCGTCTTCCCTCTGATCCAGCGTGCCGCGCCCAGGGCGCGACGGATCGATCGGGTCGACCAGGCCGGTATAGTAGCCGCCCTGCTCCAGCACAATGACCCGTTTGCCCGCCTCCGCGAGCACCATGGCGGCGGTGGCGCCGCCGATTCCCGAGCCAATGACCACCACATCCGCAGTTTCGGTGTGGTCGCCGTGAAGCTCGTTCCCCTCGATGATGCCCATGGAGATCATCGGCTCACGCCACGGACGCCGGCTTGGCCCGCGCTACCCACGGGCCGTCGTACCCGATTTGCGGCCACGTCTCGTCACACGTGTAATAAAAGAAACAGACGAGGACCTTGATGCCCTGAAACGCAGCGCGGCTGAGCGCGAATCGGCTCGTCGACATGGCCAGCAGACGCGTGCGCCGGTCTTCGGCTGCGAGCCGCGAGAAGGCTCTGCCCCGCGTCACCACGGCGAGATATTCGATCAGCAACAGAGCATCCGTGACGTCGCGGCGCAGCCAGTCACCATGGCAGGTGAGCTCCGCGTCAATACGCCGCGCCACCCGGGCCGCCGCTGCCGCGTCCAGGTCTCCGACGAGCACCGCGGCCACCGCCGCGAGCACCTTGAACGCACGGCGGCTCAAAGCCTGCGGCGCGCTGCCCGGCTCGCCATCGACTTCGTCGCTGCGAGCGGCAGCCGTCGTTCGCAGCGCCCCGAAGACCACCGCCGTCGCCGCGCCCCGCCGCAGAAACGTGCGGCGCGTCATGGCGGGCTCAGCTTCCCTCTCCACCATCCGGGTGATCCTTTCCAGTGCGCTGGTGATTCCGCACGCTGCCGCCGTTTCTAGCACCGCCGCGTGCGCCGCGCCACCGGCGTCACCGGGCCACCCCAGCCGTCCGCGCTTCCAATCGGCGCCCGTTGCGCATACGATCGAACCTGACCGGCGCCGCCGAGCGGACAGTCGCGCGGAGCGCTGGCGGGCGTGGCAGGCCTGAATCCACCACCTGTTCGGGGTGACGATACGCATTCCGAACAGCTTTCAGCCGCAGCGGCGGTGGATCCTGGGCAGGAAAGGATGACGTGACAGCGTGAGCCAAACGTGCCCGGAGCGAATCGGACCGTACGAGGTCCGGCGCCAAATTGCTGCTGGCGGCATGGGCATCGTCTACGAAGCCCGAGATCCGCGCGACGGCCGGCGCCTTGCCGTAAAGACCGTGCGCGTGGTGGATTCGGCGCTGCTGCAGGGGATTCGCCGCGAGATCCGCGCGCTCTTCCGCCTCAACCACCCCGGAGTCGTGCGCGTAGTCGACGAGGGGACCGAGGCCGGGCTTCCCTGGTATGCGATGGAATGGCTGGATGGGGTGACACTGCGGGAGCACGCGCGCGCCCTCTGGTCGCCCTGGACGGTGGCGAGGCCGGCGCACGCGCGGCCCTCTCTACAACCTGGTTCCCTGCGGCGGCTTCTCACTGCCGCTGTCCAGGTGTGCCAGGCCCTTGCCTACGTACATGGAGAGGGCATCGTGCACCGCGACCTCAAGCCCGACAACGTCATCGTCGACGCCGGCGGTGCTCCCGTCATCCTGGATTTCGGCCTGGCGTCGCGCTTCGCCGCGCAGCACGGGCGCGAATCGTTCGAGCTGGCCTCGGCGGGCCGCGGCACGCTTCAATACATGTCTCCCGAGCAGATCCGCGGCGACCTGGTCGACCCCCGCGCGGATCTCTACGCGCTGGGCTGCCTGCTCTTCGAGCTTCTGGTGGGCAAACCGGCCCATGAGGGGAGCTCGGTAACCGACCTCGTCCGTGCGCACCTCGCGGGGCGGGTCGAACCACCTTCGTTTTACGTCGGGGGCATCTCTTCGGAGCTCGACGACATCATCCTCCGCCTCATGGCGCGGGAGCGCGCGGATCGCTTCGCCTACGCTCAGGACGTGGGCGCGGCCCTGCTCCGCCTCGGCGCCGGTGACGTGCCGGGCCGAGCGGCCCCTCCGGCGCGGCCGTACGTGCTGCGTGCCGGGCTCGCCGGAAGATCCCAAGAGATGGCGGTGCTGCGGCAAGCGGTCGAGCAGCTCTTGCACAAGCGGGGTGGGGTCGTCCTGATCGCCGGGGAAAGCGGGGTGGGCAAGACCCGCCTCTGCATGGAGCTGGCGACCTATGCGACCGCTCGCGGCTGCAGGGTGCTGGCGGGCGCTGGAGCCGAGTTTCGGCCGTGGTCGCTGGGCATCTTCGCGGCGCCTCTGGAGGCGCTGGCGGATCGCTGCCGCGAGGATGGGGGTGCCGAGCTGGTCCAGCGACTCTTCGGGGAAGATGGCAGAGTATTGTCGCGGCACATTGCCACGCTGGCGTCGCTACCGGGATTGGACGATTACGCCGAACCAGCGCCGCTGCCTCCTCGCGAGGACCGCCTGCGCCTGTTTGGGGCGTTGATCGGGGTGCTTGAACGAGCCTGCGAGTCGGGACCCGTGGCACTGTTCGCGGATGATCTACAGTGGGCCGACGAGCTGAGCCTCGCTTTTCTTCTCTACGCGCTCGACTCCGGCGAGCTCGGCCGGCTCAGCCTGCTGTTCGCGGCGACATACCGAGACGAGGAGGCTCCCGCCGAGGTGCGCGCCCTGGCGGCACGTTCGGATGTCCGGCATCTGATGCTAGGGCGGCTGGACGGCGGTGCCGTCGCTGCGCTCGTCGGCGGGATGCTGGGGCTGACGTCGCCGCCGCTAGAGCTCAGCCGCTTTCTGCTGCAGCGCACCGACGGCAACCCGTTCTTCGTGGCGGAGTACATCTTGCTGGCCGTCTCGGAGGGGCTGATCCGCCGCGACGACTTTGGCCGTTGGCAAGTGAGTGCCGGCGACGACGAGAGCGCGGCCTCTGCCTATCATCGCCTGATGATGCCGGACACGCTGCGCGAGGTTCTGAGCCGTCGCCTGGCCGCGCTATCGCCGCTTGGACGCACCCTGTGCGAGATCGCCGCCGTGCTGGGGAGGTCCTTTCGCGGCGAGACGCTCGCGGCGCTTTCGCAGGTGGGTGACGAAGCGTTTGCCGACGGGGCCTCGGACCTGCTCGGCCGGAGCATCCTCGAAGAAGTGGCGGGCCGGCGCGGGTCGCTGCGCTTTGCGCACGACAGCATTCGCGAGGTGGTCTACGCCGCGATCCCGCGCGCCACGCTCGTCGCCCTGCATGCGCGCGCGGCGCGGCTGTTGTCCGCTCCCGGGCAAGAGATGGGGTGGGCCGAGCACGCCACCGCGGGTCTGCACTGGGAGCGCGCCGGCGAGCTCGAACTGGCGCGCGGATGCTACCTCACCGCGGCGCGGTCGGCCTTCGCGATCAGTGCACTGGTCGAGTCGGAGCGTCTCTATCGGCGCTCGCTCGCGCTCGTTACCAGACTCGATGAGGACGCGGTGGATGCCAAACTGGAGCTCGGCTACCGCGTGTGCTACCTGTCAGGCAGGCCCGCCGAGGCCCGCAAGTTGCTTACGGAGGCCCTGGTGGAAGCGCTGTCGACTGATCATGGCCGCGCGATCTGGAGCACTCTGCGACACCTCGCGCAGGTGAGCGTGACCTTTGGACGTCTGGATGCGGCCATCGCGCTCTATCGCCGCGCGCTGGCGGTTGCCCAGGCCGCGGGAGACGCCGCTGCCGTAGGCACGACGACCAGTGCCCTGGCAGCGGTCTATCTGCGCATGGGCCATCTCGAGGTGGCGCGCCCCCTGTTCGCGGCGGCGCTGGCGATGCAGCAGGCGTGCGGAGACCTGTCTGGAGCGGCCTATTCGACCAGCAACCTCGGCATCGTCCACTACAACTCCGGCGACACCGCCACCGCGCGCCGCCATTTCGAAGCCGCCCTCGCACGTTTTCGCGACAGCGGGGAGCTGCGCAATGAAGGCCACGTGCTCGGCAATCTCGCCAGCCTGCTCCTGGAGGACGGCCACGCTCTCGCAGCGCTGCCGCTCTACGAACGAAGTCTGGCCATCGCGCGCCGCGTCGGCGACCGGCCGTCAGTGGCGCTCACGCTGTGCAACATTGGGATGCTGCAACTCGAGCTGGAACGGTGCGAAGTGGCGGCCCGCTATATCAGCGAGGCGCTGGACCTGCGGCGTACGATCGGAGACCAGCCGGGCCTCGCCTGGGCTTATGGAGCGCTGGCCGCGGTGGAGCTGGCGCAGGGAAAGCTCGAGGCTGCCGATGATCACTTCGTTGCCGCCTTGCGCCTGGCCAGACAGGTGCAGGACCTCGCCACGGCAGGTTGGACGCTGGGAGAGCGGGCGCGCCTGCACCTGCTTTGGGGCCGTGACCAGACGCTGGCGCGCGACATGGCGGAGCAGGCGATAGAGACGCTAGAGATCGTTGGTGACCCGGAGCAACTGGCGCTGGTTCTGTGCACGAGGGCGCACGTCGCGCTCGCAACCGGGGAGGACTGCTCTGTGTATGCGGCGCGCGTCAGGGATCTGGCGGCGGCGCACGGTCTGGCCGCGAGGCGGCAGATGCGAATTTCTCTGAGACAACTCGAGCGCGCGACGGAGCATCGGAACAACTGCAAACTCGAGGGAGGCCTCGTGGGAGGATTTCTCGCGGCGGACCTCCCCCCCGGGCTGCGCGCCCGGCTGACCGGTGAAGCTGCCGGCAAGGCCGCCGCAAAGGCCCTGCCTGAAGGCTCCGACCTGTGGCATGACGAGCCCGTGGGTGAACCGCGCCGGGGCCAGCCCGAGCGTCGCGACTGACGGCAAACCGACACCGAGGAGATCGACGAAATGAATGACGACGGAACCAGCGGCGGAACGCGGGACGTGAGCGGCCTCACGCTGGACGACTTGCGGGCCTGTCGCCTGCAGGAGCTAGAGAGCCTGTACGCGAGCGCGCCGCTCGCCGAAATGCCGCGCGGAATCTTTGCGGGGGAAGTGCTCGCCGACGTTGACTCCGCCGCGGCGAAGGAGACCGCGATGCGGCTCATGGTGTTCCTTGGTTTTCGCTTGCCGCGCTTCGGGGTAGATTTTGATCGGTTCTGCTGGTATTTTGGATACCCCTGCTTCGCCGCGGGCCACTTTCGCGTCGCCGCGGGAACCTCGCGGTGGCGCGAAACTGCCGCCCTGCAGCTTCACTACGACCCGTCCCGCCTGCCGCAGGTGATCCGTGGTCGTCTGTACGATGAGGTCAAGCCGCTGTCCGCCGCGCTATGCCTGGGACTGGGCGGAGTCAACGCCGCACGCGGCCGCGGCGATCTGTTTTTCTTCGCGCTGTCGCGGCGGGCGTGAGCGGGGCGACCAGCATGCCCGCACACGCCTCTCGAAGGGGTCACCTGAATCTACCGCCCGTTCGACGTCGACGCGACAGCGCCCCTCGCCGTCCCTCCCCCCGCTGGCTGGGGGAGGTGAGGTCGGGGGTCTTCGTGATGCCCTTTCCGCACACCTTACAGCCGAACAGACGGTGGATTCAGGGTCATCGGCCCACTGGCGCCGCGGGCCGCGCCGGCTATATCCTGCGGCGGCATTGCTACTCTCTCTCGAGCTCCTGCCCCTCCCTGCCTTCGCGGAGATGACCATGACCCAAGCGCTGGCCTTGGATAGCCGAGAAATCATGATAGAGCTGCATCGACTGATGCGGGATATGGACCCGGCCCGATTCCGAGCGGAGCTGTGGGATGCGGCGGTCAAACGCGCGCGCACTATCGAACGGCTCTTGAGCCGGCTGCTGGAAGAATCGCCGCCGGACAGCACTACCCTGCAGGCGAAGCTGCACGAGCTTCGCGGGCTGCTTGCAGCGTACGTCGGTCGCCTGGGCATCGGTTCCTGCGACGAACAGCGCGCCGCATGGGCGGAGCTCTACGAGGGGTTGAAGCCCGCGTACGAGTCCGCCGCCGCAGGCCTGCGGAACTATCGCGTGCACGTGCCGTCGCTGCGACCCTCCAACTACGCGCGTAATCTTTTCCACGTGTCCTGGGGTCTGGTGGCGCTCGCCCTGGTCGAGCTCGTGCTGAGCGCCAGCCAACTCGTGTACGCAGCGTCGCTGTTTGCCACGTACGCGTGGTCAATGGAAGTGACCCGGCGCATCTGGCCGGCGTGGAACGACCGGTTGATGCGATTCTACGGGCCGCTTGCACACCCGCACGAGTGGCATCAGGTGAACTCCGCCACCTGGTATGCCACCGCGTTGGTGCTGCTCGCGGCGACGCGTTCGCCCCTCCTCTGCTCGATCGCGGTCGCGGTGCTGGCCGTTGGCGACCCTCTGGCCGCTCTGATCGGACGCAGGTTTGGCCGGGTTCGCCTGCTGAATGGGCGCTCACTGGAAGGCACCCTGGCTTTTCTCTTTGCCGGAGCGGGGCTCGCGTACGTCGTCACGACGAGTTTCCACGGCCTCGCGCCCGCCGATGCGCTGCTGGTCTCCACGAGCGGAGCGGCCACAGGAGCGCTTGCGGAGCTCGTCAGCAAGCGCATCGACGACAACTTTTCCATCCCGCTGAGCACCGCTCTGGGGGCCTTCGTTCCCGCCTATCTGCTCGGCCTTCCGCTGTTCGTATGAGCGCGCGCCCGCGGCGCCGGTCCCCGATACCCATCACGGCCAGGTCGTCCAGGCGATGTTCGATCGCTCCATCTGCCCAGTCTGGGGCCCGAACCGCGCCGGCGTGCTGACGAAAAAGCCGATTTTTTCTCCAGGCCTTGGCACCCACTGATCGAGCGGGGGCTTCTTGGTATGGGGTCCGAGCGCCTGAGCAAGCTCTTGGAGCGAGGAAGCACCGAAATTCTTCTGTGTTTGACCGGACCTGAGCCACTCGACGGTTGCCGCGTATTGCTTGCCATCGATCTCGACGACGATCCACAGGTTTCCTTCCACGCCGTCGGACGTCGTCTTCCACTTGCCCGCCTTGGAATGTTCGAAGCTGATTCCCTGATCCGTGATCTCGACGCGATCGAGGCGCGAGGTTGCGGGCCATGAGCTCGGGTTAGTGTGCAGGAATACCGTGTCGGCGGGAAACTCGTCGGAAACTGCTCCAGGGTCGTCGGCGGGACTCGCGAGGTGCTGCATCTGCGCGAGCGCCTGAGCGCCGAACGGCAGATGGCCAAATGAGCCACCGAGCTCCTGCAGTTTTTCCTGCAACTGCTGCTCCAGCGCGTCGAGCTCCGGGAACGCCGAGAGGTCAGAGTGAGTGGCGCGCAGGTCCTCGATCCACGAGAGCAGGCGATCGGCCTTTTTCATTGCCATGATGCGCACCCCGGGCACGTGACCTGTTTCCTCGGAGGGGGCATCCGTGCGGATTTCGAGAATCTCGTTGGTGAGGGCGGCTACCGTCGTGTCGAGCTGCTCGCGGATCTGCGCGTCGCTCAGGCTGGCCGCATCCGGTGGCAGGAGCGCCGGTTCCATCAGCATGGCGAAATCGTGAAGATGCAGCAGCGAATCTTGAATCTCGACCTGCTTGTCCTGGACTTGCTGGATCAGCGTCGAGGCCTGTGAGAGGAGCCCTTTGAAGGCTTCCGAGCCCGTGCTCTCAGCCGCCGAGGCGCTCCCGAGGCGCTCCTGCAAGTCGCGCAGCTCGCGAAGCAGTCCGTCTCCGGCGAGAAACTGAGCGTAGCGAATGGGCGGAAGGTTGCCGCTGATTTCGGACGGCGTCTCGGCATCGAAGGTCGCGTGCGAGGCGACGCGTTGCGCAAGGTCTTCGAGCGCCTGTGTCAAGGAACCGACGGTGTCCGACGTGCCACTGTCCGATAAGACGCCGATTCCGGATGTCGATCGCGGCGTGAGCAAGGCGGTGGATTCGGCCAGGCTGCTGCCGGGAGCGGCGAAAGGGGGGTAGGGGTCGGATCTTGGTGTAGTAGTGGTGAGCGCCGTCATGGGTAGGCCAAGTCCGAAGGATTGGCGCATCATGGCGGCAAAAGCGTCCGGGTTGCCGACTCCGAGCAGCCCCCCGCGGGGGGCGCCAGCGCCGGAAAAGCGCGGGGCCGGGGCCGGTGCGCCGAGCATCGAAAGGCTCTTGTTATCGACAAACGTCATGTTGCTGTGCCCTCCTGTAGGGCGGGATAGGTGTGGGGCCGAGGTAAGCGAGGCGCGCTCCAGTGAAGTTAATTGCAAATCTCGCGCCAACTGCGCCGGGGCAGAGCATTCGCCAGCAGCAAGCGACCGGGTGAGAGCTCGACCGCTCGCTCGCCATCGGGTCGGCAGCCGGCGCGGAAAAAGATGCCGCCCTCAGAGCCATCAGTGCCCCCACCGTGGCCGGACGCGGAGCGGGGATCGCGAAATGCGCCTGAGCACGCTAGCATCTTCCGGAGCGCGGCTTGCGGTCTACCAGGCGGTGGATTCAGGACAGAGCGGGAGCACCAGGAAGGATGCCGGCTCTCAGGCCGGCGACATGTCAGGGCGGGGTTTCGGACCGGCCGACGAAGGGATGAGAAGAAAAGAGCGGTGTGACGTGAGGATGGCGGGAATCTGCGCGCGTCGTGGCGCGCTGGTGGCGGTTTGCGTGGTAGTTGTGCTCGTGCTTCTGCATGCGCCACCCGCCATTGGCCAACAACAGCGCGCCGCGGACTGCACGCCGGCGATCTGGGCACCTGCTCGCGCCCCGGCGAAGCCGCTACTCGGCTCCCCTGCGTTTGTCCGCAGCAGCGATATGATTGTCTCGTTTCGGCTCAACGACGTCGCACCTCGCGCGCGACTGATTGGCGATGGCGGTATCACGCCAGAAACGACACCCTGGTGGGGGCCTCTGCACGGCTGCTCGGACAGCCCGAGCGGCGAGCTTGCCGAACCCGGCGCGTCCGTTCTTCACGAAGGAACAAACCTGCGCATCGAGATCGTTTCCGTCGAGCCCGCCGGTACTAGCGGACGCCACTGGCCAGGAGCCCGCTGCGCCTATCGCCTCGCGGATCCTACCGACTCCTCGCTGTACGTGACGCTATCTCGGGAGGTGGTACCCGCCTTCAATGAGATCGTGGCGGTTGCTCGTGAGGGCGCCGCGATTTGGGCCGGGCTGTCCTTCAACGGCTACGCGCGAGAAATTCAGGGGAGCGGCAACGTGGTCGTAGCGGCGGATCTTTGCCGCCACGAAATCGTGTGGCGTTCGGGCAATCTCGTGTCGAACGCGGCGCTACTGCGCCTCGGTCCGTATCTGATCGCCGGCTACGGCTTTACGGGGGAAAAGCGGAATCTTACGGTCTTCGCCAGTCGCACCGGCACCGTCGTCCAGCGCGTCGCGCTGCCGAAAGCGCCATCCGACATGCGCCTCCAAGACGGTGCGCTCTTCGTGCGCCTGTACGACGGCTACGCGCGGCTGGCGCTGCGAGAGGACCTGGCGGACCAGTGACAACCACGCGAACGCGGCGGCGTTCGCCCACAAGACGAGCACCACGCCGTGCGCCTTGCACTCCCGCGCCAGCTTCGGGGCTCGGCCAATCTATAGATCTATAGGAGGTTGTTCGCCTGACCCAGGGCAAGCCGCAGGCGGCGCGGCCGTTGTTGGATCGTGCGCTCGACATCTACAGCGGCCTGAAGGAGCGTGGCGCCATCGCCTACGTGCTGATCAATCTCGCGCACGTCTTGCGCGATCAGGGGGACGTTGCCGCGGCGGTGGCGACGATGAACGACGCGCTCGCGCTCCAACGTGAGGCCGGCAATCGCTTGCTGGAAGGCATCACCCTGAACAACCTCGCCACGGTGCATCGGGATGGCGGCAACTTCGAGGAGGCACAAGCGGTGTACGAAGCGGCGCTCGCGATCCATCGGGAGATTGGGAACCTCCCCGCCGAGGCACAAACGCTGGCCAACATGGCGCAACTGCTGGCGGAGTCCGGGGAACCCCTGGTGGCGCGGCAGGCGTATGACGAGGCGCTGAATCTAGGCTTCGTCGGAATGATCACCTCGAACGAGACATCCAGAATCGAGGTCTCATCAGGCACTTCCAAGCGCCGTGCAGCAGCCTCAGGGTCGCCAGCGCTCGCCTCTCGAACGACCAACTGCGAAGTGAACAGCTCGAGTCGCCCCCGCGACGCCCACCACTCCCGCGTCACTTGCTGGTGCGCGGCGACCACGATATCACGGCTTGGCCACGCAACCAAGTAGCTGATCACCGAAGTCTCCAGGTAAACCCGTGGCTTCATTCCCTACACCTCAACAGTTCGCCCACGGTCGGGAAGTAGTCCTGGGTGGTGGTTCGAAGACTGACCACAGTGACCTGAGACAGGTCGGGGCTAGCCGTCACCCGCGCTTCGGTGATCGACGACCAGTCGGGATCAATGTAGTCGATTGAACCGTTGGCTGAGCGTGCCGAGCATCGCCACCACCTCATCGGGCTCTCTCAGCTGGTGAGCCAGGAAGCGCGCCAACTCCCAAAGTCGTTCATGGGCGATATTCACGGCTGGCCTCAACCCGCGGCGCGAGGTTCGCGGGCGCCTACCGGGAACGCCGGCGCGAGGCGCGCCGCTTGTGCAGCACCGTCATCGCGCTCAATGCGAGGATGGCGCTGCCCGCGCCGCCGACGGGCACGCCAAACGTCGCTAGGAACCGGCCTGCCTGGGCCTCGACGTTGGCCAGTCCGAACCTGTCCATGTCTCTGCCATACCGGTCGAAGTCGTGATAGCTCGCGAGCGTCATGGGAGTCGTCCCGCTTGCGAGGACCTCGAACGTGATGCTCAGGATTGCCTCACCCGTCCCACCCGGCAGTCCGTCTCCGCCGGAGATCATGGCCACGGCGACCCGGCCGGCAGAGAGGTTGCTCGTGACGCTGAACCCGGCCGTGATCAACCCGTCGACGGACGTTGCCGTTGCTTTGATGATGGACGGGTCGAAGACAAGCTCGATTCTGCGTCGATGCCAGGCCCGCCGGATTCGTAACGCGGATCGGGACGACGATCGAGGATCCCACCGGCCCCGAACCATCGGCCACCTGGAACGTGACCTCGGCCACCTTCGACGGACGTCCTTGTCCCTCGACACCGTAGGGCCACTGGCCGTGAGTCACGTAGTAGAGATCATGGACGCGTCGTTGGCCATGATCGTGCCGTCCCCGTCAATGTCCCCTCCGGACTGGGCGCATGAGTCCTGGTCTCGCTTGCCCACCGCGATCGCCAGCGCGATCGAGGCGTCCACCGCCTCGACCGCGCCGTTGCCGTCCACGTCCCCACGAACGCACGCGGACTTGACGGTGAACGCGCCGTCCGTGAGCGCCAGCGGGACCTCGCTGTAGGTCTCGTCCCAGATCTTGGTCTCGTTCCGCACGAACGTGAGGCCCGTCACGCCGCCGGCCGTCGCATCGTTCGCCACATCGAACGTGATCGTGAACAGCGCACCGAGCCCGGTCAGCACCGGACTCTCCCCCGCAGCGATGGCAATCCTGACCTCGCCGGGCGTTTCGTGACTCTCCCCGAAGCCATAGCCGTCGCTCAGAATCCTCCTCTGCACGCCCGCAGGCGTCAGGACCGAGCTGTCATATCCGATGAACACCTGGGCCGCCGACATCGCCAACCCGTCCGCGTTGGCGATGTTCACGGGCACGATGACCCCACTTGTTCCCGCCCCGGCATTCACCGCCGGGACCCAGAGCGACACCTCCCCCACGAGCGCGCTCGCCTCGTTGGACGGCTGGCTCTCGCCGCCGGGCCCGCTGGCTCTCACAATGTAGAAGTAGCGCTGGCCCGAGACCAGGACCGCACTCGTATCCAGAAACGTCGTACCAGCGACGAGGCTAGGACCGTTTACGGGTGCGAGGTCGTAGCTCCCGCTCTGGACACCTCGGTAGAGGTTGTAGCCCGCGACTCCCGGCGAGTAGCTGGCAGTCCACTGGAGGGCGACGCTCCGGTGACCCGCGGCCGCGGTCAGACCAGTCGGCGCATCTCGCGGGGGAGTGGGAGTGGGCGTGGGACCCGAAGGAGTAGGCGTGAGACCCGAAGGACTCGGCGTGGGCGTGGCCCCCACGACGGTAAGGAAGCTAAAATCGTGCAAGGCGACGTTTCCCGCGGGGTCCCATGACCGAATTCGGCAGTAGTAGACGGTGCCAGGAACGAGGTTCGTGAGCCACGCCTGGTGCGCCACTCGAAATGCGAGGTCGTAGCGAACGCTTCCGTACGCCGTCGAGGTCCCAGACTCGAGTGCGGACCAGCTCGGTTCGTCGGTCTGCCACCGGACGGTGGCAACGGTTTCCGAGAGCAAGGTCACCGTAGCTTCGGTAAGGACGGGTGCTGACGTGTCAGGAGTCGCCGGAAGGTTCATCGTATTCAGTGCCGAGACAGCGTTGTTGCCGGCCGGGTCTGCCGATTCAACGCGGAAGGAGTACTGGCTCCCAGCGATCAGCTTTGCGAGGAGCACTCTGTGTTCGGTGACGAAGCCCTCTTGCGTCGCGACCTCGCCCAGCTCGGCCGTCGGGCCGAACTGCACCTGGCCGACCGCAGGCTCGCTGGTCGTCCACTCGACGATCGCCATCGAAACCGAGACGTAAGTAAGCTGAAGGTTGGCAACGACCGGCGCTGTGGTGTCGACCTCGGGCGGGGTCTCGAAGCTGGACACCAAACTCGCCACAGGCCCGTTTCCTGAAAGGTCCGTCGACGCGACATGGAACCAGTACGTCGTCGCCGGCGCCAGGCCGCTCAGAAGGACGCGGTGGCCAGATACCAACGTCGTGTTCGCGACAGTTTCGCCCAGCGCCTGCGTCAGTCCGAAGTCGACCCTGCTGTTGGCCGGCTCATTGGTCGTCCATTCGACGATGGTCAAGGTATCCGACACGTATGTGAGGGCAGGTTCCTGGACGATCACTGGCGCCTGCGTGTCCGGTGAAAGCGCGGAGACGAAGGTGGAGACAGGACTCGCAACCTCGTTGCCCCCGCTATCGGTCGAGACGGCGCGGAAGTAATAGGTCGTGCCTGGATCGAGCCCCGCCAGCACGACGCGGTGCTCCATTACCGACTCGGGCACGGATACCTGCTGGCCCAGGGACGGGGAAGTCCCGAACTGGATACGGCTATCTGCCGTCTCATCGGTAGCCCATTCGAGGAGCGCGTTACCACTCGACACGTAGGTGGCTACCGGCCCGATCGTGATCCAAGGGGGGGGGCGGCTCCGGGCGGCGTAGGCGTGGGGGTCGGCGCTCGCGACGGGGAGGATGCCGAGGCCGCATCCGAAAGTCCCGGGCAAGGAATCGCCCACAGGAGGAGTCCCGCGAACAATCCCGATATCGCCACGGCCCGTCTGATCATCGTATTCCCCGGGATAGTAACTTCCACGATCCGAGCGCATGATGAAGAGGATACACCCGTATGGCAAGATCCGCACATGACCTTGGCCGTTCGCTAGCTCGTCCCGTGGCCTTGTCGGAGGCGCCGACACCTTCGACGTCGGCGATGTCGTCCGGCGGTTTCCCGGCGAGCCAATATCTAGCGGCCATGAACGGCACAGGGACATGGCCTCGAGGCTCGATGGGCGGACGGATGCCACGATGGCCAGGAACAGATTGCCGCGTGTTTGGACTACGCGCAGGCATTAGCAGAATTTGCGGTTGCGGTGTGACGCGGCTGCGATGCTTTGCGGATCATTGTGTCTCCAATGCCATCATAGAGGCGCTGCGTGCGACCGGAAAGCAGAACAACTTGAGGCACTCCTCGTGTCGCTGAATGGTGATTTTGACAATATCGTGACCTTCAAAGTGTGCTCTTGGTCACACCCGAATGAGCGGGTGTCACGCTCGATGTGTGCGCAGCGAAGCTCGGCAGCCACTCAAGCCGTGACGGCCTCCTGGCCCGAGGACTTTCGGTCAAGTCTGGGTCCACTTTTCGGGAGCTTGACAGGCTTAGGATGACCCCGTAGGCTTGCAGCCATGGATCGGCTCCAACCGCCTATAGCCTAGACTGACGAGGACCTGGCGCGGGTGTCGCCGCTCGTGCATGCCCACGTCATCGCGCGCGGCACCTACTTCCTTGGGCGGCGCTTCGATGGCAAAGCGGCGTCCTGGGTACGCGAAGACGATATGCCGGGCGCAGAGCGGCCCGAGATCGAGAGGAAACCATGGTTCTGACCATCGAGCTCGACTTGGAGGAAGACGGACGCTGGATCGCCGAGGCGAATCCCGACGATGAGTCCCTGCCGACGACACATGTCTACGGTCGGACACGTGAGGAGGCGATAGCCAAGGCCGAGGCCGCCATCTTGCGAATCTGGGCGGACCTGCTCGAGCAGGGCGCAACCGGCCCAGGCTCCTTCAGCCTCGAAATCGTTGAGACGAAGGCGGCGTGAGCCAGTGGCCTGCCACCAAGGCCCGGCAGGTGCTCGCTGCCCTTGAGCGCCTTGGCTGGCAGGTCGCACGAACCCGCGGTTCCCATCGCCTCCTGGTGAGGCTAGGGTGGCGCCCCTACTTGTTCGCCTACCACGACAACGAGGAGATTGGCCCCAAGGCACTCGCCCGGCTGGCCAGACTGACCGGCCTGGAGCCTGGCGATCTGTGATGGTCACCTTACGTTGACGCCTGGCGAGGCCGATAGCTGTCCGTGCCAACCGCGAGCGTCAGCGAGCGGGTCTGCTTTAGATCCTGACCTCCGGGCGCTCGGTCCGGTCCTCCATCCGGGGATCGAGTGCGTCTCGCAGGCCCTCGCCGACGAGGTTGTAGACCGTGACCGCCACGAAGATCGCGAGCCCCGGGAAGGTCGCGAGCCACCAGGCGACCTCGATGTCCTCCGTGGCGAGCGAGAGGATGCCGCCCCAGGTCGGGGTGGGCGGCTGGACGCCGCACCCGAGGAAGGAGAGGCCCGACTCGGTGAGGATCGCGCCGGCCACGCCGAAAGAGGCCGTGACGAGGATGGGCACAAGGGAGCTCGGGAGGATGCGACGGTCGTCGGTGTCAAGAGCAGTTTGATCGTGGACAAAAACGTCGGTTTAAATTTGGACAAATTCGCCGAGCAGAAGGCGTTGGTGGCGGAAGAAGTGGGCCGAGATGGTCCGCCGGGTGTTTCTGGCCGACCCGTTGACCTGCCCGAGCGGCGGACAGATGCGGATCCTCAGCTTCGTGACCAAACGAGAGGCGATTGACAAGATCCTACCGCACATCTGGTGGCAGCACGTCGATCCACCGCCGCGATATGCGCCCTCCGCCAGCGCCGTTTCGGTAGCTCGAAGACCGTCCGCAGCACTCCGTGTAGGCGCTCCCTTGGGCCAGGCGGTGCGTTGTCGGTGGAAATCGAACGTTGCCGAGGCGCCCCACGCCAACTGGAGACGGCCGCGGCAACCACTGACTCCACTTTTCGGGGGCTTGACAGGCCTCGGATGACCCGGTATGAGCGCTGTCAGCAGTGAATCGGCCGAAAATCCAACCGCCTATAGACCGCCGTAGGCATCATCGGTGGACAGCCGAAATGCGGCAAGACCTGGCTCGGCCTGGAAATTGCGGTCAGCGTCGCGCCGGCTACCCCCTGCCTCAGATGCTACGCGGTCGACGACCCCGGACCGGCGCTGGTGTACCTCGCCGAAGACGCCGCGGCGGACGTGCGCGCCCGGGTGGACGGCATCTGCCAGCGCCGCAACTTGGCGATCGAAAGCCTCGACCTGTTTTTGATCACCGTGCCGGCACTGCGCCTGGACACCCCGACCGACTGCGGCCGACTGGTGGCGACGGCAGCCGAGCTGCGCCCGCGGCTGGTGCTGCGGTCGCCGCCTCCATGAGAACCGCACGATCCCGAAAGTAATCCCCGATCCCCGATCCCCAATCCCCAATCCCCAATCCCCAATCCGCAATCCGCAATCCGCAATCCCCAATCCGCAATCCGCAATCCGCAATCCGCAATCAACCGTCCCCCTGCCGCAGGACTGCGCGTGGTCACGACCTCCCGTACGGCTGCCGGGATCGGCCGGAGCGACACCCTCTCGCCGACCGTGTGCTCGACGCGCTCCGCCGCGCCGCGCGGCCGCTCACCCGCGAACAGTTGCGCGCGGAGCTCCGCGTCCGCAACGAGCGGCTCGGCGAGGTGCTGCAAACTCTCGAGAAGAGCACGCGCATCGGTCGCGCCGGCGACGGATGGCGCCTCGCCACGCCGGTCAGCAACGGCGGTCAACCCGCGACCGGAAGCTCCGAAGCCGACTGAACCTCGTTACCGATTCCGAGTTTCCCGCTACCAGGTGCAGCCCGGAACCGAGCGCAGCGAGGTCTAGGGCGGCGCCCGCCGCCGAAGGCGGTGGGAGGGTTCCCGAACGGAACGAGGAATACGCAACCGCCAGCTTCGGGGCTCGGCCAGGCGTGCTCAGGAAACGCTCGTCCGGTCCGCGGCCGGGCTCCTTCTCGTCCAGGTAGCATTCACCGCGGAAAACGCGGCGAGAAGCTGGCCCACCGCGATGCCGCCATCATTTGGCGGCACGTGCTCGTGCCAGTATGGTGACAACCCGAGCTGGCGGAGGCGCATGACCGTCCGCTCCGTCAGGTACTTGTTCTGCCAGCAGCCGCCGCTCAAGGCTACGCGCTGCTGGCCTGCGCGCAGTGCCACCCGCGCGATCGCTTCGACCAGAGCGTGGTGGAATCGCGACGCAATGTCGGCCACGTCGGTACCTGCCATGACGTCCGCGACCACTGACCGCATCATCCCTTCCCAGTCGACGACGGCTGCCACGGCGCTGCCGCGGTGCTCGAGCGTGCACTCGTAGCGCTCATCGCTCTGGTCAGCGGTAACGGCGTGCTCCAGGTCCATCGCGGCCTGCCCCTCGAAGTCGGCCCGTTGGCGCAGACCCACCAGGGACGCAGCCGCGTCGAACAAGCGGCCGGCGCTCGAGGTGCGCGGCTGATTTGTGCCTCTGGCCATCGCGGTTCGCAGAATCGTCAGCTCATTTCCCGAAAACGCGCGGACGGGGGGCAGCTCGGTCATCGCGAACGCGTCATCTCCAAACATCTCGTAGAGCACCCCGAGTGCGCTGCGCCGCGGTTCCCTCGCCGCCAGCTCCGCTCCCGGCAAAGGAAACTGCCGGAGGTGAGCCACCCGCTCGATGCCGCCGTCATGGGCCAGCAGAAACTCGCCTCCCCATACGGTCCCATCCGTGCCATATCCGCTGCCGTCCCAGCACACGCCGAGCACCGGCGGCCGCAAGTCGTTGTCCGCCATGCACGCCAGCAGATGTGCGCTGTGGTGCTGGACCCCCAGATGCATCAGGCCCATGCTTTCCGCGAAGCGCGTCGAGCTGTAGTCGGGGTGAAGGTCACTGACCACCACCTCAGGACTGCGCCCATAGAGCCGCACCAGGCTCTGCGTGGCACGCGCGAAGGCCGTAACCGCGGCGGCACTATCGAGGCTGCCCAGGTGCTGGCTCAGCACTGCACTCTCGCCGCTGGAAATGGCGACAGCGCTCTTGAGGTGAGCGCCCACGGCCAGCACGGTCCTGGCTGCCTGCCGCTCCGGCAGAGGCGGCGCGGGTAGCGGCAACCGTATGGGCAGCGGCGCATAGCCGCGGGCGCGGCGCAGGACCATCGGCCGTCCGGCCATCAGGCGCGCCACCGAATCGTCCACAGGGCGCAGGATGGGGCGGTCGTGCACGAGAAACAGATCGGCGAGTGCCGCCAAGCGCGCGAGCGCTTCGTGTTCCTCGATACAGATCGGCTCCTCGGCCGCGTTGCCGCTCGTGGCCACGATGACCGTGCCGAGCTCCGACAAGAAGAGATGGTGTAGCGGCGTGTAGGGAACCATGACGCCGAGAAACGGGTTATCCGGCGCAATCGCGGCCGTCTCAATTAGCCGGCCCGCCGCTCGCTTTGCCGCAAGCAGAACGATCGGCGCGGCGGGTGAGGTCAGCAGCCGCCGCTCCGCCAGCGAAATTTCGGCGAGCTCCTCCGCGGCGGCGAGCGTCGGAACCATCAAGGCGAACGGCTTGCTCCCGCGCCTCTTGGCCGCGCGCAGGCGGAGAATTGCATAGCGATTGCGGGCATCCACGAGCAACTGAAAGCCGCCGAGCCCTTTGAGCGCGACGACGTCACCCGCCTGCAGCGCCCGCGCGGCTATTGCCAGTGCTTCTTCACGCTCACCGCGGACGCGACCCTGCCGATCCCACAAGGCGATTTGCGGCCCACACTCCGAGCAGGCGTTGGGCTGCGCGTGGAAACGGCGGTCCACGGGGTTTCGATATTCCGCCAGACACGCTTCGCACGGCGTGAAGGCGGCCATCGACGTATTGGAGCGATCATACGGGATCGCCGCGATGATGCTGTAGCGCGGCCCACACTGGGTGCAGGCGATAAACGGGTAGCGGAACCGCCGATCGCCGGGGTCGAAGAGCTCCGCGCGACAGTGAGCACACGTGGCGATGTCTGGCAACACGATGGCGGCGCGCTCGCCTTCGGCGTCGCTGGCGCGGATTGAGAAATCGCCCCCGGCCCCCGTGTCGATCTCTGCGCTGCGATAGTCATCCACGCGGGCGAGAGGTGGGGCTTCCGTTCGCAAGCGCGTCGCAAACACCGCAACGTCCGCTCGCGCCCCCTGGACCTCGATCCGGACCCCGTCCGCGTCGTTGCTCACCCAGCCGCTCAGGCCGAGCTCCTGCGCCAGCCGATAAACGAAGGGGCGAAAGCCGACCCCCTGGACGACACCGGTGATGTTGATTCGCTCACGATACGGAGGGGAGCGAGAAGGGCGCATGGTGATCCTGTGGCGCTGGCGCCCGGTCGCGCGCGCGGCGCGAGACCCTCGAAAACGGCCGTGCGTGCTCCGGCATCACCACGGAACGGCCTTTGCCACCATCAAAAATATGGTAATCACCGCGGCGGCGAAGGCGGGGATTCCCAGCAGCAGCCAGATTCGGCTCCAGGTGACGTAGCGGCCAGCAAGCGGTCGCCTTTCCGCGAAAGCCCGGATGGCCTCATCGCGCATGCGAATTTGCAGGACCGCGGCCGGCAGCCAGCAAGCGCCCGCAACCCCGTAGAGAATCAGCCCCCAGAACATCCAGCCCGAGGCGATCGGAAAGCCGGCAAGCTCGGCCATCCACAGGCCGGTGACGGGCAGAACGACTCCGGATGGAACGGTGAAGAGCCAGTCGGCGAGCACGATGTTTTTCTGCGCGAAGACGATGTCCTCCGTTTTTCCGCTCAGATCCGCGCGGAGCTTGTAAAAGGCGCTTCCGAGGCCGGTGCCGAAAAACATCGTGGCGGCGATGACATGCAGGACTTTCAGATATATGTAGAGGCCCATGCCCGGGATCCGTCTTGGGGCTTCGTTGTTCCGTATTCGGGGAGAATAGAAGAAAAAGCGATTGGCCTCAAGCCGTCATTCTGGAGCCTCGGTTTCGGCAGGCGCGGCGGCGGCGGGCAAAGTGAGGAGCGGATGAAAGTCTTTCTGACAGGAGCGAGCGGCTTCATCGGCCGGCACGTGCTTTTTGCCCTCAGTCGCGGTGGACATGAGATCACCTGCCTGGTGCGGGAGCCCGCCGCTCCCGCCCTGGAGTCACTCGCGCTACCGGGAGTGGCGGTGCGCACCGCTGCCTTCACCCAGGTTCAAGACTGGGGGGCGCTGGTCCGCGGGCACGACGTGGTGGTCAACACCGTCGGCATCATTCGCGAGACGCCGCGAGGCAGCTTCGACGACGTGCATCGCAGGGCTCCCGTGGCTCTGTTCGGCGCGACGCGGCAGGCCGGCGTGCGCAAGATCGTGCAGCTCAGCGCGCTCGGCGCCGAAGACGGCGCGGTGAGCCGCTACCACCAGACCAAGCGAGCCGCGGACGCATACCTCGAGAGCCTCGGCGTGCCCTTCATCGTGCTCAAACCCTCGCTGGTCTATGGACCCGGGGACCATTCCATGGCCCTGTTTAGCGCGCTGGCAGCGCTGCCCATCACGCCAGTCCCCGGTGACGGCCGCTACGAGGTGCAACCGGTGCATGTGGACGACCTCGTCCGCGCGATCGTCAGGGCCGTGGAAGACGATGGCATTGCCCGCGTGTCGGTCGACGTCGGTGGCGAGCGCGCCTATCCGTTTCGCGAGGTGCTCGACATCCTCGCGCGCTGGAGCGGCAAGCCCCGCGGCGCCACCAAGCTGCCCATTCCGCTTCTCGCGATGCGAGCCGCGGCGATGCTTACTGACGCCTTCGGTGGGCGCGGGCCGATCACGCAGGAGGAGCTCGGCATGCTGTTGCTCGGCAGCACGTGTGACATCGAGCCGTTCGCGCGCATCTTCGGATTCCGACCCCTCGCGTTCGCCGCTGGAGTAGCGCGGCGACCGCGCTCGCCGGAGGCGCTTTGGTACGCGCGCCTGCGCAACCTCATCCTGCCTCTGCGCCTGTCGATCGCCTTCGTCTGGCTCGCGACCGGGTTCATCTGTGCCTTCGTCTACCCACTCTCCGGCAGCCTCGCGCTCATGGCGCGTGTCGGTATCGAGGGCGCACTGGCGCACGTGTCGCTGTACGGCATCTGTCTCATCGAGATTGCTCTGGGTGTGGCGACGGCGATCGGCTGGCGAGTGCGGGCGCTGGGCGCGGTGCAGCTCGCGCTGATGCTCGCGTTCATGGTCATGCTCACCGCCGGCATGCCGGAGTTGTGGTGGCATCCGTTTGGGCCGCTGACGAAGAACATCCCGCTGATCGCGGCGACACTGGTCATGATGGCGACCGCGGAGCGCTGATGGGCGGCGGCGCACGAGAAGGCGGGTCAACGCGGTCGCCGCGGGCGGATCAGGCGCGGCGCCGCCTGAGCATCTGGCGGCCGGTCGCCGTGAGCATCCTCCACACGACTGGCCACGGCCCGCCCCGGGGCCGCGGCGATCTGCCCTCGGCCAGACGCTTCAGATGGTGCTCGAACCAGGTGATGTCCAGCACCAGAATGCGATCGAGGAACCGCACACCGGTGCTCGGTCGCGGCAGATCCACGCGCAGGAGATCGTCCTTCATGAGCCGCATCGGCAGGTCGGGATAGACCGCCAGCGGGCGCGCGAGCCCCACGAGATCGGTGGCGCCGCCGCGAATCGCGGCCAGCATGCCTGGCGCCGTCCGAAATCCGCCGGTAACCCCCACCGGCACCGCCACCGCTCCCCGCACCTGAGCCGCAAAGTCCAGGAAATAAGCTTCGCGCGCCAGCGTCGAGGGCCGCACCCCGTGACCCGTCATCGCCGGTGCCTCGTAGTTGCCACCCGACACCTCGATCAGGTCGATGCCCGCCGCGGCGAGAGCGCGAACGACCTCGAGGCTGTCATTCTCCGTGAAGCCGCCGTGTTGGAAATCCGCGGAATTGAGCTTGATCGCGACCGGGTAGCTGTTCCCCACGGCGCTCCGCATCGTCTTGTACACTTCGAGCACGAAGCGGCGGCGATTCTCGGCGCTCCCGCCCCAGTCGTCGTCCCGGCGATTATGCAGCGGCGACAGAAACTGGCTCACGAGGTATCCGTGTGCCCCGTGAATCTGCACGCCCGTGAATCCGGCACGCTGCGCCAGCTCGGCAGATCGACCGAAGCGCTCGATAATCTCGCGAATCTCCGCATCGGTGAGCGCCCGCGGCAGCGCGAATACCCTGTCCAGGCCCGCACCAAGTGGCACCGCCGATGGCGCCACCGGCTGCCGGCTCAGAAACAGCGGGATCTGCTTGCCGGGATGGTTGAGCTGCATCCAGGTTTGCATCCCGTGACTCCCCGCCGCGTCTGCCCACGCCCGGAACGTAGCGAGCTCTCGGTCGTCTTCGAGCACCACATTGCGCGGCTCACCGAGAGCCCGCCGGTCGATCATGACGTTTCCCGTGATACAGAGGCCGACGCCGCCCGTCGCCCAGCGCTCATACAGCGCGGCGAGACGGCGGGTCGGCCGGTGCTCCGCGTCCGCGAGCTGCTCGCTCATGGCTGATTTCATCAGCCGATTCTTGATCACCGCGCCATTCGGCAGCGCCAGCGGCGTGTCGAGCGCGAGCTCAGGCAATGTTGACTTCGGGTCGCCCATAGGATCCCTGCCTCCAGTTCTTCAGGAGGCAGTATATCCTCTCCCTCCATCCGCTGCACCCGCCTAGTACGCGATCCAACTGTTGTTCATCATCGACTCCCAAGTTGGGCCATTCACGCCATCGTACATGTCCCGAATCTCGTCCACATAGTCCGTCACGTCGGGCTCGCCAAGGATGTCGATAAGCGACATGTGCGCGAGAACACCGACCATGGCGCGGAAGTTCCAGTCCAGGTTGTCCCGCCCCTGGACTCCGGTGTCCGGGTTGACGTGGGAGTCTCCGTGCTGGTCCAGGATGTCGCCGAGCACCGCGGTGACGTTGCCCTCGTTACCCTCTCCGTTGCGGTTGAAGCGCCGATCCTCGACGTCCGCGCAGTTGTTGTTGCCGATGCAGTCGAGCGCCGCATAGGCGACGAAGTTTGCCCAACCTTCCTTGAAGGCGGGGTACGGCCATTCGAGTGAATTCCAGTCGTGTCCGCAGCTCGCGGCGTCATCCCCCTCGGTGCGGCAATAGTCGTTGCCCAGACCCGTGAAGTCGAAGCTCAGGATCTCCCAGGCGTGGAAGTTGACCATGTGACCGTACTCATGAATGACATTCTTGGTGTTGCCGGCGCGCGCTCTGGTGATGTGAATTCCCGAGGTGCTGGCGCAGGAGGTCGGGCAGTCATCCTTGCCGGGCCACTGCACGCGGATCTGGTCGCCCGCGTCGACACCGGACTCGGACTCGACGTACATCCAACCTTCGTTCATCGACTGGAAGACCCACATCGCTTTTTCATAGTCGGTATTTCGCGGCACGAACATGTCGCCGAAGCCGATCGGCCCGGCGGCGTTGTTCCAGCGGACGGGGCTGGAAATCGTGTAGATGGCGCCATTCGCGTTGACAACGCGCCACTTCGAATTCTTGAACTGGAAGCTCAGGTAGATGTCGGGACGCGGATCGGCCGCGCTCGCCCACGAGAACGGCACGGAGAATCTTCCGTCCCACCCGACGAGACCGGTTGCCAGCTTCGTTGCGGCCTGCCCGTCGGTTTTCTCGCGGACCTCGACGGTGATGTTGGCGGCGCCGTTGTTTTGGTTGAGCGGCCGCGTGCTGAGCGACCTGGCATCGTAATAGAAGAGGCGTCCTGCAGCAGTGTAGTCTGCCGCCATGGCGTTTTGGCCGGCGAGTGTTGCCAGGGAGAGGGCGACAATGAGGCGAAGTGACGATTTCATGGGCGAATGCTCCGTATGTGCTTGGGTAAAGTCAGGGGTGAGAGCCGGAATCAGCGGGAGGTCGCCGGCGAACCGAGCGGCGGCTGAGGCAGCAGCTCGCCAGCGCGGTCGCGGGCATTCTGCCGTGGCGCTGCCAGGCTCCGAGAGGAGCGAACCCGGCTCCGCGTCGGGGGATTGAATGGATCGGTGACCGCAGCAGCGTGATCGCGACTTACCAGCTCGAGTGCGGAGGCGACGCGGGTACCCGCTTCCGGAAGGAGGTCCACGACGGCATCGCGAGGCGCATTGAAGTCACCTGCAGCGGCGTCTGTCAAGGCGATGCTGACGAAATCTTCGGCGGGGTTCAGCAGGTCCGGTCGCCCATTCTTGCCGATGGCCAGAACGCGGGCGGCGATCTCCGCGGTGCTCGCCTCTGTCGTCGCGACCTCGGCCGCGAAGGAATAGCTGCGCTTTTCGTGGGCCGCGAGGCGGTCGCGCAGGACGATGGCCTGCCGTCCCGCGGCGCTCTCGCTGACCTGCGCTCCGAGCTCCACGGCGCCGATGGCAGAGGTGGCGGTGACCTGATGCTGCGCGATGGTCAGCCCGGGCTCCACCTCGACGCGCAGCGCGATCGCCTGCGGCGCGGCCGCGAGCGAGCGCACCGAGACGACGATGGGAAGCGGATCGCCGCGGTCGGCGGTGGTCGGGGCGGTGAGGGCGACCGCGAAGGTGCCGGTGTCGTCGCTGATGGGGCGATGGTGGGGAGCGGCGAGGGTGGAGACGGCAAGGGCGGTGCCGGCGAGGCACAGGGCGAGACCAGCGGCGGAGATTTGGCGGCGGCGCGAGGTGGGGGTGATCCGGCGATCAATGGGGCACGGCATGATGATTGGCTCCTGGAGGGTTGCTGAGGTGATGGCAAGGAGAGAAGCAACGACCGTGCCAGGAGCGCGGGGTGCAGGAGCTGGCAAGCGCGTGGCGGCGCAGGCCGCGAAAAACGTCGTCAGGCGTCTAATCGATGTAATACGTCTTTTGCGCTCGCCGTTGCCCCTCGCCCCGCAACGTGATACCATTCCCGAAATCCACCGCCTGTTCGGCGTCGCGGTGACAGCGCCCCCTCCGTCCCTCCCAGCATCATCGCCAGGTGTGCCATGGCAGACGTGTTTGTCTTCGAGCCGCCCCACGAGGGCCTGAAGGATTCCTACCGCTCGCTCATTCACGAGCTCGACGAACGCGGCGAACCCCTCATCCCCTTTCCCCTCGGTTTTCCCAACGCCGACTTTCCAGGTTTTCTGCGGCGCCTGGCCGCCTGTTCTCGCGGCGAAGGGATTCCCCCAGGATACGTGGCACACTCAACCTACTGGTTGGCCCGCGGCGGCGAAGTCCTGGGCGTCTCCAACCTCCGCCACGTGCTGACCGAGAAAGCTCGGCGCGATGGCGGCAACATCGGCTTCGGCGTCAGGCCTTCGGCGCGCCGCCAGGGCGTGGCCACCGAGCTGCTCCGGCGCACGCTGGCCGCGGCGCAGCGGATGGGCATCCCCGCAGCCTGGCTGACGTGCGATCGGCGCAACGAGGCCTCCCGGCGCACCATCCTCCGCAACGGGGGGATTTTCGTGTCGGAGGAGCTTATCCCGGAGCGGGGATCCGTCGTGCAGCGCTATCGAATCGATCTGGCGGTTTCCGGTGCCGCGCCCCGGGAGCTCCCCGCGCCGCCTGGCGACCCCGCCTCCGCGGTCTCATGAGCACCTGGCGCGATCGATCTCCCCTGTCCACCCGGACCGTCTCCTCCCATCAGCGGATGCTCCTGCCATGACCCCAACTGCACGCGCCGACGGCCGCGCCAACTTTGCGCTGCGGCCAATCCGAATCACGCCCAACTTCACTGCCGTGCCCGCCGGCTCCGTGCTGATCGAGATGGGCATGACGACCGTCTTGTGCACCGCGAGCATCGACGAGGGTGTCCCCCGCTGGCTCGAACGCGAGCGTCCCGGGCACGGTTGGGTAACGGCCGAGTTTGCGATGCTGCCCGGAGCGACGCAGCCGCGCGCCACGCGTGAGGCGGCGCTTGGTCGCATCGGCGGGCGCACCATGGAGATCCAGCGCCTCATCGGGCGGAGCCTGCGCGCGGTTACCGACCTCGGTGCGCTCGGCCCGCGCACGATCGTCGCGGACTGTGACGTGTTGCAAGCCGATGGCGGCACGCGCACCGCCGCGATCACCGGCGCTTTCGTCGCCCTCGCTCTCGCCCTGGACAAGGTTTGTGCCGCCGGAGCGTTGACCGGCGTCCCGCTCCGGGATACGGTCTGCGCCGTTTCCTGTGGCCGCGTGGGCGGCGAAGTGCTGCTCGATCTGTGCCGGACCGAGGACGTCGCGGCCGAGGTCGACATGAACATCGTCATGACGGGGACCGGCGCCTTTGTGGAGCTCCAGGGAACGGGCGAGGAGGCGGTGTTCACCCGGGATGAGATCGACGGGTTTCTTGCCGCCGCGGCGGGCGCCGTGAGCGACCTGACGCGGCTCCAGGTGCGGGCCCTTCCTGCCGGGGGTCCTGTGGCGGCTGCCTTTTCGCGCTATTTGTGACGGCCAGCCGCGGCCATGAGCGCTGGCGCCGCGCGGTTCTATGCCGGTGGCGGGGTGCCGGTGACCGGCGTCGCGCCCGCTTCCAGAGCGCGGATGGAGGACATGGCCATCGCTGCGAGCGCGGGCGGTAGTTGCAGCGCCGCCGCTGTCTGCCGCAGCTCTTCCACCTGGCCGTCGTCGAGCGTTCCTGTGCACCGCGCGAGCTGTGCCCGCTCGCACCGGCACAGCAGCGCCAACGGGGCGTTGCCGCTCTGACCGGCCAGGCGCTCGGCGGCGACAAGATATTCCTCGACCGCGGCCGTGCGGCCGCCCAGCATGCGCTCCGCCAGGGCCAGACCCCACGCCGAGAAGCCCTCGTGCCAGATGTTGCCTACTTCCTGGTGGATGGCACGCGCCTGCAGATACCAACTGCGCGCTGCGGCGTAGTCCTGCAAGCTCAGGTGAATGTCGGCGATCACCGCGACGCAGATGCCCTCGCCGCGCCGCCCCCCAATTTCGCGGTGTAGCGCCAGTGCGCGCTGCGCCGTGTCGAGCGCCTCCCCGGACCTGCCGATTGCCGCGTCAAGCACCGCAAGGCGCGTTAGCATGACGGCCTGGTTGGGAAGGTTGCCGCTCGTTTCGAAAGCGTGCAGGGCGGCTGCCAGCGCGGCGGCGTTTCCGACGTGATCGCCCCGCGTCTCATAAACGCTGCCCAGGTTGGCGTGAACACTGCCCGCGATCTCCCGCAGCCCGCGCCTCTCGCTGATCGCCAGCGCCTCGATGAGCCCCGCCTCGGCCTGCGCGAGACGCCCCTGCCTGCAGTGGAGCAGCGCCTCATTCTGCAGACACTTGCACACAAGCGGCCAGTCTCCCAGCTCCCGGGCGATCGCCAGCGCCCGGGCGAAGCTTGCCCCACTCTGCTCCAGCCGCCCCAGATCGGCGCACAGCAACCCGAGCAGGTTCAGCGCATCCGCCTCGCCCGCGCGATTGCCCGCAGCGCGGCACAGCCCGATCGCTTGCTCGCAGTGCTGGCGCGCGACGTCGGAGTGACCACACTGCCAGTGCGCACCACTGAGGCTCGCGAGGCTCCGAGCCTCGCCGCCCACGTCGCCGACTTGCCGCGCGCTCGCAAGCGCCTGCTCGAGCGTGGCCACCGCTTCCTTGGTCTTGCCGGCTCGCAGCAGGAGCGTGCGCGCAAGCTCGCAGCGGACCGCGACTTCTTCAGGTTCAGCAACGGGGCACAGCGTGAGGTAGTGCCGGAAGAGCTGCAGCGACTCCGCGTGCGCGCCGGCATCGCGCGCCTGCCTGGCAGCGCCGAGATAGTTGCGCCGCGCCTTCGCAGTGTCGCCGAAGCCCTCCCAGTGGCTGGCGATGGCGAGCAGATGCCGCTCGGCATCACCCGCGATTCCCGCCTCGAGGCCCACCGCGGCGCGCCGATGCCAGTCGCGGCGATCGCTCGCGCACATTTCCGCCAGCACCACCTCTCGCATCTTGTCATGGTGGAAGCGGAGGCGGTCGGGTCCGGCAAGCGCGAAGATACCTCGCCGGGTCAGCAGCGCGACGTCGCGCTCGAGCTCGGCACCATCGCATTGCGCAACGAAACGGAGCAGCTCCCAACTGGACTCGCGGCCGACCACCGCTGCCGCGCCAAGCACCTGGCGAACGGCTTGCTCCAGGCCCGTGATGCGCCTGCCGAGCAGCCGCCGTAACGCACTCGGCAAGCCCAGCGCAGCGTACGTGTCGACCGTCGCGTTCTCGGCGCTCGGCTCCGCCACCTGCCATCGCCCGAAACCGTCGCGCCACAGCAAGCCCTCATCGACAGCCGCTTGCAGGTATTCCGCGAGAAACAACGGATTGCCTTCGGTTTCGCGCGCCAGATACTGCGAAAACAGCTCCGGCTTCATGTGCAGGCCGAGCATGTCCATCACCATGCTGCCGATGGCATCGTCGTCCAACCGATCCAGCTCGAGCACCAACATCTTCGGGTCGCTCTCCATCCGCTTTACATCGTCCCCAGCTTCTCCGGAGCGACATGTGGCCAGGCACAGCAACGGCGATGTCGCCGGGCACGATGAATGAGCGATGTGCTCGACCAGCGCCACGGTGAGCTCGTCGGCCCAGTGCAGGTCATCGACCAGGAGCAGCATCGGAGCCGCGTTGGCGAGCGCGGCGAGCGCACGCTCCAGCGTTGCGAATGCCAGGCGTCGCAACGTCGCCGGCGGCAGCTCCGCTGCTCCCTCCGCGGCGCCGCCGCCGAACATCGCGGCCAACGCAGGAGAATAGCGCCCGAGCACCCACGCATGCGCGCCAAGAGCGTTCTCCGTGGCTCCCGCGTCGCTGCCGCGAACGTGCTCCGCGATCGCTCGCAACAGCGGTTCGAGTGGCGCGAACGGGGTTAGCCCCCGGGCGATGCTTTCGGTCAGGATCGCCGCCGGCGGATGACACTCCGCCGCGATGACGCGCACTCTGCGCTCGGCGAGCAGGCGCGCGAGCTCACCCGCAAACCGCGTCTTGCCGATCCCGGCTTCACCCTTGACCAGGAACACTCCGCCGCGATGCGCGCCGATACGGTTCACACAGTATTCGAGCACGCGGCGCAGCATGTCGTCTCTGCCCGCAAGCCGTGGACGATAAAGGTACGCCTTCGCGGGGGGCCGCCCTCCGTCCTCCGCGCGCGCTGCCCCGAGCTTGTGGAGCTCCTCCGCCACGTGGTCCATGTGCCCGATTCGGTGCCGTGGATCCTTCGCTAGCAGGGCGCACAGCAGCGAGTCGAGTGCTTCCGGCAGGCCAGCGGCGCGACTGGCGACAGGTGCCGGAGCCGCGGCGAGGTGGAGGCGCAGTACCTCTCCCGGGCTGGCGGCGACAAACGGCGGCGCTCCCGTTACCGCTTCATAAAGCAGACACCCAAAACTATAGATGTCACTGCGCGCGTCGATCGTTTTTCCCGCGATCACCTCCGGCGCCGCATACGCGGCTGTGCCGGCGCGCCAGGTAGGCGTCAGCTCGTCGGTCCACGCACCCTCCGCAACGCCTGGCCGCCAAAAGCGCAAGGTCAGCCCGAAGTCGATAAGGACCGGTGATCCAGTCTCTTTCCGCACGAGCACATTCTGCGGTTTCACATCGCGGTGCACGAAACCCTCGCCGTGCAGGTAAGCGAGGGGCGCGCACAGTGCCGCGAACGCATCGAGAACGACCCGCAGCGCCTCGCGCCGCGCTTTGCATGCGTCCTCGCGCGCACCCGTCGCTGCCCCCGCCTCCCAGTGCAACCGGCACAGCTCGATCAGGTTCGCGCCAGAGATGAGCTCCGAAGCGAACCACGGCACACCATCGTGGGTGCCCTCGGCGACGATTCGCGCCAGCCCCGGATGACTGAGGCGCGAAAGTGCTCTGATTTCCCGCCGCAGCGCTTCCACGTAGCCGGCATCCCGCAGCAGCACGGTCTTCAGCGCTACCACCTCTCCCGTCTGCTCGTGTTCGGCACGGAAGACGACGCCCATGCCGCCGGCGCCAAGCTCCTTCCGAAGCACGTAAGGTCCCACCCGGCTGCCGCGGCGCAGCGGCGCTGCGCTCTTCACGGCTGGTGCTCGCGAACGAGATCGCGAATGGCGACTCCCGCCTTGCGCAGGCGCCAGGCGAGCACATCCCGGGTGATTCCCAGGGCCTGGGCGGCTTTCGCTCCCGAGCGGTGTTGACGCACCGCGGCGACAATGATTTCGAGCTCGACGTCGGCGTGGCCGCTTTCCTTCCTGTGTCGAACGCGCGCGCGCTCCAGCGCCTCGAGCAGGTCGAGCTGGCGCAACCGCAACCACAGGGTGGCGTTGGGGAGCTCACCGCCCGCGTACCCGAGCGCCCCGGCAACCTCCCCGTCCAGCGCCATCGCGCGCACCACGCCCCCGTATTCGGTGAGTTTGCGCATGAGTAGCTCCCGGATTGGCGCGCTCGGAGGAACGTCGCGTTCTGCCGCCACGGCCGTCGCCTCGCCCACCGGGGTGACCGCGACTGCCAGCGGCGCCGCGACAAGCGCATCATCGAACCGCAGGTCGGAGCCGAGCAGCAGGGCACGATCGGGGGGGGAAAGCAGTAGGGACCGGTTGATCGTGTTCTGCAGGCCGCGGATATTTCCCGTGCGGTCCCACGGGTGATTCAGCAGCGCATGCACGGCATCCGGCGCCAGACGCACGGGAGCGGCGCGCGCGAATCTCTCCGCGGCCAGGATCAGGAAGTGCTGCGCGAGCTGCGGAATGTCGGCAACGCGCCGTGAAAGCGGCGGTAGGGTCACGGCAACTTCGGCAAGGCGCCAAAAGAGGTCCTCGCGAAAGCGCCCTGCGCGCACGAGGTGCGCCAGGCTTTCATTGGTGGCCGCGATTACCTGAATGTCCACCGCTTCCTCGTCACCACTTCCCAGCGGCGCGAATACCCCCGTCTGAATCAGCCGCAAAAGCTGCTGCTGCAGGAGCACCGGCATCGCCCCCACTTCATCGATAAACAGCGTTCCGTGATCGGCGAGTCGTGCCTTCCCGGGGCGGCCCTTTTTCGGAGCGTTCGCGTACCCGGAATCGGCGGCATAGCCGAACAGCTCCGCGGCAAGCGTTTCCGCCGACACCACCTGCGAGCAGTCGAGCGTGACGAACGGTCCCGCTTTCCTCGCGCACTCGCAGTGGTAGCCTTCCGCGAGAAAGGATTTCCCGGAGCCGGTTGGGCCGAGAATCAGCAGCCCGACCTTGTCCGCGTGGGCGATGCGCCGCAGCGGCGCGATCACCGCGCGGGCGAGCTCGCTGTCCTCGGTGCGGTAGCTGCCGAGCCGGAAGGATTGCCCGTGCTGAGCGCGCAAGCTCTCGACTTCCCGGTGCGACGCCTCGAGCTCCGCCTCAATCGCGCGGTGCCGGCGCAGGAGGTTGAGCAGCGGCTGCGCGATCAGCGTGATGTCGCGCACGAGATCCACGTCGCAGTCGGCGAAGGGAGGCGCCGCCCACGTCCGATGCACGTACAGGCAGCCGCCAAACGTGCGCGCCGCGCCAGGGTCGCTGACATCCCACCAGTGCAGAGGCACCACCAGCACCGCCGCCACGTCGAGCGCAAAGAGGCTGGACGATCCGAGTGGCAGCGGCGCTCCCGCCACGTTCAACAGCGGCTCGCCGGTGAGGCGCACGTTCTCGAGGATCGCGCGCGATCCCTCTGCCGAGATCGTCGCATCTGCGAGTCTCGTCCCGCTGCTCGTGTACGCAGTCCATGTCTTGCTCGCCTCGTCATACAACGCGACGAGCCCGACGTGAGCTTCCAGTGCCTGGCTGGTCATGCGGGCAAGGTCGTGCAGCGCAAAGCTCCAGTCCGCGCGCGCCAGGTAGTCCTTGCGCAGAATGGCCCGCAGGGCCCGCAGATGGCGCCGCTCGGTCTCCGGCTCGGGAGCGGTGGCGGCCGCGGGGCTGGAACGAAGCCAGTCGGGTATTCGCTCTGTCATTGCAGTCAAACGGGCGGCGGATTCAGGCTCCGCACGAACGCGGACGCCATGTCACGACACGCAAGTCGCGACTGTTCCTGCGTGTCATAACACGCGAGCCCGTCCTCCGCAACCCGTGGGTAGCCGCCCAGGTGCGAACCGATGCGGGTTTTCCGCCGCACCCGCAGTGGCACGGCTCCTGCACAAGAGTCCCGCAGCAGATCATCGGCGCTCGGCCCATAGTGCCGAGCTGAAAAATGCAACGACCACGAGGAGTGCTCTCATGTCGATTCAAAACACTGGCCACAACCCGTTTTCCCCCGGCTGTTACGGCACCGGCAATCCCGAAGCCGCAGCCGCGATTCAGAACATGAGCTTCGAAACGGCGGTGCGGGAGCTCGCGAAGCACTTCGACCTGCTCGACACCGCCGCGGGGCAGGGTGGTAAGGACGGGAAGATTGAAACGGCCGATCTGGAAGCGATCCTGAGCAATCCGGCCGCGCCGGATTCCCTGAAGGCCGCGGCGCGCTTCCTGCTGGCCAATCCCGCCTACCGAAACATGCTCGACGTTGCCGCGGGGAGGGGAAACGTCGACGGAACCATCAGCAAGCGAGACGTCGCGGCTGCGCTCGGAGGCGCGCCCGAGGCGGTGGGGAAGAGGCCGGCCGGCGGGTCACCCGAGGTTGCCGGTAGCCCCGAAGCCGCCGCTGACTGGAGCGACATGTATGAAACCGCTCCCGCCGCGGCGAGCGCGTACGGATTGGGCTGTTGCCATCCGGGGTACGGCAATGTCGCCGCTCAACCCGCGGTTGCCGGTTTCGATCCCTCGCAGTGGCTTGGCCTTGGCTCGGTGTCCCAGTATCCCGGGCTCTATTTGGGATTCAAGAATTGGCAAGCTGCATTCTCCGGAAAGTCACTCGGTGCCGCCGGTGCGGAATGCGCGGGGAAGGCCGAGGCGGCGGGCAAGCCTGAGGTGGCTGGGAAGGCAGAGGTGGCGGGCAAGCCGGAGGTGGTCGGGAAGGCCGAGGCGGCGGGCAAGCCCGAGGTGGCTGGCAAGCCTGAGGTGGTCGGGAAAGCGGAAACCGCCGGTGTCTTCGGGCAAGCCCGAGGTGGCTGGCAAGCCTGAGGTGGTCGGGAAGCCCGAGGCGGCGGGCAAGCCCGAGGTGGCTGGCAAGCCTGAGGTGGTCGGGAAGCCCGAGGCGGCGGGCAAGCCCGAGGTGGCTGGCAAGCCTGAGGTGGTCGGGAAAGCGGAAACCGCCGGTGTCTTCAGCCCCATGACGTATGAGAAGGCCGTCGCGCTGCTCGCCAAGAGTTTCGACTTGCTCGACACGGCGGCAGGCAAGGGCGGCAAGGACGGCCTTGTCGCCGTTGGCGACTTGCGCGCCATCCTGGGGAATCCGGCGGCACCCGCGAATCTCAAGGCGGCTGCGCACTTCTTCCTCGATAACCCCGCCTATCGCAACATGTTGGACGTCGCCGCGGGCAAGGGCGTGGTGGACGGATTCATCAGCAAGGCGGATGTCAAAGCCGCTCTAAAGAGCTAGCGGCGCATTGCAAGAACCCGGCGGCGCCTGCGCGCGCCGCCCTTTCCTCAGGGAGGCCGTCCATGCTTGGCCCAATGTATCGGGATCTCATCGACAACGTGACGTTCTATGCATCCGGGATTCCTGACATCCTCACCAAGGCGGACATCCGCGGCAGGGCCGCTGACCTGGTCCATCGTCGGGCTGGAGAGGCCAATCTCCAGGAGTCCTCCACTTCGGGTAGCACCGGCCTCCCCTTTCGCTTCTTCGAGTCCGATTTCGATCGGCACGTCCACCATCAGTGCTTTTGCCGCCTGTACCTCCATCTTCCCGAGCGCCATTACCGCGCCCTGAGCATCAGCGATTTCCCGGAATCAGACCCGGCAGATGCCGAAAGGAGCTCGCTAGTCTACCGTGACCCGTGTGGCGAGGAGGTGGTTCGGCACGAGTTCCGTTTCCTGAGCTCGCGCGAGAGCTGCGACGTTCTGGCCGATCGCGTCTGGAGCGACTCGCCGCAGCTCCTTGAGGGGTACGCTTCCGCAATCTACCTCGTGGCCCGCATGCTCTCCGAGCAAGGGCGCGCGCTCTCCTCCGTGCAGGTCATCAGCCCGTGTGGCGAGCACCTCGCTGACGAGTATCGATCCGCGATCGCGGCAGCCTTTCCAAACGCCAGGATCCTGTGCCGGTACGGCGCCAACGAGCTCGGATCGCTGGCGTGGCAGTGCCCGTGGTGCGATCGTTACCATTTCAACCTGGACTTCTACGCTTTTCGCGTCCTCGACGGGGACCGCATGGCGGTGACGAAGCGATATGCTTCGGGCTGCCAGCTCGCGCACTACGACCTGGGTGACCGCGTGCGCTTTGTCGGCATGGGGGAGTGCCGCGTGCCGCTTCCCGCGATCGCGATTCTGGAGGGCCGTCGCGACGACATCCTGATTGACCTCGATGGCAAGACTCTGCCCATCATGCCGTATCATCTCGGGGACGTCCCCGAGCTCATTCAGTGGCAGATTGTCCAGCAGCCGGACCGCTCGCTCGATTTCAATGTGATTGCCACGCGCGAAACCGCCGATCTTGCGGCGCATCTCACGGCGCGCCTCCGCGCCGACCTGCGGAACTGGACGCTGCCACTGCGCGTGAGCTTCGTTCGCCGCATCAACGGAACCCGCAAGTTGAAGCGGGTCATCTCACTGATTCCGGGCGCTGCTCCCGGTCAGAGCTGTTTCGCGAGCACACAGTGACCGGGCGGCCTCCAGGATGCCTCGGCGCCGTCGCCCCACCCGCCAATTCGCGCCAGGAGACCGAGCTCTTCCGGAACGAAGCATCGCCGCATCGACACGAATCCATCGTGAATGAATGCCCACGAGCCGAACTGCAGGCAGCCGATCGCGCTCACGGCAGCTCCCGCCGCGACGCTGCGGCATCCGTCGATGAAGACGACGCGGTTCGCGGCGACACGCGTTGCCTCGTGAAACATGAGAGCGATCCGCCCGGCACCAAAATGGTGTAGCGCTTGCGTGCACAGGACGACGTCGTAGGAGCCCGGTGCCAAATTCGACAGATCCAGTGCGTCCTGGACCGCGAAGGTGACGGGCAGACCTTGCCTCTTGGCGTGCTCGCGGCCGATCGCCAGGTATTCGTCACGGAGGTCGGTCGCGGTGATTTGCACCGCCAGGCCACGGTCCCGCGCCAGCAAGGCCGCGGCCAGAGCGAAACCGCCGTGCCCCGCCGCCAGGTCAATAACCGTGAGTGGTTTTGTCGCTCTGACGCCGCTTACCATTTCCGCGAAAAACAGCTCGTAGACGCCGATTGTCCCGTTCATGACGTGCAGATCCGCGACGATGCGCTCGCGGAGCTCGCGATCAAAGGTGGGATCGTCCATGAGCTCCGCGCCGTCGGGCTCGAGCCAGGCGAAGTCCCACGCGGCGGCGAGCCGTGCGGGCATCGTCGCGGCCGCGACCGCGGCGCGCACACCGCGGCGCATGTCGCCGATCGCCTCATCGGCAAGCGCGATCAGCCCGTCGCGGGAACCCGGTCTGCCTGCGGCAATGGCGGCGCCAAGCTCATCCGCCTGCACGCGATAGCGCGCGGCCGTGCGCTGCGCTGCCTCGCGGCGAACCCCAGCGAGCGCGCGGTTGATGGGACCCGGCCCGGTGAAGTTTGTGATCTGCGTAGCTATTCGCATCAGGTGCTGTACCGGTGTCATCTGCGTCGTCTCCGTCTGGCATTTCGCGGGCCCGACCCTCCCGCGTGATCGGGCACGGCGCCAACGCGCCGACGCGGTCCGAACCGGCCGTGGGCTCGGGGCGAGCGGACATTTTCGCGGAGGCTTGTACGGCCATTTCCCGGCAATGGCAATGCCCCGCCGTCGGCCTCGGCGAAACGGCCGGCGCCCGACTTCGGCTCTGCGTCACCGCGGTACCGGCGTGGACTCGACCAGCCCGCGCAACACCTCGTCCGCCCCGACCCCGTCCACCTCGGCCGATGCCGTCAAGACGATCCGGTGGCGCAGCGCCGGCACGAACAGCTCCTTCACGTCGTCGGGAATTGCGTACTCCCGCCCCTCCATCGCCGCCGCCGCGCGGGCCGCGAGCTGCAGCAAGAGCGCCGCGCGTGGGCTGCCACCGAGCTGGATCTGCGTGTGGTCTCGGGTCCGGCGCACCAGGCGCACCAGGTACTCCGCCACCTCGGGCCTGATCTGCACCCTCATCGCCTCCTCGCGCGCCGCGGCGAGCTCCGCTACCCCGCCGACGACTTCGATCGCCGCGAGCAACGCCGAGAGCCCCGCGGTATCCCCGCGGTGCTGCTCCAGAATGCGCAGCTCCTCTTCGAGCGTGGGATAGGTCAGCGCGATCTTGAAGAGGAAGCGGTCCAGTTGCGCTTCGGGCAGCGGATACGTGCCCTCTTGCTCAACCGGATTTTGCGTGGCGAGCACCATGAATGGCGCCGGCAGCGGGCGGGCCTTGCCGTCGATGCTCACCTGTCGCTCCTGCATCGCCTCGAGCAACGCGGACTGGGTTTTCGCCGGAGCGCGGTTGATTTCGTCGCCCAGCATCACGTTGGTGAATACGGGGCCCTCAACGAGGTGAAAGGTACCGCTCTGGAAGCTGAAAATCTGGGTCCCGACGATGTCCGAGGGCATCAGGTCCGGAGTAAACTGGATGCGGCCGAACTTCAGGCCAAGCGCGGCGGCGACCGCTCGGACCAGCGTCGTCTTCGCCAGTCCGGGCACGCCCTCCAGCAGCACGTGCCCCTCGCACACCAACGCGATGAGCACCAATCGCAGCGCTTCGCTCTGGCCGACGATGACCTTGCCGACCTGCCGCTCCAGAGCCCGATGTAGGTTCATGATCATGTTGACATCCTCTCCGGCCTGAAGGCCGAAGCTTGCGGCGCGAGACCGGGTCATACGCCGTTGCTCCCTGAGGCCGCGCCCGCAGGCGATGTGGGTGCCGCGAGATTCCTGAGCCGCGCCGCGAGCGCCGCCAGCTCCGCCGGACCAAACGGTACCGTCTCCACGCACTGGTGCTCGAGCCGCGCGAGCTCCAGGAGCTCCGTGCTCCCTGATCCTGTCGTGTCTCCCGATCCGCCCTGCCGCTGTTGCAGCCGATGGCGGTGGGCGTCGCACAGCCACGCGGCGGCAAGGTGATGGCGTCCGGCCCTGACCGCCAGATCCGCAAGGCTGACGACGTACTCCTCCTTGGCCCGGCGCGGCATCAGCCGTTGTTGCCGCGGCGGCCCGCGGCGGATCGCTCCCCGCCACCCCAGCACGAGCGTAACCAGGAGCGGCCCCATCAGCGCAAAGCGCAGCTCCGTCGAGGTGAGCCAGTGCATCTTGCCCCGCCGCGTCCAGTAACCGTGGGCATACTCGTCGAACAGCACCGCCCGGCGGCCGCTTTCGCTGGCGGCGCTGACGATTGCCGCCGCGAAGGCCCCTGTTTCACCAGCAAAGAGGCCGAGATTCGTGAATGGATATGGCGTGGACACCAGCCAGACCTCGCCGGCACCGCTGTGGCGACGCAACACCACGGGCCGGCCCCCGATCTGCACCAGCGCGTCCATCCCCGCCGACGTGGACGCCGCGAACGCCGAAAGCGAGAGGGAGCCACCTTTGGTCGCACCGTGGAGCAGGTCTGCGAGCTGCTCCGACTGGTGGGAAGGCAGGTCCGTCCACGGCCTCTCCGCGCCCTGCCAGAGCTCGGGTTCCACCCGGAGCGGCAAACCGGCGCCCGTTTCCTCCATCGCCTGGGCGCGGGGGCCACCGATAACCACGTCCCAGATCGTTTCTGGAACCCACTTCTCGACGACGGCCCCCATGGAGGGCTCGTCGTCAAGCTCGGATTGACGCGGCGCGGCGTCGGGGGCCGGAGTGTCGCACTTGTCGGACGTGCGCGTTGCTTCGCGCGCGGCCGGGGCTACCCAAAGCACCAGGGATCCCGTGCAGTAGCGCGAGCTCCTCCTCGGACAGCGGATCCAGCACGAGCAGCAAGGTGGCTGCCGGATCCGGAAGGGCGCCGTAGGAGACGCGGTGTCGCCGCACCGTCAAGCCGAGCCTGGCCAGGACCTCTGCGATTCCGCGATAACCGTCCGCCTCCGGGCTATAGGAGGAGCGCCGCCCGGCTCCTCCCGCCCCGCCGCCCACCAGGCCGTCGATCAGCGCGCCGAGCAGCGCGGCACAGAGCAGCGCCAGCGCCAGACGCCAGGCGATCCGGCGCCGCGTTGCGCGCGCAATCTCCTCGAACGGCGTCGACGTGACCTCGCCCGTCGTGACCGCTCCGCCGTTCGCCCGCTCGCCGCTCACCGCCTCACCGCCATCGCCTCAGCAGCCGCCATCACCTCGGTTCCGCGGTACCCCTCGGCGATGCGGCCGAGCAGCACCTCGAAGCTATCGAATTCGCCCTGCGACACGCGACCCGCACCGTACCAGGCGCGCTCGACCACGCGCGCAAAGCTCGCTACATCGGGTGGGTACTCCCGCCGGTCCTGCAGCCGGGCCACGACCTCCCGAGTCGTCGTGCCCGCCGCCACGTCCAGGACCCTCGCCTCCTCGATCAGCGCCAGGAGCGCCAGCAGCAGGAGGTGCCCGCCCTCTTCCAGCGCCCCTCGTGCGGCCGACTGCTTCGCTTGTCGCCGGAGCTCGTCGCAGCTCTGCAGTCGCTCCCGCGGCTGTGAACCGCTTTCTGCCACCGGGGTCCGGTACTGCATCCCGCGAAACGCCTCGCGCACCGTCCAGGCGATGTGAGCAATCAAGGCGATCAAGACGATCAGAAGCACCGTGGTCAGTGCCCAATAAAGGGTCGGCGCCGCCGCATGAACCTCCTGAACGAAGTTGGTGAAACTGTTGAACCACCCGCTGAGCGTCTCGAAGATCCTCCTTACAAGCTCGTCAGATCCCCTGGCGCGGCGCGAAAAAGCGTCCACCGGATAGGTCGGATCGGAAAAAACCGCCTCGACGGCCGCGTCCACGGACTCCGGGGTGAGGACCACCGGTGTCGCGCCGCGCGCCCTGGCGCCAACCCCGAGCAACACGAGAAAATGGGCAACAGCGCACAGTGTCCGCGCCCCTCGCCTATGCCCCATGATCTGACACCCCAAGGAACCGTACCCGCTCAGAACGACGTCCCCCGCCAGCGCTCTCCGATCGCATCCACCAGCTCCGCGATGCCTGCAATATCGAGCGCCTCACGCTTGGCCCGCAGATTGAAATAGTAGATGAGCGGCGCAACCGTGCCGAGCATGCCGGCGACCGTCTGAATCAGAAACTGCACGGAGAGCAAGCCATACTGCACCGCGGGCGTACCGTGGGCTCCGAGCAGCAAGGTTGCGATCGCGGCCGGGACCTGCCCTGCTCCTGAAACGACGGCGGTCATCAGAATGATCAGCAGCACGAACCAGAAAATCGGCCACCGCTCACCTTTCGTGAGCTCGGCGCTTCTGCCGAACGCCTGGGTCCAGGTCAAGTTCTCCAAGACGAGAGCGGGAACCGCAACATAGTAGGTGCAGAGCGCGATGAATGCCGGAAAAACCAGGAGCAGGGCGCCGCCGATGAGGATCAGACCCAGCGCCGTGCTGAGCGCCAGGACGGGCAGGAGCTTGCGCGCCGCCAACCTGAGACATTCCCCGAGACTCGGGAGCTCGCCGGTATAGCTCCCTGCCACCACAAGAATCGCCGCCGCCTGCTGCAGCGGCCAGATCAAGAATCCGGTCACCAGCAAGAGCACGATTGCCACCAGGATCTGGATCAAGCCCTGTTCCGGATCCACCTCTCGCGCCATATTGTCGGCGGCCGCGGCGAACAAGATCTCGCACACCAACAACGGTATTCCGAGGACCACGAGAATGAAGAAGAGCCGGCCAAAGTGGGCCAGGGGGAGAGAGACCGACAGCTCGATGAGCTCACCGAAGCTGCGCTCGCGGAATGCAATCGTTTTCACGTTCGCTCACCTTACGGATGCGTTTGTTGGGCCAGGGCGGCAAGCAACCGTTTACACGAAAATGCGGGCGCGCGTCAATCCCGGCGCGGTGACGAACGCACGCGCCCGAGGAACCTGAATCCACCGGCTGGTCGACTGTAAACCGCGCGAAATGCACCTCACGACGACCCCCCACCTCAGCTCTCCGCCGCTAGCGGTGGGAGGGACGGCGGAGGGACGCTATCGCGTCGACGTCGAATAGGCGGTGGATTTAGATGGAACATCCAGCCTTGTTCTGCGGTTCGACCTAGAGAACGCCGCGCAAGGACGACTGTGCGGCGAGGCTGGAGACGAAGTACACTATCCAGGGGGCGGACGCTGCAAGCCGTAGAAAGGTGCGCATGGGTCGCTTGCTAGCTGCGCTCACAGGAGGATCTATATGAAACATGCGAGCGCGTTGCGCGCGCCCGAGGGTGCCCGCGGCGCGCGACTCCGAGCCTGGTCAGGCAGCTTGGTCGGTGCCGTCGCTCTGCTCGGCATGGCTCTCGGCGTACCCTCGGCCGGCGCCTTGATCGCCGGAGACTCGACGATTCTCCCCTCGCGCGCGGGCAAGGTGCACGTGCAGTGGCGGGATTTCAAGTGGGAATACGTCGAGCTCGGACTGCGCGACCCCGAACCAGGATCCGAGGAGGCCGAGAAAGGAGAAAAAATCGGCGGAGTTCGCCTCTACTACTACAGGCAAGAACAGGATCTGGCGCGCCGTGCTATCCCGGTCATTGAGAGCGATATGGCCTACCTTGAGGAGCAGTTTCACTACAAGACGCGGCGAACCATTCCGTACGTGCTCTATTCGTCGCATGAAGAGTTCGAGCAAACTAACCTGTTTGACATCAGTGAATCCATCCTCGGTGTGACCTCTCCGACCGATCTCAAGATGAGCATGGCCTACTGGGGCGAGCACAAACGCTTCGCCATGGTAAGCCGTCATGAGATGGCACATCAGTTCACCGTGCAAAAAGTATACGACATCGCCGAAGACTACGAAACCGAGAAAACGCCGCTCCTTGAGATCCCTCTGTGGTTCATAGAAGGCATCGCCGAGTTCTACGCCAAGAACAAGGAGATCGATCCGGAAACCGCCGCCTTCGCTCGGGACATGCTCTACTACCCGGACAAGGATCGGTACTACAAGGTGCCTCGCTTCTTTGACGACTCCATCCAGAGCTACCCCCACACGTACAAGATGGGGCAGCTACGCCTGGTTTACCTCGCGCAGGTCTACGGCGCCGATGTCCCGCAACGCGTCCTCGACATGAGCTACACGCTACAGCCGCGTCGAAAGAAGACGGATAACGACACCGTCAACAGCTTTCGCAGCTTGCTGAAGACCGTTACGGGAAAGCCGGCGCGGCAGCTTGACAAAGACTTCCGCGCCTGGCTCAAGAAGCAATTCCCACCGCCGATTCCCGAACCCGCCCCGAACGCCGCCGACACGCCCGCGACCCCAGTGGCCGGTGCGGTGGCCGCAGGCACCGCCGGCGCACCGCCCGAAAGCCCCGGCGGCAAGGCCCCGCAAGCCGGCGCTACCGAACCGTCACCGCCGGAACCTCAGACCGCCGAGGAAAAGATCGTTGCGGCAGCGAGCTCCGATTCTGACAAGGAAAAATCCGACAAGAAAGGAGATGGTGAATCCAGCGCGGACGCGAACGCCGACGAGGATGAGGAAGATGACGATGAAGACGTGGAAGAGGAGGAAGACGAGAAAGATGAAAAGCTCCCGAAATATCCACGCCGTCCTGGGCTACCCGAACCCTTCCACTTCGCCGCCGTCGGCGACACGATCGATCGCTGCTTGCCCGACACCGCATACGACCGGGTTTTCCTGCTCTGCCGGAAAATCGACGCGGATTCCGGAAACGTATCGCTGGTGCTGTACGACGAGCAGAAACCCGAGATCTCGCGCGAGGTTATTCGGGACGGCACGCACCACGTGGAGTCGCTGCACTTCATGGAGCGCCGGGTCATGGCGATTCAGAACGGGCGCATCGCATTCGCCGGCCGCCGCAGGGGAAGAGACATCATCTACGCGCAACCCTACCGGGTCAAGGATGACGACATTGCGCTCGGGCGCCGCCGGGCATACACCCTCCCGCATATCGTCGAGGTTGGCGAGCCGGCGTTTTCTCCCGATGGCAAGTTGCTCGCTCTTGTCGGATTGGATGATACCGGCGTCGAAGATCTCTACGTGCTGGAGTTGGACCAGCGCAAGCCGCCGGTCCGCATCACCGCTACGCCGTACAGCATGCAAAGCGTGGACTGGGGCAGCGACGGTATCCTGATCAGCTCGGATGAGACTTCCACGGGTGCGTATAACCTCTTTCTTCTCAAGATCGACCCGTCGACTCTGGACTCGGAGTTTCAACCGCTTGCTTCCTTGACCGCGGATACGCGCTCCAGCCGCCTGACGCAAACCGACAGCGACCAGTCCGAGGCAGTGTTTTCCCCCGACGGCAGAATCCTCTTCGAGTCGACCGCTTCCGGCGCCCACGACATCTACGCGCTCGAAGAATGGCAATCGTCGGCGCCCGTCAGCCGCCGGCTCACCAATGGGTTTACGGGCTTCCAGCAGCCGGCGCCAAGTGGCGATTCCCTCTACGCTACCGGCTTGCTGGGGGGCAGGTATCGACTGTTCCGCCTGGACAAGAAGGACCTGTTCGCGGAGCCGGCTGCCGCGCCGACCGCCGCCGACGGCCAGCGCAAATGGCTGACCCTGGCCGAGCTACCCGGAAAGCCCCGCAGCTACCAGGCGATGCGGGGAAAGAACTGGCAGCTTGATGTCGCTCAGGCGATGATCTCGACCGCCGAACAAGGTGGCTCCGTTATTGCGTTTTCCGACATGCTGCGCGACCACTCCGTGGTCTTCCAGTTTTCGCTCTACGGAGACCTCGAGCTCGGTGACTTTTTTGGCCTCTACTTGAACCGCAAGAATCGGCTCGGTTGGGGAGTAGCCGCAGTGCACACGGTCCAAGTGCAGGTCGATCGCACCTTCGACCTCTCCGAATCGCGAGGGTACACCAACTACTATCGGCAGCGCGAGTTTGGTCTGGTCGGTCAGCTCGTCTATCCTTTCGAGACCTTTGCTTATCTCGAGGTCGGCGCTTCCACCCTTGGCATTGATCGCTTCGATTTCTCGGATTACACGGGAGCTCTGGAATCACAGTGGAACAAGGAAAACGAGAAGATAGAGCCCGAGCTCGAGCTCTACACGCAACTGGGGTTCGACACGATCTCGTTTCATCCTCTCACCGGACCGATTTCCGGTACTTCCTTGCTATTGAAGGTCAGCGGCGCGTACCTGCCGGATCGCAGCGAGGTCTGGGGAGCGGCTCGCGTCGAGGCCATCAACTACCTACGCATCTATCGGTCCATCAACCTGATGAGTCGGCTTGCGCTTGGCAGTGTTTCAGACAGCAGATTCGCGCGCCAATACTGGGTAGTACCCATGGATAATCTGAGGTCATACGGTTATTCAGACAACAATCTCGTAGATAACAACTTCGCCGTGTGGAATGAAGAGCTTCAGATCCCACTGGACGCATTCCTCAAGAACGAGTTTCTTCGTCGCCTGGAAGGTATTTTCGGGTGGGACTGTGGCAGTGTGTTCACGAATCGCTCCACGACTTCATTCAAAGAGCACCGAAGCGCGGCTGGAGTTCTTGGTGTAAATCTCCTCTTGACGCCGTTTGTTGTCCGATTGCACTATGCCAAGTTCATTGACATTGGTGGAGCGGATGCTTATCAACCCTTGGACAGGGGGTGGAACTCGAACTTCAGTATTCGATACAACTTTTGACGTTCACAACGATGATCGAGGCGCGATCGTCTCTTTTGTCCCGCGACGAGAGAGGAGATCCGTGTGAGCACGGCGCGTGCCTCGCGGCGGGTTTGGGACCGCTCCTGTTGATGGGCAACGGGAAGACGCGTCGGGTCAGGCGACGGGACGCGGGGGTCCCTGCAGGCCGCGCCGAATTGCGCTATATAGTTAACTGGGAAAGAGGCTAGTATCGCATTCCAGGGGGGTGACCATGGACATCGGGGTCCAGCACAAGCACAAGGCAGCGGGGTTCACGCTGCTCGAGTTGTTGGTCGTAGTGGCCATTATCGCGATCCTCATGGCGATCGCCGTGCCGCGGCTCATCCGCTCGCGCATGAGCGCCAATGAGGCCACGGCGGTGGCCGGGCTCAGGACGATCGTTGGGGCGCAGCACGACTACAATACCAATTCAGCGCTGCACACCTACGCAAACAGCCTTTCGGCGCTGGCGACGGGCGCTGGCGCCGGTGGGATCGGCTTCATCGATAGTGTGCTCGGTTCTGGCACGAAGACCGGATACATTTTTACGCTGGTCCCGGGGACACCCGTCGGGAACCAACTCTGGAACTACTACGTAACAGCGCATCCCAGGGGCTACCTGGCCACGGGAGTACATTCCTTTTTCATCAACCAGTCCGGTGTCGTTCTCATCTGCGATAATGGCGGCGTCGCCATCAGCGACCCCGCGGTCAGTTGCGCGGACGGCAAGCCGCCGTCACCTGCGGAATAGTGGACCGAGCGGCGCAACGCGCCGCACTCAGGTGACCGTTCTTTCTGCAAAATGCCCCGCGAGGGGCAAAGCTTGCTACTGCGCCCGCCGGACGCCAAGACTGCATTCATAGGCAACAGGGACGCGGTTGCGGAGGACAGAACGAGTGGGAAGGCGGCTCCGGCGAATCGCTCTGTACGTGGGGTTGTGCCAGATTGGGCTGGTCACCGCCGCATTGCTCGTGCTTCATTGCGGTCCGTTCCGCGCCTGGGTGGCCACCAGGGCGTCGGCGGCCATCGCCGGCGCCGCCGGCGTCGACGTCGCGATCGGCGCGGTCGACTACAACCTGTTGGCAGCGCGCGTGGCCGTCCGCGACCTGCGAATCGGTGCAAAGTCTGGTGCACGCCCGGCAGTTGCGATCGGCGAGCTGGCGGTCGCGCTTCCCGCTCGCGTGTTTCTCGGGCGCTTTGATCGCGTCACCTCTGTGGAGGTGCGTGGCCTGGAGATCGCGATCGGTCGCGCTGCGGATGGGCGGTGGACGCTGCCATTACTGGAGCTTGGTGAGGATGCGCATGAGGCTCCCGGCACCCCGGCGCGGCCGTTCGTCCTGCCCCCATTCCGAATTGATCACGCCGCTCTGGAGGCGACCCACCTCAGCTTTGACGACCGTTCGCTGCCGCTGTCGGTAATGGCGGAGGATGCGGCAGTGGAGGTCTCCTACGACGCGGAGCGCGGCGCGCACGCAGTGGAGCTTTCTATCGGCTCCGTCTCGGTCAGGACTGGTGATGGCGGCGCACAGGCGCAAGGCGTCGTCGAGCTGCACGCGCGTGTTACCGGTAACCGCGTCAGCCTGGACCACCTTGCTGTGAAGACGAGCTTTGCGACCGCAGAGGTGACGGGGGCGATCGACGATCTGTCCCGCCTCGGGTACCGCGCCGAGGCAAGGCTGTCGCTCGACCTTGCCGAGGTTGCCAAGTCAGGCGCGGTGCTCGGGTTGCCACCTGACCTGACGGGCACCGCCACGCTGCGCGCGCAGGTCGCCGGCGACCCGGTCGCCGTGGAGGCGAGCGGCGAGCTGGCCGCGGAAGGAGTGGGTGTCGCGGGCCTGCAGGCCATGGCGGTGCAGGGCACGCTGCATTTCGATGGCGAGACCCTCGAGCTCGGCAAGGCGCGCATCACCGGCCCGGCATTCGCGGTCGGTCTCGAGGCGGCGCTTGCCCTGTCCGACACCGGCGCCGCCACGCGGCCCGCCCTGCGGGGGCACCTCGCAATCGAGCGGCTCAGCGGGCCGGCGCTGGACGCCGCAATCGGGCCGATCGGCGGTGGCCTCGCAACCGACGCTACGGGTCACGCCACCTTTGCCATGGCCCGCTACTCCCTGGAGACGTTGACCGCCGACATCGATGTGGAGCTGTCGGAGGCAGTGTCCGTGCCCGCTCCTGACGCCGTCGGCAGCGCCGGTGCCCTGCGGGCTCGCGGCAACCTCACCGCGCGCATCGCGCCCACGACCCCGGCACCGCGGAGCGATTTGCTGATGCCGCCGATCGCGCTTTCCGGCAAGCGTCTCTGGTTTCGTGACCTCGAGGTTGGTGAGCTGACCGCCACGGTTGCCGTCGGCACGAACGCGGTGGGAGCTCATGGCCTGCGCATCGCCGGCCCGCACGGGCGGATCGAAGGCACGGCCACCGTGCCCATCGCTGAGGATGGCCAACTGGTAGCAGACTTGTCGCTTGCGGGCGCGAATCCATCGACGCTGCGAGACCTCATCGGCGAGGTGCCGCTGGACGGGGAGCTCGCCGCGACCATTACGGCGCGCGGGACCCTGGCCGTCCCAGACCTCGTCGCGGTCGTCACTGCCCCGTCTCTCGTTGCCAGCGGTGAGCCGCTGCGCGACCTCCGCATCGAGGCGGTGCTCGCAGGCACGCGAGCCGTGCTCCGCCAATGTCGCGTCGACCTCAGCGGTGGAGGGTCGGTCGCGGCCTCCGGGGAATACGACCTGGCAACGGAGAAAATGTCGCTGCGAGCGGAAGCGCGCGCGGTCAAGCTTGCGGCCGTGCGCGCCCTGACCGGCTCCATGCCGGAGCTCCAGGGCGAGCTGAACGCCGATGCAAGCGCCGCGGGCACAGCCACCGAGCTGCGTGGCGATCTGTCCCTGGCCGCCACCGACGTTCGACTCGCGCCGGCCGCCGCGCCCGCAGGACCAATCAGCCTTGGCGCTCGGTACGCCTACGCGAGCGGCGCCCTTCGCGTGGACGGCCTGTCGCTGTCTGTTCCTGGCGTCTCCGCAACGGCGTCGGCGGCTCTGCCGCTGAGCGCGGACACCCCCGGCGTCGACCGTCTGGCGGCGCGACTCGACGCCGACGTGCGGCTTGAGACCGTCTGGAGCGCGCTGGCTGCAGCAAAGATTCTGCCAGACGACTTGTCACTAGCTCTGGACGGCGCGATTTTCGTCGAGGCTCGTCGCGAGCCCGCCGGACCCGGCCTGCTTGACGGCCTCTCTATCGATGCCACGTTCCACGACGTCAGCGCAGCGGCGTCTCCCGCCGCGCCGATAATCGAATCCCTGCGCGGCAAGCTGTCTTTGGCCGCCGGTGCCGTGCTCATTGACGCGTTCACCGGCCGCCTCGGCGGCAGTGCGTTTCGCCTGGCCGGGACCATCCCACTGGCGGCTCTGCCCGTCGACCTCCCCGTGCCGCCTCCGCCAGGTCCCCAGACAGGTCTCGACGTCTCGCTCGCCCTTGACGCCGTGGCCCTGTCGTCGCTGGTTCCGCTCGGAGACATTCCTGCGGACGCCGTCGTTGCTGCGGCGTTGCACCTCGGCGGGCGCCGTCTTGATCCCGAGGCGCTCACCGCCGAGCTCGTCCTGTCTCGGCTCGAAGGACGTTACGAAAAGCTCAACGTGCGCAATGACGGCGACGTGCGGCTGCGCTTGGAGGGCGGCGTGCTGCGCATCGAGCATCTGTCGCTCGTTGGACCGGGAACCTCGATCGTCATCGGTGGCGGCGCCGACATTGGCCACCCACAGGAGTCGACACTCGGGCTTGTCGGTTCCGCGAGCATCGACGCCGGGACGCTCTCCGCCTACGCTCCGGGGCTCGGCCTGAGAGGTCGGATCGACCTGGCCGTGCAGGTCGCGGGATCGCCCGCAGCGCCACAGCTCAGCGGCCAGGCGATTCTCAGCGATCTCGTGCTGACGCCGCGGGCCATGGAGGCGCGCATCTCTCACACCAACGGCAGAGTCGACTTTGCCGGGGACACCGTCCACATTTCCAAGCTTCAGGGCCGCCTCGGAGCCGGAAGCTTCGACGCCGCCGGGCAGGTAACGCTGGGCGCGGGTGGCGTCCAGAACGCGGCGGTCGATCTTGCGCTCAACGGTGTTACTGCTCGGATTCCTCCCGGTGTCCGTCTCGCCGCCGACGGCAAGCTCCGATGGGTCGCGGAGCGCGCCCTGTCCCCATCGCATCTCACCGGATCAGTGTCTTTGCGGCGCGGCCTGTTCACTGAGCCGTTCGATCTCGATGTCGCCTACCTCTTGGGACTCCTGAAATCCGGCGCCCCCACGGTTGCGCAAGAGCTCTCGATACTCGACACCATGAAGCTGGACCTGGCGGTGTCGCTCGGGCGCGGCTTCCGCGTCCGGAACAATCTCGGGAATCTTCTGGCCACAGGTGATCTGCGCGTGACCGGCAGCGCGACGTCGCCGCTCGTTTCTGGAGACGTGACGCTCGGCAAGGGGGGTGAGATTTACTTCTCGCAACAGACGTACCACATCGTGAGGGGGAAGATCGAGCTCGTGGCGTCGCAGCCGCACTTCGACATCGAGGCCTACGCCGACCCAGACGACAAGAGGCAAGGCCGGGAGGGCCAGCCAGAGCGCATCACCATCCGATTTTCCGGCACGCTTGACAGCCCTGAGGTCGATCTCGATGCCCCCGGAATGGACAAGGCGCAGGCCGCGGCGGCGCTGCTGACGGGCTCGAAGGATGCGGGGGCCGGCGGCGCCTCCGGCTATGCGATGCTCGCCGCGCACATGGGGGCCTACTTCGCTGGCCGCGGGACTGCCGACATCGAGAGCAAGCTGGCGAAAACGCTCCGCTTGTCCCTGGTCCGGATCGAACCCGAGCTGGTGGCCGCGCAAGAGTCGCGGCTCGGCACGGATCCCGGTGCCCGTCTCACGGTCGGGAAGTCCGTCCTCAGCTCGTTTTTTGTCGGCAACTCGACTAACCTGACCAACTCGAGCTACCAGCTCTGGTGGATCGATTGGAACGGCCCCGCCGGCCTTACGGGACGACTGGTGCGCGATGAGGACGAGCAGCTCATCGGCGACCTCCGCTTCGAAAAGTCGCTGAACCTGCTCGGTCGCCGGCGTGCCGCGGGCGAGGTCGGACCGGGACAAGAGGCGCCCCCGACGATTCGCCGGATCCTCTTCGAGGGGGACCGTCCTGTCGCCACCTGGCGCCTCAGGTGGACGCTGCAATCCCGCCGTTGGGCGGCGCTCGACGAGCTGGCGCTTCAAGACGACGCCGACGCCTTGAGGAAGCTGCTCCGCAAAAGGGGATACCGGGAGGCCGTGGTCGAGGTCGAAACGAGACCCGCGGGCGAGCGGCGCGGGCGGCCGCGCGTCGATGTCGTATTCAAGCTCGAGCCCGGACCTCTCGTTGCCATTTCGCTCCAATCCGATGTCGTGGAGCTCCCGGTCACGCTCGAAAAGGATCTGGAAAACCTCTGGGACTTCGGCTTTTCCGACGACGAGCTGGTCGCGGAAGGGAGCGAGCGCATCAGTGACTATCTGCGCACGCTGGGCTACGACCACGCCACGGTTACCGCCGACGTCTCGACATCGCCTCCGGATGCCGGGCCGGCCGCCAAGCAGGTGACATACCATGCCGCGGCGGGAACGCGATCCACCGTCCCCGCAGTCCACATTCAGGGAGCCACCCTGTTCTCCGAGGAGCAACTTGTGGCGGCGCTCGCCCAGGAGCTGGGCGCCACGAATAAGGATCTGGCCCAGCTCGTGCTCGCCGATCCGCGATCGGCGTTGGGGACGTTGCAGGCGCTTTACGCGCAGACGGGCTACCTTCACGCCCAGCTTGATGGACCCCGTCTCATGATCGCGTCGGACGGCCGGCGCGAAGTGCTGATCGAAGTCGCGGAGGGCAAGCAGACGCGAGTGCGCCGGGTCGAGCTCTGCGGCGCGAAAAGTTTTTCGTCAGCCGAGCTGTCCCGGCAGGTCTACCTTGGCCCCGGGCTGCCGTACACCCCGGCAGCGTTTGTCCAAACCCGTAGCGCGCTGACCGGGTTTTACCACGCGCGCGGCTTTCTCGAGGCGCGCACGAGCGCCGAGATGCGGCAAACGACTGGCGCGGATCCCTGCTCGTCACCACCCACCCCGCCAGAGGGCAGCGCCACGACCCCGCCGTTCGCGACCGACGGCGCCCTGGTAGACGCGGTCTACACCGTCGCCGAAGGTACTCGCGCGATGGTGGAGGCGATCGACATCCGGGGCAACACGCGGACACCCGACTGGATCATCGCGCGGGAGCTGGAAATTGCCCCTGGAGATCCGCTCGAAGAGGCGAGAATGACGCGAAGTGAGCGAAAGCTGCGGCTGCTGCGTCTGTTCGATCGCGTCGAGGTGACCTCGGAGCCGCTCGGCACAGACGGTCGTCGCCGCATCATCGTCTTCGTCGAAGAGCGGCCCGCGCAACGCGTTGCGCTGGGCGCGAGATACGGATCCGATGAGGGCGCCGAAGGCACGCTGGAGCTTCAGGGATTCAACATTGCGGGCACGGGCCTTGGGACCTCACTGCGGCTTCTAGCCAATGACCACCAACAAGACACCCGTTTCGCTTTGGATTTGCTGCCCGTACTCGCCAAGAAGCTCAAGACCACCGCGTTTCTGCAGCTTGCCGAACAAGACGATCCGGGCCTTTTTCAGAGGTGGAGAGGCTGGACGGTGCAGCAAAAAATCGCCGCGTCGGAGCGGATTGCCTTGTTCTACAACTATAACTATCGGCGCACCCGGATCCGCGAGAAGGAGTCCACCGGCCCCTTTCCCTTCGACCTCACCGTGAGCGTCGGCCGGATCACGCTCGGTCTGGTCGCCGATGGGCGCGACGACCCGTGGGATCCCAAGAAAGGGTATTTCGGCTCGGCGACTGTCGAGTATTCCGCCGACTTCCTTGACTCGGACCTGCCCTTCCTCAAGTTCTTTGGGCACGGCGCCGCATACCTTGCGCTGCCGCGCAAGCTGACGCTCGGAGTGGCCCTGCGAGCGGGCGTGGCGCGCCCCGCCCACGACCAGATTCTGCTCGGCTCTGAGCGCTTCAAGGCCGGTGGCGAGTCCACGGTGCGGGGCTATGAGCGTGATACCCTTGGACCCCGAAGCCGCTTTACCGATGTTCCGGTCGGCGGCGAGGGGATGTTCGTCGCCAATACCGAGCTGCGAATTCCCGTCTATTCCATCGCCAGCGCTGTCCTCTTTGTCGATGCCGGCGAGGTGTATGCGGAATACCAGGACGTGTTCTCGCTCGATCTTCGCTATGCGGGCGGGTTCGGCGTGCGCGCCCAGACGCCCCTCGGCCTCGTTCGCGGCGATATCGCCTGGAAGCTCCACCGCCGCGAAGGAGAAAGTCCCTATGAGTTTTACGTCGGTCTAGGCCACGCCTTTTGACCAGGCGCGGAGCTATCCTGCGACGGAAGCGAGGATTTGCTTGACCTTGGCAGCTTCAGGCGACGTGGGAGCGATCTGCAGAAACGTCTCGAAGTGGTTCATCGTCTTGTCGACCTTCTTCTGCTGATAGTAGGCCAGGCCGAGCTGGTAGTGCCCATACGCATGTCGCGGGTCGAGCGCAAGCGTCTTCTCCCAAGCGGCGACGGCGCTGCTCACATCCTTCTTGTAGCCATATACCATTCCCGCGCTGTACTGAACCTCCGCGTTTTCCGCTCCCGAGGCCAACGCTTTGGTCAGGTCCTCGGTGGCCTTGTCGAGCTCGCCGTTTTTTGCTGCAACTTCCGCGCGCAGGGCGAGTGCCCGAGCATTGGCCGCGTCCTTGCCGAGGATGGCGTCGGCCATGGCCTTTGCCTTCGCGGCGTCGCCAAGCGTCAACGCGGCCCGGCCGCGGAAATACTGTGCGTCACCGCTGTCAGGCGTGGCCTTCAGGACCTCGTCGAACTTGGTCGCGGCGTCGCTCAGCTTGCCCTGCTGATATAGCGCCATCGCGTCGCCCATCAGGTCTGCTCGCGCCTGGCCGAAATCCAGAGCGCACACCGCTCCTGCCAGGATGAGCACGACCGCCCACAGTTGCAACCTCCCGCGGCGTTGCCGGGGCTGCTGAGTCGAGGATTCTCGTGCTTTCATTGCTGCCCTTTCTCGTCGTTGTGACGAAACAAGTGATGGTTGGTATCGTCAAGTAATACCGGGGAAAGGATCATAGCGTTTGGTCCGTTTCGTGCAAGTGCTGCTCCGCAATCGGTGTGTCGCCCCGCGAGCGCCTCTTTACCGCCGTCTGACACAATGGTGGTGATGTGCTAAGCTATCTCCCATGATTCGCGGCGAGCTCCAGCTTCACCTGACCGAGTTCTTTCCGTGGCCAGTGGCGGCGCCGCCGTGGCGGCGCAACGCATGATGAAACAGAAGACCAGGGAACGCGCCGGCACCGGGCGGGGCACTGTCGAGCGCGGGCGCGAGACGGAAACTCGCATCCTTGACGCGGCCGAGCTGGTCTTGGCGCGTGTCGGCTTCGCGGGCGCGAGAACGCAGGAGATCGCCGATACCGCCGGCGTAACCAAGGCGATGATCCACTACTACTTCGACTCCAAGGAACGTCTCTACAGGGCCGTGCTCGATCGGATACTTTTCGAGCTGATCAAGCTCGTGCAAGAGGCCACCGCCGAGGAGCAGCCGCGCGTGCAGCGGCTTAGCACGTTCATCAACGGGTTTTTTGACTACGTCGCGCGGCACCCGCACTTCGGACGCCTGACGTACATGGGCAGCGGCGGTAAGCAGCCCTATTTCGACAGCATCGTCCGCACCTTTTTCGGCCCGTTGTTCGGTCGCGGCGTCCGTTTCATCGAGGCCGGCGTCGCGGAAGGAGTGTTTTGCGCGGTCGATGCCAGGCAGCTCCTGCTTTCCATCTACGCCGCGGCGATGGGATACTTCGCCGATGCTCATTTCATTTCCTTGATGCTCGAGGAAGATGCGATGGGGAAAGCAATCCTCGCCGAACGGCGAGCGGCGTTGCTGGACATGGTGCTGCGAACGCTGGGTGTTGACACCGGCCGGCCGCTCGGGTAGCTCCAGGCCGACGTGTGGCTGCCACTCTGCGGACCGCCGTAGCGCCAGCGGCGGTGCCCGCTCCGCCGGTCCCTAAACGCCCGGAATGGCTTTGGCGTATACTGCTTGCGGACAGATAACTCGTCGCCAACCCCCAAAAAGGTGCCTCGCCAGATGATCCCATCACGACTCCGCTTCCCGATTGCAGCAGCGCTTCTTTGCCTGGGGTTGCTGGCCTCGACCGGCTCCAGCCGGGCCTCCGACTCCAGATTGCCGCTCGGTGTCGTGCCAACCTTCATGCTCGACCCGAGCACCTGGACTCCGGAGGCCATCGATGGCGCGGTGGCCGAGCGCGAGTCAGCGGCCCCAGGTGCCGGCACCGGTGGTCCCCTCATCCTGATCCGCGCGCGACTCTCGCCCTCGGGGGAGCTGGTGGCAGGCGAGTCGCTGTGCGCGCTCGCCGCGGCCGTCGCCCGGCATGGAGGAAAGGCCGCGCTCGCGCTCGAGCTGCCCGCCGGGGCCCAGGGCGCTGACCCGTATCTCGCCATCGAGCGCACCCTCGTGGCCTGCGGCGCGCAGCTCTCCGCCGTCGCGGTGGCGCTCAGCAGCGCCACGCACGCCGATAACGCCGACGAGCTGGACCGCCTCGTCTACGCCGTCCGTCGCTGCTCGGTGCTCGCGCGCGGGCTGCTGGGATCGGCTGCTGCCGTGCTCGTCGGACCGCTTGACGCCGCCGAGCGCGGAATCGGAAAGGCGCTCTACGAGCGTGGCATCGATCCCTACGCGGATGGCATTCTGATCGCCGGGGAGACGGTGGAGCCGGGATCGCAGGTGGGCGCGACCGAGGTCGAGGCGATGCGCTCCGACGTTGCTGCCGCGGAGTCGGGCGATGCGGTAGTTGTCATGCGCCCGTGGCCCGCGACACCGGATGGGGAAGCCTGGGACGGCCTGCTTCGCCTTACCGCCGAGTACGTCACCTCCGGAGTCTCGGGGGTAATCGACAACCCGTCGCCCGCCGCAGTCGCCGCCGCATTTCGTCTGGCCCGCGTGCTTCCGGGCACGGTGGCGCGCGACGTCGGTCTCGACGTGCGCGTCGCAACTCCTGGGCCCGCGGCCGCGGCCGGCTCTCGCCGGCTGCTGCTCGCCGCACTGGTTGACTCGCGGGACCTCGCGACCTGGGTCGTCGGCGTGCTTCCCGCGCAGTCCAGGATCGAGCTCGGATCGAGTTGGTACGACCGGGCCGGCGTTGTCTTCGACCAGACCGGAGACGAGCTTCCCGTTTCCCTCCAAGTCGGGGATGGCGTCACCAAGGTCTCCGCTCCCAGCACTTCGGGCGGCATCGTGCTGCGCGCGCCGCGGCCCGGCATCGATGCGGAGGGCATGCTTCGCGTCTCCGAGGAGGTGACGTCGACGCGGGAGCTCGGCGTCGAAGAAATCATTGTTCGGCATCAGGCCGTGCGGGCGGCGGAGGAGGCCCGAGTCAGTGCGTGGACGGTGCGGAGCCGGACGGCCATGCGCCTGCGCGCGCCTCAGGCCGGGCAGCTCGTCGAGCTCACCATCGATGGCTCGCTGCTCCATCGCCGCGGGCAGGGCATCGAATGGGTGTGGGAAACGTTCTTCATCAACGGTGTTCGCTGGCCGGGTGAAACCGCCCCGGAGCTCCCCATCCTGGAACCCGACAAGATGGCTAAGGCGCCGCTCGAGCTGCGGCTGGGCCGCGATTACTCCTATCGGCTGCTGGGTCACGACTCATGGAAAAGCTATCCATGCTACGTTGTCTCGTTCCGACCCGACCCGAACGCCCGCCTGGATGCGCAGAAGGAGCTGGTCAGCGGCGTTGCCTGGATCCATCGGGATACCTTTGCGCGCGTGTACGTGCAGACGCTGCGTTCGGATCTCGGCAGCGAGGTCGTAGCGACCGAGGAGAGGACCGAGTACGAGCCCATTTCGCCCAAGGATGGAAAAGCCACCCTTCCCACCGATCCAGGCGCTGTCTGGCTCGCTTCCCGCTTCCTGGCGGACGAGACGCTAAGCGTTTCGGGCCGAACCGTCTTCCTGGAGCGGGAAACAACGGCCTCCGCGTATGCGGTCAACCCGGTGGACTTCACCGCGCGGCGCCAGGCGCTTCACGCGACGAAGCATCGCATCCTGAAACAGACGGCCGATGGGTTGCGGTACCTGGCACCCGCAACAGGAACTTCCTCGGGAGAACGCACGATGCTCGAAGCGCCGCGGCGTTCGCGCTGGGCGGCCATCGGCGGGGTTTTTGTCGATGATGCCGCCGATGCCCCGCTGCCGCTCGGCGGTGTGAGTTACTCAAACCTGGATTTCAAGGGAACCGGCTCGCACGTCAACCTGTTTTTCGCCGGCGTGCTCAGTACCGTTACCATCGCACGCCCAAACCTCGGGCTGTGGGACCTGGACGGACACGTCGACGGCTTCGCACTGCTTTACCCCATCGCCGACACACCCTATGAACGCGGCGAGCCGATTACCGCCGAAACCGTCACCACCCGCGTTGGCACCCTCGCTTTCGGGGTCGGGCGTCAGCTTGGTGTCTTCAGCCGGCTGCGCCTGAGCTATGAATACACCTACCGCAGCTACGGGCGTCACGCCGACACGGCGGACGCGTTTGTCGAGCCCGCCGACACGGGAGTGCACGGAGGTGAGCTCGAGCTGTCATTCAATCGGCACGGGTACGGTCTCACCGCGACCTACGCCCTCTCATACCGTGATCGATGGCGTCGCTGGGGGTATCCGGAAAGCGCGGAGTACGATCCGGCGCAGCGACGGTACCAGCACTGGGGGCTGCACCTGTTCAAGGCGTTTTCATTTTCAGGTTACCAGCGCCTGCAATTTTCTGCCGCGGCTGCGGGCGGTCGTGACCTCGACCGCTTCAGCCGCTACCAGGTCGGCCTTTTTGGGGGTAACGCCGTGCATGGATTCAAGTCCGCTTCGCTGCGCGGCGACGATCTTTACTCGGTCCACGCCAGCTACGGCGTTAGTCTACGCGAGGTCGTGCGGTTGGAGGCGCTGTACGATCGCGCGTGGATTCGCGACCGGACAGACTCGACTGGTTTCCGGGCCATTCACGGCGTTGGTCTCGCCGGCGAGTGCGTGCTGCCCTGGCAAATCATGACCCGCTTTGACATCGGCGTGCCCATCGATCCGCCTTCCGGGCTCGACGGTTTCGTGGCGAGCGTCGTGCTGCTCAGGTTTTTTTGATCCAATCTCAGTTTGCACCTGCGCTACGGGCGCCCCGGCACCAGCCCATACACCAGCGGCACGTCGTCGTACCGCCACCCGAGCGATTCGACTTCCCGTCCCTGCGCCGGCCCCGCCGCCGCCGTGTCGCTCACGGCCATCTCGAAAGGTCGGGGAAACAGCTCGCTCACCTCCGCGGTCAGATACCTGTCGATTTCGGCCAGCGGCGAGGAAATGTCGCGCGTCTGCCACGATGCGACGCCCAGCGCCGCGAGAATCTGCTTGCCGCGCTCGTCGCCCGCCATGCCCTCGAGCGTCACGGCCAGCTTGGCAAGCTGCAAATTATCCATGGATCCTCCGCGCACAGCCACCGCCAGGCCCGGGTAGCCGCGCGACACGCTTGCGATCCTGGCCTTGCCCTCTTCCACGAACATGCGGAGTAGCGGATGGTCGACGGGCACCAGGGCGGCGGCCGCCTTGTTCAGCCGCAGCGCCAGCAACGCATTGGAAGGCGAGTCGATGGCCACGAGCGGACCAAAAAACCCGTCGGACGGGACCTCGCCGGCAAACAGCCAGCGCGCCACGAAATCCTTGTAGCTCGGGGATACGTTGGTCACGATCAGACTTTGACCGCGCAGATCCAGCAGCGTCTTGGCCTCGCTGCTGCCCGGAACGACGACCGCGAAACGTCTCCCTTCCCTTTCGTTTGGGTCTCGGCTGATCGCGACTGGGCGAAGGTCGTGTCTGGACCGATTGGCGATCAACAGGACCGGATCGACAAAAAGAAGCGCGGCGCTCCCAATGGCCGCGGGATCCTCGATGTCTTGGTGCCGGCTATACACGTTCAACTTCAATGACCGATCCACTGCCACGTGATCCCGAACGTAGCTCGCCAGCGCATCCGCGACCATGAGCGCTTCAGCCGCATCCCGGAACGGGCCATCGAGCCAGCAAAAGCCCACTGCGAAGTCATCCGTGCCTGCTGCTGTGGACTCCGGCGGGGAAGGGGCGGCAGCCAGGGACTCGACCGGCGTCACCCGTCCGTCCCGCAGCAGGCCGTGCGGATTCTGGAGCTCCAAGCCCAGCATCGTTGCCTTGGACTTGCGCCACTCGGCTGCTCTTTGAGCCATCGCTCCGCGCAGGCTCACATACTTGTCAAAGAGCTCGAGCGCGGCTTTTTCGTCTCCCTGTACGCGATCCCGGCAAATGGCCAGATTCAATACCGCGGGAGCGAAGTCCGGCGTCGCGCGCAGCAGGCGCTCGAGCTGTGCCATCGCCTGGTCGCGCTGTCCCCCGCTAAATGCCGCCACCGCCGCATTGTTCGCGATCGCCGGACTGGTCGTGTCGCGCCTGGCGGCTTCGGCCAGCGCCGTGGCGGCTTCCGCGGTTCGCCCCGCGTGGTAGAGCGCAACGCCAAGGTTGTTGAACGCGTCCGCGCTCGCCGCCCCACTCTTGATGACTTCCTGATACGCCGTGACTGCCGCCGAATAGCGCTTCTGCGCCAGCAGGCCCTGGCCGGTTGCCAGGCCTGCCGATTGCGCCACCGCTTCGCCCTGCTCTCGCTTCGCCGCGGACACGGTCTGCAGCGCCGCTTGTGCCGCCGCCCCCTCGCCCGCGCGAACCAGGGCCGCGGCGAGATTCAGTCGCACCTGATCGAGCTGCTCCGCAGTGGCACGCCCCGGCATCGCCTTCAGCGCCGCCTCGAACCCTTCGGCTGCGGACCGATACCGGCCGAGCTCGTATTCGAGCAGCGCCAGGTTTGCCCGTGCCGCTCCGTTTTCTGAATCAAGCTCCAGCGCGCGCTCAAGATGGCGCCGGGCGGCGACTTTGTCTCCCCCTTCCAGCGCCAGCACGCCGAAATTGTACTCCAGGACTGCCGAGTCTCGCGCCACCGTCTGGCCCTTTTCGAGCGCCTGCGACGAGCCTGCGCTATTGCCCACCTCCCGGCGCAGAATCGCCAGGTTGTTGAAGTACCGCTGAGCCCATGAGGCGGCCACGTGATCGGCTCCTCCCTCGTATGCCGCCAACGCCTCCTCGGAGCGCCCCAAGCCGCGCAGGATGTCCCCCTCGAGCGCGCTCACGCGCGCCTGCACCTCGTCATGGGCGCTCCTGCTCACGTCGCTGCCCACGTCCGCCGCCTTCGCTCGCGAGATCGTGGCCAGGGCCTCCTTGTCCTCACCTCGGCGGTGTTGCACCAGTGCCAGATTGTAGTAGGCGAGTTTCTTGCCGCCGTTCTCGGCCGCGTCCTTGAAGAGCGCCTCCGCCGCGGCGACGTCGCCATCGGCATAGCGCATGACCCCAAGGTCGAAGCTCGCGCGCGGGTGTCGCGGCTGCGCAGAGAGCACCTGCTGTACCTTCTGCGCCGCATCCTTGTGCTTGCCCTCCAGATACAAGGCCCGGGCCGCGAGCATCTTTCCTTCCGCGTCCTCGCCGGCCTCGATCAGCTTGTTGGCATAGCCGAGCGCCGCGTCGGTGTCCCCTTGCTCCAGGTGAAGCCGCCCCAGGTTGGCGAAAGTTTCCGGATCGGCCGACTTCGGCGCCACCTTCAGCGCCGCCGCGTATTGAGCCAGTGCCCCCGCCGCGTCTCCCTCGCGAGCGAGAAGATGGCCGAGCGCAAACTGCGCTCGACCCAGCCCCGCATCCAGCGACAGCGCTTGCGACAATGCCGTGCGCGCCGCCGCGAAATCCCCCTGTTCGGTGAGAGCTTTCCCGAGGTAATATGACGCCACCGACGACCTCGGCTGCGCGGCGGCGATCTGCGAGAAGGTCGTCCTGGCCTCCTCCAGAGCACCCCGCTGCCCAAGAATTCCCCAAAGACCGGCATACGCCGCCTCGAGAGCCGGGTCCATACGAATGGCGGCGCGATAGCTTTCCAACGCCTCTTCTGTCTTCCCGAGCTTCTGCCGCGAGGCGCCCAGGTTGTAGTAGATCAGCCCGTACTTCGGCTCGGGAGCTTCCCCGCGACTCGCCTTTTCTTGAATCTCCACAATGGCGAGCTCGTAGTTCTTTCTTGCCTCTCCGTAGTTTCCCTTTTCAAACTGGAGGTTGGCGAGATTGTTGGCGGCCTGGGCCATCTTGGGATTGATGTTGAGAGCATCGCCATACGCTGCGATCGCCTCGTCCGTCCTGCCTATCTGCGTGTACGCATTTCCCAAGAGATAGTAAAGGTTTGCGTCCTTGCCGCTCTGGCGGATCGCGTCCAGATAGACCGTCACCGCTCCCGCGTGATTGCCGTCCGCTACATAAGCAAGTCCTAGCAGATAGGACGCTTGGCGGTTGCTGGCGTCAAGCTCGAGGCAGCGCCGGAGAGCCGCGACGCTCCCTGGGCGATCCTTCAGCCCAGCGAGACTCGCGCCAAGCAGAAAGTGAGCGTGTGCATTGTCCGGCTGCCGCTCCACCGCGCGCCGAAGCTGGTCTACCGCTTCGGAAAGACGTCCAAGCTTGTAGAAGGCCGCGCCAAGCCCGACCAGGGCGGGTACCGCCTGTGGGTCCTGCGCGATCGCCGTCGAGAAGGCCGCGACCGCCTCCTGCAACTTCCCCTCACCCAAATGTCTCTGCCCCTGGCTGATCGCCTCCGCAGCCGTCGCCGGACCAGCGCCACTCACCGGCTCAGCCATCCCTTGGGGGCCGCCCACGAACACGGTCAAAAGGAGCATGGCCAGGCGCGATGCGATCGCCGTCGAGCGCCTGGTGCCAGGCTTTTTCACCACCCCCGATCGGCCTTCAATCTCAGTGGTCACAGTCGTTGCTCGGACTCCTGGGCGCTGCGGTTGGTCCACGGTGGTCTCTCACATAGGAAAGATCGGAGCTCCGGCGTCGCCAATGCCGCGCAAGGCGCTCCCTGTCGCGCCAGGAACCGGGGCTGAACAGCTCCTGGTGAAGCTCCAGAATCTCATTCTCTTGCAAACAGTCGGTGTCGTAGCCCAGGCTGAAGCTGGCCGCACAGTGAGCCAGCAAGAAATCACTCAGGGAACGCCTGCGCAGAGTCAGGCCGTAGCGCTCCGGATGCTCGTACCACGGCGCCCCTGGCTCGATTTCGAGCGGGAAGGTAGCGACTCTGAACACGGACAGGTGCGCTTCGCGGAGCTGGCGCTGATATCGCGCCGTGGCCAGGATCGACGCGCGATCCTCGCCGGGGAGGCCGATCGTGAAATACAGCTCTACGCGCATCCGCCGGGTGTCCAGGTCCTCAAGAGCTCGGTCGAGGTCATCGTTGGTGAACGAAAAGGCCCTGTGTCGTCGCCGCAGCTTTTCATCGGCGGTTTCCGGCGAGATGATAAGCGTCGATGAAGGATCGAGATGCTCGTGGAAAGCAGCGATCGTCTGTGGGCTCGGCAGGTCAAAGAGCTCGAAGTCGACCTTGACTTGCGGCCGCAGCCGACCGAGGTGCTGAAACAGCTCCACCAGCGCGTGTTTCGCGCGAGGATCCGGATCGAAGCAGAAGTAGAAGCGCTCGACGCCGAGCTCCCGCGCTCGCGTCACGGTGTCCGATACCGCGGCTGCCGATCGCCAGGCAGTCTTGGTTCGCCCCGTGTTGCGTTTCATGGGCGCAAAACTGCCTGAGCACCAGGTGCAAGTCCCGAGACAGCCACGGCCAAAGGCCGCACCATACAGCGTTGGCTCCGGCAGCTCCGCGACCGGTCGCAGCTCCGCTTCCCACGGATGTCTCCAGTTCAGGCGCAGGTACGTGCTCAGATGACCGATCCGTTCCAGCGAAGCGAATCGATACCGGTCCATTTCCGCTCCGGCGCTCAAAAAGGAGATGCCGTTGTCGCGGATCGCGCCTGCGGCGTCCCGCCACACCAAATTCGGCACCGCGCTGAAGTCGCGGCGGTCCGAAAGCACCGCGCGCGCCAGCTCGACCATCGGCCTCTCGCCTTCCCCGCACACGACACTGTCAATCCATGGATACTCAGCCAGAAGCTGCGCACCAAAATAGCTGGCCGTCAGCCCCCCCATCACGACATGCACGTCCTCGCGTTCGTTCTTGAGCTGCCTCGCCGCGTCGACGCTGTCAAAAATCTGCGGGTGCCAGTGCAAGGAGAATCCGACGAGTCGAGCGCCCGAGCGCTCCACGTCGGCGCAAAGCGAGTATGCCGGGTCGCAGAGTTTTTCCACTCCGACGTGGATGATCCGCGTCTCGTAGCCGCCGGCGGCCAGCGCTTCGGCGATCGAGAGCACACCCATCGCCACGAAGTTCACCCGGGCGTACCAGCTCAGCTCCGGGCTGTGCTCGAGCAACTTGGGAACGTGCACGAGCAGGCAAGGGACGCCACCGCTTACCCCGGCCGCCGGGAACGTGGCTTCACCCTGCACGCTGCTCGTTGTCATCGGCGGCACCTCGCGGCAAGCGGCGGTGGGCGGTCCGCCGAAGCTCGACCGCCTCCCGCGCACTTTCCGGCGCTACTCGATTTCGTAGATGATCAGTGCGCCGAATCCCGCCTGCGTGACCGAGTACTTGATGTCGCCAATGGCGCCGCCGTCCTCGATAATTCTGTTCAGTCGTTCGTTGATGGCGGTCTCGAATGATGCGGCATCCTTCGTGAATACGTGCGCGACCTCCACGTTGCCGTAGTGATCGCAGCCCTCTTCATCTTCGTCCATTTGCTTCTCCTATTCGTGTCTATTCCGGTCTATTCCGGATCCCCACGCGGCATCGCCATTGGCGTGAACGCGTCCCGCTCGGGATGGTTACGGCATCACCTTGTCTCTTGTGGCCGCCAGAACGCGGGTGCCCTCGACCACCTCTCCAAGCAGAGCGCGCCGCAATAACCCAGGCACTCGCCCATCAGCAATCAGGGAGGGGATTCCCTTGCCAGCGAGCGCGAGCGCGGTCTCGACGCGCAGCCGCATTCCGCCTGTGACATCGGTGCCACTCGCTCCCCCGACGGCGCCCAGCAGCTCCACTACCGCCGCGCCGGGCCGCAGCTCTCGGAGCGTTTCTCCGTCGGCGCCGTAGACGCCCGCCGTTTCTCCGAGCCACACGAGCTCCCGCACGTGTGCTCCGGCCTGCGTCAGACATTCCGCAAAGGCGGAGAGCACCTGTTCGGTCGAGCAGATCGCGGCACCTTGTCGCCGATCCATCACGACGTCGCCGTACACAAGCGGCAACAATCCCGCGCGCAGCGCTCCTAGCAGCGCCTCGCTCGACACCGCGTACGATCTTCCGCAATCCGTCACCAGCAAGCTCGAAGGCGCCAGCGAAAATACGGGCAACCCTGTCGCCACGAAGGCTCGCCGCACGAGGTTGTGCAGAACTGACGCCTCTTCTTGGGTTTGCGACACCCCGAGCAACTGTTCCGGGTCGCCGCGCAACCCCCCCTGAATTCCCGCTCGGGCCGCGGCTTCATGGCCAAACGACCCGCTGCCATGTCCGATCAGGATAGACGCCTCGCTCCGCGGCCCCGCTTCCGCTACCTCGCGCGCCAGGCGGAAGATCGTGTCCTCTCGGGCCGTGCGTGCTCGCCGCTTATCCGTGATCAGGCTGCCGCCGAGCTTCACGAAGATCACCTCGCCTACTTCGAGTCCCCGCCAGTCAGCGCGCATCAGAACAGATCCCTCGCCCGCGTGTCGGGGCCGTTGCCAACCCGATCCCGGATGAGATATGCCACGCCGGGAACCGCCTCGAGATGTTCCGCTACCCTTGGTTCGTCCTCGGGCGGGCAGATCACGTGGACGTTTGCTCCCGCATCCAGAGTCGCGTATGCCGCCAGACCGGCGTCGCGCAGGTCGCGGACTGCGCTCAATACCGATAGCGTTGCGGGTTTCCAGTAGAAGATAGGCGGCCGCGACGTCAGCGCCATGACGTGCAGGTCAATGGCCTCCTCTTCGAGAACCGGCCCCAGCGCCGCGATCGAGCACCCGATAATCGCCGCTCGGACCTGCGCAAGGCGATCAAAAACGAGCTCCTGGCGCGTCGCAAAGTAGGGGCTCGACACCGCTCTCGCGTGCCCCTCGCGAGAGGAGACTCGCTTCTCGGTGATCTCCACCACGGCAATGACATCGCGCAGATCCCAGTGGTCCCGCCCCGCGATTACCCGCGCGAAACAGCGATCGTCGCTGTCGCTGGCAGGCCATTCCACGTAGCCTCCGAACACAGAGCGCGCTGCCGAGCCGGCGCCGCTGGAGCGCGCCAGCGCGGATAGCTCCCACCCCTGCAAGTCCAGGCCCATCGCGCTGGTCGCTGCCATCGTCAGCGCAGCAAAGCCGGACGCTGATGACGCCAAACCAGTTCCTGACGGGAAGCTGTTTTTCGTGGCGACCCGAAAGGCACCTTTCAAGTCCGCAAACTCCCGGAGCCGATCGAGCTGGTCCACGATCCCTCGTGCAAATGCCTCGGGCGGCTTTCGCGGCTCGGCGTCGTCGCGCAGCCACCACACCTCATCCGTGCGCGCCAGCGGATCGTACTCGGCCGTGCAGATGCTGTGGCACACCGACAGGGTCATCGAAATGGACTGCTGGTAGGGGATCGCCTTGTCGAGATCGCGAGCACCCCAGTACTTCACGAAGGCGATGTTCGCGGGGGCCCGGACCGTCACTTTGCGCGGCACTTATCGGGTCTCCTTTCGCAGCCCATCGGCACCAATGCTGACTTCGTAGCGCTGACAAGCGGAGAGAAAGCCCCAGGCATCGACCTCGGCAGGGTCCGGATGATAGACGATCATCGATCCGGCTGCGGCACCTGTCAGCGCTCCTGCACCTGAAACCTTCGCTGCCCCACCACGGCGCTCAATTTCGCGAATCAGCTCCTGCACCGGTCGCGGCACCACGCCGATGGTTTCCAGGCACGCCTCGTAGTCGCGAATTAGCTCCAGCATCGTCTCGCTGTTCTCCGCCCTCCGCTCGAGCTCTTCGCGTAGCGCGACAACGTCTTCGCGCATGCGCTCGAGCGTGTTTTCCATGAGCTCCGGATTCTCGGTGGCTCGCTGCCTCACCGCCGCGACTACCGTTCCAGTCGTTTCTGCGGGACAACCCGTGTTGTAGATTCTGATCTTGCCGAGCACCGGTGACGCCGCCTGAATCCGTTCCGCCGCCACTGTGTGCAGTGCTTCCCGCTGCGCCCACACGATTCCGCCCAGCAGGATCGTCGTGTGGTCGACGCCCGACGGAAAACCGTGCTGCCTTCTCTCAACGTCGAGCGCAATTCTCCCGACGCGATTGATGTCCAAGTCCAGGCCCCGGTGAACCAGGTACCCGCCGGACAAGGCTACGGCCATCGCGGCGGAGCTTCCGAAGCCCGCCCCGACCGGCAACTCGGAGTCGACACGCACGGACAATCCCGGGCCTTGCTCCTCGCCCAGGAAGAGCGCCGCCTCGCCCAATGCGATCTTCACCGCGTGTGCGGGATCGCTGCCGCGGACCACCGCGAAACGCTCCGGGGTCGGTTCGTGAACGTACGCATTCCAGCGGTCACGGGTGCTCCGGCAATGCCGCATCAGCTCCGGCCATGTGACCTCTTGCGTCAACGCGAGTTGTGGCAGCTCGATGTGCAGCCCGCCGTCAGCGCGCGGAGAGAAGGTCGCCTGGAGCCGCAAGTCGACGGTGGCGACGAGCGCCGGGCGATTGTACACCGCGGCGTGGTCACCCATAAGGATGAGCTTGCCCGGAGCCGACACGACCGTTTTGGGCGCTTCGGCCGTTGCGCTCTTTTTCCCAGTGGCCCCGGGTCCGCGGCTGTGCTCGGCCTCGTCGTGACGCGCTTGTCCGCTGCTCATCCTCACTTCTGTCTCCGGTTGGGTGTCCACCGCGGTTCCACCTGAGGATACAGGCGCACCCCCTGTTGTTTCAACTCCCGTCGCCGACGTCAGGGGTGTTCCCTGTCGGCACTGTGCATTTCCCTGATAGCCGTGCTGCGGCCGCGCTCGGGCCGCAACGAGAAGCGCTTCATAGCGCCGTCACGCCGCATTTGCCAGCGGCTCAATCGTTGGCATGCCCGTTGCTTCCGTCGCAGCCAGATTCAGAGCTCGCATCCCTCGCACACACAAAGGAGCCCGACCATGACCGCACCGATCCACTCGACAATCCGCAACTGGCACCTCCGCGCGATCGATGATCCCCGACACCCGCGGGACCGCGCACCACAGTCCGGCGGCATCTCGCCGGTCGGGTCGCCCTCCCACGCAGCGGACGGCTACGAGGACTTCCGAACAGCCGGCGCGAGGGGGGCGACCGGCAGCGACGTCTTCTCCGAGGACGACTTGAGGACCCGCGCCGCCGGCGCCTCCGCCACTGCCGGCTGGCATGTCGCGGCCGAGGGAGTGGCGGGCAGGCTGAGCGCGTGGGCGCAGCAGGCCGGAGTCGACCTTGCACGCGTCGCCGCGGGCGATGAGTCGGAGGCGTCCAGATTGAGCCAGGCAGTAGCTCAGGGTGTCGCTCGGGAAGCGTTGCCGGGAGCCGTCAAGGACTGGCTGTACGACGGTGTCGATCTGGGCGGCGTGGTTGGGGGAGATGAACGCGAGCAGGCGCGGCTCGTGCAGCACGTATTGACTTCAGCTCTGCAGCGCCGGATGCCCGCCGCCGCGCGGGGCTGGCTCCCCCAAGACATGGACTTCCGCAAGCTGATCGACGGTGACCGGGAGGAGTGGCGCCGCGTCGGGCATGATCTGGCCAACAAGGTCGCATCGCAGATGGCCACGGAAGCGCTTGGCACCGGGCTTCCCGCAAACATTGATTGGGTCGCCCTTGCCCAAGGTGACCAGGCCCAGACAGAATCTCTGGCCTCGCACCTTGCCAATCGGGCACTGGCGGAGACCGCCTTCGGCGAATCCGGCTACCGTCTAGGGTACTCCGACGGTCGGGTCAGCGTGGGGAAGCGCGGTGGCAGCTCCACCGGCACCCAGATGGCGCCTTACGGCTCGAGCGGTGAGACGCTGTGGGAACGGACAGACTGGCACGATTTTGCGGAAACGCGCAAGCGAGGCCACGATGAGACGCTCGGCGACTATGTACTGGCGGGCAAGAGCCGCTACGGTGCTGCTACCCGCACCTATCGCGATAGCGGAGGGGGGCGACTGACCTACGGCGTCGAGGGCTTTGCCGGGGTCGAGGGAGAATACAACTTCGCCGCGCGCAAGCATGCAGGCGAAATCGACGGCCGCGACGTGATTCTCGAAACTCAGGGCGGGATCCATGGGCAAGCGGGAATCACCGGGCGCGCCGAGGTGAGCGCTGCGGCCGGGCAGGACGGCGTCGGCCTTCATGCCGGCGCCGAGGTCTTTGCCGGCGCCGAGGTCGGAATCCATGGGCGCACCGATGTCACCGTCGGCGACTATCATATCGGTGCCGTCCAGGGAAGCGCGGCCGGGCGGGCTGGCATCGGTGCCGGCGCCCGCGCCGACGTCGGCTACCACAACGGCAAGCTCAGTTTCGACTATGGCGCCGGCGTCACCTATGGACTCGGCTTCGACTATTCCTACGGAGTTGAGATCGATACTCGCGAAATCAAGCGGATGGCCGAGGAGGAGGGTTGGGACGACGCCTCACTGGCGGTGCTGCAGGCCGGGCACATGGCACTCGTCGAGGCTCCTGCCGAACAGCTCACCGACGGGCTCCGGCGCGGTACGGAAAAAATCAATGACAAGCTCAGCAGCTCGCTGCGTAAGCTCTTCTAGAAAGGGACTACACCATGGCCACGTCGACTGCGCTCTCTCCACAGCTCGTACCGCCGCCGGCACCCACAAGCCGCGGACGGCCCCACATGCAGACCGCGTTCCGGCCGCGGCGCTCTGCTCAACTCTCCTCGGCGGAAGCCCTGATTGCCGCCGCCCAGCGCGAGCTCATGCGGCCCGAAGTGGCCTCCTGGGCTACAGAGGGCGCCGCCGCTGACGTGCGTAAGGCAGCCCTCGAGGCCGCGGTCTTCAATCTCAACAAGGGACTGCGGCGCGATCCCTTCCACGCACTCGGCCACGCGCTTCGCGGAGTGATCCTGATGATGAACGAGCAGTACCTGCGGGCCGAGGAAAGCCTGGCACGAGCGGCGGTCCTGGACCCGGCGCTGGTCATGGCCCGCTACAATCTCGGATGCTGCCTCGCCGACCAGGGCCGATTCGCGGAGGCGGCGGAAGCTTTCCGCGCTGTCGTTACTCTGGAGCCGGATAACTACTCGGCCTACTGCAACCTCGGATCAGCGCTCGCGGAAAGCGGCAAGCCTGGTCAAGCAGTCAGTGCCTTGTTGACGGCTTTGCAGCTTAATCCCGCGCACCTACGCTCCGCCCTGGTGCTGGGTGAGGCATTCTTCCGCTGCGGCCAGGTTGAGGCGGCAGAGCGCACCTACCTGGAAGCCGCCATGCACGTTCCCGAGGCGCTGAAAGTCCCCTTGCTCGAACGCCTGTTGCAGCTCTACGCCGCGTCTGATCGCCTTGCGGACGCCACTGCCGCCGCGCAGCGGATCGTCGCCTTGCGCGGCACCGCCGCCGACTACCGGACCCACGCCGACCTCGCGGCTGCTAGCAGGCGCCAGAGCAGCGGGCGCCAGAGCTCCTCGAAGAGCGCTCGCAGGTCCCTCATTTGCACGTGATTTCTATCGTGGCCTTGTGCGCGTGAGCGATGGGAGTGCCATCCGTGGTTGCCGGTTCGTACTTCCATCGCTCCACGGCTCTGAGCGCCGCTCGATCCAAAACCGCATTGAGCGATTTCTCGATCTTGACGTCCTTGACCGCACCCGTCTCCGCCACCACGAACGAGAGCTCGATCGTTCCCTGATGCCGCAGGCGCCGAGAAAGTTCCGGACACTCGGGGTCGCTCTTCTCGCGGAGCCGCGGAGGTATGATGCGCGGGGCAACCGGCGCCAGCCGCGCAGTGGGCTGTGCCAATCCCTGCTCCACGGCAGGCTTCACCGCCGTGGTCGCCGCGGGCGGCGTGGCGGCGGCCGCCGCATTCTCCGGAGACCTGTCCAGCGTAACGAGCACGCTCTCGACCTCATCCCGTTCGAGCTGCACCTTCCGCGCGGCCGTGACGTAGCCCTGCTTCGAGATTCGCACCGTATAGGCGCCTGCCTCGGTCTTGCCTAGCTTGGCCGGAGTCATGCCGACGGCGCTCTCATTCAAGTAGACGCGAGCCCCGTCTGGCACTGAGTTTACGACGATGGTGCCAACGCCCCCAAGCGGATCCAACTCCATTTGCACGACATTGTGCTCGCCTTTCTTGAGCTCAACGGTAGTTTCCTTGGAGCGATACCCGCCCTTTTCGATAGTCAGGGTCAACCTCTCCGGCTCGAGGTTGGGTAGGACAAGCGGCGTGACTCCCTTATCCTCGCCGTTAATCTTGACAGTGGCCCCATGCGGCACGGATGCCACGACAAGCGTCGCCTTGCCGGCCAACGGCGTCGGCTGATCGAAGGTTGGTTCGGGCGTCGCGACTTCTGCCGGGGCAAGCTCATCTTGCGGCGGTGCCGGCCGCACGGCACTCGCGTCCGGAGTAGGCTGCCCCGGTACTGGTTCCTGCTCACCACCAAAGATGAGCATCGCTGCCGCGACCAGCGCGATCACGACGGCCGCAACCAGGAGCGGAGTTTTCGCTCCTGCCCGCCGGGCCTTGCTTTCCGGCGCAACCTCGGCGCCAATGGAGCTCGTTTCGGCGGTGCTGACCGCGGCGACCACCTCGGCCGCGACATCCTTGCTCGTGCCTGGTGCGGCGGACCGAAGTTCTGTTGGGAGAGGTTCCGGCATCGCCGCTGGTGCCGCCGCGGGAGCTCGCGTTTCCATTTCCTCGGGCTCACTACGGGACGCCGGCCGCGGTACGGACACCTCGGGCGCCGCAGCAGGAGGCACCTTCTTGCTGCCGCCCGAGGTGCCAGCTCGGGTCATTTCTTCGCGAGCGGCTTGTACGATGGGCGCGACCCGTTGGGCGGCCGCCGCGCGAGCTCCCTTTGCCACCGCCTTCCCGCCGGCGGGCCGCGCGGGCTCCTCACCAAACGCTTCTGCAAAGGCCGTATCCAGCTCATCCTCGAGCAAGGAGTCGTTCTCGTCCTCCCAGAAATCTGGCACCGGGGGCTTTGCCGCTACCGGAGCACTTTCTCCCAGGCCCACTGTGTCTAGACCCATCGCCTGCTCGTCGACCGGCTCGGCCTGCTCGGCGTCTTCGGCCCCTTGCTCTTCCTTTTCATCGCTCTCAAGGTCTCCGTCATCGCCAGCGCCTCGGGCGACGGAGAAGTCTTCGAGCGGCGCCTGATATTCGTACAGCAGCGGGCTCAACGAGGCGACGAGCTCCTGGGCCGACTGGTACCGATCCTGCGGCTCTTTGGCAAGAGCCTTGGCAAACGTCTCGCTCACCCGTTTCGGTAGCAGCCCGTACTGCTCGATCCCCTCGGGGATCTGCGGCGGCTTGCCGACGATGTTCATCAACACGGCCGTGAAGGTGCTCCCGGAGAACGGCTGCTTCCCCGTGACGATCTCAAAGGCGATCACACCCAAAGAAAAGAGATCGGCTCTGTGGTCGACGCGCTCTCCCCGAGCCTGCTCCGGCGCGATGTAGTTCGGGGTGCCCAGGAAAGTCCCCGTGCCGGTCATGTTGCTGCCCTGCACCCGCGCGATGCCGAAGTCGACGATCTTCACCTGGAAAGACTCGGAAACCATGATGTTTTGCGGCTTCAGGTCGCGGTGAACGACACCGTTGCGGTGGGCGTAGTCGAGCGCCACGGCGATACCGTTGAGAATCGACCAGATCTGCTCCCGTCCAAAGCGTTTTCCCTTTTTCAGAAAATGGGAAAGCGGCGCGCCGCGCACGAACTCCATGGCGATGAACGGGAGGCCCTCGTGCTCGCCCACGTCGTAAACCGTGACGATGTTCGGGTGCGCCAGCCCGCCGGCAGCACGGGCTTCATTGTTGAATCGCTTTGAGAATTCCGTGAACTCCGGCGAGCCGTCCGCCACGCCGGGGCGGATCGTTTTGATCGCGACATCACGGCCGATGAGCGTATCCTTTCCCAGGTAGACCACGCCCATGCCCCCCTGGCCGATTTTGGTCACGATTTCGTATCGACCGATATGCGTGGGCTGCATGGGTCTACTCGTCCTCGGGATCGATCATGTACCGCCGCGGCAACACTCGCCCCTGGCCGCAAAGCACATACATCTATTGGACGCGGTATCGCAAGCCCTGATTGTTCGGAAGTGTGGCGCGGAACGTGGCGGTGGTGCAACTAGCGAAGGGCGAGCCCGCCGCCTCGAAGTCCGGGACCGTGCGCACATCATCGAAACCCGCGTGTGCGAGCAATGCTCCCCACTGCCGCGGTGCCAGGAACCCTGCGTTTGGGCGGAGCTCGGGGTCTAGTGTGACCTCGCTGAAGGAGCGCATGAGCAGGAAGAAGAGCTCCGGACCCAACGGCGCTTCCGCGACCGGGCGCACGCCCTCGGATATCAGCAGGCGACCGCCTGGCCGCAGGCAAGCGGAGACCCGGCGCAAGGAAGGCACCAGATCCTTGGCCGCATGTAACGCATTGGCTGCCACGATCATGTCGAAGCTCCCGAGAGCCACTCCCTGGGCACCAAGGTCGCGCTCGAAATCGATCTCCAGGTAGCGAAGAGCGCTTGCCGCTGGCGCTTCCGACAACGCACGTCGAGCAAATCCGAGCAGCGTGCGCTCGCGATCGGACACCACATATTCGCTTACGCAGGGCGTCAGCCCTGTCTTGTTCAGGTGCGCCAGAATCGCTTGGCAGGCACTTCCTCCACCGGCGCCGAGCTCGAGAATCCGCACCCCCTGCGGCGCGCGCTCCCGCAGATAGCTGCTGCCTTCTGTGCTCGCGTCGTCGCCGGCGGCGAGCTCCGCTACGCAGTCGCTCGCAACCAACGCGAGGAGCTGGTTGCCGACGCCGTAGAGGACATTCTCGTTGTCAAAATAGTCGAGCCAGAGGCGCAGAGCCCTGGATCCCAAGAACAGTTGCTCGGCGCACCCGTCGCCCCGCAGTGCCGGCGCAAACACCGTTGCTGCTTTTGCGTACAGGGCGAATGTCCGGTTCGATCGCGCGTCCATCTGCTCGGCGTGCGCGCGAATCGCCGCGGCTTCGCTCAGCGGCCAGGGCAGCGCAGCGCAAAACGTACCGCCCCCTCGTCTCGTGACCCAACCGCCTGCGGCGAGCTGACGCAGCACGTATGTTATGAGTGGCTCGGCGCACTCCGGATATCCGCGGCACCGCATCAGCTCCGCAGGCGCCACCGGCGTTGCGAGTACCGGCTCCCACTCCTCCGCTGCCGCGATCTCCAGGCAGAGGTAGCGCGCGAAGTGGTCCGCCAGTGCCGCAAGCTGTGCGAGCCCGGTCGTGAAGACTTGCGCGAACGGCTCCGGAAACGTCAGCGCTGCGGCCGCCTCCAAGTCGCTTTGGACCTGCCGGGGCAGCCCACCACGTACGAAACGCTCTCCCGTCATCGCCGCATCGCCTCTCCGATACCTGCATCCACCGTCTGTTCGACGGCGACGCGACAGCGCCGCCCTCCGTCCCTTCCCCCGCTGGCCAGGGGAAGTGCGCTAGATGGTCTTCGTGATGCGCTTTCCGCACAGCCAACAGCCGAACGGGAGGTGGATTCAGGGATACATCTCGCGCGCTGCGAAACCCTGTGCCCGTGGTGGCGGCAGCCAAGTTTGTGGACCACGCCTCTTGTCCCGATTATCAGCGTCGGCAGAATATCGGGTGATGCTCCATTACAAGTGTCCACGCGCGTTGCGCTCGCCATGATGTACACCACTTTCCGCCGACGCCCGATTTTCTGACCGCTCACAACTTCCCATGGTGCGCTCACTTCGTTTCCGCCGCCGCGGTCGCAGTTGGAGTAGGCGGCGGCACGACATCCTCGTCGGGTGCTGGGCATGCCACGCCGCCAATGACAGTGGCGAGCAGCATCGCCCGGAGAAGCCAGAAGCCTGACCGCTTCATGTCGCCACGTATCCGCATCCTGCACTCACCGTTCTGTATCACACCCAAGTGTCTGCTGGGCCGCTTCCGTCCCTCATTGGCAAAAGCGCCACTCGTGAGAATTTCGTATAAAGCCACGCGATCACGATCGCAAGAGCCGCCGCGACGCGAGCTCACCAGCGGCACCGACCTGAATCCACTGCCCGGTCGACCGCAAGCTCTGCGGAAAGCGCATCACGAAGACTCGCCAGCCCGCTAGCGGGGGGAGCGGGGTGAACAGATACCGAACTGGCGGTTTCACCCCGGCGATAAGAAGCACGGTGCGCTCGAGCTGGACGGTATCGGCCGGCTGCGCATGCGCGGCGAGCCCAGGCAGCTCGGTGAGATCAAGACGCTGACGATAAGTCACAAGTACGGTCGGTGGTATGCGTCTATCGTCATCGCGTACATGCCCGCACGCGAGCACGGCACCGCGCGCATCGGCTTCGCTTGGGGCATTGAGCGGTTTCTCACCTTCGATGACGGCACCGGCGTGGATAACCCGCGGTTCCTGCGCAAGTCCGAGCGCAAGCTCGAGGCGCTCGGCGGCGCGGTATCTCGGAAAAGCGGGGCGCCGGGCAAGGCCCGGTTGTTCCGCCTCACGGACTCGCGCGGCAAAATAACCGGGTGCAGCGGACAGCGTCCCGCGGTAGTAAACTAGCTCCCGGCGCTGCCGCTGGCCCGGCGCCCCGTTAGGCTCCGGTTTTCATTCCGTGGTATGATTGGCGTACGCTATACCCACAATGGAGTCCGCTATGTCTACAGTGCGTCAACTACATTTGACCACTGAAGAATATCTCGCGCTCGAACGGACTGCCGAGTATAAGAGCGAATACTTGGCGGGTGACATCTTTGCGATGGCTGACGCTAGTGAACGGCACGCCAGCATTGTGGCCAATCTCATGTATATCCTCGTGGGGCAACTCAAAGAGCGGCCCTGCAAAGCCTACGCTAACGATCTGCGCCTCAAAGTGAATCCGGCAGGACTCTATACCTACCCTGACATCTTGGTGGTGTGTGGCACTCCCCACTTCGCGGACGAGCAGCACGATACGCTCCTCAACCCGGTGGTGCTGATCGAAGTGCTCTCCGAGTCGACCGAAGCGTACGACCGTGGCAAGAAATTTGACCATTATCGTACCCTGCCCTCGGTCTCAGACTATCTCCTCGTGTCACAGGACCAACACAAGATTGAGCATTTTGTCAGGCAGCCAGACAACCGGTGGTTGTTTGCCGCTTATACGACTCTCGACGACGTGGTGGAGATTGCCTCGATTGCGTGTGCCCTCCTACTTCGCGACGTATATGACGAAACCGAGCTCGCTGGAGAGCTGCTCGCCGCAGAAGACACCAGCAGTGCCGTGGAGCGTCGGGCTCAGGATACCCCAGCCCCGTGACACGGGGTCCATCGCCCGCCTAACCTCGCACTGGAGGCGACCGCCCATAGCTTCGGCTGGGCTGCACTTCGCCTGCGCTTGCGGCGGCGGCTCAGTAAGCCCGCCCTCCTCCCGCGAAGAAGGGGGAGGGGGTGAACAGATCTTTACAAGTGCCACGCGCATTGCGCTCGCCATGGTGTAAAGCACATTCGGCCGACGCCTGAAAGAGGGGCGAAGGGGCACCGGCGCGCCGATGGTGAATGGGCCGTGCTTCAGGACCGAGCGCCTCCCTTGACCGGCGCATGGAACCGTGGCACAATCAACCCGCAGGTGCTTGTTGTCGCCTTCTGTTCGCACCGCTCCTCCTCGAATGCAGCTACCTTGCAGACGTTCCTTCTCGTGATCGCCCTTCTTGCATGTCTGATGCTCGTGGTGCCTTCAGGCATCAAATTGCTGTTGCGCGCGGTAGTCGCGTCGGCTCGCTTTCGGGATCCATCGCGGGTGGAGCTCTTGGCGACGACGATACTGGGTGGAGCGCCACCAGATACGTTCCGCGGCGCCATGGGGTACCACTTTCCGGGGCTGGTGATGCTGTCTCTGTATGCGGCGTCGCGGTCCGCCGCACGCCGCACCTCCGCCCCGCCGGAAGCCGGCCTTGCCCGCCTTAATCGCTCCGCGAGCGACTTCCGTGGCCGCATCGGCCTGTTCCTGTTTCAGGCGTCACAGCGCCTGGCGCTCACCCGGCAGGAAATGGAGGAACAGCTCCAGGATGCGTTGCTGGAGATACGGCGTACCGGCACGATCTGGTACCGGGTGCTCGGATGGATCGTCGTCCGCATATACGGCCAACGCGTGGTGCTTGCGGAAAAGGAGACCATTTTTCAGGATGGCCGCAGGATCCGCCAGTTCGCTGGCACCCTTGAATGCCGCGAAGGCCCGGCACTGCTGATGGTCATGGGGAGGTCTGACGAGCTCGATCGGTCTCTTTTACAAGACCTGTTTTCCGCTGAAGACGTCACGCTGATCAAAAACGCTCAGGAGGATGAAGATGGAACGATTGACCTTGGAGCTCGGGGAGGCGACGGTAGAGCTGCAGACCGGTGAAGTTGCTCGCCAGGCTAGCGGCGCGGTTCTGGTGCGCCAGCGCGACACGATCGTCCTGGTCACCGCTGTCGCGGCGACGCCAAGAGAGGGCCTCGATTTCTTTCCCCTTACCGTGGAGTATCAGGAGCGCAGCGGCGCTGCCGGCGCAATCCCTGGTAGCTACCAGCGCCGTGAAGGACGCCAGGCCGATCACGAAGTCCTCGCGTCGCGAGTCGTGGACCGCTCCATCAGGCCTCTTTTTCCTGCGGACTTCAACGCCGATACGCAGATCCTGGCAACCGTCTTGAGCTTCGATGCGGACGCCGATCCCGTTCCTCTTTCACTGCTCGGGGCGGCCGCCGCGCTGCACATTTCCGATATTCCGTGGAACGGCCCCCTTGCCGGTCTGCGAGTGGTCGCTCGGGATGGGAAATTTCACGTCAATCCCACCCGCGCCCAGATGGCTGGCGCTGCTCTGGAAGTCATGGTCGGGGCTAGCGCGGGCGGCCTCGTGATGGTGGAAGGCGGCGGGAGTGAGGTCCCGGAAGATACCATTCTTGCCGCCCTCGACTACGCCACCCAAGTCATCGGTGGCGCCCTACCGCTCCTCGATGAGTGGCGGGCGCGCGTCGGCCGCGAGAAGCGACCTCTCCCCGCCGCTGCCGGTACCGATTTGGACCTCGCCGCCCGCGCCGACGCCGCCGCCGCGGCGGCGCTTGCCGACGCCCTGCGCACCATCGAGAAACTACCCCGCGCGGCGAACGTAAAGCGCGTGTTGACGGCTGCCCACGCCCAGTTGACGGGCGACGATCCGGCTTCCGCGCCGCGCGTTGCCGCGGCTCTGGAAGCGCTCGAGCAACGCCTCGTCCGCCAGTTCATTTCCCGGGACAAGGTGCGCCTCGATGGTCGCGGCGCCGAAGACGTCAGAGCCATCAGCGGCAAGGTCAAGTGGCTTCCGAGAGCCCACGGCTCGGCACTGTTTACTCGCGGCGAGACGCAGGCGATGGTCACCTGCACTCTCGGCGGACCCACCGATGAGCTTCGCATCCAACGTCTCGACGGCGACCAGCGGCGGCGCTTCTTCCTCCACTACAATTTCCCACCGTACAGCGTCGGCGAGGTCAAACCGCTGCGTGGTCCCGGGCGCCGCGAGATCGGCCACGGCGCTCTCGCCCAACGCGCCCTTGAGCCCGTGATTCCGACCGACGACACCTTTGCCTACGTCATTCGTCTGGTCAGCGACATCAGCGAATCGAACGGTTCCTCCTCCATGGCCACGGTTTGCGGCGGCACACTGGCGCTCCTCGACGCGGGAGTTCCGATCAAACGCCCCGTTGCCGGAATCGCCATGGGACTCGTGCTCGAGCAAGGCGCTGATCCGAGCCTGGCCAGCGCCGACGATCTCACCATTCTCTCCGATATTCAGGGCGAGGAGGACCATCTCGGCGACATGGATTTCAAGGTCGCCGGGACCATTGCCGGCGTCACCGCGGTGCAACTCGACAACAAGGTCGGCAGCCTCCCGCGTGAAGTCCTGCGACGCGCTCTCGACCAGGCCCGGCGCGGCCGGATGAAAATCCTGGAGGAGATGTCCAAGATCATCGATTCCCCACGCAAGGAACTGTCGGAGTATGCCCCGAGCATGCTTACCGTCAAGATTCGCACCGACCAGATCGGCGCGGTGATTGGTCCCGGCGGCCGCGTGATCCAGTCGATCCAGGAGGAGAGCGGCGCCAAGATCGATATCGGCCAAGACGGAGTCGTGCGCATTACGGCTCCCGACAGTCGCGGCGGCAAGGCAGCGCTCAAGCGGGTGCGCGACCTGACGCGGGACGCCACGATCAATGCCGTTTACCGAGGGGTTGTGACGCGCATCTCCGAATTCGGCGCAAACGTCCGAATCTTCGGAACGACCGAAGGCCTCGTGCATATTTCCGAGCTCGAGGAAAAGCGCACAGAGCGCGTTTCCGACGTGTGCAAGGAAGGGGACGAGATGGTGGTTCGCGTCATCGGCACCGACAACCGCGGCCGCATCCGGCTTTCCCGAAAATCGGCCCTCGGTGCTGAACCGAGTGACGTCGAAGATTGAGTGATGAGCTCTTCCCAGCCGGCATATCTGGCTACCCATGAGTCCGGTGCGCTGGCCGAGAAGATTCGGCGCGCCCGGTCCATGCTGTCATCCTGCATCTGCTGTCCGCGGCGATGCCGCGCCGACCGCTCGCACGAATCGCCTGCCGGCGCCGTGTGCAGAACCGGGAGTCGGGCGATTGTCTCCGCCGCTTTCCCGCATTTCGGCGAGGAGGCGTGCCTGCGCGGTACGGCCGGCTCCGGCACCATATTTTTCGGGTTTTGCAGCCTGCGCTGTTGCTTCTGCCAGAACGATGATACCAGCCACCTGGGGCGGGGGCGGGCGCTCGCGGCCGACGACTTCGAAGCCGCCGTCGCTCCGGCGGTCGCGGCGGGGATCCATCGCCTGGACCACGTTGAGGAAATCGCCCCCGTCGCGGTGGAGAAGTGGGCGTGAGCGCTACCTGAGCATGCCCATCGGTTTCGCGCCCAACAACGGGCGTACTCCCGTCGCCCTGGTTACCGGCGCCGCTTGTCGCGTCGGCAGAAGTATCGCCTTGCGTCTCGCCCGCGATGGCGCCGACGTCGCCGTGCATTTCCGCACGTCCGCCATGGAGGCCGAGGCCGTCGCCGCCGAGATTCGCGGCCTGGGTCGGCGCTCCGTGACGGTCGCCGGCGACCACACCTGCCCTGACCAGGTCGCCACTTTCGTCCGTGCCGCCCGCGAGGCTCTCGGCCCTGTCGACGTGCTCGTCAACAACGCCTCCATCTACTCCAAGACGCCGATCCGCGCCGCCACCGCGGCGCAGTTTCGCGGCTTCCTCGACGCCAACCTCATGGGTCCATTTCACTGCGTTCAAGCTGTCCTTCCGGACATGCTCGCGGGTCGCGGCGGCCTGATCGTCAACCTCGTCGACGACGTCCGGCCGCCTACCGGCTATGTCCCGTACGGCGTATCCAAAGCCGCCTTGGTCGCCCTTACCCTTGGTCTGGCGCGCGAGCTCGCACCTGACGTGCGGGTCAACGCGGTATGTCCCGGTGCGGTTCTCCTTCCTGGCGACACCTCGGAGGAACGTCGCGAGGCCATCCTTCGCAAGATTCCGCTGGGACGAATGGGGACACCGGAAGACGTGGCGGCGGCTGTCTCGTTTCTGGTGTTCGGCTCCGATTATCTCACCGGTCACGTGCTCACGGTGGATGGCGGGCGGTTCCTGGGTTGAGCGCCGCCTTCACCGCACCCTCTGCGATTTCTGGGCACGCGGGCGTTTGACGCCACGGCCGCGTTCGCTTACAATCCCAGCCAATCGCAACTGCGCGGTCACGCCCACTGGTGGCCGAGATGATGGCGCGCGTGAGGCATCGACGTGGCTCTGGAAGGAATCGGCAAACTTGGAGTGGACGATGGCCGCGTCCAACTCGTGGTCTTCCTCGTCGGGCGCGAGCTATACGGCGTGGACATCGTCAAGACGCGAGAAATCCTCCGCTTGTTGCCGATTCGCTCGTTGCCAAATACCCCTCCGTTCCTTGAGGGCGTCGCTACCGTGCGCGGCGAGCTGATCCCGATCATCGACTTGCGCAAGCGCTTCGCATCGGGCAGCGCCGGCCCCGAGCGCGATGCCCGGATCGTCGTGCTCCGCAGCGAGGAGGCGGTGGACATCGGCGTAATCGTCGATGCCGTCTGCGAGATCGCGGTCGTGGAGACCGCCGACCTCAAGGCCGCCCCACCACTCTTGACGATGCTGGACGCGGCCTACCTGCTCGGAATCGCCGAGCGCAAGGACGGCGGCGCCGTTGCTATCATCGATACCGACAAGCTCTTGTCCAGCACGGAACGCTCGGTCGTCAACCGCGCTCGGTTGCTTGCCGACGCCGACGCCGACACCGCCGACGGTCTCCCGTGACCGCAGCCAGTACCGGTGACGGTCTCCCGTGACCGCGGCCAGCACCGCGAGATGCTCTCGATGTTCAGCGACTGCGCAGGTAGCCGCCGTAGTGGGGGCGCTGGTACGAGTCATCGGCGCAATGCGCATCCACCCAGCTCACGCGCCGAATGTCCTCGACGTGGCCGTCCGCCCGGCCCCGCACCGGCCGATACGTGTCGGACGGTAGCTCGCGCAGAAATCGACTCGGCTCGAGCGCTACGTAGTTGCCGGTGTAGTCTCGCGTCGAGCCTGGACAGCAAAGCGCGAGCCGATCCTTGGCCCGCGTACACGCGACGTAGAAAAGCCGGCGCTCCTCTTCTTCGCCACCACCGCTATCTCCCTCCACCTCCTTGACCGAGCGCGCGGAGGGGAACCGCTCCTCGTTGAGCCAGACGACGTACACTTCCTTGAACTCCAGCCCCTTCGCCCGGTGCACGGTGGAGAGCACGACCTTGCGCGGCGCAGCGTCGGCGGCGCTCTCATCTCCGGGAAGTACCCCGGAGCTGTCACCTGCGAGCGCCGAGTCACCGAGGAAATCGTCCAGAGACTTTCCCCCGGCAAAATCAGCGACCCGCAGCAGGTCATCGACCCGTTGCCTCGCGTCCTCATACGACTTCGTCAGCAAGTCCACGTAGCCGCTGTGCAGGATCGCGCGCACCAGCTCGGCGGCCGGGGCCTTCCCCAGGTCCCCCGCCCCGGCACGCCAGCCCGCGGCGAAGGCGCTCATCAGGATTGCCCGTGCCTCATCCCACGATTCGCCTACCTTTCCCGTGAGCTTCAGCGCTGCCGCGGAAGCGTCATCCAAGTCCTCCGGTCCCCTCCAGACGTGGCGTGCCTGCACCTGCGGGCCGCCTGTCTGCACCTCGAGCGCCAGGCGCGCCAGCAGTTTTTGGGCGATGCGATCGGCGGTGGCCGGGCCGATCCGCGGGTAGAGGCCCAAGGCGCGCTGCCAGGCCACCAGATCCCCCGGATTCGCGAGGACGCGTAGAAAGGCAACCGTGTCCTTCACATGAGCGCGCTCAAAGAACCGCAGGCCGGAGCGAAGCTCGTAAGGAACGCCGCGCTCACGAAGTGCGAGATCCAGCTCGAGAGTGTGATAATGCGAGCGATACAGGACGGCGATCTCGTTCGGCGCCACGCCGGCGCGCAGCGCTCGCTGAATGCACGAGACTACGAAGCCTGCCTGCTCCCGTTCGTTTTGCAGAAACACGAGCTCTGGCAGCGGTCCCTGCCCGCGTGCGGCAGTGAGGGTCTTGTCGAATCTGTGAACGTTGTGCCTTATGGACTCATTCGACAGTCGAATAATCTCCGGACTGCTCCGGTAGCTCTGCTCGAGCCGCACGACTAGACAGCTCGGGAAACGCTCGGGGAAGCTATAGATATTCGCGAAGTTGGCGCCGCGAAAGGAATAGATGGACTGTGCGTCATCACCCACGACCATGACGTTGCGGTGAGTCGCCACGAGCCGATCCACAATGAGCGACTGCAGCGCATTCGTGTCCTGGAACTCATCGACGAGAACGTAGCGAAAACGCCTGCCCATCGCCTCTGCGATGTCCTCATGCTCCTCGAGAAGAAACAGCCACTGCAACAGCAAATCGTCGAAGTCCATTGCGGACTGCGACACCTTCAGTGCCCGATATCGGGCGCTGGCCTCACGCAGCGACTCGAGCGCGGGCACGAGCTCCTGAAAATGCAGCGGTACCAGCTCCTCGACGGGCATGACCCGTGCCGCCGCCTGGCCAAGGAGATGGCGGACAACGGCAGGTTTGGGTATCTGCTGCTGCAGGTCCTTCGGGAGACTTCGCGCAACCTGCCGCAGCAGCGCCTGCTGATCCGTGCCATCCAGAATGGAAAAGCCCCGCGGATACGGGATCCGATCCACATGGCGGCGCAGCAGTCGCAGAGCAACGTGGTGGAAGGTACCGGCCCACAAGTCGGCATCCAGCCCGAGCACCTGCTCGACCCGGGTCCGCATTTCCCGCGCCGCGCGGTTCGTGAAAGTCATGAGCAGAATATTGTAGGGCGCCACCCCACGGTGAATAAGATGCGCCACCCGGCACGTCACGGTGCGCGTTTTCCCCGATCCCGCCCCCGCGATTACCAGGATCGGACCGTCTGCCGCCTCTACGGCGGCTCGCTGCTGCTCGTTCAGGTCCGCCAGGTAGTCCAGCACCGCTCGTCGCCCTCGCTGTGAACATTCGTCTTGACGGCATTACTGTATAGCCCGACCCGTCGCCGTTGTCTAATCGCGGAGGAAGTGATCATGATCCTCGAGCGCCACCACGCACTGTTGACCGACCTCTACCAGCTCACGATGATGGGCGGGTACCACCGCCACGAGCAGTTTCGCGAGCGCCGCGCGGCATTCGAGCTCTTTTTTCGGCGGGTGCCGTTTGGTGGCGGCTATTGCATCGCCGCGGGTCTTGCCGACGTCGTCACCTATATTCGCAGCCTCAGCTTTGGAGCTGACGAGCTCGGGTACCTCGAGCGGCTTGGACTCTTCGGGCGGGAGTTTCTGGATTTTTTGAAAACTTTCCGCTTTGCGGGCGATCTTTGGGCGGTGCCCGAAGGAACCGTGGTCTTTGCCCATGAGCCGCTGTTGCGCGTCGAAGCGCGGTTGCCGGAAGCCCAGTTGGTCGAGACCGCGCTGCTCAACATCCTGAACTTTCAGACTCTCATTGCTACGAAGGCGGCGCGCATCTGCGATGCCGCGGGCGGCGCCCCAGTCCTGGAGTTCGGCCTGCGCAGAGCGCAAGGGGTCGATGGGTCTCTCAGCGCTTCGCGAGCGGCCTGTATCGGTGGCTGTGTCGGCACGAGCAACGTGCTCGCGGGCATGCTATACGGGTTGGCGCCGCGCGGCACCCAGGCGCACGCGTGGATCATGGCTTTTGGTGACGAGCTTGCGGCGTTCCGCGCCTATGCGGATACCTACCCGGACGCCTGCTTGCTGCTCGTAGACACCTACGACACTCTGCGCACCGGTGTCCCCAACGCCATTACCGCGGCCAAGGAGCTTGAGGCACGGGGACATTGCTTTCTTGGCATTCGCCTGGACTCCGGAGATCTCGCCTACCTGAGCCGGGAAGCGCGCCGCATGCTGGACGAGGCCGGACTTGAGCACGCCAAGATTGTTGCCTCCAACGATCTGGATGAATACGCGATTGCTGAGCTCCGCAAGAACGGCGCGCGAGTCGACATGTGGGGCGTCGGCACGAACCTCGTGACGGCGCGCGACTGCCCGGCGCTCGGGGGAGTCTACAAGCTCGTCGCCATCGCGGCGGAGGACGGCTCATGGATACCCCGGATCAAGTTGTCGAGCAACGGGGAGAAAACCACAAATCCCGGTGTCAAGCAGATTCTCCGCTTCACCGACAGTGCCGGAACACTACTAGGCGACGTGCTCGCGGATGCTTCCGAGGCGCTCCCCGAGCGGGGATCCCCGGTCCTCTCATCGCACCTCCTTGACGCCCGGGAGCGGCGGAGCATTGCGGGCTGGGACCGCGTGGAGGCGCTGCTCGTGCCCGTGTTTTCAGGTGGCGAGCTGGTCGGCGACCAGCCGGAGCTCCCGGCCATCCGCCTGCGCGCTCAGCAGCAACGCGACCGCCTGCCCTCGGGCACGCGCCGGCTCACTGAACCCGACCCCATCTGGGTGGGTCTCAGCAGCGCTGTCCTTGAAACGAAGATTGCGCTAACGCGAGCCGCGGCGAATCGTGAGTGACCGGCGTGCGTGACCACACCGGGGTGATCACGCAAGTACTTTCTGTATCACGACCTTGAGCTCGTGAATGCGCACCGGCTTGTTGATGTACTCGACAGCGCCCTGATCCATGGCTTCGAGATAGGAGTCCACGCCGCAGTAGGCCGTCATGACGATCACACGCCCCTTGAATCCACCCTCGCGCAAGCGCCTTACAAAGGTCATGCCGTCCATGTTCGGCATCTTGAGGTCGGTGATCACCAAGTCAACGTGCGCTTCGCTCATCGCCTCCAGCGCACACATCCCATCCTCGGCCGTGACCACGACATACCCCTCGCGCCGAAGCAGCCGAGCAAGACCTTCGCGTGCGTGCTCTTCGTCGTCAACAATGAGAAGATGCTTTTTCTCAGGTACAGCGTTCACAACCTTGCTTCTCGCTGTCACTCCCGCGCTTGCACGCGGCGCTCAAACCACCTTGGCTTTTTCCTAGAACCCACATCTTACTGTATAGCCCTGCGCTTGAACGCTCGCAACTGGCGATCTCCTTTCTGTCGTCCGTACCTCTGCCTGGTGCCCGAAACGTGATTGCAGAAGACTACCACAGCGAGCAAGGCCAGCGAAACGTGAAGATCCGCGCGCTCCCCGGCCGCGGTGTCCCGGAAGCAACCACCGCCTCCACCGCCTCCATCGTCGCCCGGCTCCTCTTCGGATCCTCCAAGAGCGACTACGGGGTTGATCAGACCGTACCCATAAAGGTCATCCTTTCCGGGCTCGCCGAGATCGCTGGCAGTGTCGCGAAGTCGCTGCTCGAGGTCAAGAGCCGCGGTCCCATTGGCCACCATCAGGCCGGCCAATCCGGTCACGTGCGGGGCTGCCATGGAGGTGCCGACGAACGGGCAGTAGGTGTCCCCGAGGGCGCTTGACCAGCACGTGCTGTAAACCCCGTCGCTGCCGTCAGTAGCCGGCGCCAGGCCACCTGGAGCGGCGACATCGACTTCGGGCCCCCGATTTGAATAGATCGCCAGCGTCTTCTGCGGTCCCACCGCGCTGACACCGACGACTCCCGTGCAGTTTGCGGGCTCTCCGACAAAGCTGGTGGAATTTCCAGCCGCAGCCACCACCACGACGTTGCGGGAGCGCAGGCTGTCTACCGCCGCCTGAAAGGTGCCAGAGCACGGTTCCTGCGCGCCCAGGCTCATATTGATTACCGGAGTCGGCATGTCCAGGGTCACTCCTCGGGAAGTGACTCCCGCCAGGTACATCATGCCGTCGACAATCTGTGAGGTACAGCCGGCGGAGCTGTTTTCTCCCTGGGCGGGATAGAGCGCCCGGACGCCGATGAGCCGGGCGTTCCAGATGATTCCCGCGACGCCGACGCCGTTATTGCTGGCGGCGCCGATTGTTCCCGCAACGTGCGTGCCGTGACTCCGGTAGAAGGGGAAATCTGGATGAGCCACGTCACTGGCGTCGTCGTCGGGACCTGGCGTGGGGTCGTTTTCATACGCGACATCGGACGGACCGCCGCACTCCGCGGCGTTGACGAAGTCATAGTCGCGTGCGACGTCATAAGATGGCGCCAGGTCGGGATGGCGGATGCTAAAACCAGAATCGACGATGCCAATGGGAATACTTGTCGCTCCCGTCTCCAGGTCCCAGGCTTTCTCCCAGCTCAGGAATGACGGCCTCAGGTGCCACTGCTTGGCGTACTCCGGGTCATTTGGCGTCGCGTAGGCAGTAAGAACGTAGTCCGGCTCCGCAAACTCGACTCGCGGGTCGCTCCGCGCCGCCGCCAATGTCGCCGAGAAATCGGCGTTAGGCGCCACACGCGCTACGTGCACACCAATCCCGGCGAGCACTCTGTCGGAGTACAGCCCGTGCTCGGTGAGAAACACCTGCGCCGACGCCGCGCTCAGGCGCTCGTCAAACTTCACGAGCAGCGTGCCGGGAGCGTGAGGAGCGAGCCCATCGGCAGTGCGGGCTCCCGCGGCCGCAAGCGCGGGGGCCAGGCCCATAGCGCAGCATAGGGCGGCCACGCCGGCGCCACAGAATGCTCGTGACGCCTGCCTGCGCAGCGAGCGCAGGGAATGCGCCGCTGAACGCGCTGCGCACGGCCATTCGCCGAAGCTGCGGCCGTAGGCTGGGACAGCACAGTCATCGTTGCGCTTTGGAACAGCGATGCGGAACGAAAGCTGCCTGGGACGATGATTCATGGTGCCATCCTTATTCCTTGGATACCGCGTCCTCTTGGCCGCCGGGCCGTGGTGGGGGCGGTTTGCGCGTACTGAGTGGTGAGCCGGGACGAGTAGAAATGAGTCTTGCGCCGACTCGCTCCCGTGGTCAACTGCCGATCATACTCCGCGGCCGGCTGGTCGATCTCTCTGCCGAGCTCGCGTCACTGCCCCCGATCCGCCCCAACAACGGGGTTCCGCAGGATCCCAAGCGAGGAAATCTCCACCTCAACAACATCGCCGGGCGCGAGAAACCGCGGCGGAGTCCGCGCGACGCCGACTCCAGATGGTGTTCCCGTCAGAATCACCGTTCCTGGAAGCAGCGTCGTCCCCTGGGAGAGGTAGGCGATCAACTCCGCTACCGAGAAAATCATGTCGCCCGTGGTCGTCTGTTGCATGACCTCCCCATTGACCCTTGTAGTCAATGTCAACGATTGCGGATCGGCAACCTCTTCGGGCGTCACGAGATCGGGACCGAGCGGGCAGAAGGTGTCAAAGCTCTTGCCCCGAACCCACTGTCCACCCCCTGCGTCGCGCTGCCATCGACGCGCCGACACGTCGTTGCCGATGGTGTATCCGAGCACGTGCTCAAGCGCCATCGGCGCGGACACGTTCTTTGCGCGCCGCCCGATCACCACGGCGAGCTCGCCTTCGAAGTCTACCTGCGGGGGGTCGGCGCAACAGCCCGGAATGACGATAGGACCGTCGGGATCCTGCACCGCCGCGGGGTTCTTCATGAACAGGACGGGGCGCTCGGGCACCGGCCTGCCGGTCTCCGCTGCGTGTGCCCGATAGTTCACGCCAATGCAAAGCACGGCCGCGGGAACGACAGGGGCCAAGAACCGGGGGCTGCGCAGCCTAACCCCCGAGCCGACGGGGGGCTCGCCGTCCTGAATGGCCGATGCCAGCGCTTCTACCCAGTCCTCTTCCTGTCGCTGTCCCCACCTGCTTGTTCCCGTGTCATCACGAAAGCGGACGATGCGCATGTCTCGAAATTCCTAGAAAGGCACGTCGTCCTCAAATGGGGGATAATCCTCGTACGGTGGCTCGCTTTCGTCTTGCGGCTGCTGCTGCGGCTGAGGCTGCCGGCGCGGCTCATTCGGCGCGGCCTGGGGCCGCGGCTGGCGGGCTCGGGGCGCCTCGCTGCCGCTCGCCTCCTCTCCCGGAGCCCCGCCGCCACGTCCGAGAAATTGCACATTTCGCGCAATAACCTCCACCTTGCTGCGTCGTTCCCCCTCTTGCGTGTCCCACGATCGTTCCTGCAGCCGCCCCTCTACCAGGGCGCTCCGGCCCTTGACCAGGAACCGGCTACACGCCTCTCCCATCTTCCCGAATACCGCGACGTCTATGAACAGCGTCTCCTCCTGCCGATCGCCCTCCTGGCGCCTGACCGCGGTCGTGACCGCCAAGCGCATGCGGCAAACGCCGACGCCGGAAGTCGTGTAGCGCATCTCCGGGTCCCGCGTGAGGTTGCCCACCAAGACAATGTGGTTGTAACCGGACACTCGATCCTCCTACCCTCGGCACTCCGGAACAAACCGCGAGGCCGCCGTGTTTCAGAAATCGACCTCGTACAGGTCACGATGATCTGTTTGCATCTTGGAGCCTAACTGTCGAAGTCCGACCGTATGGGTTCCCGACACCGCCCGCAGCGCGCGGCCCGGAAACGACGCTCCTTGGGAAAGCGATTCTTTGTGTTACAATGCGGGCACATGAAGACCACATATCCCGCAGCCCATTGCTCCTTGAGATACTGGAGCTCGTCTTCGATGACCTCGCTATCGCGCTCGCGGCGCCGTTCGTCCGCAAGCTCTTCCAGCTTGCCCTCGGCTGCCCGGATGTCGCTTCCGCAGGCCCCACAGAACCGCCTGGTGAGAGAATTCTCGGCCTTGCAGGCCGGGCATCGACCGATGAGCGAGTACCCGCAACCGCCGCAAAAGCGCACCTTCTGCTCGTTCGCAAACCCGCAGATGGGACAGCGCATATCAGACCTCCCGTTCCTTTCACCGACACGCTACGGCGCCTCCCGACTCTTGTCAAGCCGCGCCTGACCGAGTGCACATGCAGATGGACCAGCACAATCCATTTTACCGCGCGGCGCTGCTCGTCGGATGCGTATCATGTCTTGTCCTCGCAGCGCTCCTCGGCTTCCAGATTGGCCGCTTGCCGTTGGCCTCTACCCGCACCGCGGGTGCCGTCGCCCCGCCCACGCGCCCAGCAGTGACCGCAGTGCCGACAGTCGTGACGCGGGCCGCCTCCGCGCTCCCGCCGGCGACGACAGCCGCATCCGGCACCCCGGCCGACGCCGCTCGTCAGGCGCCGCCGTCGCAGGATGGGTTGGTGCTTCAGGTGTACTCCTTGAGCCGCCGGGACGCGGCCGAGCGATCCGCCGACGAGCTCCGCAGAGCCGGCTTCCCGGCCTACGTTCAGGACGCGCATACTGGTGACGGCAAACCCAGTTTCCGAGTTCGCATTGGCCCACTGGCCACGCAGGCAGACGCAGCACAGGCGACTGCACAGCTCATCGCCAGAGGCTTCGGCCAACCCTGGATCGTCAAGGAATGACCAGAATACCTGCCCCTGACTTCACCGGTGCGCCCAGGGCGGTAGGTGCCTGGCCATTTGTAGCGCTCCCGCGATTTTCGTGCTAACGTGGGGGCCTTCGCGGTAGCCCCAACAGTCCGCCCGCAAGCGAGTCAGTCGAACATGGATTTCGAGCGCCGGTACGTCCGGTTTCAAAGCAGCATCGTCGGACGGTGCATGGAAATGCTCGTGTTTGGCGAAGCCGGAGCACCCATTCTGGCTTTTCCGCCCGCCAGGGGCCGATTCTTTGACTGGGAGGATCACGGCCTGATAGCTGCCCTGGCACGGCAGATCGCCAGTGGATGGAACCAGATTTGGTGTCTCGATGGTATGGACGAGTGCTCGTTCTTTAGCGCCTACCTGCACCCCCGCGATCGCTTGCAGAATCATCAGCGCTGGGAAGAACATCTGGTGCAGGAAGTCCTGGCACGCGTCCGGCAGCAGAATCCTGACACCTACGTCATGACTGCGGGCTGCGGATTCGGCGCATACCATGCGGCTAACTTTGCCATGCGCCATCCCGGCCTGATTCGCCGCTGTATCGCCATGGGGGGAGAGCTCAATATCCGGAATTTCTTTGACGGTGTTGATGATGCTCTGCTCTATTTTCACAACCCCGAGGAATACATGGCGAACATGCACGATGAGATGCTGCTGAAACTCTTCAGGGAAAAACTCGACATCGTTCTGGCGGTGCCGCGCAACGGGCCTTCCGAGCTCCTGGAAAGCAATCGGCGCATGGCCGCCATCCTCGCTGGGAAGCGAATCCCCCATTCGTTGGACTATTGGGAAAGCCCCGGCGATGATTGGGCGCTGTGGCGGGCGCAACTGGTGACCTACGTAGGCCGTCTCTAACGCGATGAACCAGCAGCGACTTCGCATCCTCCCACCGTCGGGGCCTTGGCTTGTTGCCGCCGCCGTGCTTTTGACCCTCGCGACGCCATTGTGCGCTCCCGCCGCTCCGGTGGCCGCCGGACAGCAAGAGATCGGACCTCTGGAATTCGTCCCCAGCGAAACAGGCAAGACAATCCTCAAGGTGTCTGTTGATGGAAATGTGTTGATCAATGCGGACACCGTTCTGTTTCGAGTTTCGCTGAAGCCAGGCGACCCTTTCGATTCCGTCAAGGCTCGCAATGACATCAAGGCGTTGTATGCAACCGGCTTTTTCAATGACGTTCAGGTCGATGTCAAGGAAACTGCTGCAGGTTTGCTGCTGACCTATGTTGTTGACGAGAAGCCGAGAATCAGACAGGTCGTGCTCAGTGGATATGAGGCGCTCAAGGAAGACAAGATTCGTGAGGTATTAACTGTCAAGGAAGATGGCATTTATTCTCCTGCGGCAGTAAAAGAGAGCGTCGTAAAGATCAAGGAGGCCTACCTCGAACAGGGTTATTACTTCGTAGATATCATTCCCGTAGTGCAACCCGTTGGAAAGAAACTCGTCGAGCTCGACTTCCAGATCGATGAGGGCCAAAAGCTCCTCGTTGGTTCAGTCGCGTTTACAGGCAACAAGAGCTATCGTACCGGGCGTCTGCGGCGCGTGCTAAAGGAAACGCGGCGGCACTGGTTCCTTTCCTGGCTCACAGGCAAGGGCAAATTCAATCCGGACCTGTTTGAGCAGGACCTGAAACGCGTCGAGGAATTCTATCAGGACCGCGGGTTCGCTGCGGCACACGTTGGTCAACCCGAGCGACAAATCACGACGACCAAGAAACGCAAGGCGTTTAGCAAGCAGGAGAAGATCATCCGCAAGGTTCGCCTTACCATTCCGATCGAGGAAGGACCGCGATACCGCATCGGCGAGGTCGTGATCGAAGGTAATACTCTCCTGACTGAGGATGAGCTCCGAAAAGTCATTTCCCGCGCCACTCAGGAGAAGACCCGTGGTGTCTTTTTCGGTCGCGCCGCCAAGCTGCGCAAGGGTGACTACTATAGCCGAGCCGTGCTCCGGCAGGCGGTCCAGCTCATTACCGACGCCTACGGACACAAGGGCTACATCTACGCCGACCCGCGCCCCAGGCAAAAGATCAATAATGAGACCTTGACCGTCGACGTCCTCTTCCAGGTCGATGAGGGCGTGCAGGCAAGACTCGACCGCATCGAATTCAAGGGCAACACCCGGACGCGCGACAAGGTGATGCGGCGCGAAATCAGCATTCCTGAAGGCGGGGTGTTCGATACCGTGGCCCTACGTTCCTCCCTGCAGCGGCTTTCCTACCTCGGTTTTCTTGAGGAAGTCGTTCCTGACGTGCGGCCTCAAGAAGATCCTACCCAGGTCGAGCTCGTCGTCTCGCTCAAAGACGAACGGCGCACCGAGCTGCAGGTGGGAGGAGGCTATAGTTCGGTTGATAAGTTCTTCGGGCAGATATCGCTTTCCGAGTACAACCTTTTCGGCAATGGACAGGAGCTGCAAGTCTCGGCGCAAACCGGACAAAAGAGCTCTGTCTACCGCTTCCGCTTCGCGGATCGCTATTTTCTGGATACGCGAAACTTCTTCAGCTTCGACATCTTCCGCACGCTTACCGAGTTCCCCGACTTTGAACAGCGAACTTCCGGAGGCACCATCTTCAGTGGGCGGCGATTGGCAAATTTCCTGGATTACCGAATCGGCTACACGTACAAGCTCGTCGATATTCTCAATGTGGCGCAGGATGCCAGCAGCGACGTGCTTCTCTCGGACCCAAGCTCGGTCAGCTCGTCGATTACGCAATACCTGGTCTACGATTCACGCAATAACCAGTTTGAGCCTACGAGTGGCTCGCGGCTGCGTCTGACCGCTGAGTACGCCGGCGGACTCGTCGGCGGCGATAATCAATTTTACAAGTATATTGCGGACGCGGTCCACCATTTTTCCCTACCCCGGGATTCCTCGTTCATGGTTCACGGTCAGTTGAGCTACGCGGATGGCTATCTTGGGGGCGCACTTCCAGTGTTCGAGCGGTTCCGGCTTGGCGGTGAGCAAACCGTGCGGGGCTTTTCCCGCGATTCGATCGGACCGATCCGATCTGATGGAGATGCCGGCACCGGTAACAAGTCGCTACTGTTCAACACCGAGCTTGTTGTGCCGCTGGCCGGTCCGCTAAAGGCCGTCCTGTTCTTCGACGCGGGCGACGTTTATGCACGTTCTGAGGACTATGATATCCGCTCCCTGCGCACCAGTGCTGGAGCCGAGCTGCGCTTCTTTGTTCCAGCGTTTACTGTTCCATTCCGCTTCATCTGGGGTTTCAACCTTGATCCATGGGAAGGAGAGGACGGCAACTTGTTCCAGTTCACATTGGGAAGTTCCTTCTAAACCGTCCAGGCTTGCCGTTTTTTGATCAACAAGGAGAGGTAGCTGATGAATGCCTTCGGTTCTCCCATACCGATAATGAAAAAGAGCGCAGTATGTGCCTTTGTTCTTTTCGGTTTGCTGTCTAGCTCTGCGCTGGCACAGAGCGCGCCCAAACTTGGATACGTAGATGCTCAGGAAGTCGTGCTACGGTCCAAAGCCGGAAAAGCAGCAATGCAGGGCCTGGAAACCCTGAAGGAAAAGAAGCAAGAGCGAATGAACGAAAAGCAGAAGGAGGCCGAAAGTCTGGAGCGTGATCTGCAGGCGCAGCGGTTTACGTTGGCGGCTGATGAGCGCGAACGGCGCCAGGATGAGATCCAGAAGCAGCGGAAGGAGCTCCAGCGCATGCTGGAGGACGCCCAGGGAGAGCTCGACCGCGAGGAACAGAAGGCGCTCAAGAAGATCGAGATCGACGTGATGAAGGTCATCGCCGAGATCGGAAAGAAAGAGGGCTACACCCTAATTTTCGGAAAGATTGCTTCGTCAATTGTCTATGCCGACCCGTCGGCCGACCTGACCGACAAGATCGTCGCGGCCTACGACTCCGCTCACGCGTCGCAGTAGACGCTGTCCAACCCGAAAGGAGCGTACCGTGGCTCCGCCCTTTCCGCAGGCCATCAGCGTGGCAGAGCTCTGCGGCTACCTTGGCGGCGAGGCAGACGACGCCGTGCGCATCGACGGAGCTGGCCATACCGTGTTGCGGGGGGTTGCACCGCTCGCATCTGCGGGCCCCGAAGATCTGGCGTTCCTGGGCGATTTCAGATACCGGCAAGAGTTGGCCGGCACGCGCGCGGGCGCGATTCTCTTGGGCGAGCCCGATGCGCGGGCGGCGCGCTCGGCCGGAGCACGCAGCACGCTGCTGATCACGGCATTTCCACAGCGAGCCTTCGCAAGGGCCCTTCGCGCTCTCTACCCGGAGGTGTACCCGGACGCGGGACTTGCCCGCGCCGCCGCGCCTACCGTCCACCCCTCGGCGCAGCTCGCCGAGTCCGCGCGCGTCGGGCCGTACTGCGTCATCTCCCAAGGCGCCAACATCGGGCCTGGAACTGTACTGTACGGGCTGTGTTACGTTGGCCCCGGTGTAGTGATCGGCGCTGACTGCCGTATTCATCCCTTCGTCACACTTCACCACGGGGCACGGCTCGGAGACCGCGTAATCGTTCATCCCGCGTCCGTGATCAGCAGCGATGGGTTCGGCTTGACCGCAGGGTCATCCGGACCCGAAAAGATGCCCCAAGTCGGCGGTGTGCTGATCGGAGACGATGTCGAGATCGGGGCCGGCGTCACGATTGACCGAGGCGCCCTCGAGGACACTCGGATCGGATCCGGCTGCAAGCTGGACAATCAAGTCCACATCGGCCACAATGTGGCCCTCGGCCAGAAGTGTGTCCTCGTGGCTCAGGTCGGGATCTCGGGCAGCACCACCCTGGGCGAGGGCGTTACCATGGGAGGTCAGAGCGGCGCGGCAGGCCACCTCCACATCGGCTCGGGGGCTACCATCGCTGCTCGCGGCGGCGTTATCAACCACCTCGACGGCAATGGCCTCTATGGTGGCTTCCCAGCACTCCCAGTACGGGAGTGGCGAAGAATCACAGCCGCCACACACCGCCTCTCCGATGCCCTGGTGGAGCTCCGCAGACTGAGACAGCGCGTGGCAGCCTTGGAGGAGCGCCTCGGAGAGAGCGCGAGCGAGCCACCGGAAGTCTGAAGGAGAACACAAGATGTCGGCTCCCGTTGCGTGCCACTCTACCGCGGTGGTGTCTGCTGATGTCGAACTAGGTGAGGGTGTCAGCATTGCTCCCTTTGCCGTCTTGGAGGGGCCATCGCGCATCGGTGCTGGAGCACAGATCGGCGCACACGCCCTGATTGGCCCTCACACCCTCATCGGCGCGCGGTGCCGCTTGTTCCCGCATAGCGTCGTGGGCACCGAACCTCAGGACCTGAAATACAAGGGCGAACCGACGCGATTGGAGATCGGTGAAGAGTCCATCATTCGCGAATTCGTCACCGTCCACCGCGGTACGGTCGACGGCGGCGGGCTCACCCGAGTCGGGCCTCGGTGCCTCCTTATGGCGACCTGTCACGTCGCTCACGATTGCGAGCTCGGCGAAGGAGTCATCATGGCCAATGGTGCTGCTTTTGGCGGGCATGTCAAGGTTGAGTCCTGGGCCATCATCGGTGGTCTCGTTGGCGTGCACCAATTTGTCCGCATTGGCCTGCATGCATTCGTCGGCGGCTGCTCCGCGATTGCTCAAGACATCCCTCCTTTTATGGCCGTGTCTGGAAGCCGGTCCCAGCCCCACGGGCTCAACACGGTAGGCCTGCGCCGCCGAGGGTTCTCGCCCGAACGCATCCGCATCCTCAAGAACGCGTATGATCTCCTCTATCGCTCCAACCTCAATACATCACAAGCTTTGTGCGAGATAGACAAGCTCGACCAAACCGAGGATATTGTTCACCTCACGGAATTTATCCGCGGAACCAAGAGAGGCATAAGCAAGTAGCAACGTTTCTGGCAAGTAGGTGTTCGATGCAAGATGACGTGATTCGGCAGCCGCTGGGCAGTCGGGAAATCCGGACCGCCGTGGTCGGCGTGGGGCACCTCGGCCGCCACCACGCGAGGATCCTCGCGAACCTCGCCGGAGCTCGCCTCGTCGGTGTCGTGGATGCGGACGAACGACGGGCTGCCGAGCAGGGTGCGCTTTTAGGCGTGCCGCACTACCTGGATTGCCGCGAGCTCATTGGCAAGGCCGAGGCCGTCGCGGTGGCCGTCCCCACCAAATGCCATCATGCCGTGGCCCGTGAGTTGCTCGACTGCGGAATCCATGTGCTTCTCGAGAAACCCATCACGGTTTCCGTGCGCGAGGCCGATGAGCTGATTGATCTTGCCCATGCGCGCGGCGCGCTGTTGCAAGTGGGACACCTGGAGCGCTTTAACCCGTCGGTGGTAGCGCTCTCCAGCTACGTAGATATGCCACTCTTTGTTCAGGTCGAACGGATTGGCTCCTTCTCCGGTCGGGGAATGGACGTCGACGTCGTCCTTGACTTGATGATCCACGACCTCGATATCGTCGTTGCGCTCGTCGGGGCGCCCTGCGAGACGATCGACGCAATCGGCATTCCCGTGCTTTCGCAGCAAGTGGACATCGCCTCGGCACGCCTGCACTTCCAATCCGGGACCGTCGCGACCCTCACGGCAAGTCGAGTCAGCGCCAAGCGCTTGCGGCAAATGCGCATTTTTCAGCCCTCGAGCTACCTCTCACTCGACTTCGAGGCGCAGCGGCTCGAGGTTTGCCGCCTGTCCGGCACAATGGACGGCACCGGCGGCCCAGGAATCGCGATTGCTCGCGAAGCCGTGCCAGTGACTCCCGGTGAACCCCTGGTCGCGGAGTTGCAGTCGTTCTTGGACGCGCTACGCACCGGAGCGGCGCCCGTGGTCTCCGGGGAGACCGGGCGCGCGGCGCTACTGGCGGCGATCAGAGTCCGGAGTGCCATCGCGGAGTCTGCCGCCGCGATCGCCGAAAAACACCGCAACTGGGCGCGGCGTACGGGCCACCGCCCCGCCACCGCCCTCCCGCTGATCGCGGCCGCTGCGCAGGCCACGGATCGTCCCGCGAAACCACCGACTACTGTGCTCTCGCCGCCTGCGGCAACTCGCGACGATGTCTGAGCTGTGCTGGCGGCTCCGGTGAATGTGAAGCGGGTGCTCATCGTCGCCGGGGAGGCCTCAGGCGATGCGCATGGCGCCGCCCTCGTGCGGGCGCTCTCCAGGCTGCGCCCGCAGTGGCGCTTCTACGGTATGGGAGGTGAACGGCTGCGCGGTGTGGGTGTGCAGTGCCTGTACCGCCTGGAAGACGTCTCCGTGGTCGGCCTCGTCGAAGTCGCGTCTCGCGCGCGAGCGGTTTTCTCCGCCTTCCGCGGCCTGCGGGCCGCGCTTCGAGAGAGGCCCGATCTCGTCATCCTGATTGATTTTCCGGACTTCAACCTGAGGCTTGCAAAATACGCACATCGCCTGAGCATTCCTGTCGTGTACTACGTCTCGCCTCAGGTATGGGCGTGGCGGCGCTGGCGACTACGGCTCATTCGGCGAGTCGTCGACAAGATGTTGGTGCTCTTTCCGTTCGAAGCCGAAATATACCGGAACGTTGGAGTTCCGGTAGACTATGTTGGTCACCCGCTCATTGATGAGATCCCGCCCCCCGAGCTCTGCCCAACGCCACGCACCGAGGCGGAGCGAGCGCTCAGCGGCCCGCGCATCGCGCTGCTGCCGGGCAGCCGCCTCTCGGAAGTGACGTTGATCCTGCCGGCGTTTCTGGAAGCCGCGCGCGCGCTTCGCAAATCCGATCCGCGTGCGACCTTCTTGCTGGTGCAAGCGTCCACGTTCCCACCGGATGTGTTGCAGAAACGCGTCGACGACGCCGAGCTGAACGGAACCGTGGAATGTATTGCCAACGAGAAGCCCTGGTGGAATGGCGTTGACCTCGCCTGGGTAGCTTCCGGTACTGCGACGCTCGAAACCGCGTTGCGCGGCGTCCCCCTCATCGCGGCGTACCGCGTTCGCCCCCTTACCTACCTCATTGGCCGCCTTCTCATTCGCGTCAGTCACATCAGTCTCGTCAACCTCATGGCGAGCCGGCGGCTGGTGCCTGAGCTGATTCAGCATGACTTGACATCGGCCGGGTTGGTGCGCCGAACACGCGAGTTGCTTGCCGATCCCGTCCGCCTGCAGATCATGCGGGCAGGATTCCGCGAAATTTGGGATTGCCTTGCCATCGACGGCACTGCAGCCGAGACTGCCGCCCGCGCTGTCCTGAGCGTCGCCGACACCGCGGAGGTGAGCTCATGAGTGCGGCCAGGCTCGCGTACAACTGCGTGATCCTGCTGCTCGCTCCGCTTCTGATCCTGTACTACGGCGGCGTCTGTTGGCTGCGCGGAAAGTACCGCGCGAGCTGGGCGCAGCGACTCGGCCGCCTCCCGGCGTCCATCGCAGCGGCGGCTGCAGACGCCCGGCACGGAGGGAGCCGCCCCATTTGGATTCACGCAGTATCAGTGGGGGAGCTCGAGGCGATTACGCCTCTGGTTGTTGCCCTCGGCACGCGGTTCCCGGCGCGAACGATCCTGCTTAGCACCGCCACGGAAACCGCTCAGGGTCTGGCCGCACGCAAGCGGTTGACTCCGCACGTTTTCTACTTTCCTCTGGACTTGCCTGTTGTCGCTGCCCGCTTTGTCCGCCTCCTGCAGCCCGAGCTGATCATCCTCACTGAAACGGAGCTGTGGCCGAACCTTATTGCGGCGGCGGCGAAACATCGCGCGCGGCTTGCCCTGGTGAATGCGCGTATTTCGGACCGATCCTTCCGCGGCTACTTGCGCTGCCGCCCGCTTGTCGCCGAGATGTTGGGGCAATTCTCCGTCGTTGCCGCGCAGACGGAGCTGGACGCGGGTCGCTTGCGGTCTCTCGGAGCCCCGGCCGCGGTGGTCACCGTCACGGGAAACCTCAAGTTCGATGCGATCGCGGTGCAGTTTGCACAACGCGCGCCCGGGACCACCGAGTCTTCGCGCGAGGCGCTACGGCTTGCGCCCGAAGATCGCTTGTGGGTTGCCGGCAGTACTCATCCCGGAGAGGAGGAGTTGCTGCTGGCCGCACATCGGCACGTTCTGGCCGCGCGTCCTCGCGTCTGCTTGTTGCTCGCTCCCCGGCATATTGAACGCGCTCCTGAAGTCCTGAGAATCGCGCAGGGCGCCGGATTCGCGGCAGTTCTCCGCACCCGACTTCGCGATGCCGACTTCTCTCGATCCCAGCAATCCGGTGCGGTCATCGTCCTTGACACGATTGGCGAGCTCAGCCAGTTCTACGGCGCAGCCGAGGTCGCTTTTATCGGCGGGTCACTGGTTGCCTGGGGCGGGCACAATCCCCTCGAGGCCCTGGTGCACGGTGTCCCCGTGCTGTTCGGACCGTACACACGCAATTTCCGGGAAATCGTACGGCTCGTGATTCGCTCCGGCAGCGGTCAGGAGACCTCCGCAGCCGCTCTCGGCCAGAGCTTGGCAGTGCTATTCGACGATCAAGCGGCGCGCTGCGCCACCGGGCAGCGCGGGCGGGACCTCATCAGGGCGCACGAGGGGGCTGCGCTCAAGAGCCTCGCCCTACTCGTGCCTCTGGTCGACCCGGGGCACGGCTAGACGCCGCGCGATGCTTCCCTGGTTTCGCCACCAGGCCCGGTGCTGGCGCGGCGCTGCTCGCTGCGGGTAGCTGTTCACCCTCTCCCTGCTTGCGGGGGGGGGGCGGGGTCATACGCGCTCGGATAAGACGGTTGCCGCTTCCTGTCCCCCTCCTCCCGCTTGCTGGGGGAGGTGAGGTGGGGGGCCGCATTCCCCGCGCCTTGCGCTCACCATGGTGTAAAGCACATTCGGCCGACGCCGTTTTTCGGGCGTCGGCCGAATGTCCTTTACAGGTGCAGGCAGGTGGCACAGGCTTTCAGCCTGTGTCTAGCAGCTTGTCGGAGAAATAAATGTGATTGCAGATGAGCAGCCGTGTGGATAAGGAAGTTTCCAATGCGACACCGTTTTCAGCCGCCGAGTGCGTCCGGCTGCCGAGAAAAGCGGGCAGCGCAGCTCGACCGTTAGTTTATCACCCTTGTCCGGTTGGCGGAGGGAGCAATATGCCGTTTTCTCCGACAAGCTACTAGTGGCCCGGTGCCGCGCGGCACAGGCAGGATGCCTGTGCCACCGAGCCGCAGGGCTGTCAAGCAGAGAGCCTTGGGATTCGGCCGACGCCGAAAAAACGGCACGAGCACGCGTCGCACCGGAATGGATGATCCGGCGGCTTTCTCCCTTGCTATACTCGAGGCGGTAGCGCAGCGCCGAATCAGCTTGTTCGCAGCCTTGGTGTCTTCGAAGCGGGTGTGGTCCGACCAATAAGGATGCCGGCCTTTAGGCCGGCGACATGTTTGGGCGGGGTTTGGACCCCGCCCAAACCACCGCTGAAACCCCGGCCTTCA
>JACPHN010000123.1 GCA_016188575.1 Candidatus Schekmanbacteria bacterium
CCACGCCATCCTGGGCGCGGGACAGCCCAACGTCACGCTTCTCTCCAATCCTTGCAGCTATGATTGCCGCGCCATCTACGTCGCCAAGTACGATGCCGCCGGGACCCTGCAGTGGGCGGAGGCGGGCACCGACGAAGGGGTCAACGCGCCGCTAGCCGCCGCGGTCGACCCGCGGGATGGGGCGCCGATCATCGCGGGCTACTTCGTCTACCCGATGACCTTTGACCTGGGCGAGCCCGGCGAAAGGACGCTCGTCCCTGTGGGCTTCTACGACATGTTTGTCGCGAAATTCTCGCCAACTGCGTTTACCAGCGTGCCAGTAGACCCCGCGGCGCTGTGGCTGCTGACCATCGCCGCCGGCGCCAGCCTCGGGATGTACGAACGCCGGCGCCGCCGCCGAGCCGACGGACGGATTGGCGGGCTGAGGTTGTCGGGCTGCGGGCCAGCAGTGCAAAGCTCGGAGGTTGAGATTTCATCGGAGGAGTTGACAGTCGGTGGCCGGTGGCCTAACCTCCATCGATGACTTGCGCGCATCGCGGAACGCTGGGCAAAACCATGCAAGATAGACTCGTCGCTGCTTATATCCTGTCGTCGTCGCTGCTGATCTGTCACGAGGTCGATGCCGCCGTGTGGGCGGAATGGGAGATGTTTGCGCTGCCTGGCGGCGCGCCCACCTTCGTGGCGCTGCACTTGCCCATTGCGGCGCTGGCGCTGTACGGACTCGTCCGGCTCGCCAGGCAGCACCCCAGCGCCCGCTGGTATGGCCGCGTCGTCGCCTCGGTCAATATCGGCGCAGCGGCGCTGCACGCGGCGTTCCTGGTGGCCGGCGACAGCCGCTTCCGCCATCCTCTGTCCCTGACCTTGCTCGGCTTCATGATGGTCGTCGGAATCTGGCACCTGCGCCTCGACTTGCGCTGCCACAGCGCCTCCGCCTGAATCCAGCCATCTTCGACGTCGACTTGACAGCGCCCCCCTCCGTTCCTCCCCTCGCTGGTGGGGGGACTTCGTGATGCGCTTTGCGCACAGCCTACAGCCGCACAGGCGGTGGAATCAGGTCAGCGCTACTGGGTTAACGCTCCAGGCTCGCCGTGCTATAGTGCGGCGCGTTGGGTATCCTTTGCTGCGCGAACTGTTCGAGTGGCGACACTGTCCTTCCGGAGCGATAGCGAGATGTCCTTTCCAAAGAATCTGACGTCCGTCGGGAAGAAGATTCTCATGGGCCTCACAGGCCTGGCGCTGATCGGCTTTCTGTGTGCTCACCTCGCGGGAAATCTGCTGGTATTCATTGGACCTGGGACTTTCAACGAGTACAGCCACAAGCTCACCGCCAACCCGCTGATCTACGTCGCCGAGCTGGGTCTCCTGGCGATTTTCCTCGGCCACCTGGCGACCGGGATTGCTCTCACCCTCCGCAACCGCGCGGCCCGGCCCACGCCGTACCACGTCAAGCGGTCAGCGGGGCACACCACCCGCAAATCCCTCGCCTCGGCGACCATGATCGTATCAGGAGCGATCGTGCTGGTCTTTGTGCCCCTGCATCTGTGGACATTCAAGTTCGGCAAATCCTATGGGGCCGAGGGCGGGGTGCGCGATCTCTACAGGCTGGTCATGGAAGTTTTCAGCTCGCCCGGGTACGTGCTCTGGTACCTGGTCGCCATGGTCTTCGTGGGCTTCCACCTCTGGCATGGGTTTTCGTCCGCCTTTCAGTCGCTGGGGGCGGAGCATCCCCGCTGGGATCCGCTGTTGCGAAGCTTCGGCTGGTTTTTGTCCGTGCTGATCGCGGGCGGTTTCATCGCTGTGCCGGTCGTCATCTTCTTCGCGGGAGGCAAGTTGTGATGTTGGACGGAAAGGTACCCGGCGGTCCCTTGTCGGCAAAGTGGGAGCGCTACAAGTTTGAGATGAAGCTGGTGTCGCCCGCGAACAAGCGGAAGTTCACCGTGATCGTGGTGGGAACCGGGCTCGCGGGCGCTTCGGCGGCGGCGACCCTCGGTGAGCTCGGCTACAACGTCCTCAGTTTTACCATCCTGGACAGCCCGCGGCGCTCGCACAGCATCGCTGCTCAGGGCGGAATCAACGCGGCCAAGAACTATCAGAACGACGGCGATTCGGTGTTCCGGCTGTTCTACGACACGATCAAGGGCGGCGACTTCCGCGCCCGCGAGGCCAACGTCCACCGCCTGGCGGAAGTGAGCGGCAACATCATCGACCAGTGCGTGCAGCAAGGCGTCCCGTTCGCTCGCGACTACGGCGGCTTGCTCGATAATCGGTCGTTCGGTGGCGCGCAGGTGAGCCGCACCTTCTACGCGCGCGGACAGACCGGCCAGCAGTTGCTGATCGGCGCGTACCAGTCGCTGATGCGCCAGGTGCAGCTCGGCCAGGTCACACTCTTCCCGCGGCGCGAGATGCTCGACCTTGTGGTCGTCAACGGCAAGGCGCGCGGTATCGTGTGCCGCAACGTGATCAGCGGCGCTCTCGAGCGATACGCGGCCGATGCGGTTCTGCTCGCTACGGGCGGCTACGGAAACACGTACTATCTGTCAACCAACGCTCAAAACTCCAACGCCAGCGCCGTCTGGCGGTGCGCGCGGCGCGGTGCTCTGTTCGCCAATCCCTCCTTCGTGCAAATCCACCCCACGTGCATCCCGGTCACCGGGGACCATCAGTCCAAGCTGACCCTGATGAGCGAGTCGCTGCGGAACGACGGCCGCGTCTGGGTGCCGAAGAAGGCGTGGGACACGCGCGCGCCCAACCAGATCCCCGAGGCCGAGCGGGAGGCCTGGGGATTCCGCCGACCGGGCTCGCCGTTTATCTGGACTTCGCCAACGCCATTCGCCGCCTCGGAGAGGACACGATTCGCGATCGCTACGGCAATCTCTTCCACATGTACGAGAAGATCACGGGCGAGAATCCGTACCAGGCTCCCATGCGCATCTACCCGGCCGTACACTACGTCATGGGGGGCCTGTGGGTCGACTACAATCTCATGTCGACCATTCCGGGCCTGCACGTCTTGGGCGAGGCGAACTTCTCGGACCACGGCGCCAACCGCCTCGGCGCGAGCGCGCTGATGCAAGGCCTCGGGGACGGTTACTTCGTGATTCCGTACACGCTCGGCCACTACCTCGCCGCCGACAAGCTGGAACCGGTAACGACCGATCACGAGGCCTTCGCCGAGGCCGAAGATGTGGCCGTCGGACGGCTTCGCAAGCTCCTGGCCGTCAAAGGTGAAAAGACGGTCATGCAACTTCACCAGGAGCTTGGGAAGGTCATGTGGGACAACGTCGGGATGGCGCGGGACGAGGCGTCGCTGACGGCCGCCCTGGAACGGATTCCCAAGATCCGGGACGAGTTCTGGCAGAATATCCGCGTTCCCGGGACCGCCGCGGGAGTGAACAAGTCGCTGGAAAGTGCCGGCCGGCTCGCCGACTACCTCGAGTTGGCGGAGCTGATCGCCCGCGATGCACTGCAGCGAGCGGAATCCTGCGGCTGCCATTTCCGGCTGGAGAGTCAGACGCCCGACGGCGAAGCGCTGCGCGACGACGAGAACTATTCGCACGTGGCGGCGTGGGAAGTAACGGCCGCCGGGACGTTCGAGTTGCACAAGGAGCCGCTGGCCTTCGAAAACGTCAAGCTGGCACAACGAAGTTACAAGTAGCGAGGGCGCGACGATGGCTAAGATGACGTTGAACCTGGTGGTGTGGCGGCAAGCCGATGCAAATGCAGCGGGCCGGATGGTCGAGTACGTCGTGCGCGACGCCTCGCCGGACATGTCCTTTCTGGAAATGCTCGACGTGCTGAACGAGGACCTCATCAAGCGCGGCGAGGAGCCGATCGCCTTCGATTCGGATTGCCGGGAGGGCATTTGCGGCTCGTGCGGTGTCGTCATTGACGGTGTTCCGCATGGTCCCGAACCGGGCACGACCGTTTGCCAGCTCCACCTGCGGCATTTCCGTGATGGCGAAACGGTTGCGGTCGAGCCCTGGCGGGCAGCGAGCTTTCCCGTGCAGAAGGATCTGGTGGTGGACCGCAGCGCGCTGGATCGGATCATGGCCGCGGGGGGGTACGTATCCTTCAACGCCGGCGGCGCACCGGACGGCAACGCGGTGCCGATTTCAAAGAGCAAGGCGGACGCCGCCTTCGATGTCGCTGCCTGCATTGGCTGCGGTGCCTGCGTGGCCGCCTGCAAGAACGCCTCGGCAGCACTCTTTACGGCCGCCAAGATTTCCCACCTTGCGCTGCTGCCGCAAGGCGCAGCCGAGCGGGAGCAACGGGTGCTGCGGATGGTCGCACAACACGACAAGGAAGGGTTTGGCGCCTGCTCCAACGAAGGAGAGTGCCAGGCGGTCTGCCCGAAGGAGATCTCGATCGCGGCCATCGCGCGCATGCACCGCGAGGTGATGCACGCCACGGTGTGCTCGCGCTGAAAAAACCGGGCGTCGGCCGGCGCCAAAAAAGCGCACAAGCGGTGCGGGCCCGCACCGCTCTCAGCGGGTCACGAGCAACGGCGTCGCGACCCGCTTCATGACGTCCTCCGTGACCGACCCGAGCAGCCACTTCACGAGCCGCCCGTGACCGTAGGCGCCCATCAGCATGAGATCGATGAGCTTCTCTCGCTGGCAAAGCACGATCTCTTCCGCGGGATCGCCGAGGCGGATGAACGCTTCATAATCCGCGCGCGTGGAATCCATGTAATCGATGGCCTCGTGCAGCACTTCCTCACCGCTGCGCTCGTTATCGGCAACCGCCAAGATCCGGAGCGGCAACAGCAGCCGCTCGGCGATTTGCGCCCCCAGAGCCAGGGCTCGCGAGGACTTGTCGCTGCCGTCGTAGGCCACCAGCGGCCGCATGATCTGGCGGTAGTCGTCCGGGCACAGCAGCACCGGCCGGCTACTCCGCCGCAGCACAGCCTCGGCGGTTGTTCCGAACCCATCCGTGCGGTGCTGGGCGTGCTCGCCTCGTTGCCCCATGACGAGCAAGTCGACGCTCATCGCGCGCTTGACGATCACCTCCTCGATGAGACCCGTCTGCTTCTCGAGCTGAATCTCCAGACCCTCCGCCACCACGATATCGCGTAACGCCGCCAGGTGCGTATCCGCCCGCGTCTCCATGAGCTCCTCGAGGCGCGGTTGATACTCCTGAAACGGCATGAGGCCCGTGCTCGCCACCAGGTCGCGAATAAGCGGGGTCTCGCGCATCCGGACATCAACCACGTACAGCCCGCGCAACTTGCATTCGAAAGCCTTGGCGAAAAGCGCGGCGTATCGGGCGGCACTCAGGGACGTCGGCGATCCGTCAACGGCAACGAGAATGCTGTGGAGCATGGGTGACCTCAGGTGGGGTAGAAAAGGCACCGCCGCGCAGGCGCAGTGTGAACCTCGGCCCGCGCCAGCATCAGAGTCGAGGTGGCGCCGGGCCTGACCGGGTAATGGCCGCTCGGCACGTGGCGCTCAAGCAGTAAAGGATTGCACCGCCGTCTCTTCATCATCGAAGCACTGGAAGATGGTGTGCAGCTTGGTAATGGTCAGGAGCTGGCGCGCCTTCTTCTGCAGGCCGACGAGCTTCAATGCTCCGACGCCTCTGCGACTGACGCTCGTGTAGGCGTGAATGAGCTCACCGAGGCCCGCCGAATCGATGTACTTCACGTCGGCCATGTTGACCAGGAGCTTGATCTTGCCTTCGGTCAACAGATCCTGGATCGCCTCGCGGAGCACGACGTCGCCTTCTCCGATCGTAATGTTTCCCTTGACATCCAGAATGGCGACATCTCCACGCTCTCGAATGGAAACCTTCATAAAGCGACTCCTCCTACAGTAGGTTCCGGATGACTACAGCTCGTCTTCCAGCTCTTCCCAAAACTTGGCGACGGCGCCGCGGTTGCGATCCCAGCGCACCTCCATGCCCTCGGGGTCGGTGTCGAACCGAACTTCGGTGCGACCATCCTGTTCGTCGACGATAATCCACGCCCGGTTTCCCCAGGAGAACTCCTCAGGGCCGCCCTCCTTGACCTCGACCCGCAGCTTGCCGTCTTCCTTGCTCTCGTAGACGACCTTCCAGTCTGCGGCATCGACGGCCTTCAACACGGCGGTGAAGACCTCGGAAAAGCGCGCCTCGAAGCGGCGAGCATGTGCGTCCGCGTCCTCGCCAGCCGCGGCCCCGGTCGCGGCGGCGATCATCAGCAGCGCGGCGGCGACGACCGCCAGCGCTCCCCGCCGTCTTCGGCCCGTGGCATTCACCAACCGTATCGTCATGGTTTTGCCTCTGTTAGCCCCCGTTGACCGCCGCCAGCGCCGACCGGCGTTCGCGGCCGGCCCGGTCCAGTGCCGCACGCGCTTCCGGGGCCTTTGGCTCCGGCGCCTGCGGGGTCTTGACGACGTGGTACGGCCCAATGATCAGGTCATCCATTCCCGTGCGCAGAAAGCAGCGGACGGCATCCGCCGGAGTGCAGACGATCGGCTCCGAGCGCACGTTGAAGGACGTGTTGATCAGCACCGGCACCCCCGTACGCCGCCCGAACTCGGCGACGACATCGTAATAGAGCGGGTTTTGCTGGCGGCGAATCGACTGGATGCGCGCGCTGCCGTCGACGTGCGTGACCGCGGGAATCACCCGCTTGGCGGCGTGCACGTCCGCCACAAGCAGCATGTAGGGAGTCTCCCGGTCCAGGTCAAACCAGTCCGAAAGGTTCTCCTCCAGTACTACCGGCGCGAATGGGCGGAAGCTCTCGCGGAACTTGATCTTGAGATTGACGATGTCGCGGTTGGCGGGATCGCGAGGATCGGCGAGGATTGAACGGCTGCCGAGGGCCCGGGGTCCGAACTCCATCCGCCCTTGGAACCAGCCGACGACGCGGCCGGCTTCGATGGCGTCCACCGTCGCCGCGATGAGCGCTTCGCGCTCGAGGCGGGTCGCGCTCACGCACTCGCCGCCTTCCGCCTGCAGCGCCGCCGCGATTTCGTCGGCCGAGTACTGCGGCCCGAGGAAGACGTCCGCGAGCGGCCGCGGCCGACCTTGCTTCAACAGCGTGGCGTGGATGTACGCGGCGACTCCGACGGCACCGCCGCCATCTCCGGCCGCCGGTTGCACAAACAGGTCGTCGTACCCTGCCTCGCGCAGAATGCGTCCGTTCGCCACGCAGTTGAGGGCAACGCCGCCCGCCATGCACAGGTTCCTGGCGCCCGTGCGCTGGCGCAGGGCGATCGCGGACTTGAGCATGACTTCCTCGGTCACGACTTGCAGACTGCGCGCTATGTCCTTGTGAGCTTGCTCGAGCTTGGATTCCGGCTCACGCGGCAGCATGCCAAAGAGGCTGTGGAACCGCTCGTTGGTCATCCGCAGGCCGGCGATGTAACCAAAGTGATCGAGGTTGAGTCGAAACGAGCCGTCCGCGCGGATTTCGATGAGATTGTCGCGGATCAAGCCGACGTACTTGGGCTCACCGTAGGGCGCCAGACCCATTACCTTGTATTCGGCATCGTTGACGGTGAAGCCCAGGTAGTACGTGAAGGCCGTATAGAGCAGCCCCAGGCTATGTGGGAAGCGGATTTCGTCCGCAATCTCGATATTGCAGCCGTGGCCGACGCCGCGCGTGGCGGTGCTCCACTCGCCGACGCCGTCGAAGGTGAGAATCGCGGACTCGGCAAAGGGCGAGAGCAAGAACGCGCTGGCGGCGTGTGCCAGGTGGTGCTCGACGAACAGCACCTTCTGCTCGGCTCCGAGCTCCCGGCGAATGATGCGCGGAATCCAGAGCTTTTCCTTGAGCCAAAGCGGAATGGCCTTGCTGAAGGAACGATAGGAGTACGGCCAGGTCGCGATGTAGGTCTTGAGGATGCGCTCGAACTTGACGAACGGCCGCTCGTAATAGCCGACGTAGTCGAGCTTTGCAGGGGCGATACCCGCCTCTTTCAGGCAGTATTCAACCGCTCGCGACGGGAAGTCGCTGTCGTGCTTCTTCCTCGTGAACCGCTCCTCGCTGGCGGCGGCTACGAGCTCGCCGTCTTGAAAGAGCGCGGCGGAGGAGTCGTGGTAGAAGCAAGATATTCCAAGGATATTCACGGGTGGTTCTCTCAGAAGGGCTTTGCTGCGCGCTCGAGGTCGGGTGGCTGCTCGCCTCGCGGCAACCAGTAGGAATCCGAGCGAAATCGCCGTAGCAGTGGATCAGCACCCGCAGCCAGGGCGATTACCGCGGTCGGACCAACGATGGCGAAATAGACCACGCCGAGCAGCACCGCGGATTGCACCAGGCCCATTTTCTCAGCGATGCGCTTCCAGCCCGCGAGTAGCCGTCGATACCATGCCTGCTCTTCCTGACTCGTTACGTCGTTCATGCGGGGCTCCTCAGAACAGCGTGTAGATCAGGGGAGCAACCGCGGAGCCTTCCGTCAAGACGATCAAAGCGGTCAGCAGCAGCAGAGTAACCACGATGGGCGCGAGCCACCACGCCTTGCGGTGTTTGATAAACTCAAAAAACTCTTTGAAGAAACGCATAAACTCGCGAGCGTCTTGACTGCGACTCATTCTGAACCTCGTGGGAAACTGCGCCGGGTCGGGAGTCCAAGAACATGGGATGCCGGCAGGACAACCGAGTTTAGCTCGGACCCTGCCCCAGGTCAACGGCAAATGGCGCTTTCGGGCTCCAGGCGCGGTGCGCCTGCCCGTCGCCGCGCGAACGGCAGGAAATGCCGGTGCATCGAGCTGCCCTTCGGTGATAATATCAAGATTTCTACGCCGCACAGGCAAGAGCGCAAAGATGGTGCTGGACATGATTCATGCCGGGATCGACGAGCTCGAAGCGGAGCTCGATTTCATTCGCCAGTCGCCTCCGGACGGAGGCGCCGTGGAGCTGATTGTGCGTCGCCCCGACCAGAACGAGCGAGAGGTGTTGGTGGCGGGCGAGCTCACGCGGGAGTCCGGGCTCGTGGGGGACAACTGGGGGACGCGCGGTGGTGCGGGAAGCACCGCCTCAGGCCCCCACCCCGATCGGCAAATTGCGATCATGAACGCGCGCGTGATCGCTGCCGTCGCGCGCTCCAGGGAGCGCTGGCAGCTTGCCGGCGATCAGCTTTACCTCGATCTCGACTTGCGCGAAACCAATGTCCCGCCGGGCACCCGCCTCGCGCTGGGGTCAGCCGTCCTCGAGGTTACCGCGGAGCCACACACGGGTTGTAAGAAGTTTGCGGCGCGGTTCGGGCAAGACGCGCTCCGCGTGTTGGCTTCCCCGGCGGGACAACAGTTGCGCCTGCGCGGCATCTACGCCAAAGTCATGGTGGACGGCACCGTGCGCGTCCGCGATCGGGTGCGAAAGCTGTAGCGGCGTTTCGCAGCGAGCGATTGCAGGGCGGAGGCGCTTGCCGCCGCCATGGCTGAACACTGGAGGAGAGCGCGGATGTGCCTGGCGATACCCATGCAAGTGGTGGCGATCGGTCCGGACGGAATGGGCACCGTGGAGCTGGGAGGAGTCCGCAAGGAGGTGTCGCTGATCCTGCTCGATGAGGTTTCCGTGGGAGATCACGTGATCGTTCACGTCGGGTTCGCCCTGTCCCGACTGGACCGCGACGAGGCCGAAGCCACGCTGCAGATGTTTGCGGAAATGGCGGCAGCCGACTCCGCCGCGGGGCAGTCGATAGCCCCGCGAAACGACGCGCCGGGCACCTTGCCGTCATGAGGTACCTGCAGGCCTTTCGCGACCGCGGGCTGGTGCGTGCCGTGGCGGCCGCCGTGCGCGCGGAGGTGCAGCCCGCGCGCCGGTATCACCTCATGGAGTTTTGCGGTGGCCACACCCACGCCATTGCCCGCTACGGTCTCGCCGCGCTGCTGCCGGAAAACGTGCGGCTGATCCACGGCCCCGGATGCCCGGTGTGCGTCCTGCCGATCGAGCGGATCGACGGCGCGATCGAGCTGGCGCGCACCCCTGGAGTCATCCTGTGCTCCTACGGTGACATGCTGCGCGTTCCCGGGTCGGGGCGGACGAGCCTCCTGAAAACCCGCGCCGCAGGGGGCGACGTGCGCATGGTCTACTCTGCTCTGGATGCGGTGGCCCTCGCGGCGGCCAACCCGGAGCGGCAGGTCGTGCTTTTCGCCATCGGTTTCGAGACCACCACGCCACCTACGGCGGTTGCCGTACTGCAGGCGCGAGCAGCGGGGCTCCGGAACTTCTCGGTCTTCTGCAACCACGTTCTCACTCCTTCCGCCATCCAGAGCATCCTGGAGGCGCCCGCGGTTCGCGACCTGGGGACGGTGCCGGTCGACGGCTTCATCGGCCCCGCGCACGTCAGCGCGGTGATCGGCTGCCGCCCCTACGAGTACTTCGCCGAGGAGCTCCAGCGTCCCGTGGTGATCGCCGGCTTCGAGCCGCTCGACGTGCTGCAGGCGATCCTCATGCTTGTGCGGCAGCTCAATGCCGGCCGGGCGGAGGTCGAGAACGAGTACTCGCGGGCGGTGACGCGCACCGGCAACCGCCGCGCTCAGATGCTGGTGGCCGGGGTCTTCGAGCTGCGCCGCGCCTTCACCTGGCGGGGACTGGGGCTCGTGCCCTACAGCGCTTTGCAGCTCAAGGAGAGCTTCGCGGACATGGATGCGGAACGTCGGTTCCCGCTCCCGTCCCGCCCTGTCCCGGACCACCCGGCGTGCGAGTGCGGGGCCATTCTTCGCGGCTTCAAGCAGCCCGCCGAGTGCCGGCTCTTCGCTACCGCCTGCACCCCAGACACGCCCATCGGCTCCTGCATGGTGTCTCCCGAGGGCGCATGCGCCGCCCACTACGCGTACGGGCGCTTCCGCGCGCTGTCGGAAACCGCGCCATGATGCTCCGACCGAGCACCTTTCGGCGGCTCGTCGATCTGCAGGACGGGCGCGTGGAAATGGCTCACGGTGGCGGCGGCCGAGCCATGGCGCAGCTCATCGAGGAGCTATTCGTGGCCAACTTCGACAACGACCTGTTGCGCCAGGGTAACGATCAGGCGTGCTTTCCCATCGCGTCCGGGCGGCTCGCCATGACCACCGATTCGTTCGTGATCTCGCCGCTCTTTTTCCCCGGGGGCGACATCGGTGCGCTCGCCGTCAACGGCACGGTCAACGACCTGGCGATGGCGGGAGCGGAGCCGCTGTATCTCACGGCGGGGTTCATCCTCGAAGAGGGCTTCCCGCTGCGAGACCTCAAGCGCATCGTGCAGAGCATGGCGCGTGCGGCGAAGGCGGCGGGTACGGCGATCGTCACCGGGGACACGAAAGTGGTGGAGCGGGGGAAGGGCGACGGGGTTTTCATCAACACGGCGGGTCTCGGGCGGGTGCCGGCGGGCATCGACATCGCCGCCGACCGCGCCCGGCCCGGGGATGCCGTGCTGGTGAGCGGATCGATCGGCGACCACGGCATCGCCGTGCTCTCCCAGCGCGAGGGGCTGCGCTTCGAGTCCCCGGTGGAATCCGACAGCGCGCCGCTTTGCGGGCTGGTGGCGGACATGCTCGCGGTGGCGCCGGACGTGCGCGTGTTGCGCGATCCCACGCGCGGTGGCCTGGGGGCGACGCTCAACGAGATCGCCCTGCGCTCGGCGGTGGGCATCGAGCTGCGCGAGGAGGCCATTCCGGTCAGCCCCGGCGTGCGCGCCGCGTGCGACTTGCTCGGGCTCGACCCACTCTACATCGCCAACGAGGGCAAGCTCATCGCCATCTGCCCGCCGGAAACGGCGGCCGCGCTGCTCGCGGCCATGCGCGCGCACCCACTCGGCCGCGAAGCGGCGGTCATCGGTGCCGCCCGCGCCGATCCCCACCGCTTTGTCGAGATGGAGACGGCCTACGGCGGCAAGCGGCTCGTCGACTGGCTCGCCGGCGAGCAGTTGCCTCGCATCTGCTGAAGATGACCATGAGAATTCTCCTGCTCGCGCACGCCTTCAACAGCTTGACCCAACGCCTGTATGTGGAGCTTACGGAGCTCGGCCACGAGCTCTCCGTCGAGCTCGACGTCAACGACGAGGTGACGCGCGAGGCGGTGGAGCTGTTCCGCCCCGGGCTGATCGTCGCTCCGTACCTGCGCCGGGCCATTCCGGAGGCCGTGTGGCGCCGCCAAATATGCCTGGTCGTCCATCCCGGCCCGCGGGGAGATCGCGGCCCGTCGGCTCTGGATTGGGCGATCCTGGACGGCGCCGCCGAATGGGGAGTCACCGTGCTGCAAGCGGACGCCGCACTGGACGCGGGCGACGTGTGGGAATCGGTGGCCTTTCCGATGCGGCTCGCCACCAAGAGCAGCCTCTACCGGCACGAGGTGACCGAGGCGGCGGTGCAGGCCGTGCTCGGCGCGGTGGCGAAGGCCGAGGCCGGCGCGTTGGGCGAGCCGCTCGAGCCGTCGCGGAGCCGCTGGCGGCCGGCAGTACAGCAGGCGCAGCGGGCGATCGATTGGGCCCGCGACACGACCGCCGCGGTGTTGCGCAAGATCCGCAGCGCCGATGGCAGTCCGGGCGTTGCCGACGCGCTTTTCGAGGAGCCGTGCCACCTTCTCGACGCCCATCCGGAAGAGCGTCTGGTAGGCGCACCCGGCGAGCTCATAGCGCGTTGGGACGGCGCCCTATGCCGGGCAACCGTCGACGGAGCCGTCTGGATTGGCCACGTGCGGCGTAGGCTCGGGCCGCTGCCGTTTACTCTCCCTAGCGTCCACGCGTTCGCCGAGGCGGCGCAGCGCCTGCCCGAGAATCCGGGGTCGTATCGGGATCTGTGGTACGAGGAGCGCGACGGCGTGGGCTTCCTGCACTTTCCGTTTCGCAGCGGCGCCATGAGCACGAGCGGCTGCGAGCGGCTGCTCGCGGCCTTTCTGGACGCGCGGCGGCGACCGACGCGGGTCATCGCGCTCATGGGCGGGCCCGACTACTGGGCCAACGGCATCCACCTGTGCCTGATCGAGGCGGCAGCGCATCCGGCCGACGAATCCTGGCGCAACATCAACGCCATGAACGAGCTGTCGCGCGCGCTCATCGAGACGGACACGCAGCTCACGGTGGCGGCCCTGGAGGGAAACGCCGGAGCCGGCGGGGTGTTCCTCGCGCTGGCGGCGGATCGCGTGCTCGCGCGGTCCGCGGTGGTCCTCAACCCGCACTATAAGGCGATGGGCAATCTCCACGGGTCCGAGCACTGGACGTATCTGTTGCCACGGCGCTGCGGCGAGGCCCGGGGGCGCCAGGTCGCCGCGGCGCGGTTGCCCATGGGCACCGCGGAAGCCCTCCGCCTGGGCCTGATCGACGCGCGCTGCGCCGGCGACGGGCCGACGTTCCGGCGCTGGGTGGAGCAGGAGGCGGTGCGGTTGGCCGGCGATCCCGACCTCCCGCGCCTGCTCGCGGAGAAGCGCCGGCGGCGCGCCGCGGACGAGCAGCACAAGCCGCTGGAAAAATACCGCGAGGAAGAGCTCGAGCAGATGAAGCTCAACTTCTACGGCTTCGATCCGAGCTTCCACGTGGCGCGCTACAATTTCGTGCACAAGGTCGCGAAGTCGCGCACGCCGCTGTACCTGGCCCGACATCGCCGCCGTGACTGGTGTCCGCCGGAGGGGTGAGGCCAAGATCCGTCACCTCGGCCCGCGACTTTCTCCGGGAGGAACCCAAGCGATCGAACCATGCGGCTCGCCAAGAGCACAGGAGCTGGCGGCGCTGCTACCCTCGGCCGTTGCCGTGGCCGAGTCGCTCGAGGAGCTGCATCAAGGCCACCGTATTGGCGTTCAGCGCGCGCGTGTGCTCCTGGCCCTGCTCGATCAGGCGCTTGCCTTGTTCGATGGATTCGCGGATCGCCCACATGGCCTGTTGGTGCAGGTCCCCCATGCGCTCGTCGAGAGCGCGCCGCTGGTCGTTGAGCTCCACGAGCAGCTCGGTGTGCCGGCGCTCCTCTTCGCGGCGCGCCTGCTCGTACCGCAGGTCGCGCTCCTGCCGCGCCTGCTCGTACCGCAGCTCGCGCTCCTGCCGCGCCTGCTCGTACCGCACCTCGCGCTCCTGGCGATCTCGCGCGAACTGCCGATCCTGCTCCGCCAGGCGCTCGAGGACGGACTTGATTCCTTCCTGCACATCCATGAGATGTCAATTAGCGCGATCGCCCGGCGCAGGGCAAGCGTCAGAGTTTGGCGGCGCCGCTGCATCTAGCCGTGGCGATCATCACTGGCGGTCGATGGGTTGACTGGGACAGGCGCCAAGGATGCCGGCCCTCAGGGCGATGCGTCGGCAATATGCCGGAGGGCGCTCCTTTGCAGGCTGGGCGTTCGGAGCTACCTTTCCTGGGTGCGCAGACCTTGGGTCCGCATCGGCATCCGGCAAGTGTAAACCACATTCGGCCGATGTCAGAAGTCGCCCCCCTCTGTCCCCCCCGGCACGGTGCCGCACCGTGGTCGAGGCCCAAGGCGGCACGATTCTGTACCGGGGCGGCGACGCGGGGGGAGCGTTGATTGTGATCGAGCTGCCGGTGCACCGCCCGGCCGCCGGGTAAGCGGGCTCGTGGCGGCGGTCCCATAGCTCCGAAATCCGCGTTCACGCTGCGCTGAATTGGCGCGCCGTACCCACCGGAGACCTGGGAGGGTGTGCATCGCTCGTCCAGGAGGGAGGAGAGCAATTGCCGCGGATGCACACGGATTGAACACGGATAGGAGAAAACGACCAATAAGGATGCCGGCCTTCAGGCCGGGGTGCGGGAACCCTCCCACCGCCTGCGGCGGCGGGCGCCGCCCTGGACCTCGCTGCGCTCGGTTCCGCCGCGATTCCGCCCTGAAGGGCAGGGTTTCGGACCGGCTGACGAATGGATGACGCAGAGAGAGCTGCCCGTGGAAGGGATCCGGGGCGTGGTGCGCTCCGAGTCGCTCGCGCGCATGCGCAAGCAACCCCTTGGCGTCATTGCTGACGGCCTGCGCGATGCGAACATTGAGGTCGCAGGTAGCCGCGCTCGCATCTTGTCGCCCCAGCTCACGGCGTTGCGCTTCTCCGAGTAGCGATCAAAAAGAAGGAAGTTCGAGACGGGCTCGATGCTGACCAGGCAAGGCTGAGGATAGAAGGTCTCATCCTGGGCCACCGTGATGAGCCGCTGGGGCATGGTCGCCCGCAGCCGTTTGCGTTCGGCATCGCCAAACTGGACGATGAGCTCCGCGATGGCGCGGCCACCGCATGCTGGGAGCCGGCAGTGGCGGGCACCACGCGGTCCAGTCGACTCAGGCGCAAGAAGAGGCTCACGAGCCGTACACCGCAGGCGCCGACCTGTTCGAAGGTGATGTGCGCCGCGGCCACGAGTCGGTGGACGAAGGCCAGTCCCTGCGGCGGCTGGAGGAATTCTTGTGCGCGCGGATCGGCATCGAAATTCCGCTTGCGGGCGAGTCCGTGTTGCAACGTCGAACGCGGCACCCCGCTGCGCCGCCCGAGCCGTCGCTGCGAGAGCTCGGGTCGAGCTCGTTCAAAAGCGACGAGATTCCGTACTGTGGAAACTCGATCCCGCCCCCCGCTTGCGGGGGAGGCAGGGAGGGGGCGCCTGCGACAGATGCTCGGCCGACACCGTTTTGCCGATCCCTGTAGCACGATAGTCGGTCAGGCGCCGGCCCCACGACTCTCGATTGCCTGCGGCTCAACCCCGTGCCTCATTCTCACGCACAGCTTCAGCTTCGCGATATCTGGCCAAACCTGGCGCCCATGGGCGGCGGCCGGGGCCGGTGAGTGGGGGCCGAGCCTGGCGCGGACCGGCCGGACCGGCCATACTTGCCGCAGATAAAACATCTGAGGCGATTATGGCCGCCCTTTTCCCTCAATTCGCCCATTTTCCGGCCACTTTTCGCGCAGATGGCCGTATCTAATGCGTATCTGGCCGGTTTTCCAGGAATTCCCCGGCCGAATTCGCGTTAGATGTTTTATCTCAGCGGAAAGTGGCCGGCTCATCGTCTGACCCTCGCGCCCCTTGATGGGCAAGTATTTCGGTGGGGTTCTACACGGGCTCTCTTGGTCGCGAGGGGAAGCTCATCCATTCACCGAGCGGCCAGATGTGATCGGCAAGACCTGCAGCCAACGCTGGAGCGCATGGCTCCGATTTCCGTACCTCCCCGCGTCGGAACGTTCGGACGGGCAGCAGAAGTTGTAGCCATAGGCAACGAAGAACGTCATCGGGCGTCGGCGGAAGGTGGCTTACACCTGAGGCCGCGACGCAGGTGCGCGACTTATCGCGCCCGGTCATCGCGGCCGGTTGTCGGGGTGGATCATTCTCGGCCCGATGATCCCCGGACCGGCATTGGGGCGCGACGAATCGCGCCCTTGCTCACCGAAGGTTGCGGCGGGAAGAAGGGCAAAGGCCGAAACCGAACATTCGGCCGACGCCCGACTTTCGCCGGGAGGAACCCAAGCGATCGAACCAAGCCGCTCGCCAAGAGCAGCGGAGCTGGCGGCGCTGCTACCCTCGCCCATTGCCGTGGCCGAGTCGCTCGAGGAGCTGCATCAAGGCCACAGTATTGGCGTTCAGTGCGCGCGTGTGCTCCTGGCCCTGCTCGATCAGGCGCTTGCCTTGTTCGATGGATTCGCGGATTGCCCACATGGCTTGCTGGTGCAGGTCCCCCATGCGCTCGTCGAGAGCGCGCCGCTGGTCGTTGAGCTCCACGAGCAGCTCGGTGTGGCGGCGTTCCTCGTCGCGGCGCGCCTGTTCGTACCTCAGCCCGCGCTCCTGGCGATCTCGCTCGAGCTGCCGATCCTGCTCCGCCAGGCGCTCGAGGACGGCCTTGATTCCTTCCTGCACATCCATCAGATGTCAATTAGCGCGATCGCCCGGCGCAGGGCAAGCGTCAGAGTTTGGCGACGCCACTGCATCTGGCCGTGGCGATCATCACTTGGCGGTCGACGGGCTTGCTGGGACAGGCTCCAAGGATGCCGGCCCTCAGGGCGGCGACATGTTTGTGAGGGGTTTTTGGCTCCCGCCCAAACCACCGCTGAAAACCCGGCCTTCAATGCGTGGTGCACATCGTTTGGGATCACCAAACCAGGCGTTCGTGGCGCCGTAGGCGCCCGATAAGTCGCGCGCCTACGCTCTTCGCGTAACCATAGCGGCGCGATTCATCGCGCCGCTATGCGCCCTGCAGCGATGTGATCCTGACGTGACCGGGTCAATCCGGGGCCACGCCGTGGCTCGCAGGGTGGGCAAGACTGGAGGTTGGCGCCGCGCGGACGACGATCCAGACAGTCGCGCCCAGTACGGCCAGGAGAAGCAGCACGCCCCACGGCCCGCCTGCCGGCACGTCGCCAGGGACGACGGTTGCCGTAACGGTCGCCGTGGTCGGCGCTGTCGCGCTTGGTGTCGGGCTCGCGTCCGAAGTCGCCGTGGGTGTGCTCGTGGGCGTGGCGGTGCTTGTGAGGGTCGGCGTGGGCGAGCTCGTGGGCGTGGCGGTGCTTCGGAGACGGGTCCCGCGCTTCCCGAATCCTCGCGCGTCTGTACCGCGAACGAATGGGACTGGTTTTCGGCGAGATTCTCCACCACCGCGCCCGTAGCCAGACCGGCGTCCTGGTAGTTGTTGAGCTGCCCAGGCGAGTCCCCCCACAGGACGGTGTATCCGCCCAGGTCGTCCTCGTCCACGGCCTGCCAACTCAACACGACGCTCCTGCCGGACGCCCGGACCTCGTTGGGGGCCGTGGCCGTCGCCGCGCCGGAGGCGACGAGGCCGACCGCCAGGCCGCGCGCTATACCCACAGGCGTGTCGACAACAAAAGTGATCGGCCGGTCTTCCGGCAAATCTCTCCCGGTGGCGTCTCGAGCATCGCGCACGACCAGCGTGTGCGTGCCATCTGCCGTGTCGGTCTGCACCGCGAATGACATCGTGAGGGTGTCTCCGGTGGCGGCCGTGCTGGACCAGGATGGCGCGCTCAGCTTGTACGCCGCGAACGGAGAGCTGAGACCGAATGTCACTTTTGGGGTCACCGCGGTGTCCATTGCGCGGCTATAGCGCAAGGTAAACGTCACGGTTTCCGCTCCCACGGGGCTCGGTGGATGCAGCGTGACTTCCTGCAGATATCCTGGTGCGTTGGCCGGCGCCGCAGTTAACCAGTGGTCATAGGTTACGCGGCCAAGATCACTGAGGATTGCGTCGAACCAGTCCGCGATTCCGGCAACATTTGCGAATTCGTCGTTCTCCGCATTGTGATTGGCGTCTGCGGCATTCATCTGCGCGGTAACCGCGGGGCCCCAGAAGCTCCCGGAAAGCGCCGAGTCGCCCGCGCTGATCTGCTCCACGGCGTGGCGCCCGGCACTGCCGTCGCCATTGTCAAAAATCGACCCGGACGCGCTGCCTGAGCCGGTGAGGACGAGCCCGGAGCCGGTGTTCCCGGCGATGGTCGAATTGGTTATCGCGGGCGTGCCGGTAATACCGTCTCCCGCGTTATCGATGATCAGGGAATCGATAACCTCGCCCCAGACGCCGGTCACTCCCCCATAGTTCCGCCCTATGGTGGAAGAAATCAGCGCTTTGGCGGTGGTCGTTCCGCTGTACGTGATCTCGGAGCGGATGATTGCCCCATCGGACGTGACATTTCCGCACTTCACAATGGTTGCGTTCGAGATGGTCGCCCACGCCTGGATGTCGCCGCAATCAGAAAAGGCGCCGCCTTCGATGCTGCCGATGGAAACCGCGCCGCTGGTGACGGACGCGTCCTTCAGGAGCGAATAGGGGCCACCGCTGGCGGCGGTTTCGGAAATCTGGGATACAGAAAGGCGCTCCAGGAGAGGGTTGGAGCCCTCGTCGCCGGCGAAGCCGTTCGTAGCCTGGCGGACTTCGACGTCCGCCACATAGGGACTCGCGCCAGTCGCTTTCAGACCGGCACCATACTGCACAGTGGCAAAGCGCAGGCTCGAGCCCTCGAGCTCCCGCCAGCCGAACACAGTGACGCCGCCCATGAACAGGTTGGGATCGGTAACGGCAATCGCGGCGCGGCCGTTTCCAAAGACATCGCCTACCGCAAGGGCCGGGAATCCTCCCCCCCATTCGTGAATTTCCCAGCAGCTCTCGGCTCCCTGCAGAAGAATGGACACCGCCGACCAATTGCCGCCCGCGACAATGTCCAGATCGCCATCGCCGTCGACGTCGCCAGCCGCGACCGAGGTGGGCGGCGAACCCACATCGAGGTCTTCCCGCGTCCAACCTTCCGCCCCCGACCGGTGTATGCTCACTCTGCTTGCACGGTAGTTCGCTGTGATGATGTCCTGTGCGCCGTCCCCGTCGATATCCACAATGGCGACGCCCGCCGCGGAGCCGGCGCCCATCGGCAGGTCCTCTCCCAGCCAGCCGGTGCCCGTCCACAGGAGCACGCTCAGCGCATCGCCATCGCCGTCCGCGGCGGCAATATCGACATCGCCATCGCCATCGAGGTCACCGACCGCCACGCCGGTGATGGCCACTCCCACGGGAAGAAGCTGCGCCGCCCAACCGTCGGTCCGCTGCAGCACGATCCCCACGCCTCCGGAACCCGTTGCCGCCACGATGTCCATATCCCCGTCATGGTCGACGTCGCCAATCGCGACGCCGTACGCCGCGCCGACAAGGTCCAGATTCATCCTTGCCCAACCTCCCGGGTCCTGCAGCATCACTACCACCCGGCCGGGGTTCCCTCCGACAATATCGGTGTCGCCGTCCGCATCGATGTCTCCAAGCGCCAGTGCTTGCAAGTACAGGTCGGCAGGCACGTCATACCGCTGCCAGCCGCCTGCCTCCCGCATCATCAACCTGAGCGAATCGCCGTTTTCGGTGGAGACGGCGAGGTCAGAGTCACCGTCCCCATCGATATCCCCGACTGCCACGCCAAGTACCCTTTCGCCCAAGTCGTCGAGGTCTTGCCCGAACCAGTTGACCCCATCGACGCTCTTGTCGCGAAAGTGCAGAGCACCCCAATCCCCGGGCGCCGGCGTGGCCTCCGCCGACGTGAGCACGATCGGCTTTTGCGCGGTGCCGACCGCCCACAACCTGCCATCGACGGCGATCTCGATCGGTGGACTCCTCTTGACCACGGAGAGCACGGTTCCCGGTTCGATGGTGAGCGTGGCGCCCTCACATACCAGCACGTCGCTGCGCACCATGTAGATGTTCTCTGCAAGCGTTTCGTCGGTGCAGAAGAGGTTCCTCGGAAGCTCGACGCCGCCATCGACCGTGAGCGCGAAAGCGAGCGTGGCCGCAAAGCCGCCGTCCCCGGAGAGCTGCACCGTGAAGGACAGGGTGTCGCCCGCTTGCGCCGGACTTGCCACGGTGAGCACGAAGGGATCGCTGGCATTTGCCACGCTCACTCCCGAGCTCATGTCGCCCCAGGTTCCCGCGCTGTCGGAGAGGGACACTCCAGGGGCCGCGGTGCTCAGTGTCCCGCTCACATTCTGCAAGCTACCGTAATCGGCTCGCAGCGCGACCGTAATCTCGACGGTCTCGCCAAGATCGATTCGGCTGTCGGCATCACCCGAGCTGTCGGAAACTGCGGTAGCAGCAATGCTGGCCTCCTGCACCACGGCGGTCACCAGGGCGGCGCCGGCGCTGGCCAGCCCCGCGCCGATGCTCGCCGCCGGGATCTCCTTGCTCGTGCGGGCTACGTGCTCTGTGAGGAGGTGCGCATTCCAGGTGGGATTGCTGGAGACGAGGAGCCCCAGAATGCCGCTGACCATTGGCGCCGCCATACTCGTGCCGCTCCACTGCGCGTAGGCATTCCCCGGAACGGTGCTCCAGATCTCCACGCCCGGCGCAGCCACGTCAATCCAGGTTCCGGAGGACGAGAAGCTCGCTCGGCTGCCCTCTCTGTCGACGGCGGCCACCGCCATGACGTTGTTGTTGGCGGCAGGATAAAATGGCGTGGTCGTGCCGGAATTGCCGGCTGCCGCAACAACTACTGCCCCCGCCGCCCAGGCTGCGTCAACGGCGTCCTGAATCGCCTGCGACGAGGTAGCCGCTCCCAGAGAGAGATTGATGATGTCTGCCCCGTTGGCTGTCGCCAGCGATATTCCGGCAGCGATATCCGAGAACGATCCGGTGCCGCCGGCATCCAGCACCTTGATCGGCATGAGGCGGCAGCTCCAGCAGACTCCGGCCACACCAAGCGAGTTGTCCCCGGTCGCCGCGGCGATTCCGGCGACATGGGTGCCATGTCCCGCGTCGTCGGAGGGATCATCGTCGCCGTTGACGATATCGGCCCCGTTCACCAGCAGGAGGCGTCCCGCAAGGTCCTCGTGCGCCAGGTCCACGCCCGTGTCGAGGACCGCGATCGCGACGGTGCCGCTGCCTGTCGTTATTGTCCACGCTTCGGGGGCATTGATGTCGACATCGGTAGTGCCGCCATTCTGGCCGACGTTGTTCAGGCCCCACTGGTCGGGATCGAAGTAGGGATCGTCGGGGAACGCATCCACGGCACGCATCACTCCGTCGACCTCCGCCCAGGCGACATCGGGTCGCTTCCGGAGCTCAGCCACGAGCGAGGTCCGGGAGGCGCCATCGACGGCATCGTAGACGGCGGTCGGAGCCAGCCCGCCGAGTGGCCCCGACGCTACTCGACGCGACGCGTCCGCGGCGAGGTGCTCGTGAAGCCAGCGCCCGTGTACCGCGCCGGCAAGCGCGGGCGGCTGCGGCAACGCGCCAGCGGTCCAACTTTTCGCGGGACTGATGTCCTCGCGGAACTTGACGATGAACCGGCTCGTGCGGGCAGGGGATGTTCGGAGCGCGTTTTCATGCGCTTCCAATCCGCCTGGACCGACGACGGAGGTGGCGACAAGCAGGGCACCGAGCGCACAGAACGCGCGCCATGGAAGCCACCGGTCGCATGAGGCAAGCACCGCGCCAGGTTGCGGCTGGTAGAGACTCATGGTCCACCCCTCCGTTGTCGCAGAGGTTGCGTGAACGCCCCGGGCGTGCGCCAGGCAAGTATCGGTGGCACTGTTCGCCTGCCGTACGATTATGCGCAGCCCGGATCAGCGTGTCAACGTGCAAGCATTTCCTGTATCCACCGGGCCGCGGAAGATTACCGGTGTCGAGGTTTGGACCCTGTGCCTGCTCAGGAAAAACTGTCGCGACGCTGGCGAAACGGTCCAGTCTCGAGGTATTTGACGAGGTAGGAGCACAAGCGATGAACCGAACCGACTTCGAAATCCTTCGAGATTTCGAAGGAAAACGCATCTCGCAGGACATTCGCTTTGTCCGGTGTGCCGCGCTGTACCCGGTAGCGGAAGTCGGGAAGCTGCCAATCGGGAATCAGTCAGGCACAGACCTTCGGATGAACCTGCGCTTCAATCCGGAGACCGAGTCGAAGACCGTGAATGTATTTGTCCCCGGAACCGGGCCGACTTGCCGCCTCGACGTCGATGGGCCACGGCACGGCGCCGCAGGACGCAGCCACAAGCACGCGCTGCGGACGGAGCGGTGTCCCGACCGCAACCTGCCCGACGAGGTGGTGCCATGCCCGGACCTCTCTGGCCGGTCGATGCGAGAGGTGTTCGAACAGTTCTGTCACCTGGCACGGATTGAATTCCACGGCACGTTCTTTTCTCCGGAGGAGGCTTGATCCATGGTCGATGTGCCCGAGATCCAGAGGCAAGTCGCCGGGCACCACCTCGTTCGGTCGGTGGACGAGCTCAGGACGGGTCACGTGCGCATCGAAACCGGGTTTCTCTACCCTGAGGGCAGTGCTGTCGACCTCTTCATCGTGCATGACCGCACGTTGTTTCCCCGGCTCTGCCTGAGCGACCTCGGCCAGACGATAGCGTGGCTCGCCGATGTGCAGGTCCGTCCCTGGTTGTCCAAGAAGCGCCAGGCCTTTCTGAACGATGTGCTGCGGTTATACGGCGTTGCGCAGGCAGGGGGTGCTCTCGAGCTCACGATTCCCTCCTGGAATGAGCTTGTGCCCGGAATCATGCGGCTCGGCCAGGCGTGCGTTCGGGTGGCCGACCTGGTCTTCACTCGTCGCACCTCTCTTCAAGCCCCGGTCACGGAGGAAGTCGAGGAGGTCCTGGCCGAAGGGGCGCTGGACTACGAGACCAACCCAGAGCTCGAAGGTCGATTCGGAAACCGCGTGCGCGTGGACTTTCTCGTGCATGGCCGCCGGATGCCTCTGGCCGTCCTTACCTGGTCGAGCGCCAACAGGTCGCAAGCGCATGTGCAGGCCAACGAGATCTTCCGGCGCTGGTACGACCTCGATATCCCGGCACGCAGGGAGCAACGGGTGACAATTCTCGACGATCGCTTCGACGTGTATCGCGATGACGATATGAAACGGCTGCGGGAAAAGTCCGACATGCTTGGACTGTCCGACCGCGTGGGTATCCTCGACGTATTGTCGGCGGCATAGCGAGCGCGAAGTGGCGGCGACCCCGTTGACCGGGGCACCGGGTGGTCGCCGGGGGCCTCGCTCAGTGCGTGTATGGGCCACCACCCGATCGCCAAGTGGGTCGGTCACGGCGCGAGTGGGGCACTTGGTGGCCGCCTTTCGGCCCGCTCCCGGCAGGAGCGCGGCACATCACCAGCGGCCGGTCAGAGCGAGCGAAAGCACCGCCTGGCTCGGTCGGCGGCCAGCCAGGACAGCAGCACCAAAGCGCGGTCGTAGCTGCGGGCGTCGAGCCGCGTCGGATCGGCAGGGTTTGGCGGCGCGGCGGAGAGCAGGTGTCGCGCGGTCGCCTCGTCCTCATCGTCCGATCGGCGCGCCCACGACGCAATCGGCTCGCCGCGCTCGAAGAGCCAACAATGGTCGCGCGGCGCCATTCCCCACACGAGCGTCCGGCCACCGCAAAACTGGGCGAGAAAACGGGCTCGCGCCAGATAGTGCTCGAAGAAGACCAACACGTCGCGAGTGCGCGCGGCCTGCTCGAAGGCGAGGGCATCGCTTTGGCGCTGCATGCGCTCCCGCAGTCGCTCGAGGAGCTCGCCGGCGTCTCCCGAGAAGAGAGATGCGGCGACGGTCACGATTTTTCGGTATTCAGCCGGGGAGATCTCACCCTGGCAAGGAGCGGAGCAGGTGCCGAGAGCCACGCGGATGCAGGTGCGATCCGGCTCACTGCGGTGGCACGACCGCAGCCCGAGCTCCTCGTTGACCAGGTCGCGCAGGAGCTCGGCGCGCCGCGCGTCCGGGAATGGGCCAAAGGCGGCGCCGGACGGCGGCGCCGCGGGATCGCCCTGGCGAGGAATGCCGCACACGATCAGACGCGGAAACGGGTCGGCCGTGAAAGACAACTGGCAGTACCGGAGCAGGCGCTTCTGGCGGCGGTTATACGGCGGCCACCAGGCCTTGATCAGCTCGTCTTCGAGGAGTAGGGCGTGCAGCTCGGTTGCCGTGACGAACCAGCGGACGTCGGCGAGCGCGCTCATCAGGAGGCGAACATGGTGATCCGGCTGGGCGCTCGGCCCACGCGCATACTGAGCCAGTCGGCGGCGAAGGTTGCTGGCCTTGCCCACGTAGATGACCCCGCCCTCGGAATCGAGGAAAGCGTAGGCGCCGGGATTTGGCGGAGCTGCGCGAAGCCTTTCGCGGACCGAGAGCTCGAGGCTCCCAGAAATGGGAGGCGCCTCGGCGCGGGATCCTGGCCGCGGCGGCAGCCGGCGGCGATCGGTGTGGTGGGATGTCATGCGGCGGTACGGGATGATTCGCTACTCGAGGAGCTTAGTCAGCAACGCGGCGTCTTCGCAAGCGGGACTTCAAACCACGGGCCTGCTGTCGCCCGCGTGGCGGGGATTCGGGCCGGGCGCCGCGGGCGGTGGACGATTCGCGTAGTTTCCGCTACGATGGCGAGAAGCGCAGGCGAAGGCACCAACCCGGGCCCAGCGGGCGCGGCCGGCGCCAGCCGAGCACTGCCTGTGCCGCGACGACGGCCTTGGCGATTCACCAGCGGAGCTCATACATGGCCAAGCGACACACGAAACACCCGATGCGCAGCGCTACCCGCGTTCCCCGGCGGGGACTCGACGGGTTCTCGTCCCCTCCCGGCTGGATCGCGGTGCCAGGGACCCGTAACGAGATAACTGTTGCATTCGGCCGGCTGCGAAGGCCGCCGGCTTCGTCTCTCCTCCTCACGGCATCGCTCCGTTGATGCGCTTCGTCGTCGTTCCTCTCCAGCGGCAATCTCGCTCGGCATCGGTACTGGACACAGTTGTTTCGTTACGGCTCCTGATCGTCCTGCTGCCGATGACCTTTCCCTCGATCGGCCTCGCTCAATCGCTGTCACTGGCGCCGAGCCTGCCTTCCGGTCAGCCGGTCGGAACGTCGATTTCGTGGGAAGCCGCGGTGGTTCCGGCAGGAGCGCCGCGAGAATACCGCTTCTCGATCGCCTATGAGGACAACGCCACGCGCGTCGTGAAGGACTATGAGGACACCAGCACGTGGGACTGGCTCCCGCTCGAGGAAGGGACCTATCTGATCCGAGCCGACTCTCGCATGCAGGACACGCACGATCAGGTCGTTACCAATTCGGCGTCGTATGAGATCACCAGTCGGCTGGGCGCCGCCGAAACCGCCGCCGTGCTCACCAGCCATCCCATGGTGGCGCTGCTGAGCACGCAAAGCTGTCCATTGGAGAGCAGCATGCTGGTTCAGTTCCGCACCGCGGGCAGCACTGAGGCGTGGCGGCGCACGTCCCCGAAGGACTGCCTGGCGAACCGCACCATGAACTTCTGGGTAGCCGGCATGCGGGCGTCGACTGCATACGAGCTGCAGGCCGTGCTGATCGCCGCTGATGGCGCGGAGGAGGAACGCAGCGTCGTGAACATTCAGACAGGCGCGGCTACCTACACCCTGCCGGACGTCACTGTCGAGGACCCCGCCGATGGTGCCACGAGCACCGCCGACCAAGTGTTATTCGTATCGGCGTTCGGATCCGGCGTCAACCCACTCCCTCTGGCTCTCGATCTCCAGGGAGAGCTGATCTGGTACTTCCCCGGCTACAGCGAGCGGATCGCGGTATCTACCAATTTGAACGAGGGCGGGACCGTGCTGTTGCTGGCGGGCGACGAAAGCGACGTGCAGGGTCAGCTTCTGCAGGAGGTCGATCTGGTGGGCACCGTGGTTCGCCAGACTACCGCCAGGCGCGTTAGCGAGCAGCTCCAGGCACTTGGCATGGACGAGATCGGCTCGTTCGACCACGAGGCTGTTCGCTTTCCCGATGGCACGACGCTCGTGCAGGGAGGCGTCGAGAGGCTGATGACGAATGTGCAGGGGTCGGTGGGGCAGGTCGACATCCTGGGTGGCATGATCATCGCTCTGGACGAGGACTGGCAAGTGAAGTGGGCATGGAACACGTTTGACCATATCGATATCAATCGCCGCGCAACCCTCAATGAAAAATGTTACGACGGTCTGCCTGGATGTCCACCATTGTTTCTCGATGATGTAGCTAATGATTGGATTCATGGAAACACGATCGTATATTCGCAGTCCGATGGAAACCTATTGTATTCAATGAGGAGCCAGGATTGGGTCATCAAGATTGATTACAAAGATGGTGCCGGCTCCGGGGACATTGTATGGAGTCTTGGGCCGGATGGCACGATCCAACTATCATCTGGAACCGATGAGGACTGGTTTACCCATCAGCACGGACCACGATACATAGATCCATCGAAAATCGCGATTTTCGACAATGGAAATGTTCGGTGCAGCGGCGATCTACAGTGTATGAGCCGCGGGCAAGTATGGAATATCGACGAGACTGACAGAGTTGCTTCAGTATCCCTCAATCACGAGATGGCCTACTCGCTAGCTCTCGGTATGGCACAGAAACTGACCAATGGGAACTTGCTTTTCACCTCGGGATGGCAGCGAGACAACACAGGAGAAAGCACAGAGCTTACCGCAGACAGCATCGCAACCTTCGCGATTCGAATCGATACCAACCTTTATCGCACCTGGCGCGTGCCGAATCTGTATGCTCCGACGTTTCAGCTTTATGAGACCGCGGTCCCGGTCGGAGCGCCGAGCCGGTTCATCGTGTGCATGGGAGTAGCGATGATCCTCGCTGCGCCCGCGGTCTCTCGGCGCGATTCATCGCGCGCTCAAGCGATCTTGCTTGCGCCCGTCTACAGGTCGCGGTGCTGAGCGCCCCGCAGCGGCGCGCCGCGCGTCGCGAAGACGAAGAACATGAACGGCAGCGGTTGTCCGAGCCGCGTTTCTTTCGTGAAGTACCGCTCGGCCGCCGCCGTCGCCGGCGTGAGCTGCGCCAGTGCCCAACCCTGCTCCTGCAAGAAGGGCGCGGCCCGCTCTCTGTCCAGCCCCCACTGTATCGGTTCGCCGCGGCGCCGGCAGTAGTCGCGGTGCGCCCGGGCGGCGCGGTCGTTTCGCCGCCCGTCCACCACCGCGGCGTCAATCGTGTCGAACACGAGCTCACTACCCGGCGGCGCCCATGCTGCGAGATCCGCCAGTGTCTGGCGCACCGATGCTTCCGTCAGATACCAGGCGACGCCCTCCCAGATAATGAGCACGGGGTCGACGCCGGCCTGAATTTCGTCGAGCACGCGCCGCAAGGGGACCGCCTCCAAGTCGGCCGCGCGCAGCTCGATCCGCTCCCGAGGCGTGCCGAACCAGCCGTTTTTTTCCAGCACGGCGCGTTTCACCGCCTGCGTGTCCGGATGGTCGATCTCGACAAAGGTGGCGCCGTGCGAGCTGAACCGCAGGGCACGCGAGTCGAAACCGGCCCCCAGGAGAACTACCCTCCGCACGCCGGAGCCCAGAGACTTGCGCAGCGCGTCGTCGAAGGTGCGGTGGCGCAGGCCGATGTAGGAGATCGCCCCCGGATTGAGCACCTCGATCCCCCAGCGCAGCAGGCAACGGGCAGGCGCAAACCGCGAAATCGCCGCCAGGAAGCGGTAGCGCCCGACGACGAAGCGCTCGGCGAAAGGATCTTCCACCAGGCGATCCGCCACGGGATAGCGGCACATGCCCGCGCGGATTGCGGCCATGGCCTCTGCCGTCTCGCTGTGTTGTCCTCGACGCATTATGGGCGCCCTCGCCGGTGGTCTGCCACGTCAGATTGAATTGAAGAGCTGCGTCTCACCCGCCGCCTGGTTGGTGGCCACCGTGTGCTGGTGGTAGTGCATGGCGATGCGAATCAAATAGTTCAGCGTCAACGTCGGGCTGCGGCGCGCGCGAACAATGCCCCACAGCCGCGCCCGGTACTCCCTGCGCAGCGCACGATCGGCGATTCCGCCCAGCAGTCGCCAGCAGACCACGAGTGAGATCAGCAGCGTGCGCATCTGCACCCACACCGCGGCCAGCGGGTGGCTTCGCCAGTACCGCGCCATGCCGGTCGCGATGGGCAGGCGGTGGTCGATGTACAATTCATCAAGGCGATCGAAATACGCGCGCGGCGACGTCACGTCGAGCAGCAACTGCAAGTAGCCGTCGCGAAGCTGCTCGCGCGTCATTTGCAGCGGCACGACATTCGTTCCGAGCGCGGGCCGGTCGTCCGGATCGAGCCTTCTTTCGCGCTCGAGCCGTGCGTGCAGCGGCATCTTCGGAATCGCCGTCAGCAAGCCGACCATCGCGCTCGGGATGCGGCTCTGCTCCACGAACCGCCGGTGCTCTTCGAAGACGTGCGCGTCATCGTTGTCGAACCCGACGATCATCCCGCACATCAGCTCGATTCCCGCCTGCTGAATCCGGTGCAGGCGCTCGAGGATCGTGCCGTCCGCGGGGCGCACGTTCTGAAATTTCTTGGTTTCCCGCAACGATCGCTCGTTGGGGCTCTCGATGCCAACGAACACGCTGTTGATGTTGGCTTCGACCATCAACCGCATCAGCTCCGGATCTTCCGCAAGCTCCAGCAAGGCTTCGGTAAAGAAGGACATCGGATAACCGTGCCGCTGCTGGTAGGCGATCAGCGCGTGGAGCACCGGCCTGATCGCTTTCTTGTTGCCGATGAAGTTGTCATCGACGATGAACGACATCGGCATGCCGTGCGCGCGCAGTGCGTCGACCTCGGCGACGAGCTGGTCCGGTGTCTTCAGCCGCGGCCGCCTCCCAAAGGTGACGATGATGTCACAGAACTCGCATTGATGCGGGCAGCCGCGCGACACCTGGACGCTGCCGAATGCATAGTGCTGCATCTTCAGCAGCTCGAAGCGAGGCGCCGGCACGGTCGTCATGTCGGTGGGGGCGCTCTGCTCGTAGCGGCGGCGGTGGCGGCGCTCCTGCCAGTCGAGCAGGAACTCGGGCCAGGTGCTCTCGGCCTCGCCAACGAATATGACGTCGGCCAGCTCGCCGAAATATTCTTCGCTGACGGTGACCCACGCGCCGCCGACGACGACAAACGCGCCGCGCCGCTTCAGCTCCACGAGGATTTCCCATGCGCGCGCGTTGTACGCTCATACCCGTCAGGCCGACGATGTCGGCGCGTGCGGCGCGCTCGAAATCGATCGGTTCGACGTTTTCGTCGATGATCGTGATGTTGTGCCGCCGCGGTGTGAGGGCCGCAAGCAGCGGCAGACAGGCGACGGGCACCGTGGCGCGCTTGCCGAAAAACGGCAGCGAGAGCTCGAGGCCCCAGTAGGAGACCTGGAACTTCGGATTGATGAGAGCGATTTCAGCCATGTTGACGACAACAGCCCGAGCCGGGCGGGATTGTTCCGAGGCGCGACCGACAACCTAAGGCCGAACGCGGCGACCCGTCAAGAACCGCTCCCCACGAGGGGCGGCAGACGCGGCAGGGCGCTGTCAGCGGCCAGGCTCGAGTGAGCCTACTTGAAAACGCGGCTCGCCACCCCCACAATAGCGCAAACCGCGCGCAATGGCGCGAAGCATGGCGGAACCGGCAGTGGACGAATACCCCCAGCAATCAGCTCGGCTCGTATGCACCGGCATGCTGGTGCTGCTCGGAGCAGCTCAGGAAACAGCCTTCCCGATCGCGCTTGTCGAAGGGCAAGAGCTGTGGATCGGTAGCGGCCCCGATGCGCACATTCGCCTTCGCGACCCGCTCGTGTCCCGGCGGCACGCCGTCTTGCGCGGTGCGGGCGTCTCCCTGATCCTCCGTGACGCCGGCAGCACGAATGGCACGAAGGTCAATGGGGTCCCGATCGGCCAACACGAGCTGCGAGCGGGGGACGTCATTACAGTTGGCGGATCCGCGGCGCTGCGGTGGCTGCCGGCCGCTCGCGGGCAGCACGGGGATCAGGCCACCACGGTGCTGCGGGGACAGGAATGGTCAGAGCCATTGCCCCCGGCGTTGCCGCTCGCGGCCCCGAGCCGTGGCGGCCGCTCGCTGGTCCACCCCGCGCTGCCATTCGCCCTGGGTGCCCTGTCCGTGCTCGTCGCCGCGGGTTTGATCTGGGCCGGCGTGACCTACTTGCGAAATGGAGGGTCCCTTTCGCGCGAGGCGAAGGCGTTCGCGGGTGCGACAGGCCGGGCCGAGGCGGGCGCGGCTCCAGGGAGGTCTACGGCGCCGGCGCCGGCGATCGCGGCCAACGAACGGACGGCCACCGCCACGCTCGCCGCCATCGCCGCCGCGCAGCTCGACTATCTGACCGTAGGCCCGACCGGCTGCTTCGCGACGAGCTTTGCGGCGCTCGCCGAGATTCCCTCGGCCGCCCGCTACCTCAGTGCCGAGGTGATCCGCGGCGAGCGCGCCGGCTACACGTTTCAGCTTGCACCCGGCAGCGACGGCTGCACGGAGTACCTCGCGCTGGCCGCGCCCACGCGACCCGGCGAAACGGGACGCACCCGCTATGCCGTCGATCAGCACGAAAAGGTGCGCCTTGCCCAGCCGTTCCCCGATCTCGAGATTTTCGCCGAGATCCCGCCCGAGAAGCGAGACGTGAACGCGTCACTGGCGCGCTGTCAGGCCGGCACGCCGGAGGCCTGCACGGACGCGGGCAATCTCTTTACCCGCGGCCTGGGCGTGGCCATCGACGACATGGCGGCTCTGGACCTCTACGAAAAGGCGTGCGCTGGCAAGCACGGCAAGGGGTGCGCGCATGCCGGTATCGCCTACCTGTATGGCCAGGGGGCGGAGAAAAACCCAGACGCAGCGCGACCCTTGCTGTCTTTGGCGTGCGAGCTCGGTGATCTCATGAGCTGCGTGCGCCACGCCGAGCTGGTCGAGGGTTACCAGACCCCAACGGGCGACGCGCCGTTGGCGGCGAGCTCCTATGAGAAGGCGTGCACCGTGCAATTCGCGGGCGGCTGCCTCGGTCTGGGGGATCTGTACGCGTCTGGACGGGGCGGCGTGCCGGAGGACCCGGCGCGCGCGCTGCGGGCTTATGAGCTGGCGTGCCAGGGCGGGTTTTACCAGGGATGCGGGATCGCGGCGCACTTGCTCGAGGAGGGCCGCGGCGCTGTCGCGGACGTCGCCGCCGCGCAGCGTCTGTACGGCCTCGCTTGTGACGGCGGCGATGCGCCGTCCTGTGACCGCCTTGGCGAGGCTCACCGCGACGGGCGCTTCGGTCTGGCGCCGGACGATCGCGCCGCGCTGACGTTCTTCTTGCGCTCGTGTGAGCTGATCGGACCCGCCGGCTGCAAGGCGGCGGGGGACATGCTCGGGGCCGGTCGCGGCGCGGCTCGCGACCCGGGAAAAGCCGGAGAGCTCTACGGTCGTGCCTGTCACTGGGGTGACGAGGGCGGCTGCGAAGCGGCGGCCGGCGAACCGCGGTAAGGGCCGGCGCGCTCCCTGTCTATTGCCTGCGGACGCGGAACCGGAAGACTTTCTCGTCGTTCTTCGATTCTTGATCGGTGCTCGGTGAGACTTCATCGAGCTTGATGTTGACATCCTCTCCGGCCTGAAGGTCGAGAGATTCCTGGGAGCTAAGCCGCAACCGGCTTGATAGCTCCACAGGCAGACAGGGCTTGCCCAGCCCCCAAGACATTTTTCGCGGCGTTGAGATCGGCGTTCTCGCTGTGCCCGCATTGGACGCAGCGGAACACGGCCTGGCAGGGCCGGTTTTCCGCCGCGGTGTGACCGCAGGCGCTGCAGCGGCGCGACGTATCCCGGGGCGGTACCAGGAACAGGGTGCCACCGAGCCACCGCAGCTTGTAGGCGAGCTGGCGCCGAAACTCGTACCAGCCTCGATCCAGGATCGCCTTGTTGAGGCCGCTCTTGGCCTTGACGTTGCGGCCGGGGTCTTCGGTCGTTCCCTTGGCCGAGGCGCTCATGTTCGCGACCTTCAGATCTTCGAGGTAAACCGTTGCGTGGGTTTTGCCGGTCCTCGTTGAGACCTTATGCAGGAAATCGTTTCGGGCGTCGGCGATGCGGATGTGCAGGCGGCTGATCCTGGCCTTCTGCTCTTTCCAGTTGGCCGAGCCCTTTTGCTTGCGAGCAAGACGGCGTTGTTCGAGCGCGAGCTTGTCTTCGAGCTTGCGAAAACTGTCGAGCGGCTCGACGACTTCGCCGCTGGAAAACGTGACGAACCGGGCAATGCCCAAATCGCCACCGACTTCGGTGGTCGAAGGATGAATGGGCTCGGCAATCTCGCGCTCGGTCTGGATCGAGACGTACCAGTGTTCGCCGCGGCGAGAAACGGTGACGACCGCGGGCGTGCCCACCACGGGCCGACTATCGCGGTAGCGGACCCAGCCGATCTTGGGAAGGAACACGCGACCGCTCTCAAGCTTGAGCTGCTTCGGATCGGGATAGCGAAACGAGTCGAGGTCGCGGCCTTTTTTCTTGAACCGAGGCATCCGTTTCGCGCTGGATTTGGAGAGACCGTCGCGCAAGGCCCGGCTGAGATCGCGCAGCGTTTGCTGCTGCGTGTGGACAGGGCACTCCGCGAGAAAGGCGGTCGCCGGGTCGTGGCGCCAGACCGTGAGCAGGGCGCACAATTCCGCGTACCCGAGCAGCTTTTCGCCGGTACCGAGACGCTCGAGCTCAATGGCCAGCGCCCGGTTCCAGACGAAGCGTGCACAACCAGCAATGCGACCCAATTGTTGCTCGATCGCTTGGTTGGTCTTCAGTCTGTACTTGAACGCCTTGCGGATTACCATGGAGAACATATAGTACCATTGCACGAACATTGCAAGTATCGTAGCGAGGCGATACAAACTCGCACAGGCGAGCAAGCCAACTACGAAGAAAAGAGCAAGAGTGCCTCACTCCGGTCTGAAGGCCGAAGCTTGCGGCGCGAGACCGGGTCACCCCCGCTCGGATGCCAGTCAATAGCGCCGCAGCAGCGAGGCTACCCCGTTCTTCGCGAGCCGCCGAAGCCCAGAAGCTGCTGGCCTAGAACAGACCAGGCAACAAGCGCTTCGTGCGCGCGCGATACGCCGCATAGTCCGGGCCGAATGCCCGCGCGAGCGCCGCTTCCTCCACGGCGATGCGGTTGGCCAACGCCAGGCCGATCGGAACCAGTAGCACGCCGAGGCTCAGCCAGTTCGCGAAGTACACCCCGAGCCCAAGAAAGGCCACCAGCAGACCGGTATAGGAAGGGTGGCGTACGTGGCGGTAGACGCCGGTCTCGACGAGAGCGTGATCGCGCTGCACCGCCACATCCACGGTGAACATGCGGCCGAGCGACAAGATCGCTACCCAGCGAATCGCCATACCACCTCCGATCAGCACTGCGACGAGTAAGTCATGAAGCCAAGGGGGCAGAAGCAGCTCGGTCACCGCCACTTGCCGCATGAAGATGGCCATCACGACACTCGCGGCAATGACCATCCACAGCACGCGCAGAGAATTTCGGTCCGCGACCGCCGCCGTGCTCGGCCGCGCGCGCCGAAAAAACGCGAGCGCAATCTCGGAGGCCGGAAAGATCACTATCGCGATCCAGGCAACGGTCCGCATCCACGCCTTCTCCACTCCAGGGCCCGACACCGCCGCCGCCGGGCTGCGTGATCCCCGGCGAGCGCGGCGACATGGCTTCGCCAGCACCCCATCATAGGATCACACGATCATGCGCGCACCTATCTTGAGGCGTCAAGCGCTGTAGCCCTTCCTGAATCCACCGCCTGGTCGACTGCAAGCTGCGCGGAGTGCGCATCACGCGGAATGCGCATCACCGAAACCCCCCATCTCACCTCCCCCTGCACCAGGCGGGAGGGACGGAGGGGGCACCGTCGCGCCTACGGTGAATGGGCGCTGGATTCCGGCAATCGCGGCGGCTGGCAAGCAACGCGCGCTGTTGTTACCATACACGGCAAATCCCTTCCGCTCACCCTGTTCGGGAGAAACCGCCGTGTCCATGGGCCTGATCTTACTACTCGTCGTCGCTGCCGGCGCGGCCTGGTACGTGTTCCGGGTTCGCGGCGTTCCCTACGTCGCCCAGGGCAGCGTCCTGGTGATCACGCTGGACGGGAAGGTCGTCGACCATTCCGAGCGCCCCGGCTGGGTGCGCCGCCTCGCGACTGGCGCCGCCGAGACCAGTCTGCTGGACCTGCACGCAATGCTCGAAAAGGCCGCGTTCGACGACCGCATTCGCGGCCTGCTGTTGATTGTCGACAACCCCGGCCTCGGCTGGGGCAAGGCGCAGGAGCTCGTGGAGATGCTCGACCGCTTCAAGGCGCGCGGGAAGGAGGTCGTGGCCTATCTCGAGAGCGGCGAGCTGCTCGACTACGCCATCGCCGCCGGCGCCGCCAAGATCGTCGTGCCGCAGTGCGGCTGGTTGAGCTTTCTGGGCCTGCGCGCCGAGGTCACATTCCTGAAGGACACGCTCGCCAAGGCCGGCGTCGAGGGCGATTTCGTGCGCTTCAAGGACTACAAGACGGCCGCGGACGCGCTGATGCGCTCGGAGATGAGCGAGGCGCATCGCGAGATGCTCGATGCCATCCTCGATTCGCACTTCGCGTCGTTGCGCGGGCACGTGGCGGCACGGCGGCAACTGCCTCTCGCCGCCGTCGACGAGCTCATCGCGCGCGGCAGTTTCCTGCCCGAGGAAGCTCGGCAGCTCGGGCTCGTCGATCGCATCGCGTATCTGCACGAGCTGCTCGAGGACTGGAACGATCTGGCCGGAGCAGAGCGCGCCCTGGGCAAGGAAGCGCGCGCCGGCCGTCGCTCCGAAGTGAGGACGGTCGCGGCCGATCGGTACGAGCGCGTTTCCGCGCGCTTCGCGGGGGTTCCGAAAGGGCCGACGGTGGTGGTCGTCGCGGTGCATGGGCCGATCGCAAGCGGCGAGAGCGGGCGCCCAACGCTGCTTGGGCGAGCTGTCGGCGCGCGGACGGTGGTGCGGGCGCTGCGGCGCGCCCGTCAGGACAGGCGCGTGCGCGGCATTGTGCTACGGGTCGATTCGCCGGGCGGTTCCGGTGTGGCTTCTGATCTCATCTGGGCCGAAGTGCGCCGTTGTCTGGAGGACAAGCCGGTCGTCGCGAGCATGTCCGACGTCGCCGGCAGCGGTGGCTACTATATCGCCATGGCGGCGAAGCGGATCGTCGCTCACTCCATGACGATCACCGGATCCATCGGCGTGATCGGCGGAAAGTTCGCCATCCCGGGAATGCTCGACCGCCTCGCCGCCAACAAGGTCGTGATTTCGCGCGGCCGCTACTCGCAGATGTATTCGAGCAGCCGGCGCTTTAGCGATGACGAGCGCGAGCTGGTGACGAGGACGATCCGGAGTTTCTACGACAGCTTCGTGCAAAAGGTCGGAGAATGCCGCTCCATGTCGGCGGAGGATGTGGATGCGGTGGCTGGCGGGCGGGTGTGGACCGGCGAGCAGGCGTGTGCGCGGGGGCTGGTCGATGAGCGCGGAGGGCTGTCCAAAGCCCTGGACGTGCTCCGCGAGGAAATGAGGCTGCCGAGCGAAATGCCGCTGCGACTTGCGCCTTTTCCACCCCAGATGTCGCCGCTGCGCCGGCTCATCGCCGGCCAGCTCGGTCATGACGGCCTGCTGGCCGCACTCGGCCAGGCCGCATCCGAGGCGCGCTCGGCGATGGCGGTCTTTCGCGACGGTGAGGCGCTGGCGATCGCAGAGGCGGTGCCGGTTATCCCGGGTCGAACGCCATGACGTGGCGCCCCCGACGCCTTGCTGTCCTGCTGGGGCTGATCCTGGGGATCGCGCTCCCCGTGGCGGCCGTCGCGGATACCTACACGTGGCGCGACAAGGATGGGCGGCTGCGGGTCACGACGACAAAGCCGCCGGCAGGGGCAGAAACCTTGCGCACGACAGGTGCACCGGCGCCGGCCGGTAGCGCCGCCGAGTCGGACACGGTGGCGGGCGCGCCCGCGACTCCAAGGAGGGGTGCCTCTGCCGAAGCCGCCGACGGCCTGCGCTCGGCGCTGCGTTGGGGGCATACGCCACTCGCGGTTCGCGACCTCGCGCATCAGATTCAAACCCTCGAGTCGGGCAGCATGCTCGGGAATCGCGGCAGCGGGAGGGCCGGTGCACCCGCCGCGGCACCCTCGGCCGGTGCCGCCGCTACCGTTGCCGGGGGCGGCGCTGGCAATGAGCTGCTGGCGCGCGCCGACGCCGCACTGGCCGAAGCGCGCTACGACGCTGCCGCGGAACTGTACCACAAGGTCCTGAGCGCGACGCCGCAAGACGCCCGCGCCCTCGCGGGGGTCGCCCGTGCCGCCTGGTATCGGGGTGATCAGCCGGCGGCGGCAGCCGAGCTCCTCGGCCGCGCCCTGCAGTCGCTCCCGGACGATCCTGAGCTGGCATCGGCGCTCGGAAAAGCGCTGTTTCGGCTGCAGCGCTGGGACGACGCCGCCACAAACCTGCGGGCTGCGATAACCAGGCGCCCCGACTTCTGGACGCACAAGTTTTTGGGGCTCATTTCGCTGTACGGCGGCGAGCTCGACAAGGCGGACGAAGCGTTTCGCCAGGCGCTGTTCTACTACGGCGACGACTATGAGACGGTGGCGGCCCGCGCGGTTGTCAAGCAGCAGCGCGGCGCTGCTCCCGAGGCGCTTGACCTCTGGAGGAAAGCGATGCGCGTCAGACCGCGGGACGCGACCGCCTTCGAGGCGATCACGGCCTCGTTGCTCGGCGGCCGCCTCGGTGCCACCCCCGAGGAGGCGCTCGACCATTGCCGCGAACGCCTGGAGCTGCTTGATTACTCGCCGTTACCCACCTCCAGCGAGCTCGCCCCCGGGAGTCCGCCGTTCGCCTGCCAGCTCGCCGCGGCGCTCGGCGACATCGTCCGCGAGGACAAGGTCCAGCGCAAGTTCGCGACGCTCGATCGCGGCTACTTCGAGATTTCCTTCGACGGCGACAGCTCCGATGCCGTGGCGGCGGCCGCGAGCCGGATCCTTGGCGAGGCGCGGCGCGACATCGGCCAGGGTCTGGGCGGTGTCTTCCCCGATCAGCCCGTTCCCGTGGTGCTCTATACTCGCAACCAGTTCGAATACGTCTCGGGAGCCACCGAATATGTCGGCGCGCTATGGGATGGTCGGGCCATCCGGATCCCCGCCGGTGGCCTGACGGGTGAGACTCCCGAGCTGCGGGCCACGCTGTATCATGAGTACACGCATGCGCTGATCCAGCACCTCGTCGGCAACACAGCGGTGCCGCGCTGGGTCAATGAGGGCCTGGCGCAGTGGTTCGAGGGCGAGCGCATCGCGGATGTGCCCGGCAGCAAGAGGGCACAGCTCTGGCGCTACGGGCTCGACGATCCGATTCTGGGTAACGGCCACCTGGCCTGGAATGACCCGATCGTGTTCGCATCGGTCTACTTTCAGGCGCTCGCCGCGGCCGAGTATCTGCACGATCGCTATCGACCCGCCGACATCCAGCAGTTGCTGCTGCTCATGAAGGAAGGCCGGTCCATCGACTACGCCTGCGAAAAGGCCTTTGCGAAGTCGCCGGAACGTCTGGGCGAAAGCGTCCGCGAGTGGTGTTGCAAGGAGCAATGACGGAGGGAAACCATGATGCGGCGTGGACGCGACATCGCACGTGCCGGAATCTTCGCGCTTTGCCTGGCGGCGGGCGCCGGCTCCGCGGCGGACCCGGAGGAAAAGACGAATCCGCTCGTCGTGATCGAGACGACCCGAGGGCGCATCACTGTGGAGCTGCTCGCGGCGCAGGCGCCGCAAACTGTGGCGAGCTTTCTGCGCTACGTGGACGAGAAGTTCTACGACGGCACGGTCTTTCACCGCGTGCTCCCCGGTTCGATCGTGCAGGCCGGAGGCTTTACCGCCAAGCTCGAAGAGAAGCCGACGCACGAGTCGATCCCGTGCGAGTCACGACCCGGCGTGGGCAACAACAAGGGCACGCTGGCGATGGCACGAGGGGCGGACCCGGACAGCGCGACGAGCCAGTTCTTCATTAACCTGCGCGCCAATGCGCATCTCAACTTCAAGAGACCGACCCGAGACGGCCGCGGCTACACGGTGTTTGGTCGCGTGCTGGAGGGAATGGACGTCGTCGCTGCGATCGGAAGCATGACCACGCGCACCGTAGGCGAGCTCCGCGACGTTCCCGAGGAGCTCGTGGAAATCCGGTCGATGCGCCGAGCGGCTCCCTGAGCGCGGCAGCCGAGGCATGCACGGGGCGTCCGACTCAGGCCAGAATACCGAACGTAAAGCGCAACGGGACGCTTATCGCGGCGTCGTGCTCGTCTTTTTGGTGGCGGCCCTGCTGGGGGCGGCGGGCGCGGCGGCCGCCGGGGCAGCGCTCGTCAACCCCGTGCTCCTCGATGCGGCGGTGACCTTGGGCCTGGCGAGCGTGACGCTGCTCGGCGTCATCGAGACGCAGGCGGCGCGCGCCCGGGCCCGGGTCCCCGCGCAACCCGCTGCCGTGGCGCCCGGCGCGGTCCCGGCAGCGACGCGCAGACGCGCACTGCTCGCCGTCGCGCGCGCGTGGGTCTGGCGGCTGGCGAAGCCGTGTTGGGCGCACTTCGGGAGGGTCTGCGCCGGTGCATCGCTGCTCGCGACGCTGCGCATCTTGCTGCTGAGCCCGGGGGCCGCGCCGCCTTCGCCACCGGCGTCCGGCATCGTGGCGCTGGCCGCGGGTCTAGCTCTCGCGGCCGCGGCGGTTGCCGGCACCGTGGCGCGATACCTGGCGGCAGTCGAGCCGGCTCGTTTCCCCGAGGCGCCCGGGCTATGCCGCAGCGCGCGCGTGACCGCGTGGGTGCTGGTCGGGTGCGCGCTGGCCGTGGCGAGCGCGTGGGCGAGCCTGCCTACCGCCGTTCTGGTCACCCATGCCGCCGCCGTGCTGCTCAATCTTGCCATAAGCTACGGCATGCTCACCGCGCCGATGCCGGCCCCAGGCGGCGCCCGCGTCTATCCCACCGACCTCACTGTCTTCGCCATGTTCGGGAGCCGCGCCAACGCGCTCGGCAGCGCTCTGGATGCGGCACGCAGCCTGCTCGGCATCGATCTCCGATCGACCTGGGCGCTCGCGGTGGTGCGCACCGGCTTCGAGCCGCTCCTCGCGGCGCTGGGATTGATCGCGTGGCTGAGCACTGCCGTAACCATTGTGGGTGTCGGCGAGCAGGCGCTGATCGAGCGGCTTGGCATTCCCGCCGGCGGACCCGCGCTTGGGCCCGGCTTGCACACACACGCGCCCTGGCCGATCGATCGCGTCATCCGGGTCCCGGTTCGCCGCGTCCAGACGCTGGCAGTGGGGCACCCGGAGGCGGCGGCGGAATCAGGACCCGAGGACGTCTTGTGGGCCAAGGAGCATGCGGCCGATGAGTACACCTTGCTCCTCGGCGATGGCCGCGATCTGGTCACGATCGACGCCACGGTCCAGTTTCGCATCGCGGATGCTGCGGCGTGGACGTACCGCTGCAGGAACCCCGTCGAGGCGCTGCGGGCCGTCGCCTATCGCGCCGTGATGAAGGTGACCGTGAGTCGCACGCTCACCGCGGTGCTGTCCGAGAACGTGGCGACCCTGACCGCGGCGATGCGGGCCTCCGTGCAGGCGGACGCCGATGCGCTGGGCCTCGGGGTGGAGATCGTCGCGTTCACGGTTGGCGGCATGCACCCGCCGGTGATGGTGGCGGCCGACTACCAGGCCGTGGTGTCGGCGGAGCTGGGCAAGGCGACGGCGGCCATCAATGCCGAAGCCTATCGGAAGGAGACGGTGCCCGCAGCCGAGGCTGCCGCGACCGCGGTCGTGAATGCGGCGCGAGGTGAGGCGGCCGGCGCGAAAGCCCAGGCGGCGGGGCAAGCCTGGGCCTTCCGCACGCTGGAAGCGGAATACCGCGCGGCACCGGGGGAATACCTGTTTCGCCGGCGGCTGGAAGCACTCGAAAGCGTGCTTCCGGGTCGGCGCTTCACGCTGGTCGATGCCCGCATCGAGCGGGACGGGGGTGAGCTATGGCTGATGCCGTAAGGACGCACCGGTGGCTCCGCGCCGTGGTCGGCTCCCTGGCGCTTCTGGCAATTGCGTTTCACGCCACGGCCGTGGTGGTGCGCGAAGGTGAAGCGGTGTTGGTAACGCGCCTTGGCCGGCCGGTGGGGACGGCGACGGCGCCGGGCCTGCACTGGAAACTGCCGTGGCCGCTCGACGAGGCCGTGATGCTCGACATGCGGCGCCGCGTCTATGAGACCGGACACACCGAGATGCTGACGCAAGACAAGAAGAACATCATCGTGCGCACCTTCGTCGTCTGGCGGATCGGCGATCCGCTGGCCTTTACGCAGGCCATCGGCGCCGAGAGCGGAGCGCCCGGCGGGGGCGCGGAAGCGAAGCTCGACGGCTTGCTCACCAATGCGGCCATCTCGACTCTCGGCGGCCACCAGCTCGCGGCGCTGGTGTCCACGAGTGCCGCGGACCTGCAAGTCGACAAGATCGAGTCCGAGCTGCTCGCGGCGACGGCGCCGGTAGCGCTCGCCAGCTACGGAGTGGCGATCGAGCAGATTCGGCTGGAGCGCATCGCGTTGCCCGACGAGAACATCCGGGCGGTGTTCGAGCAAATGCGCGCCGAGCGTCGCCAGTTCGCGGCGAGATATCGCGCCGAGGGCGAGAAGGAGGCGAGCCGCATTCGCTCCGAGGCCGAGCTCGAGGTGGCGAAAATCCGCGCCCAGGGCCTCGAAGAGGAGGCGCGCGTGCGCGGGGAGTCGGCGGCGGAAGTGGCGAGAATCTATGCGGAGGCTCATCGGTTGGACCCGGAGCTGTACCGCTTCACGCGCTCGCTGGAATCCCTGGACAAACTGGTTACTCGCAGCACCTCGCTGATCTTGCGCACGGATTCCGAGCCGTTCTCGCTGCTCGAAAGCAAGGCGCGCTGATGAGGCGACGGCGCGGGAATCCGTCGGAGCTCGGCCGGCTGGCGGCACCGCTATTGCGCGGCGCCGACGCCGCCTGGCAACGGATGTCCTGGTGGATCGCCCTGCTGGCGGCGCTCTATGCGGTCTCGGGGGTCACCGTGGTGGCGCCAGACGAGGTTGCGGTCGTGCTTCGCTGGGGCCGACTGGTCGGCGCGTCGCGGGCCGCGCAGGAGCACGGCCCGGGCTTGCTGCTGGCGCTTCCGGCGCCCATCGATCAGGTCGTGCGCGTCAAGGTCAAGCGAATCCGGGAGCTGGCGATCACCACCCTGGCGAGCGGCGGCGACCGCGGCGGCGGCGGCGGATACGCCTTGACTGGCGACTTCAATGTCGTTCACGTCACCATGGTGGCGCGCTACAAGGTGCGCGAAATCGGCGATTTCATTCGCTACGCAAAACGCGTCGAGGACGCGCTTCGCGTCGAGGTCACCGCGGCGATGGTGCGCTCGATCGGCGAGCTCGCGGTGGACCACGTGCTGTCGGATGGGCGCAAGGCGCTCATTCAGACGGCGACGCGGCGCGCCCAGGCCGGGCTCGACGCGGCCCGCGCCGGAATCGAGATCGTGGCGCTGGAGCTTACCGCGTTGGCGCCGCCAACGCCGCTGGCGCGGGACTTCGACGCGGTGCAGAGCGCCTATATCGGCGCGGAGACCAGGAAGAAGGAGGCGGAGGCGTTCGCCCAGGAGGCGTTGCCCAAGTCCAGAGCGGCGGCCAATGCCGCGTTACAGGCGGCGCGCGCCGATGCTCGCACGGCGCTGGCGCGCGCGCGAGGAGACGCGGCGGCCTTCCTCGCGCTCAGCCGCGAGTATCGTGCCAACCCGGCGGTGGTCGGCGAGCGGCTGTACCGCGACGCCGTCGAGCGGGCCATTGGCGGCGTGCAGAAGGTCCGCTGGGTGCCGCCGCCGGCCGGGGATCGATACCAGGGGTTGCGCATTTCAGTGGCGCCGCCGGATGCCGGGGCACCTGTGTCGCCGGCTGGGGCCAATCCGTGACGGCGCGCGCGCCGGCGCCGGGAGCGCTCGCGCCCGAGGAACGCAGGCGGATCACCGTCCGCCTGGGTGCGGGCCTGGCAGGCGCCGGGATGCTCGGCCTGGGCGCTCTGCTGATCCGCTGGTCCCCCGATCAGTGGCAGGTTGGCGAGCTGTGCCGCGCGGTCGCGGCCGCGGTGGTGGCGGTTCCGACGCTCGTTTCGGGCGTGCGCGGCATGCTAACGGCCGATCCGCGGCGCGCCGCGGATCAGCTCGTGGCCATCGCTGTTTGCTCCGCCGCCGCCAGTGGTGACTTCGTCACCGCCACGCTGATCCCGCTTTTCCTGGAGCTGGGCCGGCTCTTCGAGGAGCGCAGCTCCCTGGGTGCGCGCGCCGCGATCGACGGCATCCGCGCCCTCGCCGCACGGCAGGCCGTGCGCTGGCGAGAGGGCCGCGAGGAACGCGTCGATCCCGCCACCTTGCACCCGGGAGAGGTCATTCTGGTGCGGCCGGGAGAACGAATCGCGGTCGACGGCACCGTCCTGGAAGGTCGCAGCGCCGTGGACCAGTCGGCGATCACGGGGGAATCCCGCCACGACGATGTCGGGCCGGGAAGCCCGGTATACGCCGGCGCGGTGGCGCTCGACGGCCTGCTGCGCATCGAAGCACGAGGCGCGGGAGTGGACACGGTGCTCGGGCGGGTCGTCTCGCTGCTCGCCGAGGTCGAACGGACGACCGTCCCCGTCTTGCGACTGTTCGAGCGGCGGGCCGGGGCGTGGCTGCCGCTCGTGCTCACGGTGGCGGCAACGACGCTGTTCTTTACGGAGAACCTGGCGCGGGCGGTCGCGGTGCTGGTCGTCGCGACCCCGACCGCGCTGGTCGTCGCCGGGCCGGCGGCGGTCGTGGCGGCCATGACGGTGGCGACGCGCCTGCGCATCCTGATCAAGAGCGCCGATTTTCTCGAGCGCGCGGCGGAGGTCGAGACGCTGATCCTCGACAAAACGGGGACGGTTACGGTCGGCGCGCCGGCGGTAGCGCTGCTCGAGCCCGGCGACGGAGTGACGGCCGATCGCTTGCTGGCCGTCGGCGCCACGCTCGGCTTCGGCTCGCTTCACCCGGTCAGCCGGGCGGTGGTGGCGGCAGCGCGGCAACGCGGCATCGCCGTCGTGCCGCCGGTAGACCTGGCCGAGCATCCGGGGCTTGGCCTCGTGGCGATGGTCGAGGGCGAGCGCGCGGCGCTGGGTCGCGCGCCCTTCCTTCGCGACCTCGGCGTGCCGATGCCCGCCAACGGTAGTGACGACGCCACCGGCGGCGAAGTCTGGGTGGCGCTCGGCGAGCGCTGCCTCGGGCGCATCGTCTGGCGCGACCAGCCGCGTCCTGAAGCGCGCGACGCGCTGCAGGAGATGCGCGCTCTTGGCATCGACCGGCTGGTACTGTTGACCGGTGACCGGGAAGGCGTCGCGCGCGCCATCGGGGAGGCGCTGGGGATGGACGCGATCGTCGCCGACGTCTTGCCGGCGCAGAAGCTCGAGCTCGTGCGCGCGGAGCAGGCCGCGGGACGACTGGTCATGATGGTGGGGGACGGTGTCAACGACGCCCTTGCCCTCGGCGGCGCCGATGTCGGGGTAGCGATCGGCGCCGAGCTCAACGAAGTCGCGCTCGGAGGAGCGGACGTCGCGCTTCTCGGCGCTGACCTCGGGCGCCTGCCCCAGCTTATCGAGCTGGCGGAAACCACCCGTCGCGTCATCGGTCAAAACGTCTGGCTGGCTTTCTGCCTGTCGCTGGCGCTGATCGGTCTGGCGGCGGCGGGGGTGCTCGATCCGCTCACCGGAGCCCTGGCACAGAGCCTCGCCGTCGGCGCGGTCGTCGTCAACAGCGCTCGCGTGCTGCGCTACGGTGCCGAGCGGGACGGACCCGGCCCGCGGTGAGACTTGACCGGAAGTCCGTCGGGAAAATCCGCGCGTGCATGGGCAAAAGCAGCATGGCGAGCGCAACATGGGCGACGCCGGAGAGGTTCGGCGCGAGGAGCGCAAATTCGCGCTGAGCGCTGGCTTGAGTCGTGCTGTGGCGCGATGCGGGTAGCGATGGCCAGGAATGCCGGCCACCAAGTCCAAGCCAGGCTTTCCTGTGCTTGACACGCCCGCAACGGCAATGAATACTCAGGTTGTCTACCGGTGTAGCAGCGGAGGCGCGTAGTTGAAGGGCGCGGCGATTTCGGTCACGACGGCGTTGGCCGCGGTTCTTGTCCTTGTGGGAGGCGCCGCTGCCGCCGACCATGAGCTTTGGGTTCGGTATCTCTCCGACGCCGTCGACGTGATCCCCGGCGACGGCTATTGCATCGCCTCCGGCATCGGCTGCACCTTGCGCGCGGCGGTCCAGGAGGCGAACGCGCTGGGCGGAGACACCCTCATTCACCTGGACCCAGGGACCTATCGCCTGCAACTGCAGGGGTCGACGAGGCGGCGGCCACCGGCGACCTCGACATCCTCGGCAACGTGGCCATCCGCTGCGAGGGGCCGGAAGCCTGCATCGTGGAGGCGGGGGCGAGCGCCTCGAGCGGCATCGACCGGGTCTTCGACGTGGGCGCCGGCGCGAGCTTCGGGTTGATCGTGCAGCTCGAAGGCCTGGTCATCCAACATGGGAGCGCGTTCCGCGGCGGGGGCATCCAGGCGAGCGGCGCGGAGCTGACGCTGCGCAATGTGCGGGTCGCCGACAACTGGGCGAAGGGCACGGGAGAAGCCCAGGGAGGCGGAATCGCCGTCCTGGGCGCGAGCGCGCACCTGACGATCATCGACTCGGAGATCAGCGGCAACACGCTGGTCCTCGGCGATGGCGACAGCGGCTACGGAGCCGGCATCTGGTCTCGGAGCGCGAGCATCGACATCGAGAATACCGCGATCGGTGGCAACGCCGTCTCGGTCACCGGAAGCGTCCCGGCGGTCCGCGGAGGCGGAGTCTACGCGGAGGCGCTGAATGGCGGCAGCATCACCGGGTCGGTGATCGCCGGAAACTTCATCGACTGCCGGGCCTCGGGGAGCGGGGTGGCGTGCAATACCCAGGGCGCGGGGATCTGGGCGAGCGTCGACGTCAACGCGGGAAAAAAGCTCGTCATCCGCGGGAGCCGCATCGACGGCAACGTGGCGAGCTGCAAGTGGGCGCAGAGCGCGTCTTGCCAGGTCGCGGGTGGCGGGGCCTATGTCGCGACCGGAGCGTTGGCGATCATCGACAGCGCGATGACCCGGAACCTGGCCGGTTCCAGCCTGTCGCTGGAGTCGCGCGGCGGGGGTTTGTACGTCGCCGGCGGCGCGGTCGACGTGGACGACACGACGATCAGCACCAACGTCGCCGAGGCCGCCGGCAACCGCGGCTACGGTGGGGCTGCCTACTTTGCCGACGGGATGACCAATCTCGCATACGTGACCGTGGCCGACAACGCTGCCGACTACGGCGCGGCGTTCGCGAGGATCTTGGAGAATGCGTCTTTCACGATCCGCCGGTCGATCGTCGCCGCCCCGGCCGGCGCGACGGCCTGCTGGGGCGGCTTCGGCTCGATTGGGTACAACGTGGTGGCGGACCCGAGCTGCCCGGCGGCGGAGCCGGGCGATCAGGCCGGGGTCGACCCGCTGCTCGGCGCGCTCGCGGATAACGGCGGGGGCACCGAAACCCACCAGTTGTTGGCGGGCAGCCCCGCGATCGACGCGGCCGGTGAGCAGGCGTGCGACGGCGGGGCTGCCGGGCTGTTGCTCACCGACCAGCGCGGCGTTTCCCGGCCGCTGGACGGGGATGGGGACGGCGTGGCCTGGTGCGATGCCGGGGCCTACGAGGCCGACGCCGCCGCGGCGGCCACCGCGACCCCCACCCCGACGCCGTCGCCGACCGCCACCACGATTCCGACCAAGACCCCGGCGCCGACACTGACCCCCACGGCCATGTCGCCGGTGACGCCCAGTGTCACCGGGACCGCCACGACCACCCCGACCAGCACGCGGTCCCCCTGGCCCACGGCGACCCCTACCGCCACCGTGACCCCGTATACCCCCGTCGTCACCTCGACCGTCACCCCTACGCGCCCCGCCGTGGCGTCCCCGACTCCTTCGCGTACGGCGCCGCCCGCCGTG